>NZ_JAVKPT010000012.1:0-19961 GCF_040981045.1 Kocuria sp. CPCC 205260
GCATCACCATGCCGGGGATGCGGCCACGACCCTCGATGGCCCCGCGAGGCTTGCGAGCCGTCCTTCCGGACGGTGGATTCAACTGGTCGTCGCAACACCTTCAGTGCGGAGGTGGTCAGGGATGGCGACGGTGGACTGGAGCAGGAAGACCAGCGATGTGCCGGAGGGGCTTCGTCGACAGTGGCGTGCTGATCGGGCGTTGCGCCCGCCGATGCGTTCGCCGGGCCGGCCTGAGCCCTCGCGTGCGGTCCAGCGTCAGTTCTGGCGATTGATCGCCACGGGCGTCACCTCGGCCGAGGCTGCGGTGAGGGTGGGCGTGTCCGTGCCGGTGGGCTCGCGCTGGTTTCGTCACGCTGGCGGCATGCCACCGATCTCGCTGGTTGAACCCACCGGCCGCTACCTGTCCTTCGAGGAACGTGAGGAGATCGCGATCCTGCGCGCCCGAGGTCAGGGCGTGCGCGAGATCGCCCGCGCGATCGGCCGTGACCCTGGGGCGATCTCGCGTGAGCTGCGCCGCAACGCCGCGACCAGGAGCGGGAAGCAGGAGTACCGGGCGGTGGTGGCGCAGTGGAAGGCTCAGCAGGCTGCGAAGCGTCCCAAGACCGCGAAGCTCGTCAAGAACGACCGGTTGCGGGAGTACGTCCAAGAGCGGCTCGCTGGCAGCATCCGTCGACCTGACGGCACGTTCGTCGACGGCCCGACACCACCGGCATGGAAGGGCTTGAACAAGGCCCGCCGGGCGGATCGTTGCTGGTCGAGGGCATGGAGCCCGGAGCAGATCAGCCAGCGTCTGAAGGTCGACTTCCCCGATGATGAGTCCATGCGCATCAGCCACGAGGCGATCTACCAGTCGCTGTTCATCGAGGGGCGCGGCGCGCTCAAGCGCGAACTGGTCGCCTGTCTGCGCACCGGTCGGGCGCTGCGAGCACCGCGGGCTCGTACGCGCAACAAGGCGCAGGGGCATGTCACCGCTGATGTGGTCCTGTCCGAGCGTCCGGCCGAGGCCGATGACCGGGCGGTGCACGGACATTGGGAGGGCGATCTGATCATCGGGACCGGTAGGTCGGCGATCGGCACCCTCGTCGAACGCAGCAGCCGCGCCACCCTGCTGGTGCACCTGCCGCGCATGGAAGGCCATGGCGAGACGCCGTACGTGAAGAACGGGCCAGCGCTGGGTGGCTACGGTGCCGTGGCGATGAACGCCGCGCTGACCGCGTTGATGACCACGCTGCCCGAGCAGCTGCGCAAGACCATCACCTGGGACCGCGGCAAGGAACTGTCCGGCCACGCGACGTTCGCGCTGGAGACCGGAACCAAGGTGTTCTTCGCCGACCCGCACTCGCCCTGGCAGCGGCCGACCAACGAGAACACCAACGGGCTGCTGCGGCAGTACTTCCCCAAAGGCACGGACCTGTCGCGCTGGTCGGCCGAAGACCTCGAGGCCGTCGCGTACACCCTCAACAACCGCCCCCGCAAGGTCCTCGGGTGGAAGACCCCCGCCGAGGTCTTCGACGAGCAACTACGCTCCCTTCAACAACCCGGTGTTGCATCGACAGGTTGAACTCGCCCAGTACGTGTCGTTGGCCTACACCGACGCGCTCGTGACCGCGGGAGTGACCGCGTCGGTCGGCACCGTCGGAGACTCCTACGACAACGCTCTCGCAGAGACCGTCAACGGGCTCTACAAGACCGATCTGATCTACTCCCGGCCCGTCTGGGAGACGGCCAGCACGGTCGAACTCGCCACGATGGGCTGGGTCAACTGGTGGAACACCCAGCGCCTTCACGAGACCCTCGACTACCGCCCCCCCGCAGACGTCGAGGCCGCCTACACTCACCCCACGACGACCGCACCCGCGACCGTCTGACCACGGACGAAACCCAGGACGCTTCAGTTTCGTGCGCTCACCGTAGCCGGGGATGACCCAGTCCGCTGGTGGGCGGGTAGCTCCACCGTGAAGACCGCGCCCTGCCCGCGACCAGGGGAGGTGGCTGTGAGACGTCCGCCGTGGGCTTCGGCCAGGGCCTTGGAAATGGTCAGGCCGATCCCGGAGCCACCATGGTCGCGGTCGCGGGCGGTGTCACCGCGGTAGAAACGTTCAAAAAGGTGAGGTATCTGCTCCAGGCTGATGCCGTCGCCGGTATCGGCGACACGGATGGCCACCCGCCCTGGGCCCTGCCGGTTGGCGCTGAGCGTGACCTGTCCGCCGGCTGGGGTGTGGCGCAGGGCGTTGGAGAGCAGGTTGCCCAGCACCTGGCCCATGCGTTGCCGGTCGGCCTCGATGTCCCCGGCGGTCTCGTCGACGTCGATGTTCAGGGCCACACCTTCGGCGGCGTAGGCCTCCCGGTAGGCCTCGGCGGCCGCGCGCACCAGCTCGGCCACAGGTTGTTCGGTGCGGTCCAGGATGATGCGGCCTTCCTCCGCGCGGGAGACGTCGTTGATGTCTTCCACCAGACGGGTGAGGCGGGCGAGCTGTTCACCCATGAGCTCGCTGGTGGTCTCGTCCCAGTGGGCGACCTCGTCCTGGAGCGCCTCCAGGTAGACCGTGAGCACGGAGATGGGGGTGCGCATCTCGTGGGCCAGGTCGGAGAGCATCCGTCGGCGGGTGTCTTCGGTGCGCTCCAGCTGGGCGGCCATGGTGTTGAACGCCCCGGCGAGGGCGTCCACCTCAGCGCCGGCGCCCATGGCGGGGACCCGGGTGTCGTAGCGGCTGCGGGCCATGGCCTGGGCCGCGTGGGTGAGTGCGTCGATCGGGCGCTGGAGGCGGCGGGTGAACACCAAGGTGACGCCCAGGGCGCATACCAGGGCAGTGGCCAGGGCCATCCCCAGGGTCCAGAGGTTGGTGTCGCGGTAGGCCTGTTCCACATGCATCAGCTGGGTGGCGTCGTGCCCGGCCCCAGCGCGCAGCAGGTGCTCGTGAAAGATCGCCGGGCCCACTATGGAGGCGGCGAGGACCGCGGCGAGGATGCTGGCGATCACCACGATGGTTTGCGCCAGGAAGAACCGGGAGGCCAAGCCTCGTGGGCGGTGCCTGCTCATCGGCTTGCCATGCGGTAACCGACCCCTCGGACCGTGCTGATGCAGTCAAGATCGGGGTGTGCCTCAATGAGTTTGCGGCGCAGATGCCCGATGTGCACGTCCACGATCCGCTCGTCGCCCACCCAGGACGGATCCCACACGATGTCGATGAGCTGACGGCGGGAGTAGGCCCGTCCGGGGCCGGCCGAGAGTGTGGCCAAAAGATTGAACTCGGTGCGCGTCAGTGCGACCGCGGCCCCGCTCACCCGGGCCTCGTGGGCAGCGAGGTCGATGACCAGGTCCCCGAAGACCCATGGGGCCTCTCGAACGGTGACGGTGCGCGGGCGTCGCAGCACGGCCTGGACCCGTGCGACGAGTTCGCGCACGCTGAAGGGCTTGGTGATGTAGTCATCGGCGCCCACCTCCAGTCCGGTCAGCTTGTCGTCCTCGTCCCCACGGGCGGTGAGTATGAGCACATAGCACTCGGAGAAAGACCGAAGGGCACGGCACACCTCGATCCCGTCCAGACCTGGCAGCCCCAGATCCAGGACCACCACATCCGGGTGCTGGTTTCGGGCTGCTTCAAGGGCCGCGGGGCCGGTGTGGGCCTGGTCCACGGTGTAGCCGGCGCGGGAGAGATACGTCGCGATCATCTGCGCTAGGGCCTTCTCGTCGTCGACCACGAGCACCCGTCCCGGATGGGACGGGGAATCGATGCCTGGGTTCATGCCTCCAGTGTCGTCCCCACGCTGTGATCGGGTGACCGCAAGAGCGCAGGTCATCTGCGATCTTCGCTGAATCTTCAAAATAATCCCGGTCTCTACGCCTGTGCGCGGATCCAGAATGGTTGTCGTCGTTCGTGCCCTGCTGTGCCTCGGAAAGGAATCATGAATCAGGTTTCCCGCAGACGGATGTTGACTGGTGGCTTCGGCCTGCTCGGTGCTGGTGTCCTGGCAGGGGGTGCACCTGCTGCGGGTTCCTCCGCGGCACCGTCACTTCCCGGCCGGGCTCTGGTGGAGAAGACGCTTGTCGCGCAGCCGGCGACCCTGGACTTGGGAGGCTTGCAGGTCGATACGTGGGCCTACGGTGACACGGTCCCTGGACCGCTGATCCGGGCCACGGCCGGGGACCGGCTACGGATCACCGTCGACAACCAGTTGCCGGCCGAGACCACCGTGCATTGGCATGGCATCGCCCTGGAAGCCGCTGCCGACGGGGTGCCAGGGTTGACCCAGGACCCGATCGCCACCGGGAGCACCTACACCTACGAATTCACCGCACCGGATCCGGGGACCTACTTCTACCACCCCCACGTCGGGGTTCAACTGGACCGGGCTCTGTACGCCCCGCTGATCATCGATGACCCCAGAGAACCAGGGCGCTATGACCACGAATGGGTGCTCGTGCTCGATGACTGGCTCGACGGCACGGGACGCACGCCCGAGGACGTGCTCCAGGCGCTCACCTCCTCCAGTGGGAACGGGGCCGGCCACGGGGGCATGACCGGAATGGACCACGGGGACATGGACATGAGCTCCCCGGAGGCTATGGGCGGTATGGATCACGCACCGATGAAGGGCGGTGGAGACTCGCCCTACGGCGAGGACGCCGGGGACGTGACCTACCCGCATTACCTGGTCAACGGCAAGGTGCCGGAGGCCCCGGATGTGCTGGCCGCCAAGCCGGGGGACCGGGTGCGGCTGCGGATCATCAATGCCGCCGCCGACACCATCTTTACCGTCGCTCTCGGCGGGCACCGCATGGAGGTGACCCACACCGATGGGTTCCCCGTGAAGCCGCAGGAGACGGACGCGCTGGCCATCGGCATGGGCGAACGTTACGACGCGATCGTCACCATAGCTGACGGGGTCTTCCCGTTCGTGGCCGCCCCCATGGGCAAGGACGGCCAGGCCATGGCGTTGATCCGCACCGGCTCCGGCGCCGCACCGGCCCCGACGGTGACGCCGAAGGAACTGCGTTGCCCGGCCTTGATCGGCGCCGAACTGGAGCCGGCCGACAGCGCCCGGTTGGAGACCCGGGACGTCGAAGTGGCCCTGCCTATGGCGCTGACCGGACAGATGGACCCTTACCAGTGGGGGTTCAACGGCGCTCCATACGGCAAGAATGACCCGCTGATGATCCGAGAAGGCCAACGCGTCCAGCTGGACGCGGCCAACCAGACCATGATGGCCCACCCGCTGCACGTCCACGGCCACACCTTCGCCCTGCCCAACGGATTACGCAAAGACACGGTCATGCTCGCCCCGATGCAATCCCTGGCCCTGCAACTGCAAGCCGACAATCCCGGGGATTGGATGGTCCACTGCCACAACCTGTACCACGGCGAGGCCGGAATGATGATCGAGATGAGATACCGCCGATGACGCTCATGCCCCGACGGGCTCTCCTCGGTTTGGGCCTGGTCACAGGGACCGGGCTGGCGGTCGCAGCTTGCTCCCCGCAGCCGGGTACCTCCACATCGGCCCCCTCCGGTGAGGGCGCCGGCGAGGCCACGGCGATCACTCATGTCCATGCCATCACGCGCGCTCCGGCCGACGGGGCCGTGCTGCTGGCCACCCACGAGGGCCTCTACCGTCTCGAGGACGGGGACCTGACCAGAGCCGGGCCCATCGTGGATCTGATGGGCTTCACCATCGCCGCCGACGGCCGCTACCTGGCCTCAGGCCACCCCGGCCTGGGCGTGGACCTACCCGAGCCATTGGGGCTGGCCGAGTCCGCCGACGGCGGGCAGAGCTGGAGTGTGCTCTCTCGCGGCGGGGAATCGGATTTCCACGCCCTGGCTGCCGGCCCCGCCGGGATCATCGCCTTCGATGGGCAACTTCGGTTCAGCCCCGACGGGCGCACCTGGCAGATGCGCGCCATTCCCTCGGCCCCGGTTTCTTTGGCCGTGTCCCCGAAATCGGGAGCGGTGCTGGCTGCCACAGAAAACGGCGTGCTGCGCTCCACTGACGACGGCGCCAGCTGGTCCCCCCTGAACACCCCCCAGCTGGCCTCACTGGTGGCCTGGGCCGACGACCGCACCATCGCCGCCACAGGGATTGACGGGCGCCTGCTGACCAGCACCGATGCCGGTGCTAACTGGACCTCCAGTGAAGAACCCCTCGGGGAGATCACCGCCCTGGGGGCCAGCCGCACCGATGACGGTGACGTAGAAGCGCTGCTGATGGCAAAAAACCAGGTGCTGCGCACGGTCGACGGGGGAGCGACAACACAGCAGCTGCTGTGACAGCTGGGCTGTGAGCTGACCAGGGCCGAGAATGCCCACCGGGCGGGACTTACCGCAACAAGACAACTTCAGGGAGACGACCATGAGCGAGGCCTCTAAGCGCCAGGAGATGGTCCCGGCGATGAGCGCCGAAGGCGCGGCTCTGTCGCGGAAGCGGCTGAGCGGCATCGACGCAGCTCGGGGGCTGGCTCTGATCGGGTTGACCGCTATCCACTACCTGCCCGCCCTGGTGGCCGGGGTGGGCTTAGGAAGCATTACAACTTCCCGGAAACTCCTCGCCAAACATACCCCCGGGGGGTATTGTCGAGAATGAGGAGGCAACTATGACGGATTCGCACGCCCACCACCATGGTGGAACCTCGCCCTTGCGCGAGGCCCCCACCCCCGATCACCCCCACGATTCCCAGGACGAGCACTCGGGTGACGGCGGCCACGAGGGAAACGGTGACCATGGAGGCCATGGTGGACATGACCACGTCGCCATGTTCCGCCGCTTGTTCTGGATCTCCCTGGTCATCTCGATCCCCACGATCTTTCTCAGCGGCAGCTTCGCGCACCTGCTGGGCTACCAGTTGCCGGACAACGCACTGATCACCTGGGTCCCCGTGATCCTCGGCACCGTGCTCTACGTCTGGGGCGGCCGCCCGTTCCTGACCGGTGCGGTCGACGAACTCCGGCAGCGCAAACCCGGCATGATGACCCTAATCACCCTGGGCATCTCGGTGGCGTTCTTCGCATCCTGGGGCAGCCACCTCGGGCTGCTGCCACCGGACCTGGAGTTCTGGTGGGAGCTGGCACTGCTGGTCGTGATCATGCTGCTGGGGCACTGGGTCGAGATGGCGTCTCTGGCCCGCACCTCCAACGCGCTCGATGAGCTCGCGGCCCTGCTGCCCGACGAGGCTGAGGTGCTCGACCCTGACGGCTCGACGCGCACGGTCGCGCCCTCGGACCTCGCCGTCGGCGACCGCGTGCTTGTCCGCCCGGGCGGACGCATCCCCGCCGATGGTGAGGTGATCGAGGGCGAGGCCGACATCGACGAGTCCATGGTCACCGGTGAGTCGGTCCCCGTCCTGCGCGGGCGGGGCGACCGGGTCGTGGCCGGCACTGTGGCGACCGATCGGCCATTCACCCTCCAGGTCACCGAGATCGGCGAGAACACGGCGCTGGCCGGCATCCAGCGTCTGGTCCAGGACGCTCAGTCTTCATCGACCCGCGCCCAGCGCCTCGCCGACAAGGCGGCGAACCTGCTGTTCTGGTTCGCCCTCCTCGCTGCCGCGATCACCGCCGTCGTGTGGGCGATCCTCGGCACACCCAGCATGGCGCTGGTCCGTGTTGTCACCGTCCTGGTCATCGCCTGTCCCCACGCTCTGGGGCTTGCGATCCCGCTGGTCGTCTCGATCTCGACCGGACGGGCCGCCCGCCAGGGCATCCTCGTCTCGGACCGCAAGGCCCTTGAGCTCGTGCGCAGCATCGACACCGTCGTCTTCGACAAGACCGGCACCCTCACCCTCGGCGAGCCCGCTCTGCTGGGCGTGCAGCTGGCACCAAACGCCCCGGCGGGCATGAACGAGGACCGTCTCGTGGCCCTCGCGGCCGCGACCGAAGCGCAGAGCCAGCACCCTCTGGCGCGGGCGATCGTGGCCGCCGCACAAGACCGTAACCTTGCCGTGCCGCAGGCCACCGGCCACGACAGCGCGACCGCGGTCGGCGTCTCGGCCACCGTCGAGGGCACCGACATCCGCGTCGGTGGCCCCGCGCTGCTCAGCCAGGCCGGTGCGGAGCCGCTGTCCACCGACGAATGGGCTCAGGACGGGCGGATCGTTCTGCACGTCCTCGTCGAGGGCCGAGTTGCCGGGGCCCTAGCCTTGGCCGACGAGGTCCGTCCGGCCGCCCGCGAGGCGATCGAGGCCCTGCACCGCCTGGGGATCGAGACGGCGATGCTGACCGGCGATGCCCACAACGTCGCCGAGGCCGTTGGCCGCGAATTGGGCATCGACCGCATCGAGGCTCAGGTCCGTCCCGAGGAGAAGAGCGCCCGGGTCCGCCAGTTGCAGGAACAGGGCAAGAAGGTCGCGATGGTCGGCGATGGTGTGAACGATGCTCCGGCTCTGGCCCAGGCCGATGTCGGGCTCGCGATCGGCGCCGGAACCGACGTCGCGATCGCCTCGGCCGGGATCATCCTCGCCTCCGAGGATCCGCGCGCGGTGGTCTCGGTCGTGCGGCTCTCGCGCGCCTCCTACCGCAAGATGGTGCAGAACCTCTGGTGGGCTGCCGGCTACAACCTGATCTCGGTGCCGCTGGCAGCCGGTGTGCTGGCCCCCATCGGGTTCGTCATGCCCATGGCCATCGGCGCGCTGCTCATGGGCGCCTCTACGGTGGTGGTCGCGCTCAATGCGCAGACGCTGCGCGGCCTCGACCTCACCGCTGAGGGGTCGGTCGAATGGGCAAAGAATCAGACCTGACCCGGGTCGTCAGCGTGGCCATCAATTCTTCGCCAGTCTGTTGTCGCAGGGTTGGCATAGAGACTTTCAGGCCATCCACGCCTGAAGGAACATCAACGAAGGAGACGAGATGAAGAAGTCCATCTGGACTACCAGCATGGCCGCTACCGCAGCGGTGAGCATGCTCGCGCTGACCGCCTGCGGAGGCACCGCGGAGGAGGAAGACGCACAACCCGCACCGTCGCAGACGGCGTCCGAGGCGGCGGCTGCGCCGTCGACATCGTCCGAGTCATCGAATATGGACATGGGCATGGATCATGGTTCCGGGGGTATGGCCGGGCACAATCCCGAGGGCGGGCCCCCGCCCGAGGGCATCGAGGCCGCAGCCGATCCCACCTATCCGATCGACTCGACGGCGGTTCTCACCGCTGACCACATGCCCGGCATGGCGGGGGCAGAGGCGACGATCACCGGTGCCTTCGATACGACGGCCTACTCGGTGAGCTACACGCCCACAGATGGTGGCGAGCCCGTCGTCGACCACAAGTGGGTCGTGCACGAGGAGCTGGAAGATCCGGGTGAGGCGCCTCTTCCGGCGGGTACCGAGGTCGTGCTGGAGGCCGATCACATGCCCGGCATGGAGGGCGCCGAGGCGACGATCGAGAGCTCGACCGAGGAGACCGTGTACATGGTCGACACCACGATCGATGGCATGGAGATGGCCAACCACAAGTGGTTCGTCGAAAGCGAGCTCCAGCCCGCCGAGTAAGCGTGAAAGGGGCGGTGTCCCGGCCCGCGCGTCTTCACGAACTCTTCATGGCTTCGCCCTTCCGCCTCCTGCCGGTCGCTGTCTATGGTCAACGGAGCGGGTTGGTGCCTGCCAGCCCGCTCCGTTCGGATCGACAGAAAGAGCGAGACCATGACTCATCACGTGAGCTCGATGCTGGAGACGTACCCGAAGGATCTCGGCGGCATCGACACCCAGAAACTGGCCGAATGCATCGAGGCCTGCTTCGAGTGCGCGCAGACCTGCACCGCCTGCGCCGACGCCTGCCTGGCCGAGGACATGGTCGCGGAGCTGACCCAGTGCATCCGTCTGAACCTGGACTGCGCCGACCTCTGCGAGACCACCGGGAGGGTGCTCTCCCGCCAGACCGGCAACAACATCGACGTCAACCGCGCCGCGCTCGAAACGTGCCGGACGGCGTGCCGGTCCTGCGCCGAAGAGTGCGAAAAGCACGTGGATATGCATGAGCATTGCCGGGTCTGCGCGGAGGCGTGCCGGCGCTGCGAGATCGCCTGCGCGGATCTGCTGGCCTCTCTGGATTGAGACCGGCCTGCTCAGACCTTTGTTCGCCTTCCAGCAGGCTGAGGCTTGCCGCAGCAAGCTGGGGGCGAACCTCAACCGTGGGGGAGATGCCAACGGCGCCAAGCCACAACCAGGTGAGGATGACTGCGCGGTCTACAGTGGCGTCCGGACCCAGTAATCCATGGTTCGATCCCCACAGGGCCCACCATTGTGATGTCTCAGTACATGGGAAACACCCCGAACCCTCAGGTTCGGGGTGTTTTTCGTTGTGGCTGGTACTTCCGCGTGGGGTCCAGGGTGAGCTCGCGGAGGATCTCTCCGGTGGCCTTGGCCACGATGGTGATCTCGCGGTCCTCAACGATCAGAACGACGTGGGTTCGGGCGTGGGCTCGGCCGATGCCGATGTGGAAGAGCTGGCCGTCGTAGCACAGCGTGACTTTGCCCGTGGCGTCGATCTTGTCGGTGCGGAACCGGGTCGTGGCCGGTGCCAGGGGCCCTGGGGTGTCCTTCGGTGCGGCGATGTAGGCGGCGTACGGGGTGGTCTTCTTCGCTGAGTGGATCCGCTGAGTGTTGTAGATCTCGCGGAACTGATCGAGCAGGGCCTGCAGGCCCGGCAGGTCTGCTGGTGGGGGCTGGGCTGCCAGCCACTTCTTCAGGGTCTGCTGGAAGCGCTCGACTTTGCCCTGGGTCTGCGGGTGGCCTCCGCGGCAGTCCCGCTTGGATGGTGGACAACGTGGCTTCGTAGACGGCGGGGCCGTCGGCCCACATGCGGGACTTGGTGGTGATCCAGCGGTGGATGCTGGCCGCGATCGCACGCGCCTCAGAGGCCGCTAGTGGCGATCCCGCGCCATTGCTTGTCCAGACTCAACCGCCGTTCGACTCGATCACGCGGCGACCCCGCCCCGCCGCGCCGGCCCGGTGCCGGGCCCGGCAAAGTCGCGCGCGATCGGCGGCAGGGATGCGGTCAGGATCAGGGCGGCGCCGAAGACCAGGGCGCCGAAGCCCATTCCCCAGTAACCCAGCGTGCCCACGATCCCGCCGAGGAAGAACAGGCCCACGAGCACAGTGAGCACCCGCAGCTTCTCCCGGTCACCGCGCACTGGGGCGGCGTCCCGGCTGCGGTAGAGGATGCGGCCGAGCTCCACGGCGATATCGGTCACCATCCCCGTGACGTGGGTGGTTCGCACCGGGAAGTCGCGGATCTTGGTGATCAGGGCGTTCTGCAGGCCCATGGTGAAGCACAGCGGCGCCACGAGCACCAGCTCCGTCTCAGGGCCCTCGAATCGCCCGGCCAGCAGACCGGTCACGAGCATCAGTACGCCCTCCAGTGCCAGGACGTTGGCGTAGCGGCTCGAGAGCCGTCGTCGTCGGCCCCAGGTGAAGACCACGGTGCACATGATCGCCCCGACGATGAATGAGGACACGGCCAGGGCCGCCGCCAGCACCAGGCGCCAGTCGCCGGTCATGAAGTGATCGGCGGCCGAGGCCGTCATCCCGGTCATGTGCGACGTGTAGAGACCCACGGCCACGAAGCCGACGGAGTTCAGAGCCCCGGCGATGACCACCAGCAGGTAGGCCAGGTGCCGGTCGAAGAGCGGGGTTCGGCGGGGGCCGGAGAGTAGCTGGGCGTAGCGGTAGATCTGGCGGGGAGCGCGGGGGAGCATCTCGGTACTATAGGCAGGCGCGTGTGAACGGCGGATGCAACGCAGGTAGGGATCCGCCGGGAGTCCGCTCAGTTCATCAGTCGATTCTCATCTGGGCGCGCACCGGTGCAGGGTGGGGCCGCAGAGCTGCTCAGCGCCGCAGGATCATGGGGGTGTGCGTGATGCCGGCTTCCAGGAAGGGCGCCTCGTCGCGTAGGAGACACGCCCTAGCCGATCAGGCCGCGAGATGAGCACGTGGTGGCTCGCGTTCGGCGGTGACCTCCGTCCAGACGGCACGAGCGGGTTGCCCTGTGGACGTGAGCCGGCGACACCTTGTGTCGGCGGGACTGATAATCCATGGGTCGTGGGTTCGATCCCCACAGGGCCCACCGTAAGGCTCGCGACACCAGAAACCGGGCCGCCATGACTCGGGCCGAAGCCGACGAACTCCGTAGCCTGCCCGTGAACGAAGCCGCCGAACGCATCGAAGCCAAGCGCGCCGAGCAGGAGCAAGCGCGGCAACGAGCCGCAGAGCGGGCACAGCGGCTTCCCGACCCATTCGCGCACGACCCCCACCGCAGCGGGCCGCACCGCGAAGGGCCGACACGCAGCCTATAGACCACGGTAGGTAGGCAGGCAGGCTGCTCACGGCAGTTCCTCGGGTCGGCAAGCACAAGACCAGGAGTGGGGCGGATGACCTACCGCCAGGTAGCGATACGTCCATTCAGAAGAGAAGAGGCAGGCGGAGTAGTAAGTGGCTGAAGATGCTTGGGGCTAAGTGGAGGGCACATATCAGTCCTGAGTCACGTGCTCGGCGCGGCGAGCAGGAGGAGGATTGGAGACCGCAGGGAAGGCAGTGTTCCTGTTTCGAGGCAGTACCGCCTTATTTCTATCGGCGCATCAGGTACGGTGAACTCGGTTCTCGGTTCGCCTCGTTCACCGACGCGGCCTGCGGCCTGGGGTCGGTGGAGAGCGTCCGCTCTTCGGTGGTCAGTAGGCGACGGAGAAGCGTGTGCGGTGGTGGGCGGGCTTCTCGATCTCGTCGGTGATGGCGAGGGCGATGTCGTCGCCGGAGATTTCCGAGACGCCGTTCTCGTCGCGCAGGAGGATGTCATCACCGATGCGGTAGTGGCCGCGGGCGGTGCCGGGGGCGTGCTTGCCGAAGTTCTCGGCGGGGCTGATGAGGAACCAGTCGAGGCGGTCGTCGGTGTTCGCGCGGAGGTCGTCGAGGGCTCCGGCGAGTTCGAGGGATTCGGGCTTGGCGACCTCGGGGAAGCCGGGGGTGTCGACCAGGCGGGGTCCGCCTGGTGCGATCAGGAGCGAGCCGGCCCCGCCCATTACCCCGAAGCGCACGCCTCGTTCCGCGGCGAGCCCGGCCGCCGTGGACAGCAGGGCGCGGAGGCGGCCTTTGCCGGCGAGCCCGCCGTGGGTGGACAGTGCCGAGATCACGACGTCCGTGTGCTCGAATGCTGAGGCCAGGAACGCGGGGTCTTGCACGTCACCGGCCCGGTACTCGACGCCCGGGGTCTGCTTGTCGGGGATGGAACGGCTGTACGAGACGACCTGGTGGCCACGCTTGGCGGCCTCGCGGACGATACGGCTGCCGGCGTACCCGGTGCCGCCGAGGACATGGATGCGAGTCATGGTTTCTTCTCCTTATGGATCGAACGAGATGGATAGAGGGCCGCCGGGGGTCAGGCGGCGGGTTCCCGCCGTGGTCGGGGTGTGGCCAGGAGCAGGCCGAGGAGCGCGATGATCGCGGCGGCGAGCATGGTCACCCCGAGGGGGATGGCGGTGTGCTCGCCGGCGATGCCGACCAGGGCGGCGACGAGGCCGGCGAGGGCGAACTGCACCGCCCCGAGCAGCGCCGACCCTGCGCCGGTCGCGGCCGGGGGCACGGCGGACATGGCCAGGGCGGTCGCGTTGCCGAACACCAGCCCGAGCGGGGCGATCGCGACGAACAGGGGCACCATCAGCCACCCGGCGGGTGCGTCGGTGAGGGTGAGGATCACGATCGCGACGACCGCGGCCAGGCTGATCGTCAGGCCGGTGAGGGTCAACCCGCGCAGCGAGACGGGACCGGCAAGACGGGCCGCGACAGTGGTGGCGATCATCAGGCCGACGGCGTTGATCGCGAACGCGATCCCATAGGCGGCCGCGCTCAGGCCGATCATGTCCTGGTAGACGAACGGTGAGGCGGAGATGTAGGCCATCATGATCGCCATCCCGAACGCATACGCGGCCGTGTTCCCCAGATAGGCCCGCGAGACCAGGCCCCGCCAGCCACCGCGCTGCGCCGTGCCCGCACGGGCTCTGCGGATCTCGCGGGGCAACGATTCCCGCACGAACACGAGCACGCATGCCAGGGCGATCACGCCCAGGCCGGTGACGATCCCGAGCAGGCCCCGCCATCCGACCGGGCCGACCAGGGCACCGCCGGCGACCGGGGCGACGATCGGGGCGATCCCGCCGATGAGCATCATGATACTCAACGCCCGTGCCGCCTCCGTGCCGCGAGCACGGTCAAGGATGATCGCCCGGCCGATCACCATCCCCGCCGCCCCGCCCAGGCCCTGGACCAGCCGGGCGGCCACGAGCAGCTCGATACTGCCTGCGAGCGTGGCGGTCACGCTCGCGGCGACGAACAGCACCGCCCCGATCACCAGCGGCACCACCCGGCCGGCGCGATCCGACCACGGCCCGAAGACCAGCTGCCCGGCCCCAGCGCCGATCAGGAACGCCGTGAGCGACAGCTGCACCCCGGTCGCCGTGGTCGACAGCTCCGTCGTCATCACCGGGAACGCCGGCAGGTACAGGTCGATCCCGAACGAGGCGAGCCCCATCAGCAGCGCCAGCGTCGACAACAGTCCCGCACCGATCGCCTTGCCCGCCGCCTGGACGGGCGTGCCCGCTGCCTGTCGCCCTGTTCCCGTGTCGGTCATCCCCGCCCGGCTCTTTCTAAAACTATAGTTATGAAAACAACGCTATGATAGCATAAGCATATGCGACCAGACGAGAAGCCGGTGAGCGGGCCGGCACCAACCGGTGCGGACCCGTTGGTGCGGCTCGCGGACGCGGTGCTGCATGTCGAGCGGAAGCTGCGCGCCTACCCGTTGCAGGACCCCGCGGTCGCGCCGCTGTCACCGTTGGAGTGCCTGGTGCTGCTGCACATCGACGCCAACCCCGGCGTGGCCCCCTCGGGACTGGCCTCGGGCCTGTCGCTGACATCGAGCAACGCGAGCACGGCGCTGCGCGGACTCATCGCCAAAGGGCAGATCGAGCGCCGCCCCGACCCGGCGGACCGCCGCGCGGCACGCCTGCATCTAACCGAGGAAGCGGCACGGTCGGTGGGGATCGTGCGGGGCATGTACCGCGATCTGCTCGGCTCGCTCGACCTGCCTGCCGAAGATGTCCTGACCACTGTGCGCACTCTCCAGGCCATCGACACCGCCCTGAGCGACCCCGCACGGAGCTGAGTTATGGAGCAAGGCGCAGGCGACTACCGTTGGAGCCTCTGGCACTCTCATTTCGAGGTGAACCCGTGGTTGTATGACCAGTCTTCATCCGCACCGAGAAGCGGGCAGCGGAACGCTGCGGCTAACACAAGGCTTCACTGGCAGTGCTGAAAGGGTCGGCGCTCTTCCAGCCGTTCGCGGTGGATACGAGGCAGTCTGCGGAAGCAGGTCGGCCCGCGCGTCTTCGACTGCGTGGCGTTCCTCGTGGTCCGCGATGGCTCGGTGGTTCTCACCGTCGGGGAGCGTCAACACCCGATCGCTTTTGGTCACGCCGTGCTGATCGCCCCGCGTACTGTCTTCACCTACGAGCCCGAGGGCACCGCCACCCTGACGACGCTCTTGGTCGACGTGGACTACCTGCTCGATCAGCTCTACTGGCAGCATCCCGACGTGTTCGCGGATCGCTACGTCGTGAGACAGTACGCCGGGGCCTTGTTTCCGGATGCCGCTCATGTGCTCCATGTGAACGGTGAGGACGCCAATCGCCTGATCCTCGTGCTCGATGAGATGACGACCCTCTACGAAAGACGCGAGTACCCGGCCTCGTACTTCCTGCTGCAAGCACGCCTCTCGATGCTGTTGGGCACGCTCGCTCCGCACGTACGCGCGGCTCCGGATGCGTTGCTCGTTCCCGTCCATCAGCGACGGCGATCAGTCGAGAGCCCCGCACGATGGCGAGAGTTTCGGCCCGCCCGCAGAGAAGCCCTCGCGGTCGAAGCGCTGCTGCGCGGAAACATAGCGAAGCGGTGGAACCTGGCCCTGCTCTGTGAGCACGTGCACCTATCGGATAAGCAATTGGTGCGCGTCTTCGAGGACGCCTACGGCAGCACCCCGCACAGATACCTCACGATGCTTCGCGTCGCAGAGCTGGCCCGGCTGCTGCGCGAGACCGAAGTACCCGTGACCGTGGCGATAGGTCGCGTCGGGTGGAACAGCCGAGGCCACGCCGCGGAAATTTTCCAACGACACGTCGGCGTCACTCCCGCCCGATACCGACGCTACGGGCCGCCCACGGCCGCCTCGGAACGGTGAATCACGGAGCCCCGGCAGTGCTGAAAAGTGCTAACGAAAGTGCTAAGCAACGTGTATGTCGGGGTACTACGGTGAAGTTATCCACAATCTAGACGCCGTAGATCGTTGATTTTATGCGGCAGAACGCCCCGCCGAGATTCGAGGCGCGAGGGGGTCGAGGTCAGTTCAACTCCCGCGTCGCCGTCGGGTTCATCACCGCGTCTTCGCCCACACCGTGCCCCGGTGCACCCCGAACTGACGAGCCACGGCGTTCACGCTGATGCCCTGTGCGCGGGCTGTTCGCATAGCGTCCACTTCCTCGTCGGTCAGGCGTGTTCGAGGTCGTTTCTTTGGTTCCGCCGACGCGCCGATCAACGGGTCGTCGGCCTCGCCGTCGGACTCTGCATCCGCGCAAACCCCTTGATTCCACGCGGAAACCAGCCTCTCGACCCGAGGTCGCCTGTTCCCACAACGCTCCATTGCTTCCACTCTGTGATGTCTCAGCGCATCTGAAGCACCCCGAACCCTCTTCGGTTCGGGGTGCTTCTCGTCGTGTTCGGAAGGCCGCCCAGGGACTGGAGGCTCGTCGCCGGGAGTCCGGGGCGGCGGGTTGGTGACACGTCGGCGAGGCCGGTTACGGACCGAGTCTTCGTTCTTGGGGTGCCCGCGACGGGGTGCATAGGTTCGAAAGCAGGCGCGCCTCCGCTGCCAGCTGGCGTGCGACGAACCTGCCCGACCCGCGAGGGAGCCCCCATGTCCACGTCCGCATCCTCCGAAGAGCCACCCGTCTCGCGCGACGCGTCCTCCGCCGAGCCGACGCCCCCTGTGGTCGATCCCACCGCCCCGCGGGATCGCTTCCCGCACGTCTACGTCATCCTGATCGTCTTCGCTCTGCTGGCCGCCGTCGCCAGCTGGATCGTCCCGGCAGGGCAGTACGAGCGGATGGCGGGACCGGGCGGCCAGGAGGTCGTGGACCCGGACAGCTTCTCGTTCATCGAGCAGTCGCCGGTCACCGCTATGCAGCTGCTCACCGCCATCCCGCGGGGTCTGGTGGATGCCGGGGCCATCGTGTTCTTCGTCTTCACGATCGGCGGCATGTTCGAGGTCATCCGCCGCACGGGGCTGGTCGACGTCGCCCTGGCCGCCGTGGCGCGGGCCTTCTCCGGGCGGGGGATCGTGGTGATCCCCGTGCTGATGACGGTCTTCTCGCTGATCGCCAGCTTCATCGGCGTGCCCGAGCTCTCGCTGGTCTACATCCCGGCGATCATGCCGCTGATCCTCAGCCTGGGCTACGACCGAGTGGTGGCCGCCGGGATCGCGCTGCTGGGCACGGGCGCGGGCTTCGCCGCAGGTTTCCTCAACCCGATCAACACCGGGCTGGGCCAGCAGATCGCCGGGCTGGAGCCCTTCTCGGGCATCGGGCTGCGCATCGTGCTCTACGTCTTCTACCTGGCCACGGGCATCGCCTACGTGATGTGGTACGCCCGCCGCGTGGCCGCCGACCCCACGCGCTCGGTGCTGCACGGTCATGCGGACACCACCATCCGCGACCGCGATCGCCTGGACCTGGAGTCCACCCCGCGCTTCACCGGGCGCCAGCGCGCGGCGGCCGTCGCCCTGCTCGTGCTGGCCGGGCTGCTGGTGTGGGGGATCCTCACCCAGGGCTGGTTCTTCCCCGAGTTCGCGGGCATGTTCATCCTCACCGCGATCGTCGTCGGGCTGGTCGCGGGGCTGAAGACCCGCGAGATGGCCGAGGGGTTCGACCAGGGCATGCGCGATGTGCTCGCCGGCGCGCTCATAGTCGGTGTGGCCCGCGGCGTGGCCATCGTCCTCGAGGACGGGCACATCCTGGACACGATCGTCTACGGGCTGGGGGAGTCCGTGGGCTTCCTGCCGCCCGTGCTGTTCGTCGTCGGGATGTTCCTGATGCAGGCGGTGTTCAACCTGATCGTCCCGTCCGGCTCCGGGCAGGCGCTCGTGACTCTGCCCGTGCTGGCGCCGCTGTCGGACATCCTGGGCGTCTCGCGCCAGTCGGCGGTGCTGGCGTATCAGACCGGCGACGGCATGACGAACGTGCTGTACCCGACCTCCGGGTACTTCATGGCGGCGCTGGTGGTCGGGCGCATCCCGTGGAACCGGTGGGTGCGCTTCTATGCCCCGCTGCTGGGGGTCTGGGTGCTGATCTCGATCGGCTTCCTGATCTTCGCCCAGGTCACCGGCTGGAGCTGATCCCCACCTCTTCCCTGCCGAGTGGATACCCAGTTGCGCTGTCGGGCGCAATAGCGCAACTGGGTATCCACTCGGCGGGGAGAGAGGTCAGTGCGCGGCGCCGAGTTCGATGAGCAGCACGCCGCCGATGATCAGGGCGATCCCCAGGCTCATGACCCGGGTGAGCGGCTCCTGGAACAGGACGCGGCTGAGGATCGCAGTGAGGGCCACGCCGGCTGCGGCCCACACGCCGTAGGCCACGCCCAGCGGGGTGCCCTCGGCGAGGGTCAGCGAGAGCATGGAGAAGGCCAGGACGTAGCCGAGGCCGATCGCCAGCCACCACAGTCGGGAGCCGCCGGCGGCCATGCGCAGGCAGAGCGTGGCGCTGACCTCGAAGAGGATCGCCAGGACGAGGGATGCGAGCGCGAGCATGGTCACGGGGCCGTCGCCTCCTTCTGCTGATCGTCAGGGGACAGAAGGTCCAGCGGGACCGTCGACGAGGTCGCGTGCGACTCCTGGGAGCCGAGCTCGACCAGCAGCACGCCGCCCATCACGGCGGCGATGCCGATGCCCATGGGCAGGGTGAGGGGCTCGTCGAAGATCGCGGCGGACAGGACCGCTGTCAGGGCCACGCCGCAGGCGGCCCAGATGCCGTAGCCCACGCCCAGGCTCATGCCCTCGCGCAGGGCTTGGAACAGGCACAGGAAGGCGCTCGCGTAGCCGATCACCACCACGGCGTAGAGCGCGGGCGCCTCGAGCGCCGCCTTCAGGGACAGCGTGGCGGTCACCTCGACCAGGATCGCCAGGGTCAGGAAGAGCCATTTCCTCATGAGTCGGCCTCTCTCCCGAGCAGGGACAGGGCGACGTCGAGCACGGCCGCGCGCTGGTCGTGATCCTGCGGGAGGATCCCCAGGCAGCGGTCGATCCAGGCGCCGTCGGCGAGGTAGCGCACAGCGGCCGCGCGCGGGTGGCTCAGCGAGCCGAACCAGGCATCCATCCGCTCGCCCCAGCGCACGGAGAGCTTCTCGCGCAGCCGGGGATCGGCGAACAGCGCGAGATCGGCGGTGTCCATCTCGCCGAGCAGCGTGAGCTCCGCGTAGGCGCGCAGCCGCTGCTCGGGACTCGCGCCAGCGCCGGCCCGCTCCGACAGCTCGGCCTCCCAGCGGGCGAGCAGGTGCTCCAGCACCGCGAAGGCCAGCGCCTCCTTGGTGGGGAAGTGGTGCACGACGCCGGGCTTGGTCAGCTTCGCCTCCTGTGCGACGGCGTCGATCGTCAGGGAGCGGCCATCGCGCAGGACGTCGAGAGCGGCGTCGAGGATCTGGGGTTTCGTCGTCATGCTTCAAACTTACCATACGTATGGTAGGTACCTTCTGGGCCGAGTGGATACCCAGTTGCGCTATCGGGCCTCTCACCGCAACTGGGTATCCACTCGGCGGAGGGGGAGTGGCAGTATGGGCTCTTTGCTGCGCTTCGGGTGGCGCGCCAGCCAGCGGTCGGGGGGGGTGCCTCTATGGTTTTCGTCAAGCCGCTAGGGCGACTGTCGACGGGGTCTGAGGCATGGTCGGGTC
>NZ_JAVKPT010000120.1:0-508 GCF_040981045.1 Kocuria sp. CPCC 205260
GGATGTGGGCCTTAGATGTCCGCTAGCAGTGCGGTGGCGGACATCTAAGTGTTGCGGGCAAGGACGTTGTTGACGTTGGCGCGGCTGTTGCCGTGATGGGCGATTCCAGTGCCGCCCAGACCGCTCTGGAGGTAGGAGGGCCCCAGGCCAGGCCCTTGATCAGCTGTTGAACAGCCCTGGTGCGATAGGGTGGGGGCCATGGGTAGTCCATCAATTGCAGTGACCCGGTTCCGCCGCTTCTAGCGGCGGAACCTGTTCCAGGACGTTCTGCCGCTCCGCGAGTCCAGCCGGGCGGCGCTTTTGCGTGCCCGGACGCCTGCTTCGATGGAGCGTCCTTTTCTATGCCCACTTACCGTGGCGGCCGACATGAGCACGGCCAGAACTTCCTCACTGACCACACCACGATCGACCGGCTCTCACGGCTGGTAGGCGACTCGACCGGTCCGATCGTCGAGATCGGCCCGGGCCAGGGCAGGCTCACAAGAGAGCTGCAGAAGCTCGGCCGGTC
>NZ_JAVKPT010000121.1:0-507 GCF_040981045.1 Kocuria sp. CPCC 205260
GCGTTCCACGGCCCCTCTCCGGCCAAGGGCCCGAACATCTGCGTCCCGGAAAAACACCCGCAGTCGCACAACGCGTGCGGTATCGGGGCACAGATGTTCCGGGGTGCGAGGACGCGGGGTCTGACGGTACGGGACGACGCCGCTGCGTCCGGTTCACACGGTCGTGGCCCCCGCGCGCAGCGCCGTGGAGAGCCTGTGGGCCTGGTCCAGCAAAGCCGCCCCGAGGCGGGGTCTGCGTTCCGCGGTGAACCGGGGTTCGATCCCCGTCAGGGAGAGTGCGTAGCGGGGTTGGCCGGTCGCGTCGAACACCGCGGCCGCCATGCCCCACGAGCCCTCCACAATACGTCCGGGGTTCAGGGACCAGCCGTCCTCCCGGACCTGGGCGACGAGGCGGCGGACGTGAGCGTCGTCGTGCTGTGGACCGAGGCGCGTCCGCTCCTCCCGGGTGTCCGCGAGGGCGGTCTCCAATTGGTCCGGGGGTAGGTGACCGGGGATCGCGAGTCCCGC
>NZ_JAVKPT010000122.1:0-507 GCF_040981045.1 Kocuria sp. CPCC 205260
GTCCGGGAGCCACTGCTCGGCGCCCTCGGGGCACCCGCCGTAGTTCGTGCTCGCGGCCGAGAACCCGTGCTCCACGGCGAGGGCGAGCGCGTAGCCGCCGCCCATGCAGAAGCCGACGACCCCGATCCGGCCCGTGCAGTCGGGGCGCGCGGCGAGCCAGGACCGCGCCGCCTCGACGTCGTCGAACGTGCGTCCCCGGCGGGCGCCGATGTCCTTCATGATCGTGCGCAGGCAGCGGAGCCGGCCGCCCCAGTGGAAGAGGTCCGGGGCCACGGCGAGGAACCCCGCCCCCGCCAGCCAGTCCGCCTGGTGGCGCAGGTCCTGGCTCATCCCGGTGAAGTCGTGCACGAGCACCACCCCGGGCCAGGGCCCCGGGCCGTCGGGCACCGCCACGTGGACGGGCATCTGCCCGTGACCGGTGGCCACGAGGACGTCGCTCGTGGCCCGTCAGGCCTGCCGGGCGTGCACGGCGTCGGCGGTGCCGGCCGCCACGAGCCGCTTGCGGTA
>NZ_JAVKPT010000123.1:0-507 GCF_040981045.1 Kocuria sp. CPCC 205260
CGGTAGCGGGACACGAGACTCTCGGGGTTCGCACGCAACGGGGTGTCCGGGCCGATCTCGGGTACGTAGTAGTGGTAGTTGGTGTCGAACCACTTGGTCATCTCGAGCGGCTCCAACCGATCGGTGCCGCGGGACAACGCCGTGATCAGCTCGATCCCGCGGGGCGTGTCCGGGGCGGCGGGCTCGTAGCCGTCCGCGATGAACCGCGCGGGAACCGAGCCCAGCGCCAGGGACGTGTCCAGGACGTGGTCCACCGCGAACCCCTCGGACGGCACAGCGTGATCCGCGGTGAGGCCGAGTTCGGACAATCGCGTGGCGGTGCGCTCACGCAACCGGGCGAGGGTGTCCAGCACGGTGGTGGCGGGGTGCTGTTGCGGGTCCTTCCAATAGGACTCGAGTGCGCGCTTGAGCTCGCGGTCGGGGCCGATGCGGGGGTAGCCCAGGATCGTCGCGGCGGGGAACGGGACGGGCTGGGTGCTCATGGGAACTCCTCGGAGCTGGTGTGGG
>NZ_JAVKPT010000124.1:0-506 GCF_040981045.1 Kocuria sp. CPCC 205260
GCAAGGCCATGGTCCCGGCCGGGGTGATCGGGGGATTCTTCAACTCCACCGCGGGTGTGGCGGCCCCCGCCATGGTGATCTACTCGCGCGTGACCCGCTGGGACCAACACCGGTTCGCGGCCACGATGCAGCCCGTGTTCATGTCCATGGGGGCCTTGTCGGTGGTCTCCAAACTCGCGGCCGGGGTGCACTTCGCCCTGCCCGTCCCCGCGCTCGCGGCCGTGGGCGCGCTCGTGCTCGCGGTCCTGGCCGGGATCGCGGTGGGGACCTGGCTGTCTCGCCACCTCACCAAGGCGACCGCGCAGAAACTGGCCATGGCGCTCGCGGCCGCGGGCGGCGTCGTCGTCCTGTTGCGCGGCGCGGCGACCCTGGTCCTCGGCTGAGCACGGCCGCCCCGCGACGACCCGGCATCACCCGCCGTACGGGCGCATTCGTCACGGGTCGACGACGCCGCTGCGCCGGCTACCGCGCGGCCGCCGCCTCGAGCGCGTCCAGGTCGCGCACCT
>NZ_JAVKPT010000125.1:0-503 GCF_040981045.1 Kocuria sp. CPCC 205260
CCCCCGCCTCGTCGAGGGCGACCGGGAGGGGCTCGCCCTGGGGGCGCTGCGCGATGGTCGGACGGGGCCCGGTGGCGCCGCGCAGCACCTTGACGCAGCAGTCCGGGGCGCAGTCGTCGAACCACGTGCCCTCGGCGCACGCGGAGAGCCGCGGCGGGGCGGCGCGCCCGGCGACGCGCTGTTCCACGAGGTCCGCGAGCCCGGCCACGAACGCCGGGTGGGTGCCCGCGGTGGGGGTGCGCACGGCCGGGAGGCCGAGCCGTTCGCAGGTCTCCAGGGCCTCCGTGTCGAGGTCCCACTTGACCTCCATGTGGTCGGAGACGAAGCCCAGCGGCACGAGGACCACACCGGCGACACCGCGCTCGGCGAGCTCCTCGAGGGCGTCGTTGACGTCCGGCTCGAGCCACGGCACCTGCGGCGGCCCGGAGCGGGACTGGTAGACGAGGTCCCAGGTGTGGTCCCCGAGCTCCTCCGGCCCCACGCGCTCCAGCACGGTCCGGGCC
>NZ_JAVKPT010000126.1:0-503 GCF_040981045.1 Kocuria sp. CPCC 205260
AAAAGAGCTATCCGGTCAATACAGGAGATACTCGAGTATGAGAAGCAGAGCCAGAAAGTACACAAACAGGAAGAAGAGGACAAACGGCAGCTGTCCTTGTTCTGAACAAAAGCATAAAACAAAAGTCAGCAGAACTTCAAAAACAAAACAAGTTCTGCTGACTTTCTAAAATAGTTATGTTATTTCTTCTTCTTTCCAAACAATTCCGAATGACTGCCAAGCCTAACCAGCTTTACGACTTCATCATCGATCCATATCAAAAGAAAATCATTTTCTACGTGACATTCCATGTGACCTGCATAATCACCTGAAAGCATATGAGGTTTAAACTCTTTTGGAACGTCCTCACAACGTTCCAAGTATCCTACAATATCATAAAGCTTTTCAAGTTTGGTATTATCATTCCTGTACCGTTTCAGGTCTTTCCGGAACTGGCTACCAGTCTTAACCTCTCTCATTCACTACAGGATTTTATAAAGTTCTCGAAGCTGCTTGTGTCAACT
>NZ_JAVKPT010000127.1:0-502 GCF_040981045.1 Kocuria sp. CPCC 205260
AGTTGACGGCCACCCCGTCGGCACCGGCCTGCCGCAGGACCTCCAGGTAGGCGTCGATGCTCGCCTCGGTGGGATCGGGGTGCTCGACGAGGCCGGAGCGGATCAGCGCCCGGACCCGCTCGGCGGGCTGGGCGGCGAGGAAGAGCTGGACGGAGGAGCTGAGCGCGGTGTTGTACCGGGTGCCCAGGGGGGTGGTGTGCTTGATCTGCCGCGGGCTGGGGATCTGCTCCACGCACACGGCCTGGTCGCCGTTCCAGAGCATCAGCGCGCTCGTCTCCCGGGTCTGCTCCGTGAGTTCCTGCAGCACCGGGTACGCCACGCGCCGTTCGTCCAGCTCCGCGAGGAGGGGGCCCGCCATGGAGATCAGGCCCAGCCCGAGGCGGTAGCGGCGGCTCTGCGGATCGCGCTCCACGACGTTCTCCTGCTCCAGGGTGGCCAGGAGCCGGGAGACGGTGCTCTTGTGCAGGCCCACCCGGGCGGCGATCTCGGTCACGCCGAGCAT
>NZ_JAVKPT010000128.1:0-501 GCF_040981045.1 Kocuria sp. CPCC 205260
CCGGTCTCGGTCCCGCCGTACGACGTCGCTACGTCCGTCCCGCGCCCAGTGCGCACGATCCCGGGCGGTTCCCGCAGTCGCACGAGAGGGGTTCGCAAGACGATGTTCGGCGCGGGGATTTGACTGGCGGGGTGCCCTGTAGTATTGTTCAGCGATTTCGTCGAGTGGATACGATAGTCCTATGTCCTACAAGAACCAGTGGCCCACGAACCGTCTGCTGTCCACGGCGGCTCGCCTCGTGGAACACGCGTGGAACGAGAACCTCGCGTCTCTCGGTATCACCCACGCGGGCGTGATGGCCCTGGACGTCCTCCGCTCGGAGGGCAGCATGACGCAGGCGCAACTGGCCCACCAAGTGCGCGTCCAGGCCCAGACCATGGGCAAGACCCTGCACCGGTTGGAGGTGCATGGTCACATCACGCGTTCCCGCAACGCGCTCGACCGCCGTTCCCACATGGTGAGCATCTCCCCGGCGGGGGAGCGGGTCCTTGTGGACGCCGC
>NZ_JAVKPT010000013.1:0-11189 GCF_040981045.1 Kocuria sp. CPCC 205260
GACGCTGGGCTATCTGACACCATCAGAGAAGCTCACAGAGTTCCTTGCGCCCACCGCTTGAATGCGCCATCGAGTTCGCCCGGCGCAGCTCACACACTTCCTTCTCCAGCTCGACCAGGCGTTGGGACTCGCTGGTCGTGGTCCCGGGACGGTGCCCCTCGTCAACCTCGGCCTGCACGACCCAATTCCTCAGAGTCTCGGGATTGATCCCGAGCTGCTCGCCCACACGACGGAACGTGCCCGACCTCGTCGATGGATCCCGTCGCGCCTGAACAGCCATCCTCGTGGCTCTCTCCCGAAGCTCGTCCGGGTACTTCCTCGGTGCTGCCATGCTCCTCATCCTCCCGTGGAATCAGAGCCTCCACCAGACCCGGGGCGATTCACCTTGCCGGTCGGGTCCAGGGCCATCACGGCGAGATAGACGCACTTGAGCGCGGCCTGCTCGTTCGGGAAGTGGCCACGCGCCTTGACGGCCTTGCGGATGCGGGCGTTGACCGACTCGATCGCGTTCGTGGTGCACACCACCCGACGGATCTCGCGGTCGAACTGTAAGAACGGCACGAACTCCGCCCAGGAGTTGGACCACAGCCGCACGATCGCCGGGTACTTCCGACCCCACTTCTCCTGGAACTCCAAGAAGCGCTCCTCGGCCTCGGCCACGGTCGCGGCCTGGTAGACGGGCTTGAGGGCCCGCGAGATCGCGTCCCAGTCCTGCCGGGCGGCGTAGCGGAAGCTGTTGCGCATCAGATGCACCACGCAGGTCTGCGCGATCGTGGCCGGCCACACGGTGGCCACGGAATCAGGCAGGCCCTTGAGACCGTCGCAGACGAGCATGAGCACATCCTCGACCCCACGGTTCTTGATCTCGGTCAGGACCTGCAGCCAGTACTTCGCGCCCTCTCCGCCGTCCCCGGCCCACAGCCCGAGGATGTCGCGGTTGCCGTCCACGGTCACGGCCAGGGCGATGTAGATTGGCCGGTTGGCGACCTGACCGTCACGCACCTTCACGTGGATGCAGTCCACGAAGACCACCGGATACACCGGGTCCAGCGGACGGTTCTGCCACTCGGACATGCCCTCGAGGACCTTGTCCGTGATCGTGGAGATCGTCGTCTTGGACACGTCCGCGCCGTAGACCTCGACCAGGTGTGCACTGATGTCCCCGTGTGTCAGCCCGCGGGCGGACAGTGAGAGCACCATGTCTTCCACGCTGCCCAGCCGCCGCTGCCGCTTCTTCACAATGGCCGGCTCGAATGTCCCGGCACGGTCGCGGGGCACCTCGACCGCCACCGGCCCAGCCTTGGTCAGCACCGTCTTCGCCCGGGTGCCGTTACGGCTGTTGCCGTCGCTGGATCCGCCACGCTCGTGGGGCTCGTAGCCCAGGTGGTCGGTGATCTCGCCCTCCAGAGCCGACTCCAGCACCAGCTTCGTCAGCTGGCCCAGCAGCCCGTTCTCCCCGGCCAGGTCCAGGCCCTGCTCTCGGGCACCGGCCACCAGCTGCGCCACCAGAGCCCGGTCCACCGCCGGCACCTCCTTGCCGCGATGCTCGGCGCCCTGCCGCTGCTCCCCAGTCATGGTCACGGGCTCCTGAACCTCCACGTTCTGCGATGCCATCACGTCATCCATCGGTCATACCTCCCAGTTCGGGAGTTACACCGAAAAACGTACAGTCCCTTTAACCCAGGCTATCGAGGTACCGGCACATCCCTGGGATCAGGATGGCCCGACCAGCGCCTTCAGCGGTTCCCGCGGTGACGTGGAGCAGACGTGCACGATGTCCACGCCGGAACCGCAACATGCATCACCAGGTCCGTGAATCGGAGCGGGTTCACGGTGCTCGGCTGAGCGTCAATTGCTGACGGTGGTGGTCGTAGTGCTGGGTGTCGTAGTGGTAGATCTCGGCCAGGCTCATCCAGTCCCGGAAGTAGGGATCCCAGTGCACCGGCATGTGCATCCCGCGGGCCAGCGCATCCTCCGACTCGATTCTGAGCCGGGCCTGCAGAAAGTCGAGGGTGCGGTCGAACCACCGGATCAGCCGCGGGCCGTGGATCACCCGGGCCGCACCCCGGTCGCTCTGGTAGTTGATGACGTGGAAAGCTCGGGTGCCGGCCTCCAGTGCTCGGGCGAAGATGCGGCTGACCGGATCGGGCAACCTGCCCACCAGGGGTAGCAGGCGGCGCACGATGAGGTAGCCGAAGAACATGTGGAACAGCAGCTGCCCGTTGGTCCACCGGGTGCCCGACGAGGGCCGGCGCAGATCCGCAGGGGTCGCTTCAGTGACCAGGGCATGGAAGTCCGCGCGAACCCGCTCCAGCTCCTCATGGATGGTCTCGGGGGTGATGGGCGCGCTGTTCATCGGCTGCTCCTGGAAGTGATGTCGTTGCCGGAAGCGTCCTGGGCATTGCCCGGCTTGTGGGCGACAAAGCGCACGACCGGCCCGCCGAAGGACAGCCGGAGGGCGAGTGGGTCCAGGCCGGCCTGGTCGAGGACTGGTTCGAAGGCTCCAGGTTCGATGAGCCGGTGCGGTGACCGATCGGCACGGTGCACCAGAGATACCATCCGTGAGGCCAGCAGGTCGTATCCCACGAAGGCCCCGCCCGGTCGCAGAACCCGGGCCACCTCGGCCACCGCGCGTTCCCACTCGATGACGTGGTGGAGCATCAGGAAGCTCAGAACCGTGTCGAACGACTCGTCCTCGAAGGGCAACCGAGTGGCATCGGCCTGACGCGCCTGGGTCAGGGGGAATCCGGCCAGGCGGTCCTGGGCGGCTTCGACCATCGCCGGGTCGGCGTCGGTCGTGGTGAGCCGAACCCGGGGATGGGCTCGGGCGATGGCTTCGGCCATCGCACCGCTGCCTCCACCGATCTCCAGCACGTCCCCGGTGACGGGGAACCCCTGGGTCGCCCAGGGAACCATCCGCCGGGCCACAAGAGCCCATGGCGCGCTGCGACAGAAGAAGGCCTCCAGCGCGGACATCCTTGGCATGGTCTCCACCTCTTAGCGCACCCGCATGGTTTCCGCCGAGCCTAGTTTCACCATCGACGGCAGTGAACCGTCCAGGCAGGAGGTGGGACGACCTGGCCGTTCACGCCGCCCCGGGGCGGGCGCGGAGGGCCAGCGTCCCGTCGTGGGGCTGAGCTCAGCCGGCAAGTGGGTTAGAGGCCGAAGGCCCCGCCCTCGAGGAGGATGGCCACGCCCAGGCCGATCAGCACGATCGGGAACAGGATGTGTTCCCACCGTTCCAGGACCTCGGCGATGGGTTTGCGGGTGGCGACGTACTTGGCGATGGCCACCAGCACCGCGACCATGGCCAGGAAGGCGATGCAGTAGGCCACCATCGCGGTCGGGCCCACGGTGACGAATACGGGCACGTAGACCCCGATGTTGTCCCCGCCGTTGGCGAAGGTGACTGCGGCGACAGTCCAGATGCTGACCTGTTTGCCGGCGACCTTCCCCTCGTCATCGTCATCATCGTCGTCGCTGCGCCAGACCTTCCAGGCCGCGATGAGGCCGAGGACCAGGGGGATGAGGCCGAAGTAGGGAATGGCCTCGGGCGGCAAAAAGGTGCTGGCGCCCAGGGTCACCAGCACGGAGGCGATCAGGATGCCGCCGAAGCCTACGTACTGGCCGATCCCGATTTTGACGGTGGTGCCTCGGACCCCGGCTCCGCGGGCGAAGAACAGGGAGAGCACGATGATGTCGTCGATGTTGGTGGCCGCGAACAGGCCGATCGCTTGCATCACGGGGGAGATGAAGTCCATAACTTGTCTTTTGTCGGGGATGGAAGGTCCCTGTCTCACGTCTGCTGTGCAGTCCTTCGGATGCGGCGGCATCCGTGCGGGGCGCGAACCGGCTCGGCGGCCCTGGTGGCAGGTCGTGGGCAGTGAGGTGGCCCGCTACTCGGTGGGGTCGGGGCGGGGTTCCGGGGCCAGCAGCGCGCCCAAGACGAAGACAACGACCCCGGTGGTGACGAAGGCGTCGGCGAGGTTAAAGGTGGGGAACCATCCGGTGTGCAGGTAGTCCACTACCCCGTTGCCGTCGAGGCGGTCGAGGAAGTTCCCAGCCGCGCCCCCGAGCAATAGGGTCGCTCCCGTACGGGCCAGCCGGGTGAAGGCGGGTGCCGTAGTGAGCAGGTACCAGGTCAGCCCCGCGATGATCAGTCCGGTCGCGGCGATGACGACCCAATCGGGCAGGCCCGCCCCGAGGCCGAAGGCCACCCCGGGATTGTGGTGCAGGCGCAGCGTGAGCAGCCCCAGATCCACCGTCTCGCCGCTCGCAAGCCGGGCTTCGGCCACGGCTTTGAGGATCAGGTCGACGGCGGCCAGCGCCGCCGCCCCGACCAGCAGAACGACTTTCCTGCTGCGGGTCTCCGGTCTGCTCGAGGCGCTGGTGCGGGGCGGGGGTGCGTCGCTCATGCGGCCGGTTCCAGGGCCGGGGCGGGCTGGGCGGCCAGGCGCGCAGTGTCACGGCGGATCCGGCCGGCGCGCACCCCGTTGGCGATGATCAAGATCTCGGCCACCTCGTGCACCAGCACCACCGCGGCCAACCCCAGGATGCCGAACAGAGCCAAGGGGATTAGCACTGCGATCAGCGCCAGGGACACCCCGACATTCTGCAGCATGATCGACCGGGTTCGCCGGGCGTGGTCGAGAGCCTGGGGCAGGTGGTGGAGGTCCTCGCCCATCAAGGCGATGTCGGCGGTCTCGATGGCCACGTCGGTGCCCATCGCGCCCATGGCGATGCCGATGTCAGCGGTGGCCAGGGCCGGGGCGTCGTTGACGCCGTCACCGACCATCGCCGTGGGGCGCTGCTCCCTGAGGGTGCGGATGATCTCTGCTTTGCCCTCCGGGCGCAGGTCGGCGTGGACCTGAGTGATGCCGGCGGCCTCGGCCAGGGCGGTGGCGGTGAGGGTGTTGTCCCCGGTGAGCATCGCGGTGGTGTATCCGGCGCGGTTGAGCCGGGTAATCACCTCTCGGGCCTCCGGGCGCAGCTCATCACGCACCGCGATCGCCCCAAGCACCTTGCCGTCCTGCTCGATGAGCACGGCCGTGGCCCCGGCGCGCTGCATCCGCTCGATTTCGGCGGACAGGGGCCCGGGTGTGATCCATCCGGGGCGGCCCAGGCGCAGACGCGCGCTCTCGAAGGTGCCGTACAGCCCGGCCCCGGGAACGGTGTCCACGTGGGTCACCTCGGCGCGCTCAGATGTGGCGGCGAGGATGGCCCGGGCCAGGGGGTGTTCGCTAGCGGCCTCCAGCCCAGCCGCCAGAGAGAGCACCCGCTCTCGGGTCGCCCCGGCGGTGGTGGCGACCTCGATGACGGCCGGGTTGTTGCGGGTGAGGGTGCCGGTCTTGTCCAAGGCAATGGTGCGGATCTTGCCCAGGGTCTCCACCGCGGCCCCGCCCTTGATCAGCACCCCGATGCGGCTGGCCGCCCCCACCGAGGCAACCACGGTGACGGGCACCGAGATCGCCAGCGCACACGGGGAAGCGGCCACCAGCACGACCAAGGCGCGTTCGAACCACAGCAGCGGCTCCCCGACAATGAACCCGTAAGCCACGATCAGGGCCGCGGCGATGAGGATTCCCGGCACCAGCTTGCTGGCGATGGCATCGGCCAGCCGCTGGCTGGGGCCCTTGCGGGACTGTTCGGCCTCGACGATGTGCACGATCTTCGCCAGAGAGTTTTCCTCGGCCGTGCTGGTGACCTCCACCTCCAGCGGGCCGGTGCCGTTGATGGACCCGGCGTAAACCTCCGAACCCGGTCCGACCTCCACCGGCACGGGCTCCCCGGTCAACGCCGAGGTGTCCACCGAGGTGCGGCCAGTGAGGATCCGTCCGTCAGTGGCCACCCGCTCCCCGGGACGGACCACCATCCGATCCCCCAGGACCAGCTCGGCCGGGGCCACGGTGACCTGCACCCCGCCACGGAGCACCGTGGCCCGATCCGGGACCAGATTCAGCAGCGCACGCAGCCCGCGCCGGGTGCGCGCCACCGAGTACTCCTCCAACGCCTCGGCGATCGCGTAGAGGAAGGCCAGCGCCGCCGCCTCCTCGATCGCACCCAGGGCTACCGCCCCGACGGCGGCGATCGTCATCAACGTGCCGACCCCGATGCGGCCCTTGGCCAGCTGGCGCACGGTGGAAGGCACGAACGTCCACCCCGCCAACCCCAGCGCCACCACGCTCACGACGGTGGTCAACCACTCCGAGCCCTCCAGGAGGTGGATGAACCACCCGACTGCCAGCAGCGCTCCGGCCGCGGTAGCGAACCGCACCTCGCTCACCTGCCAGAAACCAACCGGCTCCGTCTCCGCCTCCTCGTGGTGAGCGGGATCGTCGTGGGCGCAGCAAGCATCACTCATCGAACAACCCCCTGGTTCTCTTGGGCCTGCTGGGCGTCCCGGCCGTAGTTCGGGCACAGTGCGACCTTCGACCCGGTGGCCGCCAGCAGGGTTTCGGCGGTAGCCAGTAGGTCCATCAGCTCCGGGCGGTCCAGGGCATAGAAGGTCTGGCGGCCCTCGGACCGGCCGGCTACCAGCCCGCAGTCCCGCAGACAGGCCACATGGGCCGAGACGGTGGACTGTGCTAGTCCGGTCTGCTCCACCAGATCTCGCACCCGGGCCTCTCCGGCGGCCAAGCGGGCCACGATGGTCAGGCGAGTGGGATCGGACAGGGAATGGAACAGGGCCACGGCCGGGTCCAGGCCGGTCGCACAACTAATATTCGGCATGACCCGATGGTATCGCTTAAAACCGATTGATCGGACCGGGGCAATGTAATGTTGTTTGCCTCCGTGCGCCGCAGCCCTCTTGCCCCCCGACAGCACACGACCCTGGCGCCCCTCCTTCAGGGATACCGGGGCCGAGGTCGCTCAGGGGTTGGTCAGAGGCCTGTGAAGGCGGTGAAGAAGCGGAAGAACACCGAGGCGGCCACGGCCACGTAAGTGATCGCCACCAGGGTCCAGGCCCACTCGGAAGCGAAGCGCACCAACCGGGGCGGGGCGGGAATGATGCCGTGGGCGAGGTTGCGCACAGTGAGCAGGATGAACAGCGGGATCATCGCCGCCCACACGATCATGCAGTACAGGCACAGGATGTAGATGGTGAACAGCGCCTGGGACCACAGCCAGATCACGAACACCATGCCAGCGGTGACTCCGATCTGCAGGCCGATCCAGTACCAGCGCCCGAACCGTGCCCCGGCCAGGGCCGCCATGGCGGTGGTGATGACCACGGCGAAGGCGATGATGCCGATCAGCGGGTTGGGGAAGCCGAACAGCTCCGACTGCCAGGTGCCCATGACCTGACCGCAGGACACCCACGGGTTGATGTCGCAGCTGGTGACGTGGTCGGGGTCCCGGTAGAGCTCCAAGCGCTCGAGCACCAGGATCGCTGAGGCGATCCACCCGATCACCCCGGTCACCAGCAAGGTCAGGGCGAAGGGGCGGTGGCGGGCGAAGCCGGGCAGGTGCGCCTGCCCGTCGGGTTCGCTGCCGTGGGGGCGGTCGATGGTCGTGGAATCAGTCATGGGAGGGCCCCTCGAGGGTGCAAGCGGTCGGTGGTCTGGTGACGGAGTGAGTCAGCTGGTGGCGGCGGCTTCGATCTCGGCTCGGAACTGCTCCAGCGTCTCCGGGTTGAGCACTTCCCCATCGAGGAAGAACATCGGGGTTCCGCCCACGCCCAGAGCCTCACCGTCAGCGACGTCGAGCTCGATGCGCTCCTGGGTGGCCGGATCGGCCATCGCGGCATCAAAGGCGGCCATGTCCAGGCCGAGGTCCTCGGCGAAGCCGCGGAAGACCGCGCTCTGGTCCTCGGCCGACTCCCCCCATTCGGTCTGGGTTTCGTACATGCGCTGGTACATCGCCTCGTACTGGCCCTGCTGGGCGGCGGCCTCGACCGCGAGGGCGGCGTTCATGGAGTTGCGGTGACCAGGCAACGGGAAATAGCGGTGAACGAAGGTGACGGTGTCGGCGTATTCGGCCCGCAGCTCCTCGATAACGGGGTAGGCGGCCCGGCAGGACTCGCACTCATAGTCCAGGAACTCCACCAGCACGGCTTGTTCGTTCGGGGCCTGGGAGAGCACCCGGCTGTTCTCCCGAACCACCTGTCCCCCGTCATCGGGCACCGCCGGGGTGGAGTTGGCCCGGGCGATGAGGATGGGGATGGCCACGGCTGCCACGACGGCGGCCAGGAGGACCCACACGATGATCTTGGCCTTCGAGGACTTCTGCTGTGGGGTGATGGTGCTGACGGTTGTGCTCACAGGGGGTTTCCGTTCTGCGTTCAGGGAGCGGGGCGTACCGGGGGTGGAGGCTCACTAGGGGTGGAGGGTCTCATCGTGGCGGTGGGAGGCCGGTTCGATCTGGAAGGTGGAGTGCTCGATGGCCACGTGGAAGTCACGGGCCACGCAGGCCTGCAGATCCGCCAGCACGACACCGGCGTGCTCAGCGGTCAGGCAGCCGTCGTGGATGGTGACGTGGGCCGAGAGCACCGGGGTGTCGGAGTCGATGCGCGAGGCGTGCAGATCATGCACGCCCACCACGTGCGGCAGGGCTTCCAGGCGGGTGCGGACCTCATCGAGGTCCAGGCCCTTCGGGGTGGTTTCCATCAGGACCTCGATGGTGTCGCGCAGCAGGATCAGGGCCCGGGGGACGATCAGGGCGGCAATCAGCAGGGACACGATCGCATCCACCTGGGTCCAGCCGGTGGTGGCGATGACGATCGCGGAGACGATCACTGCTACCGAGCCCAGGGCGTCGTTGGCCACTTCCAGGAACGCGGCCTTCATGTTCAGGTTCTCCCCCCGGCCCGAGGCGAGGATGGCCAACCCGATGATGTTGCCGACCAGCCCGATCACCCCGAACCAGAGCATGGCCGTGGACTCGACCTCCGGGGGGTCGAACAGCCGGCGGACCCCTTCGACGGCGATGAATCCGCCCACGGCCAGCAGCACCGAGGCTTGGGCGGCCGCGGCGACGATCTCGGCGCGCTGGTACCCCCAGGTGCGTTTGTCGGTGGCCGGTTTCAGCGCCAAGGTCGCGGCGGTCAGGGCGATCAGCAGTCCGGCCGAGTCGGTGAACATGTGTCCGGCATCGGCCAGCAGCGCCAGGCTGCCCGAGATCACCGCGCCGATGATCTCCGCGACCATGATCGTGGCGGTGATCGCGAACACCACCGCCAGCTTCCCCCGCCGCCCGGTGCCGGCGTGGGAATGGTTGTGCTCTCCACTCATGCCGGAACCTCCTGGGTGGTGGCGTCATCGGCGAGATCCTCGGCGGCACACTCGGGTGTCCCGCACCGGCACACCGACTCGACGGTCAGGATCGTGCCCAGCAGATCCTCCAACGCGTGGGCCAGCTTGGGCCTTGACCCTGAATCTTGGACACGGTGTCATTTCGGTTATGCCGCTTCCGGGAGTGTAGCGGAGGCGGCGGCTTCGTAGGCGTTCGGAGCGATGTTGCCGATCGCGCAGTGGCGCCTGCGGGTGTTGTAACGGTTCGCCCACCGGAACACGGCCCGGTATGCCGTCGGCGCGTCGGGGAACCCCGCCCGACCCTCGAGCAGCTCGCGTTTGAGGGCGGCGTTGAAGCTCTCGGCGAGGGCGTTGTCGGCCGAGGAGCCGATCGCGCCCATCGACTGCGTCACGCCCAGGTCCGTGCAGAGCTGCGCGTAGGCCTTCGATGTGTAGACGGCGCCGTGGTCGGAGTGGAACACCGTCCCGGCCAGCGTCCCGCGCTCGTGCCAGGCGGCCTTCAGCGCGTCCTCGACGAGCTCGGTGCGCATGTGATCGGCCATGCTCCAGCCGGCGAGCTTGCGTGAGCCCAGATCGATGCAGGACGCGAGGTAGAGGTTCGTGCCGTCGGCGATGGGCAGGTAGGTGATGTCCCCGACGTAGCGGCGGCACGGCACGCCGATGCTGAAGTCGCGGCCGAGCAGGTCGGGGAACCGCCTGCCGGACTGGTCCGGGAGCGTGGTCCTCACGCGCTTGCGCAACCGGATACCGGCCAGGCCGTGCTCGCGCATCACGCGGGCTACTCGCTTGTGGTTGACCCGATCGCCGGGCGTCGTGCCCTCGTTGAGGTCGGCCGTGACCCGGGGCGCGCCGTAGGCGCGGTCCCCGCCCCGGGCGGGATCCTGCAGCACCTGGATCCGCGCCACCAGCGCCGCGTCGGCCGCCGCTCTCGCTGCCCGTGTCGGCGCGGCGGCCAGCCACGCGTAGAACGATGACCGGGCGACCTCGACGACCTCGCACAACCGCTTCACGCCCCAGGCGTCCTTGTGGTCCTCGACGAACTGGAAGCGGTTCACCAGTTCGTCTCCCCGGCGAAATACTTCGCCGCCTGACGGAGGATGTCCCGCTCCTGCGCGAGCTTGTGGGCCTCGGCTTGCGCTGCGGCCAGCTCGGCTTCCAGCCTCCTGACCTTCGCCGCCTGCGACTCCGACCGCCCCGCGACCGGAGCGACCACCTCCCCGGTCCTCGTGGTCCCGGAGCCGAGCTTGTCGACCCACTCCTTCAACGAGCCCCGGGACACGCCCAGATCCGCCGCGATCCCCTTGAGCGTCGCGCCCGGCGTGGACTCGTACAAGTCCACCGCCCGGCGACGGAACTCGTCGGTGTAGTTCTTCCTTGCCATCCTTGGATTCTCGCTTCCCCAGCATCGTGCTGGATTCCGCGTGTCCAAGATCAGGGGTTAAGCCCCCTTCGGGTCCGAGAGTTCATAGCGCACGTTGCGCCCAGCCGGCACACCCACGACCAGCCCGCAGTCACGCAAACAGGCCAGGTGATTGGACAGGATCTGACGGCTCACCCCGATCCGGGCCGCCAGGTCCGAGGGCACCGCCAGGTCCGAGGGCACCGCCGGGCCCTGCTGCAACTGCAGCAGCACCGCGGCCCGAGTGGGATCGGCCAGTGCTTTGCCGAACCGGGACATCACCTCGACCGGGGACAAGATCCTCATGCACTAACCGTACAGCGGGAGCTGTACGGATCCGGGCCCACTCCTGGGTCCCCGTCGCCCAGAGGCAGGCGCGCCCCATTGAGTCAACATTCAGGGGCGCTGACTGAAGCGCCCTGGGTTTCGTTCCGAGGTCAGGGCACCGCGGGCGCGGTCACCTCGAGGTCAGTGTAAGCAGCCTCGACCTCGACCGGGGTCCGGTACCCCAGTCGTTCGTGGAGCCGAGCCGTGTTCCA
>NZ_JAVKPT010000014.1:0-9620 GCF_040981045.1 Kocuria sp. CPCC 205260
GAGAAAACGAACCCATACGAAAAAAGCCTGAGCCGCGACATCGTCTGTCAACGATGTCGCGACTCAGGACAGCAGCGGAGACGGGGGGATTTGAACCCCCGATCCAGGTTTCCCCGGATCCTTCATTAGCAGTGAAGTCCATTCGGCCGCTCTGGCACGTCTCCATGCTGTCGTGGCAGAGGGTGCACGGCGGCACTCTCCTGATCAAACAGCGAACGACACTCTAATGGCCCCTACGGGCAGGGTCAAAGCGCATGCTCTGACCCTGTCGACGTGCGGCCGCCGACCAGCGCGGAAGCCCTGCCCCCGATGAGGAACGGCGCCGGCTCAGCCGCGCGAGGCCAGCACGAACGGCAGGACGGGCCCGGAGCCGGCTCGGCGCAGCGCACGGGCGGCCACGGTCAGGGTCCATCGGCTGTCCACGAGATCGTCGATCAGCAGCACGGGTTGGCCCTGCAGCTGGTCGAGCCCCTGCTGGATCTGCGGAGTGACGATGAAGCGCTCCCACACAGCCGCCAGCCGATACGCCCCGTTGCCCCCTGAGCCCTGCCGCGGGTGCCCCTCCGCCAGCCCGAGCTGCCCGAGCAGCGGCATCCGCCCGGCCTGGGACAGACCTTGGGCGAGCGAGGAGACCAGCTGCGGCCGCGACAGCGACGGCATGGCCACGATGCCGGCCGGACGGCGCTGCCAGTCCCAGGCGGCCAGGACTTCGATCGCCGCCTTGCCCAGGGCGGGATCGACCTGCTGATCGACGGGGCAGCCTTCGGCGTCGTCGTGGAAGATCTCCCGCAGCCGGTTGCCCCAGCCCAGATCGGTCAGGCGCGCGACCGCACGGCCGTTCTCCGCCCGTTCCTCCTCCGGGATCCGGCCCTTGACCTGCACGCCGAGCCGGTCCATGCCGGTGGGCCACTGCGCCCGCGGCTCGATCAGCACCCCGACCTTCTGCAGCGAGGACGTGGCCGCCTGCGAGGCCTCTCCGCTGACGTGATCTGAGTACCAGGGCCCCGCGCAGTTGTCGCACCGTCCGCAGGGCTCCGCGTGGGGGTCGTCGAGCTGCTCTATCAGCATCTGCATGCGGCACCTGGAGCTGTTCTGGTAGTCGAGCATGGCGTTCTGCTCGTCCACCCGGGCTCGGCGGATGCGGTCGTAGCGCTCGGAGTCGTAGTGCCAGGGCTGACCGGTGACCTGCCAGCCGCCCTGCACCTGCTCGACCGCCCCGTCCACGGCCAGGACCTTCAGCAGCAGGGTCAGCGGGGTGCGCTTGATGTCCACGCGCGCCTCCAGCGCTCCCGGGCCCAACGGCCCGCCGTGCTGCTCGAGCGCGGTGAGCACAGCAGTGGCCTTGGCCTCGGTGGGCATGGAGGCCGTGGCGAAGTACTCCCAGATCTCCCGGTCCTCGCTGCCGGGCAGCAGCAGGACATCCGCGCTGTCCGTGGCACGACCGGCACGACCGACCTGCTGGTAGTACGCGACCGGGGACGACGGCGCCCCCAGGTGGATCACGAAGCCCAGATCCGGCTTGTCGAAGCCCATGCCCAGCGCCGAGGTGGCCACGAGCGCCTTGACCCGGTTGTCCTTGAGCTCCTGCTCGAGCTGCTCGCGCTCCGAGGGGTCCGTTCGCCCGGTGTAGGAGCGGACGTCGTGCCCGGCGTCCCGCAGCGCCTGGGTGGTGTCCTCCGCCGCCCCGATGGTCAGGGCGTAGATGATCCCAGAGCCCTGCATCTGCCCCAGGTGCTCGATCAGCCAGGCCAGGCGCACGGTGTTCGACGGCATCCGCAGCACCCCCAGGCGCAGGGAATCGCGGGCCAGCGGGCCCCGCAGCGTCAGCACGGGCTCGCGCTGCGCGTCCACGATCCCCACACCGAGCTGCTCCTCGACATCGTGCACGACGCGCTCATTGGCCGTGGCGGTGGTGGCCAGCACGGGCACGGTGCTGGGCAGCTGGGCGATCAGGTCGCGGATCCGGCGGTAGTCCGGGCGGAAGTCATGGCCCCAGTCCGAGATGCAGTGGGCCTCATCCACCACGAGCAGCCCCATGCGCCGCACGAGATCCGGCAGCTGCTCCTGCCGGAAGCGCGCGTTGTTGAGCCGCTCCGGTGACACGAGCAGGACGTCGATCTCATCCCGGCCCAGCTGCTCGAGGATCTGTCCCCACTCGGTGGCATTGGCGGAGCTGATGGAGGCGGCGCGCACGCCGGCCCGCTCGGCGGCGGCGACCTGGTCGCGCATGAGCGCCAGCAGCGGCGAGACGATCAGCGTGGGGCCTGCCCCGCGGGCGCGCAGCAGCAGGGACGCGATGAAGTAGACGGCGGACTTGCCCCAGCCCGTGCGCTGCACGACCAGAGCCCGACGGGAATTCGCCACCAGCGCGGAGATGGCCTGGAACTGGCCCGGGTGGAAGACGGCATCCGGGCGGCCGGTCAGCGCGCGCAGCAGCTCGAGGGCCTCCGACTCGAGTCCGGAGACGTCATCAGCTGGGCGGAGTTGCTGAGTCATGCCGGAAGTCTCCCGTGCGGCTCCGACAGCACAGGGAGCACAACGTCGCGCTGATGGGCAGGAGAAGGTCCGGGCATGAAAGCGGGCCGGGTCCGGCCCCCCGACCGAACCCGGCCCAGAGCCCGACCGCAGAGACCACTCGGGCTGCTGCAGCTGAGCTCAACCGGCGCGCCGCACCCCCCGATGCTGCGCGCCGACGGACCCGATGGCGGGATCTCGCGGCGGGGCCGGAGATCCCGCACTGTCGGATCACTCCATATATGGTCCTCTGCACGGGGCCATCCGTGAAATGAGCAGTGAAGCAACCTGACTTCTCATGAATCTTCAATTCATGACGACCAGCCTCTGACCTGGGGCCGGAACTCGGCGCATGATCAGCACCACTCGATTCAGGTGGGCGCAAGTGCGGACAGCTGCGGCCCAACACGTGCAAGCGCAGTCACCAGCCCAGTGCGTCCACGAGCCTCTGCTCGAGCATCGGCGCCGTGGTCCGTCCGAACATGGCCGTGACGTGGTCGAGGTCGCGATAGATCATCACGTTGCCGACCGTGGGGCCGCAGTGCCCGTGGGGGCAGTAGAGATCGGTGAGGTCCACGAGCGGCACCTCGGGATTCTCGTCCGCCCACTGGTCCTCGATCGCCTGGCCGCCCAGCGCCTCGTCCACCGGGTCGCCGCACAGGTGGGAGTCCTCGCCGTAGAGATCGACGCACTCGAACATGTCGCGGCCCCAGCGCGGGTTGTCGCGCACGCTCACGACCGGGATGCCCGCTTCCTGGAAGCCGGCCACGCCCTCGCTCCACTGCGGCACCACGATCTCGCGCTGGTCCTGATCGGGCATCTGGGACCGGGTGCCCTGGGCGATCACGGCATCCGGGTCGAGCTCCAGGACAGCCGCCTCGGCTGCGCGGTTGAAGTCATTGCACTCGGGCGGCAGGGCGTCGTCGTGCCCGGTGTAGCGGCAGCCCGCGTAGACGAAGGTGACCAGGCGCCAGTCGCGGTTCTCGGCCGCGATCTTCAGGGGCTCGGAGAGCTGCTTGGCGTGCGAGTCGCCCAGCAGCACGACGGTGCGCTGCGCCTCTCGCCCATCCCCGGCAGCCGAGTCGTAGACGTAGCACTCGGCGGAGTCGTCGAAGCCCTCCGGCTTGGACTCGCAGACCTGACCGCCAGGATCGCCCCACTCGTCGTCGACCTCGGACCACAGGGGCACGGGCCTCAGGTCCGGGGCCTCGGGCGCCCCGTCTATGGCAGCGGCCGCACCCGGGTAGTTCTCCGGAGTGACCTCGTAGGAGGCCTGCAGCTCGGACTGCGAGATCGTCCACGCCTGCGCCGCGCTGACCGGCACCGTCACCGCCGCGCCGATCGCAGCCAGACGCACGAGCTCCTTGCGTGTGGGGAGGCTCGGGCGCGGGCCCGCTGCGGGGAGCTGAGCAGGACGACGGCCCTCTCCGTGCCCAGGGTCAGCACGACCGATGCTGCGAAGATCAGCAGGCCGGCGCCCAGCGAGGCCGTCTGCGCGCCCGAGAGCAGCAGCCAGGTGATCATCAGCGGCCAGTGCCAGAGATAGATGCCGTAGGAGCGATCGCCCAGCCAGGTCAGAGCGGGCCAGGACAGGGGGACGTGGACTCCACGACGCCCGCCGCCGTCCCTCGAGATCAGCAGCGCGACAGCGCCGAGAGTGGGCATCAGCGCCGCCCAGCCGGGGAAGAGGCCGCTGCCGCCGACCACGAAGCCCGTCAGGACCACGGCCGCGAATCCGCCCCAGCCCAGCACCAGCGAGACCCGTCGCGAAAGCCGCGAGGTGAAGATCAGCGCGGCCAGCGAGCCCAGCGCGAACTCCCACAGCCGCAGCCCGGTGTGGAAGTACGCAGGGCCGGGCTCCATCGGGGTGACGATCACGGAGGCCGTCAGCGAGGCCGCCAGCACGAGGCCGAAAACCCCGATCGCGACCGGGCGGAAGCGACGACCCGTCGCCTTGGACAGCCCCAGCGCCACGGCGATCACCAGCGGCCACAGCACGAAGACCTGCCCCTGCACGGCCAGCGACCACATGTGCTGCACCGGGCTCGAGGCGACCCCGCCGCCGGCGTAGTAGTCGACGGAGGCCGCGGCCAGAACCCAGTTCAGCGAGTAGGTGGCCGCGCCGAAGAGCTGCGTCCAGAGGGAATCCCAGCGCGAGGCCGGGTAGAAGGCCAGGATCGCGACCAGCACCGCCAGCAGCGCGATCGCCACGGGGATCAGCAGCCGCACGAACGTGCGCGACCAGTAGCGCACCAGCGCCAGAGGCCTGCCCTCCTCGGCCTTGCGCGCGAAGGACATCGTCAGCAGATACGCCGAGACCACGAAGAAGACGTCGACGCCGCCGGAGACGCCGGAGCCCCACAAGTGGAAGGCCACCACGAGGACGACGGCGAGTCCGCGCAGCCCCTGGATCTCGGGGCGACGAGGCGATGACGAGGCAGCGGGTCCGGCCGAGGAGACCGGGGCGAGGACTGGCGCAGCGATGGGGATCTCCCAAGGCGTTGTCGAGTGCAGTATCGAGAACGAGTTTACACAAGCGAATACATGCACGGAACAGCAGTTCAGTGTGGTCTTCGCGACACGGTACGCGACCGACCCCAGAGATGCTCGATCGGGAATGCCATGAGGTGCACAGTGCAGGGATGTCCCCCACCACACCTCCACCAGATTCCAGCTCCTCGACCGCTGAGGCGCAGGCGGACCGCGGATTCTTCGGCCATCCCCGACTGCTCGCGCCTCTGTTCTCGGTCGAGCTGTGGGAGCGCTTCTCCTTCTACGGCATGCAGGGCATCGTCCTGCTCTACATGTACTGGCAGGTCGCCGACGGCGGGCTGGGCATCGACCCGGCCGTGGCCACCGGAATCGTGGGCGCCTACGGCGGCACCGTCTACCTGTGCGCCATCCTGGGCGGCTGGGTGGCCGATCACCTGACCGGCTCCGAGCGGGCGATGTTCCTCAGCGGCATCCTCATCATGGCCGGGCACATCTCGCTGGCGCTGATCCCTGCCGTCTGGGGCCTCGGCATCGGCCTGGGGCTCATCGCGATCGGCTCGGGCGGGCTCAAGGCGAACATCACCAACCTGGTGGGCTCGCTCTACACGCGAGAGGACACCCGCCGCGACGGCGGGTTCTCGATCTTCTACATGTCCGTGAACATCGGCGGCCTGCTCGGGCCCCTGCTCACCGGCTGGGCCCAGCGGGAATGGGGCTTCCACCTCGCCTTCGGCCTGGCCGCCGCCGGCATGGCGCTGGGCCTGGGCATCTACGCCTGGAACCGCCGCAGCATGCCGTCGTCGGTCCACGTCGTACCGGATCCGCTGCCGCGCTCGGCCTACCCCAAGTGGATCGCCATCGCGATCGCAGCCGTCGCGGTGGTCGTGATCGCCGTCGCCAGCGGGCGGCTCACGGCCGCCAATCTGGCCGGAACGATCGTGGCCGTGTGCGTGGTCGCGGCCGTCGCGCTGTTCGCGATCATGCTGACCAGCTCCAAGCTCACCGCGGACGAGCACTCCCGGGTGGTCGCCTTCATCCCGCTGTTCATCGGCACGGCGGCGTTCTTCGCGCTGTTCCAGCAGCAGTTCACCGTCATCACGGTCTATGCCGACACGCGACTGGATCTCGACGTGTTCGGCTGGCAGGTCCCGATCCCCTGGGTCCAGTCCTTCAACCCGGCGTTCATCATCCTGCTGGCTCCGGTCTTCGCCTACCTGTGGACCACCTTGGGCAAGCGCCAGCCGGTGACCGCCACCAAGTTCGGCGTGGGGCTGATCCTCATGGGCTCGGCGTTCCTGATCTTCCTCACCCAGGTCTCGGTGGCGGCCGTGTCCGTGTGGTGGATCGCACTGATCATGCTGGTGGCCACCATGGGCGAGCTGATGGTCTCGCCGGTGGGGCTGTCGCTGTCGACCAAGCTCTCGCCGGAGGCCATGCCGGTGCTGATGATCTCCCTGTACTACCTGGCCGTCGCCCTAGGCACCGCGCTGTCCGGCTCGCTGGCCGGGTTCTACAGCGCCGATTCCGAAGCCGTGTACTTCGGCACCCTGGGCGCGATCACGATCGGCATCGGCGTGATCACCTTGGCGCTGTCCCGCACGATCACCCGGGGCATGCGCGGCATCCGCTGACGCATCACGCACGACGACGGCGGGGCCAGTGCATCGCGCACCGGCCCTGCCGTCGTCGTCCGAGGCACTCAGCCCCCGATGTTGAACTGCCAGAAGATGCCGTAGCGGTCGGTCACCGCGCCGTAGATCCCGCCCCAGACCTGCTTGCCCAGCGGGAAGGTCACGGTGCCGCCGTCGGCGAGGGCGTCGAAGATCGCGGTGAGGCGCTCCTCGTCGGAGTCCTCGCCCATCAGCGCGAGGGTGACGTCGTTGCCCTTCACGAACTCGCCCGGGGCCATGCCCTCGACGAAGTCGGAGACGTAGAGGCGGATCAGGTCGTCGATCTCCAGGGCGCCGTGCATGATCTTGTCGGCGTGCTCGCTGTCGGCCGGGACGGCGCCGAAGTCGGCGAACGTCGCCAGCTTGGGCGTGCCGCCCAGGACCTCGCCGTAGAACTCGAAGGCCTCGCGGGCGTTGCCGGGGAAGTTGAGGTAGGGGCGCAGTGCTGCGGTCATGGGAGTCCTCCTGGACGACGGGGGCCGACGACAGCCGTCGGCCCGCTCGCCGGAAGGATGCCACGACATGCATGACCTCGGTGCTCCACGCGCTGAGCTCAGCCCCAGGCCGGCCCCGGCAGCACGACCTGGCGCAGCTGGCGTCGGACCGTGGGCGGATTCAGCCCCGCGGCCGCAACGATCTGAGCGGCGCTGGCCCGGCCGTCGCGGGCGAGCTCGCGCAGGATCGCCGCGAAATGGGAGGGCGTGCGGCCCGTGTAGGGGCTGCGCTGCCCGGCGGCCTCGCGCAGCCGTCGCTGCTGGTGGGCATCGAGCACGCCCAGCCGCCACTCGGCAGCGATGTGGTGCAGCCGGGTGCAGAACGACGACTCGTAGCGCTGCAGCCCGGGCACCTGGTCGAGCTGGGGATAGACGTGCTCGGTCAGCCACATCAGCGACGGCGTGATCACGGTCAGCATCATGTCCCGGCCGCGATGGCAGCGCTCGATGCTGAAGACATCGGGGATGTCCTTCAGCGCCTGGACGGCGGCCGGTCGCAGGGCGGGGTCGCACGCGACATCATGGAAGGATAGGGCATGCCGCCGGAACGTCCCACCGGATGACCGCCGATCCAGGCGAGGCCCTCGCGCTCCCAAGCCCGAGGTGATCTACGGCCAGCACGTGATGCCGGGGATCTCCGGCACGGTCCGCCTGACGACCGGTCCGGTGATGAGCTACGCCGATTCCTGGCGTGTGACGCTGCGCGGACGCCAGTCCCACGGCTCGCAGCCGGAGAACTCGGTGGATCCGATCGCGCTGGGCGCGCACATCGTGACCCGTCTGCAGACGGTGGTCTCCCGCGAGATCTCCGCCCTGCAGTCGGCCGTCGTCACGGTGGGCACTTTCCACGCCGGGCTGAAGGAGAACATCATCCCGGCCACGGCGATGACGGCGATCCTCTCGAAGCTCTCCTGACCCTCCACCCCTCTGCCGAGTGGATACTCAGTTGCGCTATAGGGGCCAATAGCGCAACTGAGTATCCACTCGGCGGGGCGGGGGATCGCCTCCGAGCAGAGCCTCGTCATGGCCGCGCTGCTGGTGGTCGCCGTCCCCACGGGGCTGTTCCACTTCGGGCGCAATCCGGCCTTCGACCTCAAGCCCCCTGGGTTCCGCCGGCTCCTGACGCCCCGGCTCACACGGCCGACCGCCGCAGGACCTGGAGGACGACGACAACCCCCACCGGGATCAGCAGCAGGCCCGCCAGCCCGCTGAAGCCGACCGCGCTCAGGATCAGCCCGGCGCTCGCCCCGCCCAGGGCTCCCGTCAGGTTCATGACCAGGTCCGACGCCCCCTGGATCCGCGAGCGCGTCTCGGGCGTCCCGGCGCGGCTGACCAGCACGGAGCCGGCCACCGTGGAGGCCGACCAGCCCAGGCCCAGCAGGATCAGGCTGGCGGTCACCGCGCCGGAGGCCTCGGAGCCGAGCAGCGACAGGACCAGTGCACCGACCAGCAGGGCCTGGCCCAGCAGCACCGTGACGTGAGCCCCGGCGCGGTCAGCCAGGATTCCGAAGAGCGGCGAGAGACCGTACATCCCGGCGATGTGCAGGCTGATGGTCACCCCGATGAGGCTCAGCGCCGAGCCGTGATCCTGCAGGTGGACCGGCGTCATGGACATCAGCGCGACCATCACGCCTTGGCTCAGCGCCACCGTGAGGATCGCCCGCCAGGGCCTGACCGCGGAAGGGGATGCCGTCGGGTCCGTCGTGATCTCGCTGTGGCTCGCATCGGTCATCGTCCGTGCCGTCAGCAGCGGATCCGGGCGCAGGCCCACCAGATAGACGACGGCGGCCAGCAGCTGCGCCGTCGCCGTGAACACGAAGGCCCCGGTCAGCGGCGGCAGGCCCAGGACGGCGCCCACGGCCTCACCGGGGCTGAGCAGGTTGGGGCCGGCGACCGCACCGATCGCGGTCGACCAGACCACCAGGGAGAGATCGCGGCCCCGGCTGCTCGGGGCGGCAAGATCCGTGGCGGCGAAGCGCGACTGCAGGTTCACGGCCTGGGCCGCGCCGCTCAGGAGGATGCCCGCCAGCAGGAGCACCACAGACCCCAGCGCAGCTGCCGTCACAGCGACGATCGCTCCGGAAGCCGCCGCGAGTGCCCCGCCGCTCAGGGAGATCCGGCGTCCGCGAGCCTGGGCGAGTCCCGCCAGGGGCAGGGCGAAGAGGGCGGCACCCAGGGTGCTCATGGTGGCGGCCATCCCGGACCAGGCGGAGGAGCCGGCGAGCTCGCCGATCAGCAGCGCCCCGAGGCTCAGCGTGGCCCCGGTGCCGAGCCCGCCCAGCACCTGGCCCAGCACGAGCGTCAGCAGGACGCGGCGCTGGGGCCCTGCCGCCAGACCCTGTCCGCGTGCAGAGCCCAGGTCCGGATCCGTCGTCATCCCCCCGTTACCTTTTCGGCGGCGCCTGGATCGATCAGGATGAGCAGGTGCCGGCCAGCCGGTCCTCGGCAT
>NZ_JAVKPT010000015.1:0-5846 GCF_040981045.1 Kocuria sp. CPCC 205260
TTCTGCGATCCTCACTCGCCCTGGCAGCGCGGCAGCAACGAGAACACCAACGGCCTGCTGCGCCAGTACCTCCCCAAAGGCACCGACCTCAGCGGCCTCAGCCGCAGGGAACTCGACATGATCCAGGACAGTCTCAACGGACGCCCTCGGAAGACATTGGGCTATCTGACACCATCAGAGAAGCTCGCAGAGTTCCTTGCGCTCACCGCTTGAATCCGCCGATCCTGCGATCGGCCTCGGCTTTTTTCGCAGCGGAGCTCGACCGCCCACAGCGCTGATCGTGGAGTTCATCGACCAGCACAAGCAGAAGTTCGGTGCTCACACCGATCTGCCGCACGCTCATGTCGGCGGGCACGCAGAACGCACCGAGCACGTACTACGCCTTCAAGACCCGCCCACCCTCCAGGCGATCAGTTCGAGATGAACAACTGCTGGTGCAGATCCGGCGCGTTCACGCGGAGAACTTCGGGGTCTACGGCGCCCGGAAGCTGCACGCTCAGCTGCACCGTGAAGGACTCCCGGTAGCCCGGTGCACGGTCGAGAGACTCATGCGCACAGCCGGGCTGCGCGGGATCAGCCGCGCCAAGGGGCCACGCACGACCATTCCCGGCCATGGCCGCGAGACTCGACCTGATCTGGTCGAACGCGACTTCACGGCCACGGCACCGAACCAGCTGTGGGTCGCCGACATCACCTACTGCCGCGCGTTCACCGGCTGGGCGTACGCGGCACTCGTCACCGATGTGTTCTCACGGCGTGTGGTCGGCTGGCAGCTGTCGAAGTCGCTGCGGACCGATCTGGCTCTGGACGCATTGGAAATGGGGATCTGGACCCGCCAGCGCGCTGGCCAGGACGTGGAAGGGCTGAAGCACCACAGCGACAAGGGTGTCCAGTACGTCGCGGTGCGCTACACCCAGCGCCTGTCAGAGGCCGGGGCAGTCGCTTCAGTCGGCTCGACGGGAGATTCCTTCGACAACGCCCTGGCCGAGGCCTTCAACTCACTGTTCAAGGCCGAGCTGGTCCGCAATCGCCGGCCCTGGAAGAACATCGACGAGTTGGAGATCGCGACCGCGGAGTACATCGACTGGTTCAATCACCGAAGGCTCCATGGAGAGATCGGCATGATCCCACCCGTCGAGTTCGAGGACGTCTACGATCACGACCAGGCCGTGCCGGCGACCGCCGCTACGGCACTTCCGAGCCTCTAGCAAACCCGGGGCGATACAGTCGGGAGCGCCCGCCGGGGCGCGCGGTCAGGCGGCGCCGAGCATCCCGCCGGGGTCGATCACCCGGAGGTCTACGCCGTCGGCCTCGAACCGGCGGACGCCCTCGGAGACGAGGAGACGGCCCACGCGCGTCACGCGGTCCCCGTGCCCGGGCGCCACACCCTCGGCCGCGCCGAGCACCTGGTCCTCCCACTCCGTCGACGGGGGAGGCGAGGTAGTCCTGCACGGGGTCCTTCCGGAGGGGCCGGGTCGGCACGGACCGGCCCGGGGCGCACGGGGCCGGATGGACCAGCCTGCGGGCCGGACGGCTCAGCCCCGGGCCGTCACGACGTCCTCATCGACCCAGTCGCGGGAGCGTTCCACGGCCTTCTTCCACAGCCGCAGGGAGCGCTCAGCCTCCTCCTCGTCCATGGTGGGCTCCCAGCGCTTGTCCTCCTCCCAGTTGGCCCCGAGCTCGTCCTGGGACGACCAGAACCCCACCGCCAGGCCTGCGGCGTAGGCGGCGCCGAGAGCTGTGGTCTCGATGACCTTGGGGCGCACGACGGGCACGCGCAGCAGGTCCGCCTGGAACTGCATGAGCAGCTCGTTGGCGACCATGCCACCATCGACCTTCAGCTCGGTGAGGTCCACGCCGGAATCCGCGTTCATGGCGTCCAGGACCTCGCGGCTCTGGAAGGCGGTGGCCTCGAGCGCCGCGCGGGCGATGTGTCCCTTGTTGACGTAACGGGTCATGCCCACCATGGCGCCGCGGGCTGTGGCGTCCCAGTGCGGAGCGAAGAGGCCGGAGAACGCGGGGACAAAGTACACGCCGCCGTTGTCCCCTGCACCGGCGGCCAGGGTCTCGACCTCCGGGGCGCTACCGATCATCCCGAGGTTGTCCCGCAACCACTGGATCAGCGAGCCGGTGACGGCGATCGAGCCCTCCAGCGCGTACACCGGCTTCTGGTCGCCAATGCGGTACGCCACCGTGGTAAGCAGGCCGTTGTCCGAGTGCACCGGCTCCTCGCCGGTGTTGATCAGCATGAAGTTGCCGGTGCCGTACGTGTTCTTGGCCTGGCCGACCTCGAAGCACGCCTGGCCGAAGGTCGCCGCGTGCTGGTCGCCCAGGATGCCGGTGATCGGCGTCTCGCGCAGCAGCTGGTGGCCGGCCACAGTGCCCACCTCGGCGGAGGAGCTGACGATCTCCGGGAGCATGGACATCGGGATGCCCATGTCCGCGCAGATCTCCTTGTTCCAGTCGAGGGTGTCCAGGTTCATCAGTATGGTGCGGGAGGCGTTGGTGACGTCGGTGACGTGCCGGCCGCCCGCGCCGCCGCCGGTGAGATTCCACACCAGCCACGAGTCCATGGTGCCGAAGACGAGGTCGCCGTTCTCGGCGGCCTCCCGGGCCCCGTCCACGTTCTCCAGAATCCAGGCCACCTTGGGGCCGGCGAAGTACGTGGCCAGCGGCAACCCGACGCGCTCCTTGTAGCGGTCCGCGCCGGCGTCGCCGGCCAGGCGCTCACAGAGGCGGTCGGTGCGGGTGTCCTGCCACACGATGGCGTTGTACACCGGCCTGCCGGTGCTGCGGTCCCACACCACGGTGGTCTCACGCTGGTTTGTGATGCCCACGGCTGCGACGTCGTGCCGGGTCGCCTCGGCGCGGGCCAGGGCTTCGCCGATGACCTCGCGCGTGTTCTTCCAGATCTCCACCGGGTCGTGCTCCACCCAGCCGGCGCGCGGGAAGATCTGCTCGTGCTCGCGCTGACCGGAGGACACGATGGCCCCATTGTGGTCGAAGAGGATCGCGCGCGTGGACGTGGTGCCCTGGTCGATGGCCATCACGTAGCGGGATGTGGTCATGTCCTACTCCTTCGAAGGTGGGTCACGGGGGTGTGGGGGTGGCGGGCACGTTCCCGCAGGGGAACGTGTCCGCCCGGGTCGGACGGGCAGACCGCTCAGACGGACGAGCTCCTCAGACAAGCAGAGGCGCGGCGAGGCCGGCCAGGACGGCGCCGACGACCGGGCCGACGATCGGCACCCAGGCGTAGCCCCAGTCCGAGCTGCCCTTGTGCCGGATCGGCGCGACGGCGTGGAACAGGCGGGGGCCCAGGTCGCGCACCGGGTTGATGGCGTACCCCGTGGGGCCGCCCAGGCTCGCGCCGATCGCGACGACGAGCAGGGCCACCGCGAGCGGGCCGAGCCCGGAGGGAGTGGAGCCGAACAGCAGGACCACGAACACCAGGACGAACGTGGCGATCACCTCGGTGACCATGTTCCACAGCGGGTTGCGGATCTCGGGGCCTGTGGCGAAGGTGCCCAGGATCGCTCCCTGGTCCGTCTCCGCCTGGTAGTGGTCGCGGTAGGCCAGCCAGGCCAGGGCCGCGCCGAGGAAGGCGCCGAGCAGCTGTGCCGCAAAGTACGCGATTGTGGTGCCGAGGGTCACGGCGATGCCGGGGGCGTACTCCTCGGCGCCGCTGACGAGCAGGCCGACGGTCACGGCGGGGTTCAGGTGCCCGCCGGTCGCGGAAGCGACGTAGACGCCCGCGAAGACGCCCAGCCCCCAGCCGAAGTTGATGAGCAGCCAGCCTCCGCCGTTGCCCTTGGTCTTCGTCAGGACGACGTTGGCGACGACGCCGACGCCGAGCAGGAGGAGGATCGCCGTGCCGGCGATCTCATGCAGGAAGATCGTGCCCATGGACGGGCTCCTTTCAGTGGGTGGGGGCGGCGTCGGCGGCTGCGAGCGCGGCGGCGGCGGTGACGTCGTCGTGGGTGGTCTCGCCGCGGAGGCGGGCGGCGACGAGGTCCTTGTACGCGCGGATCTCACCGGCGATGCGCTCTTCATCCCAGCCCAGCTCGGGGGCCACGAGGGACGCGATCTCCTCGGCCGCCGCGACGCCGCGGTCGCGGACCTCGGTGGACAGGCGCGTGCGGCGCTCGATGACGTCGTCCAGGTGGACGACGCCCTCGGCCCGGGCGGCGTGGACGATCTCGGCGCGCAGGTAGCGCGGCGCCTTGGCGAGTGGGACGCTCAGGGACGGGTCGGCGTCGATCAGGTCGAGCACGTGGCGCAGCACGGTGCCGTAGCGGAACAGGAGCCGGTCCACGCGGGCCTCGTCCAGGCCGTAGTCGGCGGCGATGCGGTCCGCCTCCGCCTCGATCTCCGAGTAGCCGAGGCCGCCGAGCACGGGGATGCGCTCGGTGAGGCTGGGACGGGTCGGGTGGGTCTCGCGCACCACGAAGTCCACGACGTCCTCGGCCATGGCCCGGTACGTGGTCCACTTGCCGCCGGCCACGGCGGTGAGGCCGGGGGCCACCTCGGTGACGGTGTGCTCACGGGAGATCTTGGTGGAGCCGCCGTCGGATCCGGTGACCGGCTGCAGGAGCGGGCGCAGGCCGGCGTACGTGGCGACCACGTCGTCACGCGTGAGGTCCTCCTTCAGCACCGCGTTGGCGTGCTCGAGGATGTAGTCGATGTCGTCCGCGGTGGTGGCCGGATGGGCCACGTCCTCTGCCCACGGGGTGTCCGTGGTGCCGATCACCCAGTACTCGTCCCACGGGATGAGGAACAGCACGGACTTCTCCGTCTTGGTGATCACGCCGGTGGCGGCGTCGGCGCGGATGCGGTCGCGCGGGACGGTTATGTGGGCGCCCTTGGAGGCGAGCACCTCGAGGCCGCCGTCGGCCTCGGCCAGCTCCTGCTGCTCCTGGGTCCACACGCCCCCGGCCAGGATGACGGCGCGCGCGTGCACGTCGAACTCCTCGCCGGAGGTCTCCTCGCGGACGCGCACGCCATGCACACGGCCGTCGTCGCCGCGCAGGTAGTCGGTGACGGCGGTGTAGTTGGCGGCCACGGCGCCATGGTCCACGGCGGAGCGCACGAGCATCATGGCCAGGCGGGCGTCGTCGAACTGGGCGTCGGCGTACTCCACCGCGCCGACGATCTTCTCGTCGTCGAGGGAGGGGAAGGTCGCGGCCATGGAGCGGCGGCTGAGATGGCGGTGCGCGCCCACCGCGCGGCGGCGGCCGAGCGACTGCATGGCGTCGTACATGGTGACGCCGGCGCCGATGAAGCCGCGGTCGATCACCTTGTGGAAGAACGGGAAGACGAAGCGCAGGGGGCGCACCAGGTGGGGCGCGGTCTGGGTGAGCAGCAGGTCGCGCTCACGCAGCGCCTCGTACACCAGCTTGACGTCCAGCATCTCGAGGTAGCGCAGGCCACCGTGCATGAGGCGGGAGGAGCGGGACGAGGTCCCGGAGGCCCAGTCGCGGGCCTCGACGATGCCCACGTCGAGGCCGCGGGTGGCCGCGTCGAACGCGGCGCCCACGCCGGTGGAGCCGCCGCCCACGATCAGGATGTCGAGGGGGGCCTCCGGGCTGGTGGCCCGAAGGCGGGCGAGGTGGTCCTCCCGCGTGGCGGCGGAGAGGGGGACGGTTCGCAGGGTTGGCATGGAGGGGTTGCTCCTTTATCGGTGGAGGCACAGCGTAGTGGCGTGGCTCACGCTAACAGGTTGAAGCGCCCTGGGTTTCGTTCCGAGGTCAGGGCACCGCGGGCGCGGTCACCTCGGCCTCAGTGTAAGCAGCCTCGACCTCGACCGGGGTCCGGTACCCCAGTCGTTCGTGGAGCCGAGCCGTGTTCCA
>NZ_JAVKPT010000016.1:0-5623 GCF_040981045.1 Kocuria sp. CPCC 205260
ATTGCGGCGGCGACCTACTCTCCCACACCCATCAGAGTGCAGTACCATCGGCGCTGTGAGCCTTAGCTTCCGGGTTCGGGATGGGACCGGGCGTTTCCCTCACGCTATAACCACCGCAAACCTGCTACCACCACACACCGCAGTGCGCGTGGAAACCTGTTCACGAACCTACCACCCACCACCACCAACCCCGCGAACGGGAACCAGATGGTCGTGGGACGGTGTTGTTCCAAAACCGTACAGTGGACGCGAAACACGCTGCTATTCACACCCCAAACGGGGCTGCAAGACATGTTGTGTGTGTGAAGATCATCGGCTTATTAGTACTGGTCAGCTCCACGAGTCGTCAGTCCTCGCTACCACATCCAGCCTATCAACCCAGTAGTCTCCTGGGAGCCTCACCCCCACAAAAAGGGGAAGGAAATCTCATCTCGAAGCAAGCTTCCCGCTTAGATGCTTTCAGCGGTTATCTCTCCCGAACGTAGCCAATCAGCCATGCACCTGGCGGTACAACTGACATACCAGAGGTTCGTCCGTCCCGGTCCTCTCGTACTAAGGACAGACCTTCTCAAATTTCCAACGCGCGCAGCGGATAGGGACCGAACTGTCTCACGACGTTCTGAACCCAGCTCGCGTGCCGCTTTAATGGGCGAACAGCCCAACCCTTGGGACCAACTCCAGCCCCAGGATGCGACGAGCCGACATCGAGGTGCCAAACCATGCCGTCGATATGGACTCTTGGGCAAGATCAGCCTGTTATCCCCGAGGTACCTTTTATCCGTTGAGCGACGGCCATTCCACAATGTACCGCCGGATCACTAGTCCCGACTTTCGTCCCTGCTCGAGCCGTCACTCTCACAGTCAAGCTCCCTTGTGCACTTGCACTCAACACCTGATTGCCAACCAGGCTGAGGGAACCTTTGGGCGCCTCCGTTACTCTTTAGGAGGCAACCGCCCCAGTTAAACTACCCATCAGGCACTGTCCCTGACCCGGATCACGGGCCGAAGTTAGATATCCAGAGCGACCAGAGTGGTATTTCAACAACGACTCCACGAACACTGGCGTGTCCGCTTCACAGTCTCCCACCTATCCTACACAAGCCGCACCGAACACCAATACCAAACTATAGTAAAGGTCTCGGGGTCTTTCCGTCCTGCTGCGCGTAACGAGCATCTTTACTCGTACTGCAATTTCGCCGAGTTCATGGTTGAGACAGCGGGGAAGTCGTTACTCCATTCGTGCAGGTCGGAACTTACCCGACAAGGAATTTCGCTACCTTAGGATGGTTATAGTTACCACCGCCGTTTACTGGGGCTTAAATTCTCCGCTTCGACTTGCGTCTAACAGGTCCTCTTAACCTTCCAGCACCGGGCAGGAGTCAGTCCGTATACATCGTCTTACGACTTCGCACGGACCTGTGTTTTTGATAAACAGTCGCTTCCCCCTGGTCTCTGCGACCCTTACCCCCTCCACACCGCAAGGGCATGTCAGGGTCCGGGCCCCCCTTCTCCCGAAGTTACGGGGGCATTTTGCCGAGTTCCTTAACCATGATTCTCTCGAACGCCTTAGTATTCTCTACCTGATCACCTGTGTCGGTTTGGGGTACGGGCGGCTAGAACCTCACGTCGATGCTTTTCTCGGCAGCATAGGATCACCGAATCCCCCACCAAAGGGGTCCCATCACGTCTCAAGCTATATGAGTCACGGATTTGCCAATGACTCGCCCTACACGCTTAGACCAGGACTACCATCGCCTGGCTCGGCTACCTTCCTGCGTCACACCTGTTAACACGCTTACCTCCCTGGATCAGGTCCCACGCATCCCACCACAACCACACACCACAAAGTGGCGTGCGAGAAACGGGTGGAACGGGTAGTTAGTATCCCCAGTTCAGTATGGGCGGTTCTTCGCCGGTACGGGAATATCAACCCGTTGTCCATCGACTACGCCTGTCGGCCTCGCCTTAGGTCCCGACTCACCCGGGGCAGATTAGCTTGACCCCGGAACCCTTGATCATTCGGCGGACGGGTTTCTCACCCGTCATTCGCTACTCATGCCTGCATTCTCACTCGAACAGGCTCCACCACTCGGTCACCCGGCAGCTTCACCACCCGCTCGACGCTCCCCTACCCAACACACACAAAACCATTACAGTCACCACACAGCACCCCACCAGAACCCAAAAAGCCCTGACAGGATCGGTGCGCGGAAATGTGCATTGCCACGACTTCGGCGGTGTACTTGAGCCCCGCTACATTATCGGCGCGGAATCACTTGACCAGTGAGCTATTACGCACTCTTTCAAGGATGGCTGCTTCTAAGCCAACCTCCTGGTTGTCTGAGCAACTCCACATCCTTTCCCACTTAGCACACGCTTAGGGGCCTTAGTCGGTGGTCTGGGCTGTTTCCCTTTCGACTATGAAGCTTATCCCCCACAGTCTCACTGCCGTGCTCTCACTTACCAGCATTCGGAGTTTGGTTGACGTCAGTAACCCGTTGGGGCCCATCAGCCATCCAGTAGCTCTACCTCTGGCAAGAAACACACGACGCTGCACCTAAATGCATTTCGGGGAGAACCAGCTATCACGAAGTTTGATTGGCCTTTCACCCCTACCCACAGCTCATCCCCTCCATTTTCAACTGAAGTGGGTTCGGTCCTCCACGCGCTCTTACACGCGCTTCAACCTGGCCATGGGTAGATCACTTCGCTTCGGGTCTAGATCACGCCACTCAACGCCCTCTTCAGACTCGCTTTCGCTACGACTACCCCACACGGGTTAACCTCGCGACATGACACTAACTCGCAGGCTCATTCTTCAAAAGGCACGCCGTCACCCCAAAAGGCTCCGACGGCTTGTAGGCACACGGTTTCAGGTACTATTTCACTCCCCTCCCGGGGTGCTTTTCACCTTTCCCTCACGGTACTGGTCCGCTATCGGTCATCAGGTAGTATTCAGGCTTACCAGGTGGTCCTGGCAGATTCACACGAAGTTTCACGGGCTCCGTGCTACTCGGGAAACACCACGCGCGGCAGCAATGATTTCGTCTACGGGACTCACACCCTCTACGGCACACCACTCAAGATGATTCGACTATCACGCTGCACTCACACGACCCAGCCGGCAGACCGGGCACTGATGCTCCCACAACCCCGCCCATGCAACCCCTGCCGGGTATCACACACAGACGGTTTAGCCACTTCCGCTTTCGCTCGCCACTACTCACGGAATCACTGTTGTTTTCTCTTCCTGCGGGTACTGAGATGTTTCACTTCCCCGCGTTCCCCCCTGCACCCTATGTATTCAGATACAGGTCATCGCCCTCACAGACGACGGGGTTTCCCCATTCGGAAATCCTCGGATCACAGCCCGCTTATCGGCTCCCCGAGGCATATCGCAGATTGCCACGTCCTTCATCGGCTCCTGATGCCAAGGCATCCACCGTGCGCCCTTAGTAATCTTCAAACAGACACACAAAAATTCTCACATAAAGAATAAGATGCTCGCGTCCACTATACAGTTCTCAAACAACACCAGCCGCCCCCCTCACCACACACACCGTGCGCAGCTACCTGAAGCAAGCCACAGAACACACACCCAACCACCACACCCCCACCCGAAGGCAAGGACCACGGTGACGGGGCCTGTTGTTCCAGGACCCGACAGTGCACCAAACCACCAACCATCAACAGCACCCACGCACCAAGCAAGCACGCAGACACCAGACAGTGATCAGACACCCACCACAACCCGAAGATCGCACCGGCTGCCTGGTCCGCTGATATTCCACCCATGAGCACGAACCCACCACCCAGCCCTCGAAACGGGCCAGGTGCAGCGGGTCTCACCACAACAACCCCCACACCACTTCACTGGCATGCGGGCGGGCCGCCACACGGCGACCAGAGTGAAGCTCCTTAGAAAGGAGGTGATCCAGCCGCACCTTCCGGTACGGCTACCTTGTTACGACTTAGTCCCAATCGCCAGTCCCACCTTCGACGGCTCCCTCCACAAGGGTTGGGCCACCGGCTTCGGGTGTTACCGACTTTCGTGACTTGACGGGCGGTGTGTACAAGGCCCGGGAACGTATTCACCGCAGCGTTGCTGATCTGCGATTACTAGCGACTCCGACTTCATGAGGTCGAGTTGCAGACCTCAATCCGAACTGAGACCGGCTTTTTGGGATTAGCTCCACCTCACAGTATCGCAACCCTTTGTACCGGCCATTGTAGCATGCGTGAAGCCCAAGACATAAGGGGCATGATGATTTGACGTCATCCCCACCTTCCTCCGAGTTGACCCCGGCAGTCTCCCATGAGTCCCCACCATCACGTGCTGGCAACATGGAACGAGGGTTGCGCTCGTTGCGGGACTTAACCCAACATCTCACGACACGAGCTGACGACAACCATGCACCACCTGTATACCGACCCCAAAGGGGAAGAACCATCTCTGGAACGATCCGGTATATGTCAAGCCTTGGTAAGGTTCTTCGCGTTGCATCGAATTAATCCGCATGCTCCGCCGCTTGTGCGGGCCCCCGTCAATTCCTTTGAGTTTTAGCCTTGCGGCCGTACTCCCCAGGCGGGGCACTTAATGCGTTAGCTACGGCGCGGAAAACGTGGAATGTCCCCCACACCTAGTGCCCAACGTTTACGGCATGGACTACCAGGGTATCTAATCCTGTTCGCTCCCCATGCTTTCGCTCCTCAGCGTCAGTAACAGCCCAGAGACCTGCCTTCGCCATCGGTGTTCCTCCTGATATCTGCGCATTCCACCGCTACACCAGGAATTCCAGTCTCCCCTACTGCACTCTAGTCTGCCCGTACCCACTGCACACCCGGGGTTAAGCCCCGGGCTTTCACAGCAGACGCGACAAACCGCCTACGAGCTCTTTACGCCCAATAATTCCGGACAACGCTTGCGCCCTACGTATTACCGCGGCTGCTGGCACGTAGTTAGCCGGCGCTTCTTCTGCAGGTACCGTCACTTGTGGCTTCTTCCCTGCTGAAAGAGGTTTACAACCCGAAGGCCGTCATCCCTCACGCGGCGTCGCTGCATCAGGCTTTCGCCCATTGTGCAATATTCCCCACTGCTGCCTCCCGTAGGAGTCTGGGCCGTGTCTCAGTCCCAGTGTGGCCGGTCACCCTCTCAGGCCGGCTACCCGTCGTCGCCTTGGTGAGCCATTACCTCACCAACAAGCTGATAGGCCGTGAGCCCATCCAAGACCAGTAAACCCTTTCCACACACCACCATGCGGTGACATGTAGCATCCAGTATTAGACCCAGTTTCCCGGGCTTATCCCAGAGTCAAGGGCAGGTTACTCACGTATTACTCACCCGTTCGCCACTCATCCACACCAGCAAGCTGGTGCTTCAGCGTTCGACTTGCATGTGTTAAGCACGCCGCCAGCGTTCGTCCTGAGCCAGGATCAAACTCTCCGTTGAAAAACGAAAAACCATACCTGGCTGGAATCAAAATAAGATCGCCAGCACGTCACGGGAACGAGACGCACTGACGCATCAGCTGATCCAACCAAACAAAAAATTGCTTGAACTGGTATCAGCAGACAATTTGGCACACTATCGAGTTCTCAAACAACAGACGATCAACCAGCCCGT
>NZ_JAVKPT010000017.1:0-3489 GCF_040981045.1 Kocuria sp. CPCC 205260
CCCCACGCGATGGCTACGGCTTGACCCCATTTCGTCCATTCTGTATTGTTGTTTTTGTTACCGGGGCAGACGGCCCCGCCACCCGACCATGGAGGTCACGATGTTTCCTACTGATGTGCGGTTCGCGGATTCCACGATGACGGTCGTGGACACCCCGGGAGTGCGCGCGGCGCTGCTCCCCCTGTGCCAGCGCGGCGAGCGGTTCCCTGAGGCCACGATGGTGGAGCGGGTGATCCACCGCCACGGCCTCACGGTGGAGGTCTTGCAGGGCGGCATGTACGCCATGGAGTCCGCCCGCGAGCGGCCCTCCACGGATGAGCTGGAGCGGATGCGCCGCGTGCTGAACGCCCTGGCCCCGCACCTGCCCAGCTTCGGGCTGGACGACCACGCCCCTCGGATGGAGTGGTGGGCGGTAGACGATGACTCCGGCCGACTCATCTGGGAGGTGGTCGCCGGTGTGCTGTGCGAGCACACCGAGCCCCCGTCAGAGCCCACGCGGTTCGAGTACGAATACACCGTCCATCACACCGTCGCGCGCCGCGAGCGCCTGGTGTTGTCTGCGGAGAAGGCGCGCGAGTTGCTGGCTGATCCTCTCGATCCCGATCCCGGTGACCTGGAGGGCGCGCGGCAGGCCGTGGAGCCCTGCGCGAATGAGGCCATGGGCGATGAGCCCCCGGAGGTGCAGGGTGCCAGCGTCACCGTAAAAACGTTCTGAGCGCCTGTCTGAGCGCCTATCGCGCCCCGGCGCCCCCTGAGGCGCCGGGGCCTGTTCCCGGGGCACACGGCCCCACCTGAGACCGTAAGGAGCTTTCCCTATGTGTGAGGATCCCCGCGTGGAGGAGTCCACGCTGACCGTGGCCGATACCCCCGCCGTGCGCCAGGTGTTGGCCCGGTGGCTGGCCCACCCGGATGACGTGGCCCCGGAGGTGTACGTGGCCCGTGGGCTCGCGGCGGCGGGCTACGAGGCCACGCCCTACGCGCCGGGGGTGTACGCCGTGACCCCGCGTTTCTGCCAGCCCGATGGGTACATGTTCGGCCAGTTGTGGCAGGTGTTCCGGGAATTGGCCCCGCACGTGGTGGCCACCGGTGCCATTGGGCAGCCCCCGCATATCCAGTGGCGCTACTGCGATTGCGGGGAAGCGTTCCGCTGGGTGGTGTTGGACGGGGCGGGCCATAGCTGGGACCCGTCACCGGATGGCACGTTCGTCTACCCCTACCCGCGCGTGTACGAGTTCGAGGTGGTGACCACCGAGCGCACCCGGGAGACCGTGGAGGTGGACAGTGCCACGGCGGCGGAGTTGTTCGCCGATCCCCAGCGGCCCACCCGCGCGGAGTTGCACCGCGCGCGGGTGGACGCGGATTGCCGCGTGCACACCACCAGCGTGGGCCAGGAGGTGACTTTGATGCTGGAGAACCTGACCGTTGACCCCGTGCGGTAGGCACCGCCCACCGCGAGCGCCCCGGTGTGTTTGGCCTAGTCACAGGCCGATTCGCCGGGGCGCCGGCATGTTCGCCGGCCCCAGGGGTTGCGCCTGTTTTGTTTGGTGTGTATTGTTGTTTTTGTCAGCGGGGCACAGGGCCCCGGACGCACGACCCAAGGAGGGTTCCCATGAACACCACCATCTACTCCATCGCCTGCACGCAGCTGCACTCCCTGATGGCGGGCCTCAAGCTGGCCACCGCCAAGGCGAACGCCAACCTGCCGGTACTGGAGGAGGTCCAGCTCACCGTGGACGGCGAGCGCGTCACGGGTGTGGCCACCGACCGCTACCGGCTGTTCATGGACTCCCGTGAGGTGGCCCTGGAGCAGTCCCCCGAGGAGGGGGAGGCGGCGACCGTGTTCACGCTCCCGGCCAGCGCCGCCGATGACTTCAAGCGCCTGGGCTTCTCCAAGTCGCACGAACGGGCACGGGTGGAGGTGAGCGCCGATGAGGTGGTGGTGGCCACCGCGAGCGCGCGGCTGTCCTACCCGCCCGTGGGTGCGGAGTACCCCCGCGTGGGGGCGCTGATGGTCAAGGCCCTGGGCGCGGTGGCCGAGGGCAAGGCCGTGGAGGTTCCCACGCAGTACAACGTGGACTACCTGGGCGACTTCGCCAAGGTGCGCCGGGCGGCGGGGATCCCCACCAACACCCCGTTGCGGATGCACCAGATCCCCGCCGGGTCCGGGAGCTTCCAGCTGATCGCCACGTTCCCGGGCACGGACTTCTGGGCCCTGCTGATGGGGGTGCGCCACCCCGAGGGGGACGCCAACCACTCCAGCGCCGTGGAGGCCCTGGAGCGGGCGACTGAGACCGCTAAGGCCCTGGCCTCCGCCTGATCCCCCACGGGGGGCGGGCCCCGCGCCCGCTCCCCCGTGGCCAGCACATCGCCGCCCCGGGTGGGCCCGCTACCGACGGGCCCGCCCGGGGCGGCTCACTGCCAGGAAAAGCGGGAAAGGGACGCATATCGGCGCGACCGGGCACGGGCCCACCGCACGCACCGAGGGCCACCGCGAGCGCCCCGGGCCCGCTGGGGCGCTCGCGGTCCCCATGTTGCACCCGTTCAAACCGTAGTGTATTGTTGTTTTTGTTAGCGGGGCAGACGGCCCCGGATCCCTAGACCCCAGGAGGGCACCATGACCACGACGACCACCACCAAGACCGGCCTGTTCATCCCTGCCGACCCCGACACCGCCCACGAGGTGCGCGAGCTCGACGCCTCCCGGCTGCTGAACGCCCTGCAAACGACCGTGGGCGGCTATGTGGAGGTGGTGACCCTGACCCGGCTGGGCGCGGACATGTACCTCAACGAGGAAGGCAAGGTGATGAGCCTGCCCGTCAACGAGCGAGCCACCTGGGTGGCCCGCGCCCTGGGCGCGCACCTGATCCCGGGAGACTGCATCGCCGGGGACGTGCTGATCCTGGGCGGACCCGACGAGGACGGCGACAACCAGGGGCTGACCCCCCTGCAAGTCCAGGAAATCAAAATCGCGCTGACCTACCAGCGCTAACCCCCGCGCGTGCCGCCGGGTCCACCCCGGCCCCGGCGGCGCTCGCAGTCCACCTGGGCCACCCACCGCGAGCGCGGACACCCCGGCCCCAGCGGCGCTCGCAGTCCCTATATTGCACGCGCTTAGTTGATAGTGTATTGTTGTTTTTGTTAGCGGGGCAGACGGCCCCAGGCACCGACTCCCCAGGAGGACACTATGGACACCACCACGCAGCGCGAGCAGCTGGCCCAGGTACTGGCCACCCACCGGACCCACCACACGGACAACGAGAGTTGGATCCTGACTAACTACGTGGAGCACTCCGGGAAGGAGTGGCCCGAGACGGTGGTGCTGCGCTACAGCGGCCCCGCGGGCCCCAGCCAGCGGGCCGAGTTCCCCGGCCTCTCCCGCGAGACCGTGGCCGAGGCACTGCGGGAGGCCAACTACTTCCGCACCAACCTGGGAGGCTTCGACCTCTACGGCCCGCGCACCCTGTAACCCCACCCCCGCCCCCTCGCGCG
>NZ_JAVKPT010000018.1:0-1658 GCF_040981045.1 Kocuria sp. CPCC 205260
GACCCGACCATGCCTCAGACCCCGTCGACAGTCGCCCTAGCGGCTTGACGAAAACCATAGAGGCACCCCCCGGATCTCCAGCACGCGCTGGCGCTCGGCGGCGATCATGCTCAGCCGCAGCCGGGTGTAGGCCTCCGACGGGGACTCCTCCCCGGTGCGGGTGGACAGCCGCTCCCAGGCCGCGAAGGTGCGCTGGTCCAGGCGGGCGCGGATGGACTCGGCCACACCGTGGTCCTCGTGGTGGTCGCACCGATCGAGCTCGTGCAGACCTGCCTCGCTCGCCTGCTGCAGCAGGGTGGCCCGGGCCAGCGCGTCCACGGCGGGGTTGTTGGGCCTGACCCCCAGCGTGCGGGTCAGCCAGGGCAGGGACAGGCCCTGCAGGTAGAGGGTTCCCAGCACCACCACGAGCGCGCATAGCACCAGCAGGTCGTGGTGGGGGACATCGGCCGGGATGATGAACACGGCGGCGATCGTGACGACGCCGCGCATCCCCGCCCAGCCCGTGATGATCGCGTGCGACCACGGCTCCCGCTCCTGCGGGGCCTGGCACAGGCCGCGCAGCCACTGGGTCAGCAGCACCCAGGCCATGCGCGTCAGGATCACCGCGGCGAGCACGCCTGCGCATGCGAGCACCATGCGCGACCAGGGGACGGTGCCGTCCAGGCCCGTGATGATGGAGACCACCTGCATGCCGATCAGCAGGAAGACCGCGTGCTCCAGCAGGAACGCCACGGTGGACCAGGTGACGCGCTCGGTGATCCGGGATCCGGAGGTCTGGACCACGGGCGCCTTGTGCCCGATGAGCAGGCCGGCGACGACCACCGAGATCACTCCGGAGGCGTGGATCTCCTCGGCCGCCAGGTAGGCCAGGAACGGGACGACGAACGAGAGCCCCGTGTCGATCAGGGGGTCGTGGATGCGCCGGCGCAGCAGGTTCACGACGACGGCCACGGCCAGCCCGAGCAGGATGCCCCCGCCGGCGGCGATGAGGAAGTCCAGGGAGATCGAGCCGACGGCGACGGCACCCGTGATGGCGGCGATCGCCGTGCGCAGGCTGACCAGGGCGGTGGCGTCGTTGAGCAGGGACTCGCCCTCGAGCACCGTGACGATCTGGCGGGGCAGCCCGATGCGGCGAGCCACGGCGCTGGCGGAGACGGCGTCCGGAGGGGCCACTGCCGCACCCAGGGCGAGCGCGACCGGCCAGGGGATGTCCGGCACGAGGGCGTGCAGCGTCCATCCGACGGTGAACGTGGTGACGACCACGGCCGTCACGGACAGCAGGATCACCGAGGTCAGGTTCGCCTTGATGTCGATGATCGAGGTCTGCAGCGCGGAGGAGTACAGCAGGGGCGGGAGCAGCCCCACGAGCACGAGCTCCGGGCCGAGGTCGATCACCGGGACGAAGGGCAGGAACGAGCCGATCACGCCCAGGACGATGAGGACCATGGGTGCGGGCAGCCGCAGCCGCTCCGACGAGGATGAAGCTCAGACCCGCGAGTCCGACACCGGAATGACGAACGGCCGGATCCGCGCTGCGGCGGATCCGGCCGTTGCGATGTCCTGAGACGGCACATGGTCGGGATGACAGTGTCCTGCGTCACGACATCGTTGACGCCCCTGACCACCACGTTTCCGCATGAGCGTTGACCGATGAGTCC
>NZ_JAVKPT010000019.1:0-1503 GCF_040981045.1 Kocuria sp. CPCC 205260
CCCCCGTTACCTTTTCGGCGGCGCCTGGATCGATCAGGATGAGCAGGTGCCGGCCAGCCGGTCCTCGGCATGATCGTTGCCCCCAGTCGCACTCATGATCCGGGGGGTGTTGTCACCGAGGACCGGTCTGGTGATCACGGATCGCTGATAGAGGCGGGAGCTCTTCTTCGGGAGGGCCTTTGTAACGTGGATGCCGAGCGTGATCACCTCTGAGCTGGCCAGCACGACCATGGCCTAGCTGCCCAGGAGGAACGCCATGACCACCCCAGCACCGGCCGTGTACATCGGCCTGGACGTCGGCAAGTCCGATCACCACGCCGTCGCCCTCACCAGCAACGGCGAGACGGTCTACGACAAGGCCCTGCCCAACGACGAGACTCGCCTGCGAGCCATCCTCGACGAACTCTTGAAGACCCATGGGCCCGTGCTGCTTGTCGTCGATCAGCCGGCCACGATCGGTGCCCTTCCGGTCGCCGTGGCCCAGTCATGTGCCGGTGTTGAGGTGGCGTATCTGCCGGGACTGGCCATGCGCCGGATCGCGGATCTGCACCCGGGCTCGGCCAAGACTGATGCCCGTGATGCCGCGATCATCGCCGAAGCCGCACGCACCATGCCTCATACGTTGCGCGCCATTCGCGTCGATGACGAGCAGATCGCTGAGCTGGCCATGCTCGCCGGCGCTGACGATGATCTCGCCGCCCAGATCACCGCGGCCTCCAACCGGCTGCGCGGGCTGCTGACCCAGATCCACCCGGCCCTGGAGCGGGTCCTTGGGCCGAGAATCACCCACCCGGCGGTAGCTGATCTGCTGGGCCGCTACCCGACCCCGGCCAAGCTGAAGACCGCAGGACCAGGCCATGTGCGCGCCCGGCTGCGCAAGCACGCACCCCGACTGGCAGCACCGCTCACCGAGGAGATCTTCCAGGCATTGGGCCAGCAGACCGTGGTCGTGGCTGGCACCGAGGCCGCAGCCACCGTGGTGCCGATCCTGGCCGAACAGCTCGCCGGACTGATCCACCAGCGCAACAAGCTCGCCACCCAGGTCGAAGCTGTCGTGGAGGCCCACCCTCTTTACCCGGTCCTGATCTCGATGCCCGGGGTAGGGGTCAGGACCGCTGCACGGATCCTCACCGAGGTCGTCGGCAAGGACTTCGCCGATGCCGGGCACCTGGCCTCCTACGCCGGCATCGCCCCGATCACCAGACGCTCCGGGACCTCGATCCGCGGCGAACACGCACCCCGCGGCGGCAACAAGCGCCTCAAGCGAGCCCTGTTCCTCTCGGCCTTCGCCTCCTTGCATCACCCGGCCTCGAGGGCGTACTACGACCGCAAGCGCGCTCAGGGCAAACGGCATAACCAAGCACTGATCGCTCTGGCCCGGCGCCGCACCGACGTGCTCTACGCGATGCTGCGCGATGGCACCCTGTACGAAGACCCGACCATGCCTCAGACCCCGTCGACAGTCGCCCTAGCGGCTTGACGAAAACCATAGAGGCACCCCCC
>NZ_JAVKPT010000002.1:0-538455 GCF_040981045.1 Kocuria sp. CPCC 205260
GGACTCATCGGTCAACGCTCATGCGGAAACGTGGTGGTCAGGGGCGTCAACGATGTCGTGACGCAGGACACCTCGTGGCGCACTTCACGAGACAGAGGCCCCGCCAGGCAGCACGCCCGGCGGGGCCTTTTCGCATCCCGACCCGCCCGTCGCTGCGCCCTCCCCGCCGAGGGGACGCGTCCGACGGCTTCTAGGCCTCGAAACGCGTCGGATGCCTCCCCTCGGTGCGCGACGCTCAGTAGCGGGGCTGCGCGGGAGCGGGTATGCCGTTGAGGGCTGCCACGTCCTCGTCGTCGAACTCGATCTCGGCGGCGCGCGCGTTCTCGGCCAGGTGCTCCAGGTTCGTGGTGCCCGGAATGGTGATGACCGAGCCTCCCTGCCGCTCGGGCAGCAGCGACCAGGCGATCGACACCGCGGCCTTCGAGACGCCGTGCTTGCGGGCGATCTCCTCGAGCACCGGCAGGATCAGCTGATCGTTGGCGGCGCGCGCCTCCGGCGTGAACCGGGAGTTGCGGGCGCGGAAGTCGTTGTCCGAGAACGTCCTGCCGGTCAGCGCACCGGAGAAGTAGCCGCGCCCCACCGGCGAGAACGGCACGAAGGCGGCGTCGTGGTCGCGGCACCAGGAGATGACATCCCCGGCGGGATCGCCGTCGGAGACGACTCCGGAGCCGTCCGGGTCGCGGGTCCACAGCGAGTACTCGGACTGCACGGCGGCCACCGGATGGATCGGCTGGGCTCGCTCGAGCTGCTCGACGGTCACCTCCGACATCCCGATCGAGCGCACCTTGCCGGCCTGGACCATCTCGGCCATCGCGCCCCACGTGTCCTCGAGAGGGACCTCCGGGTCCAGGCGGTGGACGTAGTACAGGTCGAGGACGTCGGTGCGCAGACGTCGCAGGCTGTCGTCGATCGCCTGGCGGAGGTAGTCCGGGCGCCCGCAGCGTCCGGTCCTGGGCGGCTCCAGCTGCTCGGCGAGCAGCACGGCCTTGGAGCACAGGAAGATCTCATCCCGCCGGTCGTGCAGCGCGGCCCCCACGATCTCCTCGTTGGCGCCGCCGCCGTAGAGCGTGGCCGTGTCGATGAAGTCCATGCCGCCGTCCACGGCAGCGCGCAGGGCGTCCCTCTTGGCCGCCTCGGACAGCTCCTTCCGGTCATAGGCCCAGCTCAGGCCCATGGCGCCGAAGCCCACGACCCCCACCTGATCGCCGGTCGCGGGCAAGCTCACCTGTCGCATGCTCATCCTCTTTCTCACCCGTGCAGGAAGCGGCGCCGTCGTCGTGCGCCGCTGCTCGAAGACCCACGCTACGTCCCCGACGACCGAGCCGCCGCTGCAGCGCACCGGCGGCTCCTACAGTGGGCCCATGAGCGGCGACGAGATCTGGACCATCGGGCACTGGGTCTGTGAGCAGGGGTCTTCCTGGAGGCACTGGACAGCGCAGGCATCGGCGCGATCGCAGATGTGAGGGCGCAGCCCGGCTCGCGGCGCAGCCCGCAGTTCAGCAGGGACACGATGCCCGAGTGGCTGGGCGAGGCGGGCATCGAGTACCACCACCTCCAGGAGCTGACCGGCCGGCGGCGCAAGCAGCCCGAGATCCCTCAGGAGCTCAATGCCGGCTGGCAGAACCGCAGCTTCAAGAACTACGCGGACTACACGCTCACCGACGACTACGAGGACGGCATCGCCCAGCTCGTGCAGGTCGCGCGCAGGCTCCCCACGGCGATCATGTGCGCAGAGCCGATGCCGTGGCGCTGCCATCGGACCCTGATCGCCAACACGCTCACCGCCCGGGGCTGGACCGTGCGCCATCTGTCCACCACGGCCGGGCCGCGGCTGCACGAGCTGGGGATGTGGGGCGCGCACGCGGAGGTCTCCGACGACGGCGTGGTCACCTACCCGCCGAGCGCCGAGGACTGCGACTGAGGCCGATCAGCCGCGGGGCGAGCGGAAGCCGACCAGGCGGGCATCGGCGCCGTCGAGCTCGGCCCACGGCTTCTGCAGCCGGAAGACGGCCAGCCCCGCGGTGGGGAAGCCCGCCGAGAGGTCCATGACCGAGTCCATGTCCGAATCCGGGGCGGCCAGGCGCATGGCGACCTCCTGCACCGCCGGCTGGTGGCAGATCACCAGGAGGCTGCGGACCCGCTCGGGAGTCGCGCAGATCTCTGCGAGAACCTGCCGATCGGAGGCCTCGTAGAGCCGGTCGGACAGGCTCGCGGTGGGCGCCCGATCGCCCAGCACGCTCGAGACCCAGGTGCAAGTCTGCCTGGTGCGCAGCGCGGACGAGCACAGGACCATCTCCGGCAGCTCGCCGCTGTCGAGCAGCCACTGCCCCGCCGCCGGCGCCTCGGCCTGACCCTGCTTGCCCAGCGGGCGGTCGAAGTCCGCCACGCCCCACCCGGCGTCCGCCTGAGCATGGCGCATGAGAATCAGAGTGCGCTCGTCCGGGCCCGTGGTCTCCGAGGTGCTCGTCATGGGCTCATGGTCTCACGCACCGCGGAAGGAGGCCTCGGGCAGAAGTCGAGCCCCGTCCTGATCCGGCAGGACGGGGCTCGAGGGGGCTCGAGGGGGCCGCGGGATGCGGCCGCGACTCAGATGGAGTACTCGGGCGCGGCCCAGACGATGACCTCGGGGTGGTCGTAGAACCGGTAGCCCTGGCCGCGGACCGTGCGCACCGTGTTGGCCAGGCGACCCAGCTTGGAGCGCAGGCGCCGGATGTGGACGTCGATGGTGCGCTCGTTGGGGGTCTCGTCGGCATCCGACCAGAGGCTCGAGATCAGCTCGGTGCGCCCCACGGTGCGGCTGCCGTTCTCCACGAGGTAGTTCAGCAGCTCGAACTCCTTGTAGGTCAGGTTCAGCACCGCCCCGTCCAGCATGACCTCGCGGCGCGAGAGGTCGATCAGCACGCCGACCGACTGGGTGGTGCGGGTGTCGCGAGCCGAGACCGGGGCCGTGGCAGCCTCCGCGGCGGGCTCGACCGCGGTCGGATCGCCGAGGGCGTTGCGCACGACCTGCAGGTCCCCGCCCGGGGCACCGGCCTGGGCCAGCGCCACGGCCGCGTAGCTCTCCGCCTCCGGGGCGATCTGGGCCACCGACCGACGCAGCTGCTGCACGATCTCCACCAGCGTGGTGCCGTTGGCGGCCGCCTTGGCCTCGCCCAGGCCGACGTACAGGACGAAGCCGCGGGCCTCCGAGCTCACGCCCGGATCCTGGGGGTTCAGTCGTCGATCGGCGCGCACCTGCTGGGGCGCACCGCCCGCCTCCACGGCGCCGGGGCGACGCACTCCGGGGCGACGGCGCCTGGGCGCCGCGCCCCCTGCTCCGGCGGCCATCTGGCTCGCGGCGGCGGTGCGTGCTCGCTGCGAGATGTGGACATACCCGGGTGCTCCGGCCATGACTGCTCCTCATGCTGTGAAACGACCCTGCCACGGGCCGCTGCCGGGCCGAGTCTCGACCGGGCCTGCACGCCCGACGCCGCACCGAGAGGCTCTCTCCCCTGACCCGGCTGACCTGCCGGAGAGACCGGCAGGCGGCGTCGCGCGCTCCTGCAATGGCTCCATACTCAGCCAGCTCCAAGCTTCTGCGCAAGACACATACCGACTTGTGTCTCACTATCCGAGATTAATAACTTGTAAACGCACCTATGTGCGCCCGCAACCCCCGTCTGGCGCATTTCCTGGAGCAACTTCAGCCTTCCGGCGCGACCGGGGGAGACATTCGCGCCAACTTACTCACCGGTATTCGTGTTTTCACCCACCCCTCTCTGTCAAGACCTATTGCCACATCGGCAACCGAGTCTCAGATAATGAGACGCCCCTCGATGCTCGGCATCGAGGGGCGTTCGGGGCATCACCCCAGGTGCCGCCGGGCGGCGGGCGCAGGGAATCAGTCGACGACGCCGTACAGGCGATCGCCGGCATCCCCCAGACCGGGGACGATGTAGGAGTTCTCATCCAGGCGCTCGTCGACGGTCGCGAGGACCACGTGGACGTCGTCGTCGCCCAGCTCCTGCTCCATGGCGGCAAGCCCCTCGGGCGCCGCGAGAAGGCACAGGCAGGTGATGTCCTGAGCCCCGCGCCGGCGCAGGAAGCGGATGGCCTCGATCAGAGTGCCTCCGGTGGCGAGCATGGGATCGAGGACGTAGACCTGTCGGCCGGTGAGATCATCCGGCAGCCGCTCGGCATACGTGACGATGTCCAGGGTCTGCTCATTGCGGGCCATGCCCAGGAAGCCGACCTCCGCCGTGGGCACCAGACGGGTCATGCCCTCGAGCATGCCCAGACCGGCGCGCAGGATCGGGACCACGAGCGGTCGCGGCGTACTCAGCGCCGTGCCGGTCGTGGTGCTCACGGGGGTGCGGACCTCGATGGGCTCCACCCGCACCTCGCGCGTGGCCTCGTAGGCGATCAGCGTGACGAGCTCCTCCACGAGCTGGCGGAACACGGGGGACGAGGTCTCCCGATCGCGCAGAACGGTGAGCTTGTGCGAGACCAGCGGATGGTCGAGAACTGTGAGGCGCATGACGCAAAATTAGCATTCAGCCGCGTCCGCGGCGCAGACGCAGAAGGCGCCGGAGCGCACCCGAGGAGGAGTCCCGCCCGTGGCACTGCCCCCGATGCACAGCACTCGAGTCCACGAGGCCTGGATGCGCCAGGCCCTCGAGCAGGCGCGCCTGGCGCTGTCCACGGGCGACGTCCCCATCGGAGCCGTCGTGCTGGATCCCGACGGCCGCGCCATCGGGCGCGGACGCAATGAGCGCGAGGCCCACCACGACCCCACGGCCCACGCCGAGGTCCTGGCCATGCGCGAGGCCGCCGAGGAGCTGGGGCGCTGGCGACTGGACGACTGCACCCTGGTGGTCACGCTCGAGCCGTGCACCATGTGCGCCGGGGCGGCGGTGCTCGCACGCATCCCGCGGATCGTGCTCGGGGCCTGGGACCCCAAGGCCGGCGCCTGCGGCTCGGTCCTGGATGTGGTGCGCCACCGGCAGCTCAACCACTGGAGCGAGGTCCACGGCGGCGTGCTCGCCCGCGAGTGCTCCGCACTGCTCACCGAGTTCTTCCGGGCGCATCGCGACTGAGCGGCCCCGACCCGGCCCTGCCGATTTTGCGCACCGCCCACCCGCCAGTATGATCTTGGGCCTGGTGGCGTGTCCGAGCGGCCGAAGGTGCATCACTCGAAATGATGTTTGGTGTAAAAGCCAACGAGGGTTCAAATCCCTCCGCCACCGCGCAGAGCTGAAGGGCCCTGCTTCCCCGAGGTCTCGGGGAAGCAGGGCCCTTCAGGCATTTCCGGGCCGCACCTGCGCCCACATCCTGTCCGCACCGGCCCGCGGCCTCCGAGGTGTCGGCCCCGGGCCTAGACTGGAGGGCAGTCCCAGAGATCGACGCGGCCCGTCGTGCCGCCAGGAGAAGAGCCTTGAGCAGCATCACCGTGAACGTGACCGACCGCGAGGGCGCCCGCACCGAGGGTGTCGAGTGGAAGTCCCACGAGTCCCTGATGGAGGCGCTCACGCGCCACAAGTTCCCCATCCTCGCCACCTGCGGCGGCAATGCCTCGTGCTCCACGTGCCACTGCTACCTGGACGGCGCGTTCGAGACCACGCAGGAGAACTCCCCCATCGGAGATGAGGAGGAGGACCTGCTGGACATGCTCGACGACACCCGCCACGACGACTCCCGCCTGACCTGCCAGGTCGAGTGGTCCGAGTCGCTCGAGGGTGCCGAGATCACCATCGCCCCGGAGTGGTGAGCGGGAGGGCCTCACTATGACCACTGCCCCGGAGGATCAGCTGGCTCGCGCGGAGAGCCTGCTGCGCGAGGACCTCACGACCCGCGCCGCCTACGTCTCGGACGCCTCGATCTACCGTCGCCTCCCCGCCGCCGTGGCGGAGCCGCGCACGGTCGAGCAGATCCGCGATCTGCTGGCGCTGGCCCATGAGCGCGGCTGGTCCGTGATCAGCCGCGGCGGCGGCACCTCCGTGGCCGGCAACTCGATCGGCGACGGCCTGGTCATCGACACCTCGCGGCATTTCAACCGGGTCCTGTCGATCGATCCGCAGGCCGAGACCGCGGACATCGAGCCCGGTGTGATCTGCGACGACCTCCGCGCCGCGGCTGCCGAGCACGGGCTGACCTACGGGCCGGACCCCTCCACGCACGCGCGCTGCACCGTGGGCGGGATGGTCGGTAACAACGCCTGCGGATCGCATTCGGTGGCATGGGGCACGGCGGCCGAGAACCTCGTGGCGGTGACCGTCATGCTGGCCGACGGCCGAGAGGTCGAGCTGCGCGCCGGCGGGACCTCAGGGCCCGCCCTGACCCGTACCCTGAGCGCGCTGCGCGATGAGCACCGCGCCATGCTGCGCACCGAGCTGGGCCAGTTCCCCCGCCAGGTCTCGGGCTACGGCCTGCACTACCTGCTCGAGGAGAACGGCTTCGACGTCGCCAAGGCCTTCGCCGGCACCGAGGGCACGTGCGGGATCATCACGCGGATGACCGTGAAGCTCGTGCGCAGGCCGGCGGCCACCGCCCTGGCGGTGCTCAGCTTCGCGGACGCGATCGCCGCGGCCCACGCAGCCCCGGCGCTGCGCGTGCGCGGGGTGACCACGATCGAGGGCATGGGCGGGGACCTGCTGGACGCCCTGCGCTCGCGCCCCGGCAACGAGACCGCCGGGTCCGAGCTGCCCCCGGGCGGGGGCTGGCTGTACTGCGAGGTCGGCGGCGAGACCGTGGAGGCGGCCCAGGCCCGAGCCCAGCAGCTCGAGGGGATCGTGGAGTCCTCGGGCCGCGCCGAGGTTCAGGGGGCCGTCGTCGTGGTGGATCCTGCGCGCACCCGCAGCCTGTGGCGGATCCGCGAGGCCTCAGCAGGGATCGTCACCCGCCTGCCGGACGGCGGCGAGGCCTGGCCCGGCTGGGAGGACTCCGCCGTGCCGCCCGAGAACCTCGGCGACTACCTGCGCGATCTCTATGCGCTGCTCGACGAGCTCGAGCTGCGCGGCATCCCGTTCGGGCACTTCGGCGAGGGCTGCGTGCACCTCCGCATCTCGTTCGACTTCGGCACCGAGGCCGGGGTGGCCCGCTACCGCGAGTTCATCGAGCGGGCCTCGCAGCTCGTGCGGCACTACGGCGGCTCGGTCTCCGGCGAGCACGGCGACGGCCGGGCCCGCTCCGAGCTGCTGGGCATCATCTACTCCCCCGAGGCCCTGCGGGCCTTCGCCGCCTTCAAGCGCGCGTTCGATCCCGCAGGATTCTTCAACCCCGGCGTGCTCGTGGACCCCGAGCCGATCGACCAGGGCATCCGCCCCGGCCCCGGGGCGCGCACCTTCGACCTGAAGCCCGTGCACGCCTTCAGCCACGACAACGGCTCGTTCGCAGGCGCGGTCAATCGATGCGTGGGCGTGGGCGCCTGCCGCTCGGATGTCGGCGCCATGTGCCCGTCGTTCCAGGCCACCCGGGACGAGGTCCACTCGACCCGCGGGCGCATGCGCTCCCTGGCGGAGATGCTGCGCGGGGAGCACCTCAAGGACGGCTGGAAGGCCGAGGAGACCCTCGAGGCCCTCGACGGCTGCCTGTCCTGCAAGGCCTGCGTGGCCGAGTGCCCGGTCAACGTGGACGTGGCCACCTACAAGTCCGAGTTCCTGCACCACCACTACGGCGAGGGCATCCGCAGCTTCGTGGGCCGCAGGCGACGCCCCATGGCCCATCTGACCATGGGCTGGCTGCCCGTGCTCGTGCGCCTGATGAACCTGGTGCCCGGCGCTCCGTCGCTGGTCAACACGGCCATGCGGGTGCGGCCGCTGCAGAAGACTGTCATGCGCCTGGGCGGCGTGGAGGCGCAGCGGGACATGATCCGCTTCGCCGACCAGCCGCTGACCAAGTGGTTCTCGACCCGGCCCGGCGACGCGCCGGACGGGCGGCCGTCGGTGGTGCTGTGGCCGGACTCCTGGACCAACTTCATGGACGACGGGCCCGGCAAGGCCGCCGTGGAGGTCCTCGAGGCCATGGGCTACCGCGTGCTCATGCCCGGCGGCAACGTCTGCTGCGGCATGACCTGGCACTCGACCGGCCAGCTCGAGGCCCTCAAGCGAGAGGTCACCCGCACCCTGGGTGTCATGGAGCCGCTGCTGGAGGCCGGATACCCCGTGATCGGGCTCGAGCCCTCCTGCACGGTGATGCTTCAGGACGAGATCACGGAGCTGCTGCCCGACGACCCCCGCGCCGCCCTGCTCGCCCAGCGCACGCTCACCCTGGGGCAGTTCACCGCGCGCCACCTCGCCGAGGGAGGGGACTGGCCGTTCGGGACCCTCGACGACGACGGCCCCCGCGACGCCGTGTGCCAGGTGCACTGCCACCAGAAGTCGATGATCGGCTACGACGCCGAGCTCGAGGTCCTGCAGCGCCTGGGCGTGGACGTGGACATGGTCGGCGGCGGCTGCTGCGGTCTGGCCGGGAACTACGGCTTCGAACCCGGCCACTTGGAGGTCTCCCGAACCCTGGGCGAGCGCGAGCTGTTCCCCAAGATCCGCGCGGCGGGGCCCGACCCCCTGGTGGTGGCCGACGGCTTCTCCTGCCGAACCCAGATCCGCGAGGGGACCGACGCCTCCGGCCGGACCCTGGCCGAGGTCATGCGCTCGGCGCTGCCCGAGGCGCGCTGACGCCCCTGCGGCGCACCTGCGCCTCGGGAGCCGCACCGGCATGGTCGCGGTTGCCGGGGCCGCCCGCTGTGCTGTCGGGGCCCGGCCTACGATTGCTCTATAGAGGCCCGGACCACGTCGGCTCGGACCCGTGACACCTCAGCAGGAGGCTCCTCATGTCGACTCGCACCCGCCCCCTCGCCCTCAGCGCGCTCTCCCTGGCCGCGCTGCTCGCCCTGAGCGCCTGCGGCGGCTCGGGCGAGGACCAGGACAGCACCGACAGCTCGTCCGGGTCGGCCTCGCAGAGCGCTTCGGCGCAGCCCTCTGCCTCCTCCTCCGCCTCGCAGTCCACGTCCTCCGAGTCCGCCGCGGACCCCTCGGCCTCCCCCTCGACGGAGCCCTCCGAGCCGTCAGCAGACGATTCGGCCGCAGCCAGCGACTCCGCCGAGCAGACCGCTGCCGGGGAGGAGACCGCGCAGGAGGCCCCGGCCGCGGAGGACTCGGCAGAGGCCGACGGATCCTCGGCGCAGCAGGGCTCCGCACAGACGGAGGGGCAGCAGGGCGCCGAGCAGGCGACCGGGCAGCAGGACACCGGACAGGGCGCCCAGGCCGAGCAGGGCAGCGCCGCCGCGCAGCCCGCTGCCGCCGGTGCGTGCGACGCCTCCTCCCTGTCGGGATCGCTGCAGCCGGTGGATGCCGGGATGGGCGCCGTGCATTACCAGCTTGTGCTCACCAACACCGGCTCGCAGCCGTGCGTCCTGTCCGGCTACCCGGGCGTCTCCTACGCGGACGCCGCGGGACAGCCCATCGGCATCCCGGCCTCGCGGGCACCGGAGGCGGGCGCTGCGGTGACCGTGGCACCGGGCCAGTCGGCCTCGGCGGGTCTGCAGGAGACCGGAGCCGGCTCCTACGGCCAGGTCTGCAACCCGCACGAGACCTCCGCGCTGATCGTCTACCCGCCGGGCAGCACGGAGGCGCTGAGCATCGCCCATTCGACCCAGGCCTGCGGCAACCCCAAGATCGGGCAGCTGCAGGTGAAGGGCTTCGGTGCCTGAGCCCGCCGAGCGCGCAGCACCTGCCCAGGTCCGAGGGCTCCCCGCAGACGAGGAGCCCTCGGACGGACGCCCCGCGCCGGGCTCGTCGCTCGAGGCGTTCTCGCCGGCTGCCCGCGACTGGTTCACGGGCGCCTTCTCCACGCCCACCGCCGCCCAGGAAGGCGCGTGGAAGGCGATCGCCGGAGGCGAGCACGCCCTCGTGGTCGCTCCCACCGGTTCCGGCAAGACCCTGGCCGCCTTCCTCTGGGCGATCGACCGGCTGATCACGCAAGCGGCCGTGCCGCAGCCCGCTGGGCCCCGCTCCGGCTCAGCCGCCCCAGGTGCGCCGGCTGCCTCAGCCGCCTCAGCCGAAGCGTCCTCCGAAGCTGCTGCTGCGAACGATCGTTCCGGATCCGACCTGCGCAGGAAGGCCTCGAGCGCCTCGTCCAAGCGAAGGGCCACCACGCGCGTCCTGTACATCTCCCCGCTCAAGGCGCTCGGCGTGGACGTGGAGCGCAACCTGCGCTCGCCCCTGATCGGGATCACGCAGACCGCCCGCCGGATGGGGCTGGAGCCGCCCGAGATCTCCACCGGCGTGCGCTCCGGGGACACCCCTCAGGCCGTGCGGCGCGCGCTGCTGGCCTCCCCGCCGGATATCCTGATCACCACGCCCGAATCGCTGTACCTGATGCTCACCTCCAAGGCCCGCGAGTCCCTGCGCGGTGTGGAGACCGTGATCCTGGATGAGGTCCACGCCGTGGCAGGCACCAAGCGCGGCGCGCATCTGTCGGTGTCGCTCGAGCGCCTGGACGACCTTCTCGAGCGCCCGGCCCAGCGCATCGGGCTCTCGGCCACCGTCGACCCGGTCGAGACGGTCACGCGCTTCCTGGGCGGGCGGGAGCCGGTGGCCGTCGTGCGCCCGGAGTCGACCAAGCGCTGGGACCTGGAGATCAGCGTGCCCATCCCGGACATGACGGTGCTGGGCGGTCCCGCCGCATCGAGCTCGCTGCTGGAGTCCGACTACGACGCCGACGAGCCGGCGAACGTCGCCTCCATCTGGCCGCACGTGGAGGAGCGGGTGGTCGATCTGGTCGAGGCGCATCGCTCCACGATCGTCTTCGCCAACTCCCGAGGCCTGGCCGAGAAGCTCACCGCCCGCCTCAACGAGATCCACGCGTTCCGGCTGGAGCACGCACCGGATGATGACGGCCAGGCGACCCAGCTCAGCGGGATCGAGCGGCAGCACAACCGCTACGAAGGCGCAGCGCCCCTGCTGGCCCGAGCCCACCACGGCTCGGTCTCCAAGGATCAGCGCGCCCTGATCGAGGAGGACCTCAAGTCCGGTGTCCTGCGCTGCGTGGTGGCCACCAGCTCGCTCGAGCTCGGCATCGACATGGGGCTCGTGGACCTGGTGGTGCAGATCGAGTCCCCGCCGTCCGCGGCCTCGGGGCTGCAGCGCGTGGGCCGCGCCGGCCACCAGGTCGGCGAGATCTCGATCGGGCGGATGTTCCCCAAGCACCGCGGCGATCTGCTGGACGCGGCCGTGACCGTGGAGCAGATGCTGGCCGGGCGGGTCGAGCCGCTGCACATCCCGTCGAATCCGCTGGACATTCTGGCTCAGCAGACGATCGCGGTGTGCGCCACCGAGACCGTGCCCGTCGAGGACTGGTGGGACACCGTGCGCCGGGCCGCGCCGTTCCTGGGACTGCCGCGCAGCGCGTTCGACTCGGTGCTGGACCTGGTCTCCGGGCGCTACCCGTCGGACGAGTTCGCGGAGCTGCGCCCGCGCGTGGTCTGGGACCGGGACGAGGGCACGCTCACCGGCCGCCCCGGGGCCCAGCGCCTGGCCGTGACCTCCGGTGGCACGATCCCCGACCGCGGGCTGTTCCCCGTGCACCTGGCCGGGCAGGACGATTCCTCGCCCAAGCGGGTGGGCGAGCTCGACGAGGAGATGGTCTACGAGTCCCGCACCGGCGATGTGATCGCCCTGGGCGCCTCGTCGTGGCGGATCGCGGAGATCACCCATGACCGAGTGCTCGTCACCCCGGCACCGGGGCAGGCGGGCAAGCTGCCGTTCTGGCACGGCGACGGCATCGGGCGGCCCGTCGAGCTCGGTCGAGCGCAGGGCCGCTTCCTGCGCGAGGCCTCGGGTGCTGCGGAGGCCGCGCTGCGCGAGCGGCTGGCCGCCGACGGCTTGGACACCTGGGCGCAGGACAACCTTCATCGCTACCTCACGGAGATGCGCGAGGCCGTCGGGCACGTGCCCTCAGACCGCACGCTGGTCATCGAGCGATTCCACGACGAGCTCGGGGACTGGCGCGTGGTCCTGCACTCCCCCTACGGGCTGCCCGTGCACGCGCCGTGGGCGCTGGCCGTCGGGGCGCGGCTCGAGGAGCGCTGGGGCCTGGACAGCTCCGCGCAGGCCTCCGACGACGGCATCGTCCTGCGACTGCCGGCCACCGACGACCAGCCGCCGGGCGCCGAGCTGTTCCTCTTCGACCCGGAGGAGCTCGAGCAGATCGTGACCGAGCGGGTGGGGTCCTCGGCGCTGTTCGCCTCCCGCTTCCGCGAGTGCGCGGCCCGCGCGCTGCTGCTGCCGCGCCGGGATCCCGGACGACGCACGCCCCTGTGGCAGCAGCGCCAGCGCTCGGCCCAGCTGCTCGACGTCGCCCGCAAGCACCCCCAGTTCCCGATCGTGCTGGAGACGGTGCGCGAGTGCCTCCAGGATGTCTACGACGTCCCCGCCCTGCAGGAGCTGCACCGCCAGATCGACCGCCGCGCGCTGCGCATGGTCGAGGTGACCACCGAGACGCCCTCGCCCTTCGCCCGCACCCTGCTCTTCGGCTACCTGGGGCAGTTCATCTACGAGGGCGACTCCCCGCTGGCCGAGCGCAAGGCCGCGATCCTCTCCCTGGACACCGCCCTGCTCTCCGAGCTGCTGGGCCGGGCCCAGCTGCGCGAGCTGCTCGACGCCGAGGTCATCGCCCAGACCGAGGCCCAGCTGCAGCACCTGGCCCCCTCCCGACGCCTGCTGGGCATGGAGGGGCTGGCCGATCTGCTGCGGCTGCTCGGGCCGCTGGGCCTCGAGGAGGCAGCGGCTCGGCTGCGCCCGGAGTCGGGCGGGCCGGCCGCTGCGACCGGAGCGGACGCCTCCGTCGAGGGCTCGGACGACCCCTCCGAGCCCTCCGTCAGCCCCGAGCAGGCCTCTGCGTGGGCGGAGGAGCTGGTGCGCAGGCGGCGCGCCTTCTGGCTGCTGCGCGAGGGGCAGCAGGTGCTCGCCGCGGTCGAGGATGCCGCCCGGCTGCGCGACGCACTGGGCACGCCGATCCCGCACGGGGTGCCGGTCAGCTTCCTGGAGCCGGTCGAGAATCCGGTCGAGGACCTCGTGGCGCGCTTCGCCCGCACGCACGGGCCGTTCACCGTGGCCGAGGCCTCCCGGGGCACCGGATTGGGCCCGGCCGTCGTCGCCGGGACCCTCGAGCGCCTGGGCGCTGCGCGCCGCGTCCTGGAGGGCGAGTTCCGCCCCGACCGGCAGGAGGAACACCACCGCGGGCCGCGCTCAGAATGGTGCGACAAGGACGTGCTGCACCGGATCCGGCGACGCTCGCTGGCCGCGCTGCGCCAGCAGGTCGAGCCGGTGGCCCCGGAGGTCTACGCCCGCTTCCTGCCCTCGTGGCAGTCGGTCGGGCCGGGGCATCGCCTGCGCGGGGCGGACGGCCTGCTCAGCGTCGTGGATCAGCTCGCGGGGGTGGCGGTGCCGGCCTCGGCGCTGGAGCCGCTCGTGCTCCGTCAGCGCCTCGAGGACTACCGGCCTGAGCTGCTCGACGAGCTGCTGGCCTCCGGGGAGATCGTGTGGTCCGGGGCGGGCTCGCTGGCCGGCGACGACGGCTGGATCAGTCTCCACCTGGCCGAGTCGCAGCAGCTCAGCCTGCCTCCGCGAGCGGATCTGCGCGCCCGCGCCGCCGGGATCGACGACGCCGTCCAGGCCGCGCTGCTGGCCGTCATGGGCGATGGCGGCGCGCGGTTCGGCCACCAGCTGCGCAGCGCTGTGCTCGAGCAGAACGATCGTTCGCAGATCCCCGGGCTGGACATGCCTGCCCTCACCCGCGCCCTGTGGGAGCTCGTGTGGGCCGGGCTGGTCACCAATGACACGTTCGCCCCGGTGCGCTCCCTGGTCGCGGGCGGCTCCGCCGCTCACCGGCAGAAGCCGCGCACCCCACGAGGACGCACCGCAGGCAGACGCGGAGCAGCCCGACTGCGGGCCCGGGACGCGGCGCTGTCGCGGCCGTCATCCGAGCGCACCCCAGGGCCCGCGGAGGCGGGCGATCCCACCGGGCTGTCCGGGCGTTGGTCGCTGCTGGACCCCGAGCCGCTCGAGCCCACGCTGCGCGCGAGCGCCTCGGCCGAGCTGCTGCTGGACCGCTACGGCGTGGTGACCCGCGGGGCGGTGGAGGCCGAGGACATCGCAGGCGGGTTCTCCGCCGTGTACAAGGTCCTGGCTGCCGTCGAGGAGGCCGGTCACGCACGGCGCGGCTACTTCATCGAGGGTCTGGGGGCCGCGCAGTTCGCGCAGTCGGGCACCGTGGATCGGCTGCGCGGCTTCGCAGACGACGAGCAGGCGCGCACCGAGCCTCGTGAGCCCGTCGTGCTGGCGCTGGCCGCGACCGACCCTGCGAACCCGTACGGCGCCACGCTGCCCTGGCCGGAGACGATCGACTCGCACGACAGCACCGAGTCCACCACGGCGGCGCGGCACCGGCCGGGACGCAAGGCGGGGTCGATCCTCGCGCTCGTGGACGGCGATCCGGTGCTCTACCTGGAGCGCGGCGGGCGCACCGCCCTGGTCTTCGACGACGACCCCGAGCGGCTGCGGATGATCGGCCCGCCGGTCGCCGACGTGGTGCGCGCAGGGGCCGCAGAGAAGCTCACGGTCGAGCGCGTCAACGGCATGCCCGCCCTCGGGCACGGCGCGCTGGAGACCGCGGTGCGCGAGTCCCTGGTCGCCGCCGGGTTCTCGACCACACCCAAGGGCCTGCGGATCCGCCGTGCCTGAGGGGGATTCCGTCTGGCGCGCGGCCGCTGCCCTGCATTCCGGGCTGGCGGGGCGGCAGCTGCTGCGCAGCGACCTCCGGGTCCCCGCGCTGGCCACCGTCGATCTGTCCGGGCGCACCGTCCAGGAGGTGGTCTCGCGCGGCAAGCACCTGCTGATCCGCATCGGGCCCGATCCGAGCACCGGTGCCCGCGCGGTCACGCTGCACTCGCATCTGATGATGGAGGGCCGATGGGAGATCGAGGACCTCGACCCTCTCGCGGCGGGATCGGACTCCCCCGGCCGTCGTCGGCCCGGCGCCTCGAGCGCGCGATCGCAGCGCCGCGCCCGGCCGAAGCACACGATCCGTGCCGTGCTCGAGACCGCGGGGACCCGGGCCACCGCGTCCTCCGTCCAGCAGCTCGTGATCGTGGCCCGGGAGCAGGAGGACCGGCTCGTGGGGCACCTGGGCCCGGACCTCCTGGCACCGCAGTGGTCCGCGCAGCACCTGCAGGAGGCGGTGCGCCGTCTGCTGGAGCGCCCCGATCGCCCGATCGCCGCAGCGCTCATGGATCAGTCGAGGCTGGCAGGGATCGGCAGCATCTACCGCTGCGAGCTGCTGTTCCTGCACCGCCTGGCTCCGCAGACTCCCGTGGCCGATGTTCCGGATCTGCAGGCGATCGTCGAGGATGCGCACGAGCTGCTGCTGCGCAACCGCGACAGCGGCCCCCGAGTCACCACGGGCGATCCGCGGCCCGGCAGGCAGCTGTGGGTCTACGGCCGTGAGCGCCGGCCGTGCCGACGCTGCGGGACGCCGATCCTCAAGCGGACCTGGGACGATGCCGCCGGTCAGCGCGATCCCCGCACCGGCCTGCAGGCGCCGGCCCGCGAGCGCCCCTTCTACCTCTGCCCGCGCTGCCAGCGCTGAGACCCGGACAGCCGAGATCCAGCCCGGGCTGGGCTCCTCAGCAGTCGAGGGCGGCGAGCAGCCCGGGCTGGGAGAGCTCCTCGTTGAGCCAGGGGCTCAGCAGCTGCGGCACGGCCCGGCTGGCCCGCAGCAGCTCGGCGGGATCGACCCAGAGGGACTCCGCGACCTCCTCGGGATTCGGCACGGGCGAGGACTCGGCCCGGGCGGTCCACACCGGGCAGAACTCGTTCTCGACCACGCCCGAGGCATCGCGCGCCCAGTAGGCGAACTCCGGCACGACCTCCCGCAGCTCGGTCAGCTTGAGTCCCAGCTCCTGCTCGGCCCGGCGGCGCAGCGCCGCAGCCATGGATTCGCCCGGTCCCGGGTGGCCGCAGAAGCTGTTCGTCCACACGCCCGGCCAGGTCCGCTTGCTCAGGGCACGACGGGTGAGCAGCACCCGCCCGTCGTCGTCCAGGACCCAGCAGGAGAAGGCCAGGTGCAGAGGGGTGTCCGCGGTGTGGACCTCGGATTTCAGCGCCGTGCCGATCGGCAGGCGCGCGGTGTCCAGCAGCACGACCTGCTCGGGCCGCCTGGGGGTGGTCATGGTGATCGCACTTCCTCACGTCGTCGTTGCCCCGAGTCTGCCAGGATGCCCCCATGTCCCGCCGCCGCGCACGTCCCAGACCGCTCTCCCCGCGCGATGGCATCGATCCGGTCTCGGTCCGGCTCCCGGACGACCGCAGCTGCACGGCCGGCGAGCACCTGCTGCTGCGCTTCCCCGCCTCGCGCGCGCAGCTCGAGCGGCTGCTGTCGGGCGGCGAGATCGTCGACGACCGCGGCGCCCCGCTGCCCGCCGACGCCCCGTGCGCCGGTCAGCGGGTCTGGTACCACCGCGAGCTTCCGGTGGAGCCCGAGCTGCCCCATGACATGCCGGTCCTCTACGAGGACGAATGGCTGCTGGCGGTCGACAAGCCGCACGGGCTGCCGTCCACACCGCGGGGAGGGTTCATCGCGCAGACGGCGCTGAGCGTGCTGCGTCGCCGCCGCGGCGAGGACGACCTGGTTCCGGCGCATCGCCTGGACCGGGACACCGCCGGCGTGCTGCTGCTGATCCGCGATCCCCGGGCGCGCGGGGCCGTGCAGCGCCAGTTCCAGGACCGTCGCACCGAGAAGTCGTACGAAGCGGTAGCCCGCCTGGGCGGTCTGGTGCTCGAGGACCTGCCGGATCGGCGCAGCAGCCGGCTGCTCAAGCAGCGCGGGGTCCTGCAGGCCGCCGAGGTCCCCGGCGAGCCCAATGCCGTGACGCACCTCGATCCGCTGAGCGCCTTCGAGGACGACGACGGCCGCTGGGCCCACCTGCGCCTGCACCCCTTGACCGGGCAGACCCACCAGCTGCGGGTCCACCTGGCAGCGCTCGGGACGCCCATCCGCTGGGATCCGCTCTACCCGCAGGTGCTTCCCCGGGAGCCGGGCGACGTCTCGCGTCCGCTCCAGCTGCTCGCGCGCACCCTGCGACTCACCCACCCGGTGACCGGGCAGGCCCTGGAGCTGAGGAGCCGTCGCCGCCTGGAGACCCTCCCCCGCTGATGCCGCCTCGGAGATCGCGGGGGGGGGGGCGTCGGGGCGGATCGCTAGGCTGAGGGCCAGCCGTCCGCGACAGCCCGCAGCACTTTCGACGGCAGCGCACGACCCCCACGCACAGGAGAGCCATGAGCCACGACCCCGCCGCCTCGATCCTCGCCGATGCCGTCGACGACCGCGCCGTGCGCGCAGCTCTGGCCGCCCGCTCGGTGCAGGAGCTGTTCGGGCAGCGGGCCCTCGGCATCCCCGGGACCTGGCTGGCTGCGATCACCTTCCCGGGGCCGTCGCGGACCAACCTGACCTGGCACTACTGGTGGCAGGCGCACCTGCTCGACGCCCTCGTGGATGCCGCCCTGCGGGAGGCCTCCTCGGGAGGGGACCCGGAGCCGCTGCGCAAGCGCGCGCATCAGCTGCTGCGCGGCATCGCCGTGCGCTCGGGCGGGTCGGTCGTGATCAACAGCTTCTTCGACGACATGTCCTGGCTCATGCTGGCGCTGGGCCGCCTGCGCCAGCTCGATCAGGTCTGCGGCGCCTCCTCCGGCGACGTCCTGCGGGCCGGGAGCCTCCTGCTGTCCCAGATCCGCTCGGCGCACACCGACGACCTCGGCGGCGGCATGTTCTGGAGCCGCGAGCGCACCTACAAGAATGCCGCGACCACGGGCCCGGCGGCCCTGATCGCTGCGCGCACCGCCTCCGACGACTCCGCCGAACGGCTGCTCAGCTGGCTGCGTGAGAACCTCTGGGATGCCCAGCGCGGCGTGTTCTGGGACGGGATCAAGCTGCTGGCCGCCGGCTCCGACCAGGAGACCACGCAGCGCGACGACGCCGTCTACTCCTACAACTCCGGCCCCGTGCTGGCGGCATGCCTGGAGCACGCCGCCGTCGTGCCCCGGGATCGGGCTCGGTCCTGGCTGGAGTGGGCGGGACAGATCATCGCCGGCGCCGAATCGCACTTCGGGCGCGACTCGACCAGTGCTGCCGGTCGGCGGCGTCGGAGCCTGTCCACGCACGGCACCGGCGACGGCGGGCTGTTCACCGGCATCCTCGTGCGGAACCTGGCGGAGGCCGCCGAGGACCCCCAGCTGCCCGAGGCCTCACGCCTCACCGCACGGCGCCTGGTCCTCGACACCGCCGACGCCCTCTGGGACGGCCGTCGCGAGTTCGATCCCGGCATGGACCCCCACGACCCCAACGCCCGCCCGGAGCCCCGGCGCGTGCGCGCGATCTTCTCCTCCGACCCCCTCAAGGACGCGGATCAGACCCAGCGCGTGGGCGCCCCGGTGGATCTGTCCACGCAGATCCAGTCCTGGATGATCCTGGAGGCCGCGGCCCGCCTGGAGCGCAGCCTCCGCTGATCGCGGAAACCCCGGCACCGACCCACCACGAGACCCGACGGCTGAGGTAGACAGATCCCATGAGCTCCATACGCACACCGGACCCGAATCCCGGCTGGCTGTCCGAGGAAGACCTCCGCGAGGCCCGTGCCCGCCTGCCGATCGTCTACGTCCAGGCGATCCCCGTGCAGCTGGATCCCGTGGGCTGCGTCTCGGAGGTGGGCCTGCTGCTGCAGCCCAATGACGTCGGCGAGCTGGAGCGCGCCGTGGTCTCGGGGCGCGTCCTGTACCGCGAGACGATCCGCGGGGCGCTGCTGCGGCACCTGGAGAAGGATCTCGGGCCGCTGGCCATGCCCATGGTCCCGCCCTCGACTGTCCCCTTCGCGGTCACTGAGTACTTCCCGCATCCGTCGGAGACGGGCTTCACGGACAACCGCCAGCACGCGGTCGCGCTGAACTACGTGGTGCCCGTGCGCGGCGAGTGCCAGCCGCGCGAGGACGCGCTGCAGCTGTCCTGGGTCACCCCCGAGGAGGCGCTCAGCGCCGACATCCAGGCGGAGTTCGCCGGCGGCCGGGGCCGGCTGATCGAGCAGGCCCTGGCGCACGTCGGCTGGGGCCGCTGAGCGGCCTTCAGCGCGAGCGATCCTGCGAGGGAGCGCTGCGCCCGTCGTCGTCCTCACCCGCGGCCGCGCCGTCGAGGTCCGCGTCCGCCGGGCCGCCGCGGCGGTCCGCCTGCGAGGCGGCGATGATCCGCGGCATGGCCTGCGTGTCTGCTCGGCGCTCCTCGCTGTTGCGCCAGAAGTAGATCACGACCATGCCGCTCAGCGCGCCCAGCACGGTCTCCACCGCGCGGGCCTGCAGCAGCGGCGCGGCCGGGACCGGATGCGCCAGCTGCGTCATCAGCAGCGCCAGCGGCGTGATGAACAGCAGTGCCAGCGAGTAGTTGCGGCCCACGAACAGCTCGGCGAGCAGCTGGAAGAGGATCACCAGGACCAGCATCTGCCACGGGCCCAGATCGAAGGCCAGCACGAACGCGGTCACGCCCACGCCGCCCAGCGTGCCGACCATGCGGTGGACGCCGCGCTGCAGCCGCGCCAGGTGCGTGGGCGCCGCGATCGGAGCGGCGGCGGCCACCTGCGCCCAGTAGACGTGGCTGAGCCCGGCGGCCTGGGAGACGATCAGGGCCACCACGGCGGCCAGTCCCGTGGCCACCAGGAAGCGCCCGCCGTGCGCGGCCAGCTGGCCGCGGGTCAGGCGCACCACCGGCGCCGGGGGCGGTGACTTCCCCTCGCGCCCCTCGCCCACCAGGGACCAGATCCACGCCAGCAGGACGGAGAAGGCGGCGGAGCCGGCTGCGATCGCGATCGCCAGCAGCGGGTGCGCCACGGCATCGGGCCCCAGGGAGCCGATCGCGCCGGTGGCGAAGATGAAGAACACCGACCCGGCGGGCTTGAGGTTCCAGGCCGCGGCCAGCACCGCGCCGATCGCGGCGACCACGGAGGTGATGCCCAGGACCAGGGGCTCCGGCGCGCCGAACCAGGACAGCAGCGCGCCGATGGCCACCGAGACCGTGACCAGCGCGCCCGCCTGCAGCTCATGGCCCAGGCGCTGGCGCAGCGGCTCGTGCCGGGCGTAGATCGAGGTGAAGGCGCCGAAGGCCGCGTAGATCGTCAGGTCCGGGCGCCCCAGGAGCATCAGCAGCACGAGAGGGATCCCCACGGCCAGGGCGATGCGGACCGCAGGCACGTGGTCCCGGCGGGAGGGGCCCACCTCGAACAGCTGGCGGACGGTGGACGATCCGGACACGCGGGCTCCTTCCTGCGGAAGAGTCGGGGCTGCCCTGGGCGGGAAGCGCTCCGATGAGGGACTGGGGCATCCGCGCTCGAGCGGCGGGAGGGGATGCGATGAGGCTCGAGGGCCGCAGTCGATGCTATCCCCGCCCCGGGCGGACCGGCTCGGGCCGCTGCATCGGGGACAATGGACGGATGGACTCCGAGCAGACCCCCGCGCCCAAGCCCCACCCGCTCTCCGGGCGGGACAGCTTCTCCTTCCGGGTGCGCACTCGGCTGACCGAGACCGTCGCCCAGCCCCCGCGGACCGATCCGCACGGCGACCCCGAGCCCCCGTGGCTGGGCCGCACCGGGGAGATCACCACACCGCACGGCACCATCCGCACGCCCGCCTTCATCCCCGTGGCCACCGCCGCGACCGTCAAGGCCGTGCTGCCGGAGGCCATGAAGGAGCTCGGCGCGCAGGCGCTGCTGGCCAATGCCTACCACCTGTACCTGCGCCCCGGTCACGATCTGCTCGACGAGGCCGGCGGGCTCGGCCGCTTCATGAACTGGGACGGCCCCACCTTCACCGACTCCGGCGGCTTCCAGGTCATGTCCCTGGGCTCCGGATTCAAGAAGGTGATCGACATGGATGGCCCCTCCCCCAAGGGCCCCGTGGGCGATGACGACGTGGCCGAGGGCAAGGAGCGCCTGGCGAACGTGGACGACGACGGCGTCACGTTCATCTCGCACCTCAACGGCGACAAGCACCGGTTCACCCCTGAGGTCTCCATGCAGGTCCAGCACGGGATCGGCGCGGACATCATGTTCGCCTTCGACGAGCTGACCACCCTGCACAACTCCCGCGGCTACCAGGAGCGCGCCCTCGAGCGGACCCGGCTGTGGGCGCTGCGCTGCCTCGAGGAGCACGAACGGCTCACGCAGGCTCGGCAGCACCGGCCGTACCAGGCGCTGTTCGGCGTGATCCAGGGCGCCCAGTACGAGGACCTGCGCCGACAGGCCAGCCGCGACCTGGGAGCCATGGACTTCGACGGCTACGGCATCGGCGGGGCGCTGGAGAAGAAGAACCTCGGCACGATCGTGGGCTGGTGCGCCGAGGAGCTGCCCGAGGACCGACCGCGGCACCTGCTGGGCATCTCCGAGCCGGACGACATCTTCGTGGCGCTGGAGGCAGGGGCGGACACGTTCGACTGCGTCTCCCCCACCCGCGTGGCCCGCACCGGGGCCTGCTACCACCCCAAGGGCCGGTTCAACCTCCCGGCGGCGCGCTTCAAGCGGGACTTCCGCCCCATCGACGAGGACTGCGACTGCTACACCTGCACGCACTACACCCGCGCCTACGTGCACCACCTGTTCAAGGCCAAGGAGCGGGTGGCGGCCACGCTGGCCTCGATCCACAATGAGCGCTTCACCGTCCGGCTGGTGGACCGCGCACGCGAGGCCATGGAGGACGGGTCCTACCTGGCCTACCGGGACGCGACCCTGGCCGACTACTACAGCGGCGACCACCCGTGAGCCGCGCCCACGCCTGCGACCCGAGCACGTGAGCCACAAGGAGGCACAGATGACCGAGAACCCCAGCGACCGCCCCAGCTCCGACCTGGATCGCGTCCCCGCCGAGCAGCGCTGGCGCCTGCATAGGGTCCTGCCGCACCCGTCGTCGCGGATCTACCAGGCCCTCATGGACCCCGAGCTGCTGCCGCACTGGTACGGGCCGCAGGGCTGGAGCGTCCACCCCGAGTCCCTCGAGCTGGATCCGCGGCCGGGCGGCATCCGCCGCTTCGCCATGGTCATGGACGACGACCCCCAGATGGGCGCCCCCTCCCACGGCCGGCACGCGGCGATCGTGCCGGAGGAGATGCTCGAGATCCAGGAGGCGCTGCCGGGGCCCGATGGCGAGCCCACCGAGCATCTGATCCTGCTGCGCATCGAGCTCGTGCCCGTCGACGGCGGGACCCGGATCGAGCTGCTGCAGGGGCCGCTGCCGAAGGAGGTCCACGCGACCGCCAAGGGCGCCTGGGACTCCTCGCTCGATCGACTGCGCGCGCTGCTGGATTCCCGGGAGTCCTGATGAGCCCTCAGATCCGTCGGCTGACCCGCCTGGTCTCCGTGCTGCGCGCCGAGAACCCCGGGCCCATGACGCTCGAGGGCACGAACAGCCTGCTGCTGCGCGCGCCGGGCTCCGACGGCGTCGTCGTGGTGGATCCCGGCCCCGACCTGCCGGAGCACGTGCAGGCTCTCGCCGCGGCGGGTCCCGTGGAGCTGGTGCTGATCACGCACCGCCACAATGATCACACCGAGGCGATCGATTCCCTGCGCGAGCTGACCGCAGCGCCCGTGCGGGCCGCGCTGCCGGAGCACTGCCGCCATGGGCAGCCGCTGCGCGACGGCGAGCGCCTCACCGCCGCCGGGGTCTCGATCGAGGTGCTGGCCACGCCGGGGCACACCTCCGACTCCCTGAGCTTCCGGATCCTCGACGATGCCGCGCTGACCGATGGTGCCGCGATCGCCCCCATCCTCACCGGCGACACCGTCCTGGGCCGCGGCACGACCATGATCGACCACCCGGACGGCACGCTGGGCGACTACCTGGCCTCGCTCGATCAGCTCGAGGCCGCCGGTGGCCTGGGTCTTCCCGCCCATGGTGAGCCGCTGCCGGATCTGGCCAAGACCTGCCGGGAGCTGCGCGACCATCGGCTGGAGCGCCTGGACGAGGTCCGCGCAGCCCTCGAGTCCATGGGCGCGACAGCCCAGGGGGTCTCCGCCGACGAGCTCGCCGAGCGCATCTACCCGGAGGTCCCCGCCCAGGTCCGCCCCGCGGCCCGCCGCTCGATCGAGGCTCAGCTGGCGCATCTGCAGCGGGACTGAACCCCGCCGTCGTCGTCGAGCGGCCTCTGCGCGTGATGGCGAGGAGCCAGCAGGCCTCAGGCGGTCACGGCGCCGTAGTCCTCGATCTTCTTGACGCGCGCCACCACGGCGTAGGTGACCGGGAGCATGACGACCTCGATCAGGCACTTCCAGACGTAGCCGACGAGCACGTAGTTCAGGAACTGCCCCGGCGTCTCGATGCCGATCACGGGGGCGGCGATCGCGCAGAAGATGATCGTGTCCACGAGCTCGCCGACCAGCGTGGAGGCCATCAGCCGCGCCCACAGGTGCCGCTCCCGGGTGCGCTGCTTGACCTTGACCAGCACGTACGCGTTGAGCAGCTGCCCCACCAGGAAGCCCAGCAGGGAGGCAAGGACGATCAGCGGCACCGGGCCCAGGGTCTGCGCGAAGGCCCCCTGGCCCTCGTAGAACGGTGCGGCTGGCAGCGCGATGATGATCCAGAAGCACAGGCTCGCGAAGGCGCCGGCGGCGAAGGCCATCAGCGTGGAGCGCCGCGCTGCGCGGAAGCCCCAGACCTCGGAGACCACATCGCCCACCACGTAGGCCAGCGGGAAGAGGAAGAAGCCGCCGTCGGTGATGATGGGGCCTATCTGCACGCCCTTGGTGGCGCCGATGTTGGACAGCACCAGGATCACGGCGGTCGCGGCCACGAACAGGTCGAACAGGCTGCGGGGGCGGCGGGCGTACTGGGCCGCGGTCATCGGGGACGACGACGGCGTGCGGGGGTCGCTGGTCATGCGGCAGGGCTCCTGGGGAGGGGTGGTCAGCGCCGAGCGGAGCGGGCTGATGCCGTCTCCGTCGCGCGTGGATCCGAGCGCGGCACGACCTGCAGGAGCCTGGGGCTGCGCAGGGCCGACGGACGCGCTGCCTGCCACCCAGCGCGTCGAACCGTCTCGACCGCGCCAGGATACAGGCCGCGATGACCGCCCACGACGGCCATGTTGGTGCCGCCCGCCCGGCAGGAGCAGAATCGAGCCATGACTTCTGCACCCGCTGCTCAGACTCCCCCGTTCGCGCTCACGATCGCCGGCAACGAGGCCACCGGCGGCGCCGGCGCCCAGGCGGATCTCAAGACCTTCCAGGAGCTCGGCGTCTTCGGCTCGCTGGCGCTGACCTGCATCGTGTCCTTCGACCCCAGCAACGACTGGGGCCACCGCTTCTCCCCGGTGGATCCGCAGGTGATCGCCGATCAGCTCGACGCCGCCTCCTCGGCCTACGACCTCAGCGCCGTCAAGATCGGCATGCTCGGCTCGCCGCAGACCATCGACGTCGTCGCCCAGGCCCTCGAGTCCCTGAAGACCCCGCACCTGGTCCTGGACCCGGTGCTGATCTGCAAAGGCCAGGAGCCCGGTGCCGCACTCGACACGGACAAGGCGCTGACCGCCCAGATCCTGCCGAAGGCCACGTTCGTGACGCCCAACCACTTCGAGTCGATCTCGCTGTCCGGAATGGACGACATCACGACCGTCGAGCAGCTGGAGGAGGCCGCCAAGCGCATCCACGAGCGCTCCGGGGCAGCAGTGCTCGCCAAGGGCGGCGTGCGCCTGGAGGGTCCGGACGCCGTGGACGTGTTCTACGACGGCACCACGACCGAGGTCCTGTCCTCGCCGAAGGTCGGCGACGTCGCCGTTGCCGGAGCCGGCTGCACCCTGGCCGCGGCGATCACCGCCGAGCTGGCCAAGGGCGTGTCCCCGCTGGAGGCGGCCCAGGCCGCCAAGGAGTTCGTCTCGGCCGGCATCCGCCAGCGCGTGAGCTCCCACGCCCCGTTCGACTCCCTGTGGCAGGGCGGGCTGGCCGCCGAGCGCGCCTGAGCAGCAGAGCCCCATACATTCCATTCAAGGCATACGACGATCGCGGCCCCGCACTGCAGTCGCTGCAGTGCGGGGCCGGCTTTCGCCTCCGAGCAGCTCCCGGACACTTCCGCGGGGTCATGAGCTCCGGAATCCCGATGCGAACCCGACTGAGGATCAGAAGGTCCTGGACGGCGGACGCAGATCGAGGCGAGGAGGCGCAATGGATCCGACAACAGGCCCGGCGCCTCGTGAGTCGATCGACGACGTCGTCCGCGGGCTCCGCGAGCTGCGCGGCTCCGTCGGGGATCCGTCCTTCGCGCAGATCGCTCAGCGGATCACCGAGCGCCGCATCGCCCGGGGCACGCCGGAGGCGGCCGCCCGAACAGCCGCCCACTGCCGAGACGATGCAGCCCGGCACTTCTCACAAGGAATACGCTCCGCAGACTGCGGGTTATGGGGGATGACGCGGCACGGAAGAATCCGTCGCCGTACACGAACCTGAATGAGAGGAGCACGACATGGCAGTCTCCGATAAGAAGGTGGCCTTCCTGCTGACTCGCGGCGTGGAGCAGGTCGAGCTGACCAGCCCCCGCCAGGCCCTCGACGAGGCCGGTGCGACCACCACGCTCATCTCGCCCTCGGAGGGCACCCTCCAGGCCATGCAGGGCGACTGGGACCACGCCGACACCTTCGACGTCGACCTCCCGGTCGGCCAGGCGCGGGTCGAGGACTTCGACATGCTGGTGCTGCCCGGCGGCACCCTCAACGCCGACGCCCTCCGTCTGGACGAGGACTCGGTGGAGCTGGTCAAGGCGTTCTTCGCCGCGGACAAGCCCGTGGCCGCGATCTGCCACGCCCCGTGGATCCTGGCCCAGGCGGGCCTGGCCAAGGGCCGCCGCCTGACCTCGTTCGCATCCACCGAGGTGGACCTCAAGAACGCCGGGGCCGACTGGGTCGACGAGGAGGTCGTCGTCGACGGCAACCTGATCACCTCGCGCGATCCCGGCGACCTGGAGGCCTTCAACCGCGAGATCGCCCAGGCCCTGTCCTGAGCCTTCGCGCAGTACTGCGCCCCGCCCGCTCCGCTCGGAGCAGGCGGGGCGCCTCCCTGTCAGCTCATGCCCAGGAGATTCCAAGTAAGTCTCGCCTCACTCAGGGGTCTTTTGGCGACATCTGGTAGTAAGGTGTCAGCATGCCCAAGATCCAAGCGGCCACCAACGCCGAGCAGCGCGAGCACACCAAGCACGCCATCCTCGAGTCCTTCGGCCAGCTGCTGTACCAGCAGGGCCTGACCGGGCTCACCATGACCCATGTGGCCCGCAACGCCGGCATCGGCCGCACGGCCGTCTACAACTACTTCGCGGACATGGGCGAGCTGCTCATCGCCTTCACCATGGACGAGACCGATCGCTTCATGCGCGAGCTGCACGCCGAGCTCGCCCTGGTCGAGAATCCCGTGGACAAGCTCGGCGTGTACGTCCGCGCCCAGCTCGACGACCTCTCGCGCCGTCACATCCCCCCGGGGCCGGCCATGCGCACGGTGCTCTCCCCGGAGGACTTCCAGAAGCTCGGCGCCCACGTGGGCTCTCTGCGACTCGTGCTCATCGACATCCTCCGCGAGGCCGTCGCCGACGGCTGGCTGCCGGACGGCGACCTCCCGGAGATGGGCCGCCTGGTCCACGGCTCCCTGGCCTCCACGGCCGACCGGGAGGCCAACTCGGAGGAGGACCGCGCCGCCCACGAGCGCCACGTCCGCGCCACGGTCACCTTCATCCTGCGCGGGCTGGGTGCCCGCTTCGACGACGAGGGCTCCCCCGTCCGCCTGAGCGAGCCGGCCCCCGCTCTGAGCCTGGCCGGCTGATCAGCTCACCTGGACGGTCTCGACCCGGTACCACTCGCTCAGGATCCTGACGAAGGGCGCCGCCAGGTCCTCGGCGCGGTCCAGTTCGCGCTTCTGCGAGCGGATGCCCAGGCCCCAGCCATCCGTATAGCCCTTGGCCAGCCACTGCTGGTCATCTGGCAGGAACTTCTCAGCCAGCGGCAGCTTCCGCGCGCTGAGCTCGGTCCTTCCGGGCTGCGGGTGGCTTGTGCTCACCAGCAGGCGCTCCTCATGGCCCTTCAGCACCCCGTGGTAGAGCCGCTTCAGGTGCACGACCCACTCCGGGGCGACCTGCGCCTCCGACGGCTCCGGGGAGTTCGCCTCGTCGGCCGCAGCGCAGACCCCCAGGAAGTACCCGAGCTCGGGAGGATTGACGTCTCCGCGGGCCTCTGCCTGGATGTGCCCCTCGAGCTGGCACCCGTCTGCCAGCGCGGGCGAGGCGACCACGACGGAGGGCATGCCAGAAGCTCCCCTCCTCACCACGACATCCCAGTCGTGAGACAGCCGCAGCTGCAGATCCAGGCTCTCCAGCTTTCCGCTGACCAGTGACTTCCACTCCAAAGCGCTCGCCGTTCCCTCTGCTCGTCTCCCGTCGCCTCGGCTCTTTCACGAGGCCCCGACTCACGGGAGGCTGCGAGCGCAGCACCGCCGCTTGGAGGCCTGCGGCGAAGCCCGATCAGTTCCCGAACAGCAGCAGATCCCGGTCCTGGGCACCGAGTTCGATGCCCAGGACCGGGATCTGCCGCCAGAAGGCCGGCTCAGGCCGTGGACGGACGACGCGGCTCAGCGCGTCAGCACACCGGTGCGCGGCGGGATGTAGTGCCCATTGACCGTGACGCCGTAGTTCAGGAAGTTGATCCGCACCCAGCGGCCGTCGTTGAGCTTGCGGGAGTGCACGTGCCGGTCGTAGGCAAATTGTGTGTCGCCCACGGCATACAGGCCCTTCCAGTTCACGGCATAGCGCAGATCGGCGGTCTCCGAGCGGTCTTCGTCGAGGGAGTACCAGAAGATGCTCTCCCGGAACTGCTTGCCGGTATCCCGGGTCTCTCGGCAGGTCGTCTGCGCCTCGGCGACGGCCGTCTGCAGCTGGCCGGGGCCCGTGCGCGACATCAGCGTGGTCGCTAGGACCATCGACATGTCGCGAGCCCGTCGGGTGTCCACCGCGGCCTGCAGCGCGCCGGCGTTCGGTGTGGAGTCGAGCAGGCAGCTTCCCCCGACGCCCCCGCTGGCTGCAGGAGTCGTCGTGGCGTTGACCGCGAAGTTGTGCATCACCACGGGCGTGCCCAGGGCCGCGACCTGCCCCATCAGGGCGCCGTTCTGCTGGGTCACGTGCCAGGCGCCCATGGACGAGCCGTTCGCGCCGCCGATGGTGGACTCCCGGAAGATCCAGTCCAGATCCCGCGATGAGCCGAGCTGCTTGGCCAGCGCCTGCTGGTTCGGGTAGTCCGCGTAGACCCCGAGGTTGCCTGCGATCTTGGCGCCGGCGTCGCGACGGGCGACCTCGTCGTCGATCGCCGCCACGGTGCGCAGCATCGCCTGGCCGTAGCCGTCGTCGGAGCCCCACGGGCCCCACGTTCCGATGTCGCGCATGTTCTGGCCCTGGGCCGGAGACATCGCCATGTCATCCAGGAAGACCCCGTCGAACTGCGTGGGAGCGGCGCCGGTGGTGCCGCGCACGGAGTCTGTGGTCACGATGTCCGCGGCCCGGTCGGCGCACGAGGCGTTGTAGGAGCTCGAGAGGCTCGCGATGCGCAGGTGGGAGAACCCGGGATAGACCGCGCGGCCATTGGAGTCCACGGCGACCCGCGAGTTGTTGGGCCGCACCGTGTAGTTCGCGCCGTCGCGGTTCAGGGACAGGCAGGTGCTGTGGAACGGATCCCGAGTCCACGACGAGGCGTCTGAGATGCCGCCGATGTCCAAGTAGGCGTAGAACTTCACTCCGGGGTTGGCGCCGCGCATGTCGGCCAGGTTGCAGGAGCCGGCGGGCAGGTTCCCGGAGGCGGTGATCGGGTCCACCACGACGGAGTCGACCGCACCCACGAGGGCGCCGCCGCGGCGAGCGCTGCGAGTCTGCGCGCCCCCGGGAGCAGCGGACGGTTTCGAGGTGCGGCCCGATGGCGGGCGCGAGATCGGTTCGTGGGCATGGGAGAGGCCCCCTTCCGCGTCCGGGCAGGGACGCTGGCCAGTGGCTGGGAATGGGCTGGACAGAGCCCCGACGGACCCTACAAGCCTCTGACCAGGGGAAACAGGCCCCTCACTCCACCCGGCTGCGATGTGACCCGAAGTGGCCCCACCCCGATGCCGAATCATTCGCCGCCGGGATGGCCCCTCACTGCCGCTGGACTGCCCCCGGCCACATCTCATCCACCACGTACCTCTCGCCGATCGAGAAGTCGTACTGCACGAGCTTCAGGTCCTGGAGCAGATCCGCTCGCGTCTCGTCCAGGTTCTCGGGATCCAGCTCCTCGCCCTGCGGATCCAGCATGCGCTCGCGCTGGATCACCGGCATGGACCCGTTCACGTCGTCGAGCAGTGCCAGGTAGGGCGTGACGGGAGCGTCGGCGACCTCGTAGATCTTGGGCAGGAACATGGCCGGAGTGGTCACGGTGCCCTCGGAGGTCTGATCCGTCTCGCTGTTCCACACGTAGTACGGGGTCTGCAGGCTGGTCTCCGGGTCGTTCTGCGCGCGCAGCTCATCCGAGTAGACGCCGGGCAGGTGATCGCCGTAGAAGACCACGATCGTCTCCTCGTCACCCTCGCGCAGCTGCTGCAGGAACTCGGCCATCGCGTCATCGGTGTTGTGCAGGCCGCGGGCGTACTGGCTGAGCTGACCGGTGTCCGAGCCGTCGGCGACCTCGACTCCGATCGGGTCGTCGTAGAAGTCGAAGTACGGACCGTGGTTCTGCATGGTCACCAGGTTCGTGAACACGGGCTCGTCGGTGGTGTCCATCTGGTGGAGCACCTCGTCGAAGGCCGAGGCATCGCTGATGTACGGGCTGCGCCCCAGGTGGTCGTCTTCCTGGATATTGTCCTCGTTGATCACCCGGTCGAAGCCGAAGTTCTCGTAGACCGCCGGGCGCTTGTACATGTGCAGGTTGTAGGGGTGGATCGCCACGGAGACGTGGCCCATCTCCTCGAAGGCGCCCGCAGCCGACGGGTATCCGTCCAGGTCGCTGACGAAGTTCTGGTACGGCGAGTTCGCCTGCTGGCGGAACAGCCCCACGGGCTCACCGGTCATCGACTCGAACTCCATGGTGGAGGTGCCTCCGCCGTAGGAGTTGGAGTACATGGTCCCGGACAGGGTCTCCTCCATGGTGTCGCGGGTCTGCGGGATCGGGTCCTCGTCGAGCTCGACGCCGTCCATGCGCGTGGGATCGGAGAACGACTCGGAGAGGATGACCACCACGTTGGTGTCCTCGAGCGAGCCGTCGCGGTCGGCGTTGATCTGCTCCGCACGGCCCTCGTAGCGCTCGGCGAGATCGGACATGGCGGCCTCGTCGTAGCCCTCGGGCTCATCCATGGGATCGGTCGGCATGTTGTAGAGGAACCCGCCCACGAAGCCGTGGACGCGGTAGTTGTACAGCTGGCTCGAGTTGCCCCAGTCCTCTCCATTCGTGTCGTAGAGCGCACGCCACATGTTGGATTCGGAATTGAAGCTCACCGTGTGGATCAGCAGGGCACCGGTCACGATCACTCCCAGGATGCGCAGCCCCAAGTAGCGCTTGTGGACTCCGCCTTCCGCGCGGCGCAGGCGCGGGCGCGGGAACCACCGGGACATCAGCTTCCCGATCACGACGATCACCAGGACCAGCACGACGAGGCCGATCACCACCGCCGCGATCATCTGGCCCGTGACCATCGACAGCAGGAAGCCCGCTTGTCCCACGAACTCCATGTCGCTGGGGAACACGGGCTCCTGCCGGATCATCAGCTTCTGCTTGCTGGCCACCGCCAGGATCGCCAGGGCCGCGGTGACGATGCCGACCGACCACCAGAACCGTCCGATCAGCAGCCAGACGAAGGACATCAGCACGAAGATCACCAGGACGTCGAACGGCGACGTCAGCTCCACGAGGTGCCCGAAGGTGTCGTCCTCCACACGCGCCGAGCTCTGCAGCATGAACGCGCAGATCGCCGACAGCACGAGCATCACGACCGCTCCGCCGACGATCCCGGTCCAGCGAGGGCGGGGGGCGGGGGCGTCTTCGGGGGGTGTCGTGCTGTTCATGCAGGACACGGTATCTGTAAAGACTCCGTTCATCTTCACCGGATTCGTCACACCCGATGACGGCGTGGATCACATCTGAGCGTTCGCACATGCTTTCTCGGCAGCTCAGGGCCTGCCGGTCAGCCCAGCTGGAATCGAGCATGAAGAAAGCCCCTTCGATCAGCGCTTGTGCTGAGCGAAGGGGCTTCCCGACGGCGGAGGATGGGGGATTTGAACCCCCGAGGGCGTTAACCCAACACGCGTTCCAGGCGTGCGCCATAGGCCGCTAGGCGAATCCTCCTCGGCTGCACGGTCGCACCGCAGGGCGCGAACATGCAGGGACTATCCTAGACCATGCGCACCCGACGGTGGAAATCCTCGGGATGGGAAGCAGGGTTTCACAGCGCCCGCACCGGTCCGATACACTCTTCGACAGCCCCTCGTGCGGCGTCATCTTGAGGAACTCCCCCAGGGCCGGAAGGCAGCAAGGGCACTTGAGCTCTGACGGGTGCACGAGGGGTCTTCTCATGCCCGGATCGCACCCGGAACCCAGTCATCCACCGCACCGACTCCGCCGCTCAGGACGTCGGAGCCCGTCGCTACAGTGTCCGTGTGACGACCGCCCTGTACCGCCGCTACCGCCCTGAGACGTTCGAGGACGTCATCGGTCAGTCCCATGTGACCGAGCCGCTGATGACCGCGCTGCGCAAGAACAAGGTGAACCACGCCTACCTGTTCTCCGGTCCGAGAGGCTGCGGCAAGACCACCTCGGCGCGCATCCTGGCGCGCTGCCTCAACTGCGCTCAGGGCCCCACGCCCACGCCCTGCGGGCAGTGCGAGTCCTGCCGCGATCTGGCCCGCGACGGCGCCGGCTCCCTGGACGTCATCGAGATGGACGCCGCCTCCCACGGCGGCGTGGACGACGCCCGCCAGCTGCGCGAGCGCGCCACGTTCGCCCCGGTCCGGGACCGGTACAAGATCTTCATCATCGACGAGGCCCACATGGTCACGCGCGACGGCTTCAACGCGCTGCTGAAGATCGTCGAGGAGCCCCCGGAGCACATCAAGTTCATCTTCGCCACCACGGAGCCGAACAAGGTCCTGCCGACCATCCGCTCCCGCACGCACCACTACCCGTTCCGCCTGGTCCCGCCCGAGCCGCTCATGGAGTACCTCAGCGCCCTGTGCGAGCAGGAGGGCGTGGGCGTGGAGCCCGGCGTGCAGGCGATGGTGGTCCGCGCCGGCGGCGGCTCCGTGCGCGACTCCCTCTCCGTGCTTGATCAGCTCATGGCCGGCACCGACCAGGATCAGATCAGCTACGACCTGGCCAGCTCGCTGCTCGGCTACACCCATGGGGCCCTTCTCGACGACGTCGTCGACGCCTTCGCCTCCGGCGACGCCGCCACGGTGTTCCGCGCCGTCGACCGCGTGATCCAGACAGGACAGGATCCGCGGCGGTTCGTGGAGGATCTGCTCGAGCGCTTCCGCGACCTCGTGATCGTGGACGCCGTGCCGGAGAACGCGGGCAACATCCTCCACGGGACCCCGGAGGACCAGATCGCCCGCCTGCGCAATCAGGCACATCAGATGGGCGCCTCGGAGCTCTCGCGCTGCGCGGACATCACCAACGAGGCGCTGACCGAGATGGTGGGGGCCACCTCCCCGCAGCTGCACCTGGAGCTGCTGTGCGCCCGGCTGCTGCTGCCCTCGGCGGAGAACACCACCCGCGGAGTCGGCGTGCGCGTGGATCGCCTCGAGCGACGCCTGAACATCGGGCGCACCGGCGCTCCCACCGGGCCCCTGGTGGATGTGCCGCAGGAGCAGGCCTCCTCCGGCGCCCCGCAGCAGGCACCGGCTCCTCAGCCCGAGCCGCCCCGGCCCGTCCAGCCCGCTGCCGAGGACACCGACGCGCACAGCGGCTCCACCCCCGCAGGGGAGCATGACACTGCCTCCGAGGCTCCTGCCCCGGCCCAGCCCGAGGTGCAGGAATCGGATCCGCTCGCTGCGGCCGAAGGCGGCTTCGGGAAGTTCCGCGGTCGCCAGCCGGAGACTCGCGGCGAGTCGTCCGGATCCTCGGGGAACTCTGCGCCCGCGCAGGATGGCCCCCAGTCGGTGTCCCAGCTGTCAGGGTCTCAGCAGTCGGGGCCACGGCGCGCCGAGGCGCAGCCACAGGCTCCCCAGCAGCCTGCCGGCGCCCCGGATCAGACGCCTCAGCGTCCGCCGCACGCGGATGAGTCCGCCTCCCGCGGCCCCGCCAGCGGCGGCGAGATCGACATGATCCGCAGCTCCTGGACCGAGATCATCTCGGCCCTGGCGGAGATCCATCGCGTCTCGTGGATGACCACCATGCGCGGAACCCCCATCGCCTTCGACGGCTCCGTCCTGCAGCTGATGTTCGATGCCGAGGGCGACCGCAAGAACTTCCCGCGCTTCGAGCCGAACCTGGTCCAGGCGATCCAGCAGGTCATCGGCGTGACCTGCCGCGTGGAGGCCGTCGGTCCCGGAGGGGGGACCCGGCATGACTCCGGCGGACCTCGAGGCGCAGCTCCGCAGGGGTCCGGCTCGAGCGGGCCGGGCGGCGTCGGCCCCAGCACTGCCGGTCCGGGCGGATCCGCCCCCGGCGCTCCGGGCTCCGCCGGGCCCCGCGGCGCAGGACCCGGCGGACCGAGCTCGAACGGGCCCGGTGGTCCGGGCCGCCCGAGCGCGAACGCGCAGACCGAGTCCGGGCAGCAGGGCCCCGAGCAGCGCGGCTCGGGACGAAGCACTCCAGCACAGCACGGCGGCGAGCCGCGGGGCAGACCCAGCGATGACCGGGAGGAAGCGCAGCATGACGGGGGCCGGGCGACCGGCCCTCGGCCGTTCCCCGCCCAGGGTCAGCGACCGCCCCAGCGCGAGCAGCCGTCTCAGCGCGCTGAACCCCGACGGCAGCCCGGCAGCCTGACCCCGCAGGACGAGGCCCCTCAGGAGGAGGCCGAGCAGTCGGCCCCTCAGCAGGACGACTCCGCCGAGGTGACGACCTGGGCTGTGGCGTCGATCCCCACCTCGGATCCGGTGGAGGCCGCCCCTGCCGGACCCGATGGTCCCGCCCAGGGCACCGAGCCCGAGGTTCCCGAGGCCCCGGCAGATCCGGCTCCCACGGGAGCTGCCCCGACACCGGCCGGACCGGAGGAGAGCACCCGCCAGGACTCGGCCTCTGAGGCGTCGCAGGAGGCGGCCTCAGCCCCGCCGTCGGCGCAGTCCCCGGAGCAGACTCGGCCGGAGCCCGAGAGCGCACCGCTGTCCACGCAGGACGCCCGCGCCGCGTGGGCGGAATCCGTCGAGCCGTTCTCGCCCTCGCAGGACCCCCAGGAGCCGTCAGCCTCCCAGCCGCCGCCAGCGGCCCGGGAGCAGGCAGCACCGCGCGAACAGGCCCCTCCCCACCAGCCGGCCGAGAACCGGGACCAGGCTGCACCCCGGCGGCAGCCACAGAGGTCGGCTCAGCGTCGGCGCGGCGAGGACCCGTCGCCGGATCCGATCGTGCCCGCCAGCCCGTACGACGACATCCCCTGGCCGGATGAGGCTCCCCCCGAGGAGGAGCCGCCCTTCGAGGACCCCGGCTACCGCGGGGCACCGTCGCGCGCGGCGGCCGGCTCCGGCGCGGGGCACGGCGCGGACACGGATCCGCAGCACACCTCCGGCGGACCGGCAGCGCAGACGCTCGCGCCGTCCGTCGAGCCGGGCGAGCCGACCTCCCAGCAGGACTCCGCCCGCCCCGGGTCCTTCCGCACGCCGGCACAGACCCCGGGCCACTCCGCAGAGCCCGTCTCGGAGCAGCCGCCGCAGGACCTTCCATCGGAGGAGCAGTCCCCGCAGCAGCCGCCCCAGGAGGATGCCCCGCCGGAGCAGTGGCGCCCCTCTGCAGGAGCACGCTCGGCGTCCGCTCCCTCGGGCGCCGCAGCGGGCGGAGCCGCAGCGCCTTCATCGGGATCGGCAGCGCCCGCTGCGCCGCGCAAGCAGAGCTTCCGGGAGCGCCACGCGGCACATTTCGCCGCCGCTGAGCGCAGCGCCGAGCCGAGCCGGGCTGCGTCGTCGGCCCCGGACCTAGACTCGGAGGCGACGTTCTCGCCCAGCGAGGACGACGAGGCCGTGGAGAACACGGACCAGAGCACGCGGGCGCTGATCGAGCGCATCCTCGGCGGGCGGCTGCTGGAGGAGATCCCGCATCAGAGCGGCATCTGAGCTTCCGTCGTCCCTCCTGGAGCGCACCCGCCCCATCGAAACCGTCGAAACGAGTGATCCGTGTACGAAGGCGCAGTCCAGGACCTGATCGATGAGCTCGGTCGCCTGCCCGGTGTGGGCCCCAAGTCCGCCCAGCGCATCGCCTTCTTCCTGCTCGATGCCGAGCGCTCGGACGTCCAGTCGCTGGCCGATGCCCTGATCGCGGTCAAGGAGCGGGTCCAGCACTGCGAGACCTGCGGCAACGTCTCCGAGCAGGAGCAGTGCAGCATCTGCCGCGATCCGCGTCGCGACCGCACCGTCATCTGCGTGGTCGAGGAGTCCAAGGACGTCATGGCCATCGAGCGCACCCGAGCGTTCCGCGGGCTGTACCACGTGCTCGGCGGCTCCATCAATCCGATCGGCGGCGTCGGCCCTGATCAGCTGCGGATCCGCGAGCTCATGACCCGGCTCTCGGACGAGACCGTCCAGGAGATCGTCCTGGCCACCGACCCGAACCTCGAGGGCGAGGCGACCGCCACCTACCTGGCGCGCATGCTGCGGACCCTGGGCATCACGGTGACCCGCCTGGCCTCGGGGCTGCCCGTGGGCGGAGACCTGGAGTACGCGGACGAGGTCACGCTGGGCCGGGCGTTCGAGGGCCGTACCGCGGTCAGCTGAGCTGGCCGATAGACTGGGACGAATGCCGCCGAGGAGCCTCGGCAGACAAGCAGCCAGAACCAGCCGGGGGTGCCAGAACAGATGAGCCTGATCGTGCAGAAGTTCGGCGGATCGTCGGTCGCAGACGCGGCCAGCATCCGTCGAGTGGCACGTCGCGTGGTGGAGACCCGAGATGCCGGCAACGACGTCGTCGTGGTGGTCTCCGCCATGGGCGACACCACCGACGAGCTGATCGACCTGGCCAACGAGGTGGCGCCCAAGCCGCCCGCCCGTGAGATGGACATGCTCCTGACCTCCGGCGAGCGGATCTCCATGTCCCTGCTGGCCATGGCGGTGAGCGCCTACGGCGCACCGGCCCAGTCCTTCACGGGCTCGCAGGCCGGCATGATCACGGACGGCGACCACGGGGCGGCCTCGCTCGTGGAGGTCAATCCCGAGCGCATCCGCGAGTCCCTGGACCAGGGCAACATCGCGATCGTCGCCGGCTTCCAGGGCGTGCACCGGGCCACCAAGGACATCACCACGCTGGGCCGCGGCGGCTCGGACACCACGGCCGTGGCCCTGGCGGCCGCGCTCGACGCCGACGTCTGCGAGATCTACTCGGACGTGGACGGCGTCTTCACCGCGGATCCGCGCATCGCGCCCAAGGCGCACAAGCTCGAGGAGATCTCCTCCGAGGAGATGCTGGAGATGGCGGCCAACGGCGCCAAGATCCTGCACCTGCGCTGCGTCGAGTACGCCCGCCGCTTCGGCGTGAAGCTGCACGTCCGCTCATCCTTCACCCACCACGAGGGCACCTGGGTCATCCCCAGCCCCGATGACACGACCGTCTCTGTGCACACCCAGGAGATCCCCTTGGAACAGCCGCTGATCGCAGGAATCGCCCACGACCGCACCCAGGCCAAGATCACCGTCGTCGGCGTCCCCGACCGCCCCGGGATCGCCTCCGGCATCTTCCGGCTCCTGGCCGATGCCAAGGTCAACGTGGACATGATCGTGCAGAACGTCTCAGTCTCGGACGAGAAGACCACGGACCTGTCCGTGACGATCCCGGAGACCCAGGGCGATCTGGCCATGTCCATGCTGCGCGCGGCCGAGGAGAAGATCGGCTACGCGAGCCTCGAGTACAACGACCAGGTCGGCAAGCTCTCCCTGGTCGGGGCGGGCATGAAGTCCAACCCGGGCGTGTCCTTCACGTTCTTCGACGCCCTGGCCGAGCACGACATCAACATCGACATGATCTCCACCTCTGAGGTGCGGATCTCCGTGGTGACCGCCGCCGACCGCCTGGACGAGGCCGTGCGCGCCGTCCACTCAGCCTTCGGTCTGGACTCCCAGCAGGACGCCGCCGTCTACGGCGGCACCGGGCGCTGAGCCCAGCATCTGCGCAGTGACCGCGACGGGCCCTCGCACCCCGGGGACCAGAATGCCCGCTGATTCCCGTGGCCGGCTGCTGGGCGCCGTGGAGGTGCTCGAGCCCCAGCAGTGGCACGCCCGACAGGCCGCTCACCTGCAGCGGGTCAGCCCCTGGACGGAGCCTTTCCGCGAGCGCCGCAGCCAGCAGCTCAAGCACCCGGTGGACGACTTCCTGTTCACCTACTACTCGCACTCCCCCGGCCGCCTGGAGCGCTGGCATCCTGGCCCGGGCGTCGTGCTGCTGGACGCCGCGGAGATGGCCGAGCAGCGCTACTGGCGCACCGTGACCGCGACGGAGGCCGAGGCCCTCGGCCTGAGCGCCGACGACGGTGCTGCGACCGTCGACGTCGCCGCATTCCTGGAATCGCGCGGACGCGCGGTCGAGTTCGTGGACATGCTCGTGCGGCGCACGGCCTCGAGAGCCGGGCAGTTCGGGTGCTTCGGGATGCATGAATGGGCCATGGCCTACAACGCCCGCGTGCACGGAGTGCGCCACGAGCAGCTGCCGCTGCGACTGGGCGCGGAGGGCACCGACGCCGTCGTGCAGGCCGAACGGCTGCGGTGCACCCACATCGACGCCTTCCGCTTCTTCGCCCCGGAGGCCGCCCCGCTCAACGAGCTGCAGCCCACTCGCGAGACCCAGCGGGACCTGGAGCAGCCCGGCTGCCTGCACGCGACCATGGACCTCTACAAGTGGGCGTACAAGCTGGCCCCAGCGGTGGCCTCCGAGCTGATCGCCGACTGCTTCGAGCTCGCGCTGGAGGTCCGGGCCACGGACATGGAGGCCTCCCCGTACGACCTCTCGGAATGGGGCTACGGCGTGGTCGCCGTGGAGACCCCGGAGGGCAAGGCGGAGTACGTGCGCCGTCAGCGCTCCTTCGCCCAGCGCGCGGCCCCGCTGCGGGAGCGCCTCCTGGAGACCACCTCCTGGCTGCTGGCGGCACGCGAGCAGCTGCCGGCTCCGCAGGCGCAGGGCCCCAGCACGCACCGCGCCGACGCACCCGGCGGTCCCGGGCCCACCGCCCCGGGAGAGCTCGCATGACCACGATCCGCCTGCTCGAGGCCTCCGCCGTGGCGCGGCCCGGGGACTTCGTGACCCTGCGCGCCGGCGGCGCAGCGCTGCTCGTGGCGCGCGACGATCAGGGGCTGCACGTCCTGCACAACGTCTGCCCGCACCAGGGCGCGACCGTCTGCCGCGCCGCCTCGGGCCGGGCCGAGAGCTTCGAGTGCCCCAATCACTACTGGGTCTTCTCCCCCGCCGGCACGTTCGAGGGATCCCGCCTGGCCCTGGCTCTCGGGCGGCAGGCCCCTCCGGATCCGGCCAAGGACCTGCGGCGGGTGCCGCACCAGCTGGTCGAGGGCTGGATCGAGATCGAGGACCCCTCCGGAGGCTGAGCGCTCAGCGCAGCGTCAGCACCGGGCAGGAGGCCTCGAGCAGGATGCGCTGGGCGCTCGAGCCCAGGAAGAGCTTCATCAGCGGCGAGCGGCGCCGCACCGCCAGCACGAGCAGCGCGGCGGCGTGGTCCTCAGCGAGCTCGAGCACCTGATCGGCCACGCCGTCGCCGGCGCGCTGGATCTCGAACTCGATCCCAGCCTCCAGGATCGGGCGGGAGAGCTCCTTGATGCGCTGGATCATCTCCGGCTCGGCAGTCGGCCCCGCCGTCATGTCGTGGGCGTAGTGCACCACTCGCAGCGCGGCCCCCAGATGCTGCGCGGCATCGATGCCCGCCTGCAGGACCGCCGGGGAGGAGTCCGACCGGTGAGCCAGCACGACCGTGCGCTCGGCCCGGTCGATGCCCTCGGAGGAGGACACTCTCAGCGAGGGCTGCGGCGCATCCGGTGCGCTGCGCGAGTAGAGATCTGCCATGGTCCTGCTCCTGTTCGTGCGATGTGTCTGAAGGGCCTGCGAGGACGCTGCGTCCGAGACCCGCACGGGCTCGGGCGCAGCATGGGACTCGGGCCGGGCGGCGGCCCCGGAGCCATGCTGCGGCTCAGCCGAAGGCGATGACGCCCACGAGGATGCCCACCGCGAGCATCGCCAGCGAGACGCACAGAGCCCGCCACAGCACCTTCTTGTGGTGATCGCCCAGCTCCACGCCTGCCAGAGAGACCAGCAGCAGGATGGCCGGGACGAGCGGGGACTGCAGGTGCACGGGCTGGCCCGTGATGGAGGCCCGCGCCATGTCGGCCGAGGAGATGCCGTAGTGCGAGGCGGTCTCGGTGAGCACCGGGAGGATGCCGTAGTAGAAGGCGTCGTTGCTCATGAAGAACGTCATGGGGATCGACAGCACTCCCGTGATGCCCGCCAGGTACGGCCCCCAGGCGGCGGGGATGACGTCCACGAGCCACTGCGCCATGTCATCGACCATGCCGGTGCCGCTCATGACGCCGGTCAGCACGCCGGCGGCCATGACCATGGCGACCACGGTGATGACCGACGACGCATGCGAGGCCAGCTCCTCGTGCTGCTCGCGCACCGTGCGGAAGTTGACCATCAGGGCCACGACGGTGCCGAGCATGAACAGGTAGGCCAGGGGCATGATGTCGATCACCAGCAGGACCATGATCACGACGGTCAGCGCCAGGTTGAACCACAGCAGGTGCGGACGCAGCGTGGGGCGGTTCGGGTCCAGGGCGGTCTCCGCCAGCGACGTGCCGGTCGAGCTTGCCTGGGGCTCCTCGCTCGTCTGGTTGATGACGAGGGCGCGGGTGGCCGGACCGCCCGTCGACCCGGCGGAGGCGGCGGCGACCGAGCCGCCGGCCCCGCGGGCCCACTGCACGCCGGCGGCGGTGAGGCGGCGCCGCTCGGAGAGCCCCATGAACCAGGCGAAGCCCAGCGCCAGCAGCAGGCCGACGATCAGCGACGGGACCATGGGCGCGAAGATCTCGTTGGGGTCCAGCTGCAGCGCCGAGGCCGCACGGGCGGTCGGCCCGCCCCACGGCACGATGTTCAGCGTGCCGTTGATCAGGCCGGCCACGCAGGTCAGCACCACCGGCGACATCTCGAGCCGGCGGTAGATCGGCAGCATGGCAGCGGTCACCACGATGAACGTCGTGGAGCCGTCGCCGTCCAGGGAGACCGCGCCGGTGAGCAGGGCCGTGCCCATGACCACGCGCAGCGGGTCATGGCCGGCCAGCCGCAGGATGACGTCCACTAGCCTGTCGAACAGGCCCACGTCGATCATGATGCCGAAGTAGATGATGGCGAACAGCAGCAGCGCCGCCGTGGAGGACATCGAGGCGATGGCCTCCATGACCATGTCGCCGATGCCCAGGCCCGCTCCGGCGAAGAGGCCGAAGATCGTGGGGACCAGGATCAGCGCCAGGATGGGCGAGAGCTTCTTGGTCATGATCAGCGTCATGAAGACGACGATCATGGCGAAGCCGAGGATGACGGTCACCGGGGCTCCTCCTTCTGCTGGCGTGCTGCGCAGCGCTCGGTGCGGCCCGACCCAGTGGGGTCGGATGTGATGCTCGTTGCACCGTAGGGATCGCCGCGGCGACCTGGCGCGGTTGTGCGCACAGACCGCGTTCTTCTCATTGCCCGCCTTCTGCGCATTGTGCTCGCAGGTGTGCTGCGCACTACGCTGGGCCCATGCCGCGACAGCCCCGATCCTTCGCGCGACGGGTGCTCGTCTCGCAGCTGGGCGTGATCGTGCTGGTCCTGGCACTGTCCGCGACCACCTCGGCCTGGCTGGGATCGCGCGCCGTGGCCCAGACCAATGCCACGCATGCGCTGTCCACAGCACGCACCCTGGCCGAGGACCCCCAGCTGCGCCAGGAGGTCACGGAGGCCTCCGCCCAGGACCGTCTGGACGTCGAGGTGCTGCGCGAGGGCCCCGTGCAGGCCCAGGCCGAGCAGGTGCGCCGCCGCGCCCAGGTCGAGTTCGTGGTGGTCGCCGACATCCACGGAACCCGCCTCTCCCATCCGGACCCCGCCGAGATCGGCCAGCACCTGTCCACCTCCCCCGATCGCGCGCTGGCCGGCGAGGAGAACGTGTACCAGCAGACGGGCACGCTCGGCTCCACGGTGCGTGCCAAGGTGCCGGTCTACTCGAGCGAGGACGACGGCAGCGTGGTCGGCCTGGTCTCCGTGGGGATCAGCTCCTCGGTGCAGGGCGCGGACATCCGCCGCGAGATCCTCGCGGCGGGACTCGTGGCCGCTGCGGCCCTGGGCATCGGCGCTGCGGTCTCCCTGGCGCTGGTGCGGCGGCTCGAGCGGGCGACCCTGGGCGTGGGCCCCGAGGAGCTCGCGGACATGGCCCGCCACCAGGAGGCCGTGCTCCAGGGGCTCGACGACGGCGTGCTCGGCTTCTCGCCCTCCGGGGCCGTGACGCTGTCCAATGCGCGCGCTCGCAGCATGCTCGGGTGGGCGGAGCAGGACGGGCCGGTCCCCGAGCCGATCGCCCGGGGCGCGCATCGGGCCATCGACGCCGCCCATGCCGGGGATCTGAGCCCCGTGCGCGGGCGGCACCGCGTGGGCGATCGCATCCTGCTGATCACCACGGTGCCCGTGCGCCGCGGAGCGGTGGAGATGGGGGCCGTGGTGACGCTGCAGGACGAGACGCAGATCCTCACCATGGGCCGGCAGCTGGAGTCGGTCACGGCCATGGCCCAGGCGCTGCGGACCCAGCGCCACGAGTTCGCCAATCGCCTGCACACCGTGCTGGGGCTGGTGGACACGGGGGCCGGCGAGGAGGCCGGCGACTACCTGCGCCGCATCCTGCGCTCCGGGCCGATCGCCGCCCCGGTCGAGGGCATCGAGGCCCTCGAGGACCCCTATCTGCGAGCGCTGCTGGAGGCCAAGGGGACGCTCAGCGCGGAGGCCGGCGTCCTGCTGCGGGTCTCGCCGGAGTCGCTCGTGCTCAGCCCGCTGGCCGAGCCGGAGGATGTCACGATGATCCTGGGCAACCTCATCGACAACGCCGTGCGGGCCGTGGTGGACGCTCCGCGCTCCACGACCGCCGCCGAGGACCTCCCCGAGCAGCTGCAGGGCATCGTCGAGGTCCACCTGCTCAGCGCGGGGCAGGACCTCCACGCGACCGTCGCCGACTCGGGCCCGGGCCTGGACGCGGCGGCGGACACCGGCATCCTGTTCGCCGAAGGGGTCACCGGCCGCCCGGGGGCACAGGAACCCGCCCCCGCAGACCCCGAGGCCGGAGCACAGGAGCCGGACGAGGCCCACGGCCACGGCATCGGCCTGGCCCTGTGCCGCCGGGCCGCCCGGCGCCGCGGCGGGGAGCTGTGGGTCGCCGCCGCCCGCGACGCGGAGCTCGGCGGAGCCGCCTTCGGGCTGCTGCTGCCGGGCGTGCTGCGTCCGTCGGCGGGCGAGTCCGAGAGCCGATCGACCAGCACAGGAGAGCAGCCATGATCGATGTCCTGGTCCTCGATGACGACGTCTACGTCGGGCGGCTGCACTGCCGGTACGTCGAGCAGACCCCCGGGTTCCGCGCGCTCGAGCCGGTGCGCGATCTGCGCAGCGCCCGGAAGGTGCTCGCCGCCGGCGGCGTGGACCTGCTGCTGGCGGACGAGGTCCTGCCCGACGGCACCGGGACCCAGCTGATCCGGGAGACCTCGGTGGATGCCGCCCTGCTCACCGCGGTGACGGATGCCCAGGTGGTCCGCGCGGCGCTGTCGGCGGGCGCCCTGACCTGCCTGTTCAAGCCGTTCGATTCCGAGCAGCTCACGAGCCTGCTGCGCCGCTACGCCCGTCTGCGCAGGGTGTGGGAGCAGGAGCGCCTCTCGCAGGCCGGGCTGGACCGGGCCCTGCGCGGGTTCTACGACGCCGGGGGCGCGGGCGCCTCCCCGGAGAGCCGGGCCGGGAGCACGTCCGCCCGCATCCTGGAGGCGCTGCAGCGCGCCCAGGGGCCCCTGCCCGCCGTGCAGGTGGGCGAGGCGATCGGGGTCTCCCGGGCCACGGCTCAGCGCCACCTGGTCAGGCTGGCCGAGCAGGACATGGTCACGGTGTCGCTGCGCTACGGCAGCGCGGGGCGCCCCGAGCACCTCTACGCCGCCCCCGCCTGAGCCGAGAGGCGCCGGTCGCCGCCGTGCGCCCCGCCCGCGCAGCGCGGATAGACTCGGAGGCGTTCCGGCAGCCGCCGTCGCCTCACCCCATCCGGGTGATCCGGCGCCCTCGCTGCCGCCGCTGCCTGGCAGCACCGCACATCAGCCCCGCATCACGAGGAGTGCCCGTGGCCCGTATCGTTGTCGACGTCATGCCCAAGCCGGAGATCCTGGACCCCCAGGGCAAGGCGATCATCCGGGCGTTCGCCCACCAGGAGATCCAGGGCTTCACCGGGGTCCGCCAGGGCAAGCGCTTCGAGCTCGAGGTCGACGGCGAGGTCACCGAGGACCAGCTCGAGGCAGCCCGCCACGCCGCCGCGACCATGCTCTCCAACCCGGTGATCGAGGACGTCGTGAACGTGGCCGTCATCGACGAGGAGGTCTGAGCCGGTGACCCAGAACTCCTTCGAGACCCCCTTGGTGGCCGATCTCGGCCAGGCCATGCCCGATCAGCGCCTGCGCGACGTCCGCGTGGGCGTCATCACCTTCCCCGGCACGCTCGATGACCGCGACGCCATGCGCGCCGTGGAGATCGCCGGCGGCACCCCGGTGCGCCTGTGGCACGCCGACGACGACCTCCAGGGCGTCGACGCCGTGATCCTGCCGGGCGGCTTCTCCTACGGCGACTACCTGCGCGCCGGAGCGATCTCGCGCTTCGCGCCGCTGATGACCCGTCTGATCGACGCGGCGAACGGCGGTCTGCCGGTCCTCGGGATCTGCAACGGCTTCCAGGTCCTCACCGAGGCCCACCTGCTGCCGGGCTCCATGATCCGCAACGACCACCTGAAGTTCGTGTGCCGCGACCAGCGCCTGCGCGTGGAGTCCACCGACACCCCGTGGACCTCGCTGTACCAGCCCCGCGAGGAGATCGTCGTCCCGCTGAAGAACCAGGACGGCCAGTACGTCTGCGACGACGACACCCTGCGCATGCTCGAGGAGGAGGGCCGCGTTGTCTTCCGCTACCTCGACGGCAATCCCAACGGCTCGCGCCACGACATCGCCGGCGTCCGCAATGCGGCGGGCAATGTCGTGGGCCTCATGCCGCACCCGGAGCACGCGATCGAGCCCGGCTTCGGACCGGACTCCTCGGCCGCAGGCACCGTCCCCATGCGCGGAGGGGCCGATGGCCTGGCCATCTTCGTCTCCGCGCTGACCTCGATCGTGAACGGAGGCTCCCGCGCATGAGCGAGCAGCAGTTCCAGCTCGACACCGTCGAGCACGCAGCATCCACCCCCGACACCGAGCTGCCCTGGGCCGAGCTCGGGCTCAAGCAGGACGAGTTCGACCGCGTCGTCGAGATCCTGGGGCGCCGCCCGACCGCGGCGGAGCTGGCTATGTACTCGGTCATGTGGTCCGAGCACTGCTCCTACAAGTCCTCCAAGGTCCACCTGCGCCAGTTCGGCGAGAAGGTCTCCGAGGAGATGACCAAGGACCTGATGGTCGGCATGGGCGAGAACGCCGGCGTGACCGACATCGGCGACGGCTGGGCCGTGACCTTCAAGATCGAGTCGCACAACCACCCGTCGTACGTGGAGCCCTACCAGGGCGCGGCCACGGGCGTGGGCGGCATCGTGCGCGACATCATCTCCATGGGCGCCCGCCCGGTGGCCGTGATGGATCCGCTGCGCTTCGGCGAGATCGACCACCCGGACACCCAGCGCGTGGTGCACGGGATCGTGGCCGGCGTGGGCGGCTACGGCAACTCGCTGGGCCTGCCGAACATCGGCGGAGAGGTCGAGTTCGACGCCTGCTACCAGGCGAATCCGCTGGTCAACGCCCTGGCCGTGGGCGTCATGCGCCACGAGGACCTGCGTCTGGCCAACGCCTCGGGCGCGGGCAACCGCGTGGTGCTCTTCGGCGCGCGCACCGGCGGCGACGGCATCGGCGGCGCCTCGGTGCTGGCCTCCGAGTCCTTCGACGACACCAAGCCGTCCAAGCGCCCCGCCGTGCAGGTGGGCGATCCGTTCGCGGAGAAGGTGCTCATCGAGTGCTGCCTCGAGCTGTTCCGCGACGGCCTGGTCGAGGGCATCCAGGACCTGGGCGCTGCGGGCATCTCCTGCGCGACCTCCGAGCTGGCCTCCAACGGCGACGGCGGCATGCACGTGGACCTGTCCGCGGTGCTGCTGCGCGATCCGTCGCTGACCCCGGGCGAGATCCTGATGTCGGAGTCGCAGGAGCGCATGATGGCTGTCGTGACCCCGGAGAAGGCTGCGGCCTTCGAGGAGGTGCTCGAGCGCTGGGAGGTCGAGTACTCCTGGATCGGCGAGGTCACCGACACCGGCCGTCTGGTCATCGACTGGCAGGGCGAGGTCATCGTCGACGTCGACCCGCGCACCGTGGCCCACGAGGGCCCCGTGTACGAGCGGCCCATGCAGCGCCCCGCGCGCACGGACGCCGTGCAGGCGGACCGCTTCACGGGCTCCTCGGCCGACACCGGTCGCCCGGAGGGCGAGGCCCTCGGCGAGGCCGTCCTGGAGCTGATGAGCTCCCCGAATATGGCCTCCACGGCATGGATCACGGATCAGTACGACCGCTACGTGCAGGGCAACACCGCCATGGCCATGCCCGACGACGCCGGCGTGGTCCGCGTGGACGAGCAGACCGGGCTGGGCGTGGCCCTGTCCACCGATTGCAACGGCCGCTACGCCTACTTGGACCCGTACCGCGGCGCCCAGCTGGCCCTGGCCGAGGCCTACCGCAACGTCTCCACCTCAGGCGCCCGCCCGGTGGCCGTCTCCGACTGCCTGAACTTCGGCTCCCCCGAGGATCCCGAGGTCATGTGGCAGTTCGCCGAGGCCGTGCGCGGCCTGGCCGACGGCTGCCTGGAGATCGGCGTGCCGGTCACCGGCGGCAACGTCTCGCTGTACAACCAGACCGGCGACGAGGCCATCCACCCCACCCCCGTGGTCGCCATGATGGGCGTGCTCGACGACGTCCGCCGGCGCACCCCGTCGGGCTGGGATGACACCGCAGACGGCCAGGCGATCTACCTGCTCGGTACCACCGCCGATGAGCTCGACGGCTCCGAGTGGGCGCGCGTGCGCGGCCACCTGGGCGGGCAGCCCCCGCAGGTCGACCTCAAGCGCGAGCGCCTTTTGGGCGAGCTGCTGATCAACATGTCCCGCGACGGCATGGTCGACTCCGCCCACGACGTCTCCGAGGGCGGCCTGGCCGCGACCCTGTCCGAGATGTGCCTGCGGTTCGGCACCGGTGCGCGGATCGGGCTCGGCGAGGTCTGCGAGCGCGACGGCCTGGATGCCTTCACGATGCTGTTCTCCGAGTCGCAGGCCCGCGCCGTCGTGTCCGTGCCGCGCTCGGAGGAGGTGCGCTTCAAGGACATGTGCACCATGCGCGGCTACGAGTTCGCGCGCATCGGCGTGGTGGACGCGCAGTCGAAGTCCCTGGACCTCATGGGCCACGCCGAGGTCCCGCTGGAGCGCCTGCGCGAGGCCCACGAGGCCACGCTCCCGCGCCACTTCGGCTGAGGTCGTGCCCTGCGGCGCCCGGCCGCCCCGGGAAGGGACGGCCGGGCGCCGCTGCCGTAGACTCATGCCCAGGAAACAGTCTTGAGACGGATTCGCTCCGAGTCCGGTCGCAGCGCGTCCGTCCCGGACGCCGGACGACAGATCTCGAGTCCGTCGAGGCAACGGAGGTAGCCGCCGTGACCGTCGAGAGCACGAGCCCCTTGGATGCGCACAGCATCACCACCGAGCGGCTCGAGCTGCGCCCGCTGACCCGCGAGGAGGTCGAGGCGGCCTGCCGGTTCGAGCGCCTCCCGCAGTTCCACCCGGAGTTCCCCACTCCGGACGCCCGCGACGTCCTGCAGGCCGTGCAGGACTCCGGGGAGTTCTTCTTCACGGAGTCCCTGTACTCCCCCATGGCATGCGTGCAGCGCAGCACCGGACTGATCATCGGCATCGCCGGGTGGTCCGCACCGCCCATCGACGAGGCCCTGGAGATCGAGGGCTTCCTGGTGCCGTCGTGCACCGGACAGGGCTACGCGACCGAGGCCCTGCCCCGCCTGGTGGAACTGGGCCTGCAGGATCCGCGCGTCACCTCGATCCGCGCCTCCCTCCCGGACAACCACGCCAGCCTGGGACCGTTCCTGGAGCGCAGCGGGTTCGCAGCGGTCGAATCCGCAGGCACCGAGGCCGAGTACCGCTATGCCCCGTCGCAGCCATGAGCTCGGCCGCTCGGCGCGCCTGCCCGGGGTCGTCGTCATCGATATGGCATTCGGACCCCGCCGGGTCCATGATGTGAGGCATGACTCCCCTGTCGCGTGATCTGCATCCCTCCAACGGGAGAAGAGCGCCGAAGGACGAGGTCGTCGTCTCGATCACCTCGGCCCTGAATCACCGCGGCCGCAAGGAGGAGGCGCACCCTCCGGTCGATCACGACGACTTGGACGACATCTTCCCCACCCCGCAGCAGCAGGAGCTGCTGCACCTGCTCGCCGAGGGCGCCGACGACGAGTTCGCGGCCCGTCGCCTGGGCCTGGAGCTGGCGGAGCTGCGGCGGATGCTCATGGAGCTGGGCTCGCAGCTCGGGGCCTGCAACAGGTTCCAGCTCGCGCTGCACGCCCGCGAGGAGGGCTGGATCTGAGCACGTCGGCCCCCAACGCGAAAAGTCGCAGGACCACCCCCCAGATCGCCGCCGAGACCTCCGCAGACCGCTCGCTGCTGCTGCCGCCCGTCCTGGCGACCGTGCTCACCGCCGCCGTCGCCTTCTGGGGCATGACCGTCCCTCAGTTCTGGTTCGACGAGGCCGCGACCATCTCGGCCACGAACAGGCCCTTCGGCTCCCTGCTGCGCCTGCTGCAGGACGTCGACGCCGTCCACGGCCTGTACTACGTCCTCATGCACCCGTGGGTGGCACTGTTCGGGACCTCCGAGCTGGCCATGCGGACCCCGTCGGCGCTGGCCCTGACGCTCGCCGCACCGCTGATCACCCAGGTGGCCATGACCTATGCCCGCCGCTGGTTCCCGGACCGGGTGCTGCTGAGCGGGCTGATCGCCGGTCTGCTCTTCGCCGTCCTGCCCGGTCTGTCCTGGGCAGGCCAGGAAGCCCGCGGCTATGCCATGGCCGTCCTCGCCTCCGTTGCGGCGCTGTGGTGCTTCGAGCGCTTCCGCGACCGCGGAGGCACGGCGGCGCTGGTGGGCTTCGCGGTGCTGCAGGCCGCCGCCGTCGGATTCTCCATGTACGCCGCCTCCGCGGTGGTGCTCTACCTCGTGCGAGCCCTGGCCTGGGGACGTCGTCCGTTCCTGAAGGTCCTGATCGCGGCAGGAGGCACCACCGGTCTGGTGCTCCCGCTGGGGCTGAGCGCCCTGTCCCAGAGCAGCCAGATCAGCTGGATCGACCTGACAGTGAGCAGTGTGATCAGGAGGATTCTCCTGCGCACCGTTCCGATCAGTCCTGGGAATCGGGGTGAGCCGTGGAACGACGTCGCCCTCGAGCTGGCTCCGTGGTTCATGGGACTGATCGCGCTGATCCTGGCCGCGGGCCTCCTGCGCGGTCCCGGCCGCCGGCTCGTCCTGTGGCTGCTGAGCTTTCCCCTGTTCCCCATGGCCTGCATTCTGCTGGCCCAGATGATGGGCAAGCAGCTGTTCCAGGAGCGCTACTTCACCTATGCGACCCCGTTCCTGGTCCTGGCCCTGACGGCGTCCCTGGCCACGATCCGATGGCGACCCGCGGCGGCGGTGCTGAGCGCGGGCCTGCTGGGGCTGTCCGTCCCGTCGCTGCTGGGGCAGAACACATGGGACGCCAAGGGCGGTGACAACTACGCGACGGCATCTGCTCTGGTCGCCCGGAGCGAGACCGTGATCTTCATGGACCGGTCGAACCGCGGCGTCCTGCTCGCCTATCCGCCGGAGCACGAGATCGCCGATCCCATGCTCCAGGAGGACCGGATCAGCGCGGACAACCTCTACGGGCTGAACCGCCCCGGCTACGAGTCCTGGGAGATCGACACCGTCGGCGCCACCTCCGTGGTCTCCAACAAGGAGAACAAGTTCCACGACACCGTGCTGTCCCACCTGCGGGACAACGGCTGCGAGCAGACGCAGGAGGACCGCAGCACCCGCTTCCGGATCACCCTGCTGGAGTGCCCGGCCCCGGCTGCCGGGTAACTCGGCGTCATACCGTCGTCACCTCGGAGGCGCCCCTCGCCCTAGGCTGTTGTCCCATGACCGAGAACCTCCGTGCCGAGACCGAGCGAGTCCTCTCCGCGGTCTCACCTGCCACGCGGCGCACCCTCGAGGAGTCCGCCGGTCGTCTTTGGGCCTGGGCCCTGGAGACCTCCGAGCGCTTCCCGCCCACCCCGGACGTGAAGCTCGCCATGGCCTCCAGCGGCGCCGTGCTCTCCGGGTACACCGTGATCCACATGCTGGGCAATCTGCAGGTCTACCTGGGACGCGGCCGCTTCGACTCCTACGCCCACCACCTGCGCACGCTGGGGGCGCCGGTCCTGCCGCGGCGCACCGTGCTGTGGGCCTTCCGGGTCGTGCTGCTGGCCGATGCGCTGACCCACCTGAGCTGCGCGGCGGTGCTGACCGTGCGCGCCCAGGCCTCCGAGCGCCGTGCTGCCGCTCAGCCCAGGCCGCTGCCGCAGGGTCGTCGGCGCACCCGCTGGCAGAGGCTCAAGCGCTCCATGCGCTCGACCGGCACCGTCCTGGGGCTGTTCACGGCCTTCCACCTGGCGGATCTCACGCTGGGCACGCGGCCGGCCGCCTCGCGCCGTCACGAGCCCGGTGCCGCCTACGACAACCTGGTGGCATCCCTGCGCCGCCCGCCCGTGGCCGGGCTGTACCTGGCCGCCATGCTGGCGCTGGCCGCCCACACCTCCCAGGGCCTGGTCCAGATCGGCAATGACACCGGCTTGTCCGCCCAGCGCGGTGCCCGCGAGCGCTTCGAGCTGGCCGGGCGGCTGGTCGGCACCGGCGTGGCCCTGGGCAACGCCTCCATCCCCGTGGCCGTGCTCCTGCGCCTGGTGCGCTGAGCCGTCCTCCCCCGCACTGCAACACCGCCTTCCGCGACCGGGTCCCGGCGCGAGGGCACCGAAGGAGTCCCATGCGCATCACCGGCACCCTGCAGGTCGAGGTCTGGCGCCAGGCCGACGGCGAGTCCGAGGGCGGTTTCGAGACCCACACCGTCACCGGCGTGAGCCCCCAGACGACCGTGCTGGAGCTGCTCGACCTGCTCAACGAGCAGCTGCCCGAGGGCATGGAGCCGATCTCCTACGACGACGGCTGCCGCGAGGGCATCTGCGGCAAGTGCGGCGTCACGGTCGACGGCGTGGCCCACGGCCCCCAGCTCAACCGGGCCTCGTGCCAGCAGCAGGTTGCGGCCTTCACTGACGGCGAGCGCGTGCGGATCGAGCCGCTGCGCGCAGCCGCCTTCCCCGTGAAGAAGGACCTGTCCGTGGACAAGAAGGCCGCGCTGCGCACCGTGGTCAAGGCCGCCGGAGGCCCCGTGGGCATGAAGGCACTGACCGAGGCCGGGTGCATCAGCTGCGGGGCCTGCGTGGCCGCCTGCCCCAACGGCTCCGGCCAGCTGTTCGTGGGCTCGCTGCTCACCGAGCTCCCCCCGCTGGCCAAGGACGACGACGACCGCCGCACCCGCTCCGGCAAGGTGCTCGACGCCGCCGAGGAGAGCTTCGGGCCGTGCTCCACCCTGGGCGACTGCACCGAGGTCTGCCCCGCCGGGCTGCCGCTGGAGAATCTCTCGGCAGTGGCGAGGGAGCATCTGCGCCGTCGTCGCTGAGTCGCCAGGCCGCGGCGGCGGCCTGGCGCTGCGGCGCCGGAGTGCGCCTCCGGGATTCTTGTAGTTACACGCCTGCGCGCCCCTTAGCATTCGCAGTTGCGAACACTCGGGCGGGGTCATATATTTGCATCAGCAACTCACCTCTCCCGCTCGACCAGGAGTCCACGATGCACCCCTATATCCCGCAGGCTCAGCCCTACGCCTACCCGCAGGCCACCTGGTCCCCGAGGCCCTCCGCGCCCGGCAGCGCCGTCACCGCTCTGGTGCTCACGATCCTCGTGCTGGCCGGTGCACTGTTGCTCTCCCCGCTCACGATCCTGTTCTCGATCGGCGCCGCGTCCACAGTCACGGAGCCCGACTTCGGCGGCACCGCCGATCTGGTCGCTGCCATGCTCGTCGCGTTCCTGCCCCTGGGCGCCCCGGCGATCCTGGGTGCGGCGCTGGCCATCTACCCCCGCATCCGCATGCCGCGCGAGATGTACCCGTCCTCCGGGGTGAAGACTGCCGCAACCGTCTTCCTGGTCTTGCATCTGCTCACGCTCGTGCTCGCCGTCATCTTCGGCGTCCTGCCGCAGGTCCTGGTGCTGTGAGCACGGCACCACCGCGTCATGGGGCTTGTGCTGTCGGAGCCTTCTTGTAATTTCAGGACACGTTCAAGAGCGCGGCCTCACGGGCCTGGCCGGCCGCGCAGCAACCCGAACTCGATTCCCGGGTGCTTCCAGAGCAGAACGGGCCTCAGCGCACTCGCTGAGGCAAGACTCGACGGGGTCGCGCTGCGCGGCCCGGAAGGCAGGACCTCATGTCCGACGCACTGCACCAAGCACTGGAGTCGAAGCGCTCCGATCTCGAGCATCTGCATCCCTACAACGTGCCGCTGCACCTCGCACCGGAGGCACCCGTGGTGCCGCCGCGCACGAACCACCGGTGGATCGACTTCGGAGATCGGGAGGCCCGGGAGTGGAGCAGAGTCCTGTTCCTCCTCCCCCGCAAGGGCCACTCAACGACCGTCATGGCCTGCGCGCACAGCGTGTGGCGCTTCGGCAACCTGCCCAACGTGAACAATGCCCCGGAGGTGGCTCGGGCCGCCCGCGCTCTCGGACACACCCCGGAGAGCGCCTGGGAGATGCTGGTGACGTTGATCGTCATGCGCCAGGACCAGGAGCACGACCCGGATGTCGCCTACGACCTGAGGGTCTGGGCCCTGTGGATCGAGCGCATGAACCACCTGGAGGACCCGATCACAGCGGCAAGGCACTGCTTGAAGGCCGTCGGTCAGCGCTGATCGGGGCCCTCGGCGACCGACCCGACGAAACAGCCCTCCTCCCCGCCGCTATGGCTGGGAGGAGGGCTGCGTCGTCGTTCAGCGGCGGAAGCGGGTCAGGCCTTGCCCACGCGCTTCATCTGCTGGGTCCAGAACGCGCCGGTGGTGATCACGTCGGTGCCGTCCCAGGCATCCAGCCCGGTGAGGCCGGGGATGTCGGAGCCGTTGAAGGTGGGCTCCTCACCGCGGCGGCGCTGGGCCTCGTAGTTCTTCATCACCTTGACGGCGACGGGCGCCAGGAGGATCAGGGCGATCAGGTTGATCGTGGCCATGATCGCCATCATCACGTCGGCCAGAGACCACACAAGATCCAGGGCGACCACCGAGCCGACCATCACGGACAGGAGCACCAGCAGGCGGTAGCCGTTCATCACCGCGCGCGAGCGGGTGAGGAACATGATGTTCGCCTCGCCGTAGAAGTAGTTGCCGATCACCGAGCTGAAGGCGAACAGGAAGATCGCGATGGTCAGGAAGTGGACCGCCCAGGTGCCCAGCTGCAGACCCAGTGCCGTCTGCGTGAGCGAGGCGCCCTGGGCAGAGTCGCCGAAGCTCGGGTTGGACAGCAGCACGATGAACGCCGTGACCGAGCAGACGAGCCAGGTGTCGAAGTAGACGCCCAGGGACTGCACGAAGCCCTGCTTGGCCGGGTGAGAGACGGAGGCCGAGGCACCGGCGTTCGGCGCGGAGCCCATGCCGGCCTCATTGGAGAACAGTCCGCGGCGCAGGCCCTGGACGAACACGGCCATGAAGCCGCCCACCACGAACTCGCGGATGCCGAAGGCGCCCAGGACGATGTCGGCGACCATGCCGGGGACCTCGCCGATGTTCAGGACGACGACCAGGAGCCCGAGCAGCACGTACAGGATGGCCATGACCGGCACGACTGCCTGGGTGACCGCGGAGATGCGGCGGGCGCCGCCGAAGATGATGGAGGCGGTCAGCACGACGACCACTGCGCCCACGATCAGCTTGAAGGGCAGGGCCCCGGCGGCCGACGGGTCGATGTCCAGCGAGCCCGACAGCGAGTCCACGATCGCGTTGGACTGCACCGAGTTGAACACCAGGCCGTAGGTGACGGTGATGATCACCGCGAACAGGATGCCCATCCAGTGCTTCTTGAGCCCGTAGGTCATGTAGTAGGCCGGTCCACCGTAGTAGCCGGTCTCGCCCTTGCGCTTGTAGAGCTGGCCCAGCAGCGACTCGACGAACGCGCTGGCGCCGCCGATGGCCGCGATGGCCCACATCCAGAACACGGCGCCGGGCCCGCCCACGCTGATCGCGATGGCCACGCCGGCGATGTTACCCGTGCCCACGCGTGAGGCCGCCGAGACGGTGAACGCGCGGAACGACGAGATCGACTTCTTGCCGTCCGGGTCCTCACCGGGAGGGTCTCGCAGCACCCGGAACATTTCCGGGACGGACCGCCACTGGACCGCCCTGGTCCTGATCGTCAGGTAGATACCCGTGCCGATCAGGATCGCGAAGACGATCCAGCTCCAGATGAAATTGCCGACGCTGCCGACGAGCTCAGTGAGCTGCTCCATGTGCACTCCCGCTTCTCAGAGGAATCTGCCGGAGCGATCACAGGCCGTTCCCAGCAGTTGGAGCAATGTACATCACCCCGGTTTCCGGCGAGTTGCGGCTGGTGCCCCGACTGCCCACGCGAAGCGCCGAGCTCGAGGACCTCAGTCCTCGACGACCCGCACCGCCCCCTTGTCCGCCGAGGTCACCATGGAGGCGTAGGCCTTCAGGGCCTTGGACACCTTGCGCTCGCGCGGCTTGGTCGGCTTCCAGGGGGCCTCGCCCTTCTCGGAGCGACGACGCGCCAGCTCGGCGTCGTCCACATTGACGCGCAGGATGCGGTTCTCGACGTCGATCTCGATCTCATCGCCCTGCTCGATCAGGCCCACGGCACCGCCGGCGGCGGCCTCCGGGGAGATGTGCCCGATCGACAGCCCCGAGGTGCCGCCGGAGAACCGGCCGTCGGTGATCAGGGCGCACTCCTTCCCCAGGCCCAGGCCCTTGAGGTAGGAGGTCGGGTAGAGCATCTCCTGCATGCCGGGCCCGCCCTTGGGGCCCTCGTACTGGATGACCACGATGTCCCCGGACTTCACGTTCTTGGACAGGATCTCGAACACGGCTTCGTCCTGGGATTCGACGACGAACGCGGAGCCCTTGAAGTGGAACAGGGACTCGTCGATGCCCGCGGTCTTGATGATCGCGCCGTCCTCGGCGATGTTGCCGAAGAGCACGCACAGCCCGCCCTCCTTGGTGTAGGCGTGGGCGACCGAGCGGATGCATCCGTCCTGGGCGTCGAGGTCGTGATCCTCGTACTCGTTGGCCTGCGAGAACGCCTGCGTGGTGCGCACCCCGCCCGGGGCGGCCAGGAAGTGGTGCTTCGCCTGCTCGGTCGCCTTGCCGGAGCGGATGTCCCACTCATCGAGCCACTCGCCCATGGTGGCGGCGTGGACGGTGTGGACGTCCTCGTCCAGCAGCCCACCGCGGCGCAGCTCGCCCAGGATCGCGGGGATGCCGCCGGCCCGGTGGACGTGCTCGATGTGGTACTTCGTGGAGTTCGGGGCGACCTTGGCCAGGCAGGGCACGCGCCGGGAGATCTGGTCGATGTCCGACATGGTGAAGTCGACCTCGGCCTCCTGCGCGGCGGCCAGGATGTGCAGCACCGTGTTGGTGGACCCGCCCATGGCCACATCCAGGGTCATGGCGTTGGCGAAGGCCTCCGGGGTGGCGATCGAGCGCGGCAGGACGGAGTCGTCGTCGTCCTCGTAGTAGCGCTTGGCCGAGGCCACGATCCGGGCGCCGGCCTCCTCGAAGAGGCGCTTGCGATTGATGTGCGTGGCAAGAGTGGTGCCGTTGCCCGGAAGGGACAGGCCCAGGGCCTCGGTGAGGCAGTTCATGGAGTTGGCCGTGAACATGCCCGAGCACGAGCCGCACGTGGGGCATGCGGACTCCTCGATCAGCGCGAGCTGGTCATCGGTCACGGACTCGTCCACGGCCAGGGACATGGCGTCCACCAGGTCCACGCGGTGCTCCACCACGCCCTCCACGCCCTCGCCGGACTCCATGGGCCCGCCGGAGACGAAGATCGTGGGGATGTTCAGGCGCATGGCGGCCATGAGCATGCCCGGGGTGATCTTGTCGCAGTTGGAGATGCACACCAGGGCGTCGGCGCAGTGCGCGTTGACCATGTACTCGACCGAGTCCGCGATGATGTCGCGGCTGGGCAGCGAGTAGAGCATGCCGTCGTGGCCCATGGCGATGCCGTCGTCCACGGCGATCGTGTTGAACTCCTTGGCGACGCCGCCGGCCTCCTCGACCGCGCGCGCCACGAGCTGGCCCATGTCCTTGAGGTGGACGTGACCGGGCACGAACTGGGTGAAGGAGTTGGCGATCGCCACGATCGGCTTGCCGAAGTCCTCGCTGCCCATGCCGGTGGCGCGCCACAGCGCGCGGGCGCCCGACATGTTGCGGCCGGTGGTGGAGGTGGCGGAACGAAGCTGCGGCACGGTTCTCTCCTCTGGTGCCGCCGCGGCAGGAGACCGCGGCGGACGACGGATGCGAGCGGGCAGGCGGACTGCGGCCTGCACTGCCCCGATTCTCTCGTGAACGCGCCTCGGAGCGGAAATCTTCCGACGCAGGGCTTGCCGTATCGCCCCATCCGGGTATTTTCTATAGTGAACACTCGAGCTCGACCGCCCTTCCTCGCGAAAGGACCCTCCCCATGAGCACTCCCACCAACGGATCCCCTCAGGACTCCGGCAGCAACGGCAGCTCCTCCGGCTCCCAGCACTCCGCCCCGAACTTCGGCGGCGGCTGGCAGCAGAACCAGGGCGCGCCGCAGTCCCAGCCCTCGCAGGGAGGCTCCGGCTCCTCGCAGCAGGTCCCGTCCTACGGCGCACCGTCGTCCTCGCAGCAGGGCCAGAGCTCCGGCGCACCGCAGTACCGCCCCGCAGGAAGCGGCAGCTCGCCCCAGTTCACGCCGTCCGGCGGCTACCAGGGCGGGTCGTACGGCAGCTCGCAGGGCAGCCGCCCCACGGGCAAGGGCAAGCCCCCGCTGTGGATGGGCCTGGTCTCGCTGGGCCTGGGCGTACTGCTCGGGATCATCGCGATCATCGTGTTCTTCACCAGCATCGTGGGCGGAGCCAACGACATCGCCGACACCCCGTCCGGCACCACCCGCACGCTCGAGGCGGACACCGAGTACTACGTGTTCGCCACCACCACCGACTCCGTGGACGAGTGCTCGATCTACACGCCGGAGTTCGACACCCTCGAGCTCGAGACCTCGGGCGCGGACCAGACCGCCACGACCGACGGGGAGGAGTTCTCCCTGCTCGGCACGTTCGAGACCAACGAGGCCGGCGAGTACCGCCTCAGCTGCTCGCCCTACGTCTCCAACGACTCGGTCTACATCACCGACGTCGGCGTCGGCGGCATGGTCGGCGGCGCCTTCGCGGGCATCGGCCTGGGCCTGCTCGGCGGCCTGCTGTTCATCGTCGGCATCATCCTGATCATCGTGAACCGGGTCTCGGCCTCCAAGAACGGCCGCTGATTCCGAACGCTCGCCCGCGAGCCTCGGCCCGCCCCGCCCTGCACCGCGCAGGACGGGGCGGGCCTTCTTCTGCCCTGCGTTCGGCGTCGTCGATCTCCCGGGCTCGGAACGTCCGCGGCCCCGGCCGGACCGGCGCGCGGCGCCTTCAGCCGGGATACGATGAGGTGCCGACGTCGACCGCCGGGATCAGCCGCTGCACGCAGGGCTCGGATCCCGTCGACTTCGCAGCGGGCACCGCGGCCCAGGGCCGGCCCGCCGCACCGAGACCCTCGTCAAAGGACCCGCACGTGGCCAAGTCCGCACCCCGTCCGCCCAAGACCGACGACGACGTGGATTTCGCCGTTCCGCTCAAGGACGCCGTCGATCCCCTCGTCCTCGCCCTCGACGTCGGCTCCACCGCCACCCGCGGCAGCCTCCACGACGCCACGGGCACGCCGGTGCGCGGCTACCGGGACAAGATCCCGCACCACTTCACCACCGCCGTCGAAGGCACCAGCACGATCGATCCGGATCAGGTGGTCGAAGAGCTGTGCCGCCTGATCGATCAGATCATCGGCTCGCGCCAGGAGCTCGTCGGCCGGGTGGGCGGCGTCGCGATCGACACCTTCGCCTCCTCCCTGGTGGGCACCGACTCCCGTCGCCGCGCCACCACCACCTGCTACACCTACGCCGACTCGCGCTCCTGCGGGCAACTGGCCGCGCTGCGTCAGGAGATCGACGAGGCCGAGATCCAGCAGCTGACGGGCACCCGCCTGCACACGTCCTATCTGACGCCGCGCTTCCGCTGGCTGCGCGAGACCGAGCCGGAGGCCTTCGCCGCCACGACCCGGTGGATGTCGCTGGGCGAGTACTTCCACCTGCGCCTGCTGGGCAAGGCGCGAGTGGGGACCTCCACCGCCGCCTGGACCGGTCTGCTGGATCGGCGCACCGGAGACTGGTCGGATCGGATGCTCGAGCTGGCCCAGGTCGAGCGGGAGTCGCTGTCGCTGATCGCCCGCCCCAACCAGCCCATCCGCGAGGTGCCCCCGGCCGTGGCCGAGCGGTGGCCGGCGCTGCGCCAGGCCAAGTGGTTCGCCCCCGTGGCCGACGGCCTCAGCGCCAACGTGGGCTCCGGCGGTCGGGATGCGACCACCATGGTCACCTCCATGGCCACCTCCGGGGCCATGCGCGTGCTGCTGCACGAGCAGCCCGAGACCATCCCGTCGGGACTGTGGTGCTACCGCATCGACGACACCCGCTGCCTGCTCGGCGGGGCCATCAACGACGCCAGCCGCGCCGTCACCTGGGCCGAGGAGACCCTGCGCCTGCCCGAGGACCTCTCCCCCGAGGACGTGGCCCAGCGCCCGATCGATCCCACGACCCCGCTGGTCCTGCCGTTCCTCACCGGCGAGCGTTCCACCGGATGGGTGGGCGACGCCCGCGCCGCCGTGCTCGGGCTCTCGGCGGCCACGAGCCCCGAGGACATCCTGCGCGGCGTGATGGAGGGCGTGGTGGCCGCCTACGGCCGCGTGGCCCAGCAGCTCACCGAGGCCTCCGGTGAGGTCGAGCGCCTCGTGACCGCAGGCGGGATGACCCAGTCCGTCCCGGGCCTGCAGCAGCAGCTCTCTGACCTGCTGGGGCGCAGCGCCGTCCAGGCCACCTTCAAGCGCTCGACCCTGCGCGGCACGGCCGTGCTGGCCTCCGAGGTCCTCGCCCCGGACATCGAGCCCGTGGATCCGCCGTACGCGCACACCTTCGACCCGAACCCGGAGGCCCGTGAGCACTGGGATCGGGTCGCCGAGCGCTTCCAGGAGGCCTACGAGGGGCTGTTCGCCTGAGCCGCCTCCCGCGCTGAGCCCTCGGCCCGCTCGACAGCCTGCGCGGCGCGCAGGTGGCCCAGGTGGCTGAAGGCCTGCGGGAAGTTGCCCGCCAGGCGCTGATGCTCGGGCGAGTACTCCTCGGCCAGCAGGCCCAGGTCGCTCGCGCAGCTCTCGAGCCGGTCCAGCGCCCGTCGTGCGTCCTCCACGCGCCCGGAGCCGGCGTACTGCTCGGCCAGCCAGGCCAGGCACAGCAGGAACGGGTACTCGCCGCCCTCCAGCCCGTCGGATCCCGAAGCGGTGCGGTAGCGAGCCACGAAGCCGTGGTCATCGACCAGGTCCTGCTCGATCCGCTCGACCGTGCCCAGCATCCTGGGATCATCGGCGTCGATGAAGCCGGTGTGCGGCAGCTGCAGCAGGGAGGCGTCGACCTCCTGGCTGCCGTGGCCCGGGACGTAGGTCTGGGTGAAGCTGCCCAGCTGCTCGTTCCAGCCCCTCTCCATGATCTCGTCGTGGAGTCGATCACGCAGCTCGGACCATCGCCGAATCTCCTCCGGGGTGGCCAGGACCGGGGTACCGGCGCCCTGGCGCGTCGTCTCGACGGCGCTCTGGTCCTCCACGTCCGGCCAGCCGTCGGCCTCGGCCACGCCGTCGCGGATCTGGCCGTGCTCGTGCACCGCGCGCAGGCCCTCGTTGAACGCCGCCCACATCATCACGCGGCCGTGGGTGAAGAACGCGGGCTCCCCGCGCATCTCCCACAGGCCGTGGTCGGGCTCGTCGATGCGCTGCTCGCAGTAGCGCAGCAGGGTCTTCTGCAGGCCCCAGGACCAGAGGTCCTCCGGCTCGCCGGCGTCGCGCAGCGCGGCCAGGGCGAGCATGACCTCGCCCATCACGTCGGCCTGGTACTGATCCACCGCGCCGTTGCCGATGCGCACCGGCCGCGACCCCTCATAGCCCGAGAGATGCTCCAGCTCGTGCTCGGGCAGCCTGCGGCGTCCGTCGATCCCGTACATGATCTGGATCCGCTCCGGGTCGCCTGCGACCGCGCGCAGCAGCCAGTCCCGCCAGTGGCGGGCGCCCTCGGTGTGGCCGTGATCCATCACCGCCTCGATGGTCAGCGAGGCGTCGCGCAGCCACGTGTAGCGGTAGTCCCAGTTGCGCACCCCGCCGAAGTCCTCGGGCAGCCCAGCGGTGGGGGCGGCCGCGATGCCGCCCGTCTCCCCGTGCGTGAGCGCGCGCAGCACGAGCAGCGACCGCTCCTGCCCCTCACTGACCGTCTGCTGGGAGCAGGTGGCGTCCCGCCAGTCCCGCCAGTAGCACTCGGTGCGCTCCAGCGCGACGGAAGCGTCCACGGCCTCCGGCAGAGGGCTCCAGGAGGAGCACCAGGTCAGGACCCACGCCTGGGTCTTCCCGGCCTGCAGCTCGAAGGAGCCGCCGAGCCAGCGCCCGACCTCGCCCTCAGCGCTGAGGTCGTGGCGGGAGTCGTCGTCCTCCTGCGCCGACAGCAGCGGGCCGCGCAGCACGAGCATGTCCGGCCCGGCGATGGCTGCGATCCCGCTGCCGCCCTCGGGCAGCTCGCGCAGGTGCACCCAGGGGGAGCTGCGGTTGTAGTCGGGGCGGATGCGCAGATCGTGCTCGACCGTGACGACCCCTTCCGTGCAGGTCACCTCCCGCACCAGGTTCGCCCGGTCGTCGCCGGTGGGCAGGGCGTCCACGACGGTCGCGCACCCGCTCGGCGAGCGCCACTGCGTCTCCAGGACGAAGGTCCCCGGTCGATAGCGCCGCGAGACGACCTCTCCGTCGGCGATCCTCAGCTGCCAGCGTCCGTCGTCCGGGTCCCCGAGCAGAGCGGAGAACACCGCGGCGGAGTCCACCGACGGGAAGCACAGCCAGTCCACGCTGCCCTCGCGGGAGACCAGCGGCGCGGTGCGCAGATCCGAGAGCAGGGCGTAGTCCTCGAGGGGGACGGAGGCGGGGCGCGTGCTGTCGTGGCTCATGGCCCCATCACAGCAGAGGGGGCGGACGTCGCAGGCCCTGCCTACAGTGGGAGCCATGACCGACACGACCCCCACCACCCTGATCGTCCTGGGCGCCTCCGGCGACCTCACCTCCCGTCTGCTGCTGCCAGGGCTCGGCGAGGTCCTGGCCCTGCAGCCCGAGCGGCAGGTGAGGGTGATCGGCAGCGCGCGGACGGACAAGCAGGACTGGAGGGACACGGTCGCCCAGGCCTTCGGCGACTCCGCCGGTCCGGCCGTCGAGCGGACCCTCGAGACCACGGAATGGGTCACCGCCGATGCCTCCTCCCCGCAGGAGCTGGCCCAGCTGCTCGAGCACGCTGACGACGGCCGCGTGGTGCTCTACTTCGCCCTCGCCCCGGCCGTGACCGGCAAGGTGCTCGACGCGCTGAGCGAGATCGAGCTGCCCCAGGACCTCTGGCTGGCGCTCGAGAAGCCGATCGGCACGGACGAGGACTCCGCCCGCGAGCTCAACCGCCTGGCCGATCGCCTGGTCCCGGCCGACCGGATCCTGCGGATCGATCACTTCCTGGGCGAGCCCGCCGTGCTGGATCTGGTGGGCCTGCGCTTCGCGAACCGGATCATCGAGCCGCTGCTGCACCGCGATCTGGTCGAGTCCATCTCCATCACGTTCGACGAGACGCTCGGCCTCGAGGGCCGAGCCGGCTTCTACGACGCCACCGGCGCCATCCGCGACATGCACCAGTCCCACCTGCTGCAGGTCATGGGCGTGCTGATGATGGACCCGCCGTCGTCGATCGCCGATGGCGAGATCCCGGAGCTGATCTCCCAGGTCCTGGCCCGCACCAGCGTGATCGGCCCTATCGAGCAGAACATGGCCGCGGGTCGGTACACGGCCGGCAGCATCGACGGCCGCGAGCTGCCGTCGTACGTCGACGAGGAGGGCGTGGATCCCGCCAACGGCACCGAGACCTGGGCCCGGCTCACGGTCGAGGTCGACAGCTGGCGGTGGCAGGGCGTGCCCGTGCACCTGCGCTCCGGCAAGGCCATCGGCTCGCCGCATCAGGAGGTGCTGGTGCGCTTCCGCCCCGTCCCCGCCGGGGCCCAGGAGTTCGGCGACCCCGCCGGTGACATCCTGCGAGTGGACCTGGCCACCGGCGAGATCAGCCTCGAGCTCAGCGCGGGCGGCCCCTTCGACCCCCGCGGGACCTCGCGGGTGACCCTGTCCTCGGCCACCCCCGAGTCGCCCTTCTCCGCCTACGGCTCCGTGGTGCGCCGCATGCTCGACGCCGACCGCTCCTTCAGCGTCAGCGCCGAGGCCTCGCAGCACTGCTGGCGGATCGTGCAGCCGGCGATCGACGCCGTGGCGGACGGCCTGGTGCCGGTGCAGGACTATCAGGCGGGCTCGGAGGGCCCCGAGACGATCTGATGTCACACACCTGCGCGCAGCGGACGCCCTCGCCCGCTGCGCGCAGGCACGCCGGACGATCCCAGCCGTGAGACGCGGATCACGGGGCGCATCGTCCGACGCTCGCGAAGGCTTCCGCGGAGGCCCGGAACTCGCCCTCGGGGTGGCCTAGTGTGTCGCCATCAGATTGTGACGTGCAGCACAGGCGCCCGAGGCCGATCCCCCGGCGCCCTCACCACCAGGAGGCCCCCATGGGTTCCGGATCCTCACCCGCGACCAGTCGCGGACGCCATTCGCAGAGCACCACGGCTGCCGCAGCGCCCGGGGCAGACGGCCCCCAGGACTCGAATCTGAAGGCCCACATGAAGGGCCGCCACCTGGTCATGATGAGCCTCGGCTCGGCCATCGGCGCAGGCCTGTTCGTCGGCTCGGGGGCAGGCATCGCCGCCGCCGGGCCGTCGGTGCTCGTGTCCTACGTCGTCGCCGGGTTCCTGATCATCCTGATCATGCGCATGCTCGGCGAGATGGTCGCCGATCACCCCACCTCCGGCGCCTTCTCCGTCTACGCGGGCCGAGCCGTCAGCCCGGCCGCGGGCTTCGCCGTCGGCTGGCTGTGGTGGGTGCAGCTGATCATCGTGATCGCCGCCGAGGCCACCGCGGCCGCCCAGATCCTGGTCTCCGCCTGGCCCATCGCCCCGCAGTGGCTGCTCGCGCTGATCTTCATGATCATCTTCACCGCCATCAACCTCATCGGCGTGGGGCAGTTCGGCGAGTTCGAGTTCTGGTTCTCGCTGCTCAAGGTCGCCGCCGTCGTCGTCTTCCTGGTGATCGGCGGGCTGTTCGTGATCGGCCTGCTGCCCACGGCCGAGGCGCCCGGCCTGGCCAATCTCACCGCCCACGGCGGCTTCATGCCCAACGGCATCGGAGGCGTGGCCGCCGGCCTGCTGATCGTGGCCTTCGCCTTCGGCGGCATCGAGATCGTGGCCGTGGCGGCGGCCGAGACCGAGGACCCCGAGAAGAACGTGGGCCGGGCGATCCGCACCATCGTGTGGCGCATCCTGATCTTCTACATGGGCTCCGTGGCCATCATGGTCCTGGCCATGCCGTGGAACGACGAGAACCTGCTGGCCTCCCCGTTCGTGGCCGTGCTCAACACCGCGGGGCTTCCGGCCGTCGCCTCCATCATGGCGGTCGTGGTGACCGTCGCGCTGCTGTCGTCGCTGAACGCCAACCTGTACGGCGCCTCGCGGATGATCTTCTCGCTGTCCCACCGCAGCCTTGCACCGGTCGCGCTGAGCAGGACCAACCCCCGCGGCGTGCCGGTGGCCGCGGTGCTGGCCTCGGTGGCCTTCGGCTTCGTGACGGTCGGGCTGAACTACCTGTGGGCCGAGGAGATCCTGGGCATCCTGCTCAACATCGTGGGCTCCACCTTGATCGTCATCTGGACCATGACGATCGTCTCCCACCTGGTGCTGCGCCGCCGCGCCGAGCGCGAGGGCCGCGAGCTCGTGCTCAGGGCCTGGGGCTACCCGGTGCTGTCCTACGTGGCGCTGGCGGGCATGGTGGCCGTCGTGATCCTGGGCATGACGGTGCCCGGCGTGCGTCAGCAGATCCTGCTCACGGCGGGCCTGTTCGCTCTCCTGTGGATCATCGGCGCTGTGCTGGCCAAGCGGCGCGGCGTGACCCGCTTCCGCGCCCCGGAGGAGTTCGACGACCCGACAGCGATGCCCCGCTGACCCTCCGTTCCCCCACCCCCCCCACCCCGCCGAGTGGATCCCCAGTTGCGCTGTTCGGGCGAACAGCGCAACTGGGGATCCACTCGGCGGCTTTCGTGGGTTGGGTTCGACGTCCTCGGCATGGCAGGATGATCGGCGTCACCATCACGAGCGACCGAGAGACCTTGGCTCGAAGACGTCGCAGCAACCATGCGGGGATCCGTCCCCAGCGCAGAGGTGCTCCCGCCAGGACCGATGGAAAGGACGTGCCTTCGCGCATGCTGAATACCGACCGCATCCAGACCACCCACGTGGGCTCCCTGCCCCGCACCCCCGAGCTGCTGGCCGCGAACGATGCCTACCAGGCCGGCACGATCTCGTGGGAGGAGCTCGTGGCCACCATGCAGCAGGGCGTGCGCGACATCGTCGCCCGGCAGTCCGAGATCGGCATCGACATCGTCAACGACGGCGAGTACGGCCACACCATGTCCAGCTCCGTGGACTACGGCGCCTGGTGGAACTACTCCTTCTCCCGCCTGGGCGGGCTGAGCCCCTCCGACGAGGACCGCTGGGACCCGAACGCCGGCGCCAGGCGCTCCTCGCCCGGCAATATCGTGCTGACGTCGTTCGCCGATCGCCGCGACCGCCAGCGCTTCGCCGAGGCCTACGCCGATCAGTCCTCCGGTATCCTCACCGCCCGCAGGCGGGTGGCCCAGCCCAAGATCACCGGGCCGCTGACCTACACCGGCCACGACGCCGTGCAGGCGGACATCGCGAACCTCAAGTCCGCGCTCGAGGGCTCCGGCGCCGAGCAGGGCTTCATCGCCGCGCTGTCCCCCGGCTCCTGCGCCCGAGTGAGCAACGAGTACTACGCCACCGATGAGGAGCTCGTCTACGCCTGCGCCGATGCCATGCGCGAGGAGTACCAGGCGATCGTCGACGCCGGGCTGATCGTGCAGATCGACGACCCCTCGATCGCCGAGTCGTGGGACCAGATCAACCCGGAGCCCTCGCTCGAGGACTACCGCTCCTTCATCCAGCTGCGGATCGAGGCGCTGAACCACGCGTTGCGCGGGCTGCCGCAGGAGCAGATCCGATTCCACCTGTGCTGGGGCTCCTGGCACGGCCCGCACACGACCGATCTGGAGCTCAAGCACCTGATCGAGCCCCTGCTGCAGATCGACGCCGGCGGTTACTCCTTCGAGGCGGCCTCCGCCCGTCACGGCCATGAGTGGCGCGAGTGGGCGGATGCCGGGCTGCCCGAGGACAAGGTCATCATCCCGGGCGTCGTCTCGCACTCCACCAACGTGGTCGAGCACCCGGAGCTGGTGGCCGAGCGCATCGAGCGCTTCGCCTCCGTCGTGGGCCGCGAGCGCGTCATCGCCTCGACCGACTGCGGGCTGGGCGGCCGTCTGCACCCGCAGATCGCCATGGCCAAGCTCGAGTCGCTGGCCGAGGGCGCGCAGATCGCCTCGAGCCGCCTCTTCTGACCCCTCTCCCCACCTCCGAGTGGATACCCATCTCACACAGAACGGAACCTCTTCATGCACCGCTCCGAGAACCGGATCCTCACCACCCACGCCGGCTCCCTGCCGCGCACCGATCAGCTGATCGAGGCCAACCGCGCCCGCACCGGCGGACAGGACTACGACCAGCTGCTCACCGAGTCCGTCGTCGACGTCGTCCAGCGCCAGAAGAACCTGGGGATCGACGTCGTCAACGACGGCGAGTACGGCCACGCCATGTCCGAGGACACCGACTACGGCGCCTGGTGGCACTACATCTTCGACCGCCTCGACGGGCTGGGCCCCGGCTCGGTCGATCTCTGGAGCCAGACGGCGGTGCGCTCCGAGCCGGGTCAGGTGCGGCTCACGAGCTTCGGCGACCGCCGTGACCGGCAGCGCTTCCAGGACGCCTACACCGACCCCTCCAGCGGGATCTCGACCGGCAATCTGCCGCCGTTCCCCGAGTTCGTGGGCCCGATCCGCTATGTCGGTCAGGAGGCCGTCGCCCGGGACATCGCCAACCTCAAGCGCGCGCTGGAGATCACGGGCGCGTCCGAGGGCTACCTGGCTTCGCTCTCGCCGGGGTCGTGCGCGCGCCTGGAGGACAAGCACTACGGCGACGAGGACGAGGTCCTGCAGGCGTGCGCCGAGGCCATGCGCGAGGAGTACCGGGCGATCACCGACGCCGGGCTGATCGTGCAGATCGACGACCCCTCGATCGCGGAGAACTGGGATCAGGTCAACCCCGAGCCGTCGGTCGAGGACTACCTGGCGTTCACGGCCAAGCGCGTGGAGGCGATCAACTACGCGCTCGAGGGCATCCCCGCCGAGCAGGTCCGGTTCCACCTGTGCTGGGGCTCCTGGCACGGCCCGCACACCACGGATCTGGAGTTCAAGAACCTGGTGCGCACCATGCTGCAGATCAACGCCGGCGCGTTCTCCTTCGAGGCCGCCAACGCCCGCCACGAGCACGAGTGGCGCGTGTGGGAGGACGTCTCCCTGCCCGAGGACAAGCTGATCATCCCGGGCATCGTCTCGCATGCGACCAACGTGGTCGAGCACCCGGAACTGGTGGCCGAGCGCATCGAGCGCTTCGCCTCGGTCGTGGGTCGCGAGCGCGTGATCGCCTCGACCGACTGCGGTCTGGGCGGGCGCATCCACCCGCAGATCGCCGCCGCCAAGCTGGAGGCACTGGCCCAGGGCGCCGAGATCGCGTCGTCCCGCCTCTTCTGAGCCTCCCCGCACACGCCGAGTGGATACTCAGTTGCGCTGAGAGGCAGAACAGCGCAACTGGGGATCCACTCGGCGGAAGGAGAGGGGGTCAGAGCTCCTTGAGGAAGCAGGTGATGCGCACGGTCGAGATGCGGCGATTGTCCGCCTCGGCGCGCACCACCACCTCGTAGGTCGCGATCGAGCGCCCGAGTTGCAGCGCCTCCGCCGTGGCGATGACCCAGCCGCTGCGGGCGGAGGCATGGTGGGTGGTGCTGACCTCGAGCCCCACGGCCACGCGCCCGAGCCCCGCACCGTGGATGAAGGCCCCCATGGAGCCCAGCGACTCGGCCAGCGAGATCGTGGCCCCGCCGTGCAGCAGGCCCACGGGCTGGCGGTTGCCCTCGACCGGCATGCGCGCGACCACCCGCTGGGCCGAGGCCTCCAGGTACTCGATGCCGAGCTTCTCGCAGAGCTCGCCGCCGTGCGCGTTGAGCGCGGCCGCCTTGTCCGAGGCCTGCGCCAGATCAGCCAGGGCCTGCGGGATGCCGGACTCCGAGAGCTTCTGCGCCCCCTCCGCGATCCGCTGCGAGGACGGGGTCACGCGGCGCGCATCAGGCGGGGTGGGATCCTCGTGGGCTGCCGGGGACCGATCCTCGGCGGGCTGCTGATGGGGAGCGGTCATGACATCTCCTGGGGCTGTGCGATCGGCGCAGCGGCGCCGCGTGTGATCCGCTCCACACGGTAGCCGAGTTCGAGCTCGTGAGCCTCAAGGACTTCGACCTCCCGGTCTTCTCCTCGGCCACCCTGCCCGCCATGGCGGACAAGGCCTACGACTCCGAGCAGGTCCAGGCCTGGTCCCGCGTGATCGACGACCTCGACGGCTACATCTTCGTCACCCCGGAGTACAACCACGGCGTCCCCGGCGGCTTCAAGAACGCGGTCGACTCGCTGGGCTCCGAGTGGAACGGCAAGGTCCTCGGCCTGGTCGGCTACGGCGCCGTGGGCGGCGTGCGCGCGGTCGAGCAGTGGCGCCTGATCATGGCCAACTTCTCCCAGACCGTCGTGCGCGCCGCCGTGGATCTGAGCATCTTCACCGACTTCGCCGACGGCGCCGTGATCGACTCCGACCCCAAGGTCACGGCCCTGAACGGCGTGCTCGACGAGGTCATCGCCGCCGGCGCCTGATCGCACCCCGGCGGCCCCGAGCACCTGCGCTCGGGGCCGCCGTCGTCGTCACGCGCTCGGCGAAGCGGGCCCACCGGCACCCTCCCGGGCCACTAGCCTGGCGGTATGACCGACAGCACCGCCGCACCCGGACCCGCTCCCGCCGACACGCCGGAGGAGGCCATGACCTCCCTGGACGCCACGACCTTCGATCGCACGGTCCGCCCGCAGGACGACCTCTTCCGCTACGTGAACGGCCCGTGGCTGCGCGAGGCGCAGATCCCGGAGGACAAGGCGCTGATCGGCGCTTTCGTCGTGCTGCGCGACCGCGCGGAGGAGGCGGTGCGCGAGATCGTGACCGAGGAGCCGGGCGAGGACCCGGATCCGATCCGTGCGAAGATCGCGGACCTCTACGCCTCCTACATGGACGAGCAGCGCCTCGAGCAGCTGGGCGCGCAGCCTCTGGCCGAGGACCTCGCGGAGGTCGACGCCGTCCAGGACGTGCAGGGCCTGTCCCGCCTGTTCGGCCGCCTGCTGGCCCGCGGCGTGTCCTCGGTGCTGGGCGTGGACACCGACGCCGATCCGGGCGATCCCGGACGCAGCCTGGTCTTCATCGGCCAGTCGGGGATCGGGCTTCCCGACGAGGAGTACTACCGGGAGGCCCAGCACACCGAGATCCGCCAGAAGTACCGCGAGCACATCGCCCGGATGCTCGAACTCGCCGGGATCGAGCGCGCCCACGATGAGGCCGAGCGGATCTTCGGGCTCGAGACCGAGATCGCCCAGCGGCACTGGGACAAGGTCGAGGTCCGCGACCTCACCAAGATGTACAACCCCAAGTCGCTGGAGGAGTTGCAGCAGCTCAGCCGCAACCTCGATTGGAGCGCCCTGCTGCTCGAGGGTCTCGGGCTGCCGGCCTCGGCTGTGGAGACCGTGGTGGATCAGCAGCCGTCGTTCTTCGCCGAGCTCGATCCCCTGTTCGACGCCTCCCGCCTGGAGGACTGGAAGGCCTGGGCCCGCTGGCAGATCGTGAACTCGCGGGCGGCCTACCTCTCGGCGGCGTTCGTGGAGGCGGACTTCGCCTTCTACGGCACGGTCCTCTCCGGCACCCCGGAGCTCAAGGAGCGCTGGAAGCGCGGAGTCGGGCTGGTCAACGGCGTGCTGGGCGAGGCCGTGGGCCGCGTCTACGTCGAGCGCCACTTCTCCCCCACGGCCAAATCGCGGATGGACGAGCTCGTCCAGAACCTGCTGGCCGCCTACCGGCGCTCGATCGAGACGCTGGACTGGATGACCGATTCCACCCGCGCTGAGGCGCTGCGCAAGCTGGCGTCGTTCACCCCCAAGATCGGCTACCCGGAGAAGTGGCGGGACTACTCGCAGCTGGAGATCCGCGCCGATGATCTGGTGGGCAACATCGTGCGCACCTCGGAGTTCGAGCGCGCCGAGCTGATCCGCAAGGCCGGGAAGCCGGTGGAGAAGCACGAGTGGCTGATGACCCCGCAGACGGTCAACGCCTACTACCACCCGCTGCGCAACGAGATCGTCTTCCCGGCGGCCATCCTGCAGCCCCCGTTCTTCGACGAGGACGCCGAGGACGCCATGAACTACGGCGGCATCGGCTCCGTGATCGGCCACGAGATCGGGCACGGCTTCGACGACAAGGGCTCCACCGCCGACGGCGACGGCCGCCTGCGCAACTGGTGGTCCGACGAGGACCGCGCGGCCTTCGAGGAGCGCACCGAGCGCCTGGTCAGCCAGTACGACGGCCTGGTGCCGGACCAGCTCGCCGATCGCCCGGAGCCGCCGACGGTCAACGGGCGCATGACCCTGGGCGAGAACATCGGCGACCTCGGAGGGCTGTCGATCGCCTACAAGGCGTGGGAGCTCTCCCGCGGCGTGGTCGAGACCGCTGACAACCCGGACGAGGCCCGCGAGCGCGCCGGTGCGGATCCCGCGGCCTTCGAGGAGCAGGACGACGACGGCTTCACCCCGGCGCAGAAGCTGTTCCTGTCCTGGTCCTTCATCTGGCAGCAGAAGGCACGCGACGAGACCACGGCCCAGCGCCTGGCGGTCGACGTCCACTCCCCCAACGAGTTCCGCGCCAATCAGACGGCGCGCAACGTCGATGCCTTCCACGAGGCCTTCGGCACCACGGAGTCCGATCTGATGTGGCTGGACCCCCAGGAGCGCGTGCGCATCTGGTGATCAGCCCGGCTCCTGTCGGATGACTGCGGCCGGTCGCTCCCTGCGCAGGGGGGCGGCCGGCCGTCGTCGTACTCGTGCGGTGCTGGGACTCAGTCCTGCTGCTGCCCCAGAGGCTGCTCGGCCAGGGAGCCGGGGCGGAAGCGCCGGTTCGCCAGCGAAGGCACGGTGGAGCGCACCTCGTCCACGCGTCGGGTGTCGATCTGGGTGATCAGCAGCCGCTCGCCCTCCTCGACCCGGGCGGTGAGCCCGCCCAGCGGATCGCGGACCTGGGAGTGCCCGACCGTGTGGTCGTTGAAGGTGTCCGCCGCCGCGATCCACAGGGTGTTCTCGATCGCGCGCGCGGCCAGCAGCGTCTCCCAGTGGCGGACCTTGTCCGGGCCGGAGAACCAGGCCGCGGGCACCAGGACGAGCTGGGCGCCGTCGTCGGCCAGGGCGCGGTAGAGCTCGGGGAAGCGGATGTCGTAGCAGGTGCTCAGCCCGATCCGCACACCGGCGACCTCGATGCTCGCCGTCCCCGCATCCCCGGGGCGGATGCGCTCAGACTCCTGGTAGGAGAAGGCGTCGTAGAGGTGCAGCTTGCGATAGGTGGCCAGCAGCGACCCGTCCGCGCCCACGGCCACCAGGGTGTTGTACGGGCGGTGATCGTCCGAGGGCTCGTAGGCTCCGGCGACGATCGCGATCCGCTCCTGATGCGCCAGCTCCTGCAGCGAGGTCACGAACGTGTCCCACTCGCGCGCCACGATCTCGGCGAAGCGGTCCTTGACCCCGGACTCCACCCCGAGCATCGCCTCCTCTGGGAAGACCACCAGGTCCGCGCCGCGAGCGGCGGCATCGGTGACGTGGCGGCGGATGGTCGCCAGATTGGCCGCGACGTCCGGAGCCGGGTCGATCTGGGCGAGCGCGAGTCGCACGGGGGATCCTCCTTGGTCTCGCCACCGCGGGCGGTGGCTGTGTCGGGCGTCCAGCGGAAAGCCTATGGCCCCCGGCGGACAGCCCGGAAGGCCCGGAAAGCCCGTGACACCGTGTGGCGCCCGGTAGCGTGGCGGTCATGAACCGCACCCCGCGCCCGTCCGGCGAGACCGGACGGTCCCCGTTCGCAGCGCGCCTGCTCGGCGGCGGCGTCGAGCCGGACCCGCGCTTCACCCTGGCCAACGAGCGCACCTTCCTGGCCTGGATCCGCACGGCCCTGGGCTTGCTGGCCGGCGGCATCGCGCTGGAGGCCTTCGCCGGGGACCTGATCCCCCAGACCGTGCGCGTGGTGCTGGCGGCCGGGCTGATCGCCCTGTCCATGGTCGTGGCGATCTCCGCGAGCGTGCGCTGGCTGCGGGTCGAGCGCGCCATGCGCCGCCGCGCCCCGCTGCCGCTGGCGATCATGGCCCCGGTGCTGTCTCTGGGTGCCGCATTGGCCTCCGGCGTGCTGCTCGGCGCCCTGATCGGGCGCTGAGGGCCTGTGCACTCCCGGACCCGCCCCAACGACGGCGGCAAGCCCCGCCGATTCGACGCCGCCGACGGGCCCATCGCGACCCGCAGCTCCCGGCGCTCCCGAGAGCGCCCGACACACGACGACCCCGGCCTGCAGCCCGAGCGGACCTCGCTGGCATGGGGCCGGACGCTGCTGGCGCTCGTGGTCGCGGCCGCGCTGCTGCTGCGCTGGCTGCCCCATCACGGCCTGGCCCCGGTGCTGCCGCTGGTCGCGGCAGCCGTGCTGGCGCTGGGGATCTGGCTGCGGCAGGGGCTGCGCTACCGGCGCGGGGCGCGCAGCGTGGCCCTGGAGTCCTCGGCTCCCGATCCGCTGGAGATCCTGGCGATCAGCGCAGCCGTCGTGGTGCTCGGCGCCCTGAGCCTGCTCACGATCCTCCTGGCCTGAGCCCCGCACGTTGCAGGGAGGGCCTCGGTCTCCCGAGGCCCTCCCTGCAACGTGCGTCGGCGGCTCAGCCGCGCGAGAGATCCGCCTGCGCGGGATCCACGGCCGGCTCCTTGGTGCTCAGCTTGTGCCCGATCCAGAAGGCCAGGAACAGCGGCAGGCCGATGTACGAGGACAGCAGCGACATGGGCGTCACCGTCCCGGTCACGAAGGCGTCGTAGCCCTGGCCCAGGATGACCAGCAGGCACATGATCAGCGCGACGATCGGGCCGGCGGGGAAGAACCGCGAGCGGAACGGCAGCTCGGACAGCGGCCGCCCCTGCGCCTTGAAGGCCCGGCGGAAGCAGTAGTGCGTCCAGGCGATGCCCGCCCACACGATGAAGCCCGCCAGAGCCGAGGCGTTGAGCAGCCAGGTGTAGGCCGCGCCCTCGCCGATGAACGTGGTGAGGAAGGCCAGCAGGCCGAAGGACGAGGTCACCAGCAGCGCCCGCATGGGCACGCCGCGGCGGTTGACCTTGGCCAGCCAGGCCGGGGCCTTGCCGTCGGTGGCCATGGACCAGAGCATGCGCGTGGAGGCATACAGCCCGGAGTTGCCGGCCGAGAGGATGGCCGTGAGGATCACGGCGTTCATGACGGAGCCGGCGAAGGCCACGCCCGCGTTCTGCAGCACCAGGGTGAACGGCGAGATCGCGACGTCCTCGATGTCCGAGGCCAGCAGGTTCGGGTGCGTGTACGGCAGCAGGAAGCCGATCACGATGATCGCCAGCACGTAGAACAGCAGGATGCGCACGAACACGGTGCGGATCGCCTTGGGCACGGTGCGCTCGGGGTCCTCGGCCTCACCGGCCGCCACGCCCACGAGCTCGGTGCCCTGGAACGCGAAGCCGGCGACCATGAAGATCGCCAGGATCGACATGGTCCCGCCCACGAACGGCGCCTGCCCGTCGGTCCAGTTGCCGAAACCGGGGGCGTCGCCGCCCATGATGCCCAGCACCATCAGCACGCCCAGCACCAGGAAGACGACGACGGCGGCCACCTTGATCGCCGAGAGCCAGAACTCGCCCTCGCCGTAGGCCCGCGTGGACAGGGCGTTGAGCCCGAAGACGATCAGCAGGAACAGCGCCGACCAGACCCAGGCGGGGACGTCGGGGAGCCAGTAGCGCATGACCAGTGCGGCCGCCACGAGCTCCGCGGCCAGGGTGATGGCCCAGTTGAACCAGTAGTTCCAGCCGATCGCGAAGCCGAAGGACGGCGAGACGTAGCGCGCCGCGTGATCGCCGAAAGATCCGGAGGTAGGACGCCAGGCGGACATCTCGCCCAGGGACTGCATGAGCAGGAAGACCATGAGCCCGATCGCTATGTAGGCCACGAGCGCACCGCCGGGCCCGGCCGTGGCGATCGAGTTGCCGGAGGCCACGAACAGCCCGGTGCCGATCGCACCGCCCATGGCGATCATGGTCATGTGCCGGGTCTTGAGGCTGCGGCGCAGGCCCTCGCCCTCGGACCGCGCCGAGGCGGGGTCCAGTCTGGTGCTCTGTGTGGACACGGTCAGTCACTTCCGACGTCGGGGATCGAACGGCGCCGCGACGGGCATCGATCAGGGGCGCCTGCATGCACGATGAGGCGCAGCACGCCCAGGGGTCTGCCAGATGCTATCCGACACGGCGGGTGAGCCCGGTCCGCGCGCGGGACGGTCACGCAGCGGATGGTGACAGATCGGCACCCCATCAGGGCTGATGGGGTGCCGATCTGTCACCATCCCGAGCGCCTGTCATCGCACAGGCGAGGCGACGTCAGTCGATCAGGTCGCGCAGCTCGATCGTGTTCTCGCGGCCCGGGCCCACGCCGATCGCGGAGAACCGGGTGCCGGACATGGACTCGAGGGTCAGGACGTAGTCGCGCGCATTGGCCGGCAGGTCCTCGAGGGTCTGGGCCTGCGAGATGTCCTCCGACCAGCCGGGGAAGGTATCGTAGATCGGCTTGGCGTGGTGGAACTCGGTCTGCGTCATGGGCATCTCGTCGTGGCGCACGCCGTCGACGTCGTAGGCCACGCACACCGGGATCTCCTCGAGCCCGGTGAGGACGTCGAGCTTGGTCACGAAGTAGTCCGTGAAGCCGTTGATCCGCGAGGCGTGACGCGCCATCACGGCGTCGTACCAGCCGGTGCGGCGCGGGCGCCCGGTGTTCACGCCGAACTCGCCGCCCACGGTGCGCAGCCGCTCCCCGGACTCGTCGAACAGCTCGGTGGGGAACGGACCGGCGCCCACGCGGGTCGTGTACGCCTTGATGATGCCGATCGAGCGGGTCAGGCGCGTGGGCCCGATGCCCGCGCCCACGCAGGCGCCGCCGGTGGTGGGGTTCGACGAGGTCACGAACGGGTACGTGCCGTGATCAACGTCCAGGAAGGTGGCCTGCCCGCCCTCGAGCAGGACGGTCTCGTCGCGGTCCAGGGCGTCGTTGAGCAGGCGTGTGGAGTCCACGATCATGGGCGCCATGCGCTCGGCGTAGCCCATGAAGTAGTCCACGATCTCGTCGGTCTCGAACGCGCGGCGGTTGTAGACCTTGAGCAGCAGCTCGTTCTTCTGCCGCAGGGCGCCCTCGATCTTCTGGCGCAGGATCGACTCGTCGAGGATGTCCTGCGCGCGCAGGCCCAGGCGCCCGATCTTGTCCATGTACGCCGGCCCGATGCCGCGACCGGTGGTGCCGATCGCGCGCTTGCCCAGGAACCGCTCGGTGACCTGGTCGAGGGTCTGGTGGTACGGGGCCACCAGGTGCGCATTGGCCGAGATGCGCAGCTTGGAGGTGTCCGCGCCGCGGGCCTCGAGGCCGTCGATCTCCTCGAACAGCGCCTGCGGGTTGACCACCACGCCGTTGCCGATCACGGGGGTGGCCCGCGGGGAGAGGATGCCTGCGGGCAGCAGCTTGAGCTCGAACTTGTCGCCGCCCACCACCACGGTGTGCCCGGCGTTGTTGCCGCCGTTCGGCTTCACGACGTAGTCCGCGCGGCCGCCGAGGATGTCCGTGGCCTTGCCCTTGCCCTCATCGCCCCACTGGGCTCCGACGATCGAGATGGCTGGCATGCGATTGCTCTCCTGACTGGGCCCGCACGAGGTCTGGATGCCGCGCCACGCGCCTTGTGGAGGCCATGGCGGATCGCGCGCCACGGGCCGAGGGCGCGACGGTCCGGGGCGATCCTATCGCGCGCCCCTCCCTGGCGGCCGTGGGAGATCTCGGGGGTTGACAAGCAGGGCCGCCTGGGGTGGTATTTATCTCGCTATCTATCCAGAGCGACCGAGAGACCTGGCTCGTCGACGTCGCAGCAACCATCCCCGCGGATCTCGCGGGGAACGGTGCTCCCGCCAGGACCGATGGAGCGTCTTCTCAGACTTCCGTGGTCCACCGGCCCCGTGCCCCGCCGCATCTTCAGCGGCGGCGCGGGCCTCCGTGCGCACCCCGTGGTCTGCCCTCCATCGGGCATCCACGGAAAGGCGAACACGGAATGCCCGATCACCATCCCCCAGCACCGCGCTCGGATCGTCCCCCGGAGACGGGGGCGCCGTCGCGCCGCAAGACGGTGCCCGCGCTGTCCTACGAGCTCTACCCGCCGCGCAGCGCAGCCAGCACCGAGTCCCTCCTGCAGACCATCGAGGCCCTGGCGCCCACGGTGCCGGACTACGTCTCGGTCACCGCGGCGGTCGATCCGCAGCGCCGCGTCCAGTCCATGGCGCTGCTGTCCCACCTGATCTTCGAGACCCCGCTGCGCCCCCTGGCCCACGTGCTGTGCACGGGAGTCACGGAGATGCAGCTGCGCGAGCTGATCCACGAGCTGCTGGACCTGGGCGTGCGCGGCGTCCTGGCCCTGCGCGGGGACCGGGATCCGGCCGTCGAGCCCGGCCCTGAGGAGCTGCCCTTCGCCCGGCATCTGGTGGACCTGATCCGCTCGGTCGAGCGCGGCCGAGCCGCCCAGCTGTGCGCCGGCAACGTCTCGATCGGCGTGGCCGCCTATCCGATCAAGCACCCCGAGTCGACCTCCGTGCACCAGGACCTCGAGGTGCTGCTGGCCAAGCAGCGCGCCGGCGCCGACTTCGCGATCACTCAGCTCTACCCCGAGGCCGACGACTACGCGGCCTTCGTGTCCCGGGCTCGTCGCGCCGGAGTGGAGCTGCCGATCATCCCCGGGATCATGCCGGTCACGAGCCTGCGCCGGTACCTGCGCATCTGCGACCTGGCCGGCCTGGAGCCGGACCCGCTGCTGGCCCACGAGCTCGAGACGGCCGACTCGGACGCCGAGCGCCACCGGATCGGCGTCCGCTCTGCCGTGCACAGCGCACGCGCTGCCTTGGATTCCGGGGCTCCCGGGCTGCACCTCTACACGTTCAACCAGCACGAGGCCGCCCTGGACGTCCTGGAGCAGCTCGATCTGCCCCGCCCCACCCCTTCAGCCGGACTCGCCGGACTCATCCCCGCATCCCAGCCCGCCGACGGGCGCCCCATCCGCACCTATAAGGAGACCGCAGTGACCATCTCGAACGACGCCCAGCCCGCCGCCTTCCCGACCGCCACGATCCTGGGCTATCCCCGCATCGGCCCGAACCGCGAGCTCAAGCGCGCGCTCGAGTCGCACTGGGCCGGACGCAGCGACCTGGAGCAGCTCGAGTCCTCCGCCGCCGAGCTGCGTGCCTCCACCGCCGAGCGCCTCGAGGGGCTGGGCCTGGAGCAGGCCTCGGCCGTGCCCGGCTCCTACGCGCTCTACGACCACGTGCTCGACACCCTGATCGCCGTCGGCGCGGTGCCGACGCGCTTCGGCGACCTGCGCACCGAGACCGGAACCGTGGACCGCTCCGGGGAGTTCGTGCTGGCCCGCGGCGACGACGCCCGGCAGCCGCTCGAGATGACCAAGTGGTTCGACACCAACTACCACTACCTGGTGCCCGAGATCGGCGCGCAGACGCAGTTCGCCGCAGCGCCCGGCCGCCTGCTGGAGCAGCTGGCCGAGGCCTCCGAGCAGGGCCGGAGCCTGCGCCCCGTGCTCGTGGGCCCGGTGACCTTCCTGGCCCTGGCCAAGGACGACGGCACCGCAGCCGAGCCCATCGAGCCCCTGGATCGTCTCGAGGAGCTGCTGCCGATCTACGGCGAGATCCTCGCAGCACTCGAGGATGCCGGGGCCGAGTGGGTGCAGATCGACGAGCCCGCCCTGGTCGCGGACCACTCCCGCCTCTCTCAGCAGGACCTGCGCGCGGCGATCGAGCGCGCGGCCGGATACCTGGGAGGGCTCGACGAGCGCCCCCAGCTGCTGCTCACCTCCCCCTACGGCGATGCGGGCGAGCTGCTCGGCGCGCTGACCGGCTCGGGTGCCGAGGCCGTGCACGTGGACCTCGTTCGCGGCGGTCTCACCGACGACCAGCTCGGCCTGTTCACTTCGGCAGACGCCCCGGTGCTCGTGGCCGGAGTCGTCAACGGGCGCAACGTCTGGCGCACCGACCTCTCCGCCGCACTCGAGCGGCTCGAGGGCTTCCGCGACGCAGGCGCCCGGGTCTCCGTGGCCACGTCGAACTCGCTGATCCACGTGCCGCACACCCTCGAGGCCGAGCCCGAGCTCGACCCCGAGATCCGGTCCTGGCTGGCCTTCGCCGACGAGAAGGTGCGCGAGGTCGCCGTCCTGGCACGCGGGCTCGCCGAGGGCCGCGGGGCCGTGGCCGCCGAGCTGCAGGAGGCCGACGAGGCCCGCCGCACCCGCGCTGCGGCCCCGGGTGTGCGCATCGACGAGGTCCGCGGCCGCACTGCTTCCCTCACCGAGGCCGACTCGCAGCGCGGCACCGCCGAGCAGCGTCGCGCAGCCCAGGCGGGACGCTCGTTCGGCAGCGGCCGCCTTCCAGTGCTGCCCACCACCACGATCGGGTCCTTCCCCCAGACCGGGGAGGTCCGCCGCGCCCGCGCCGATCACCGCGCCGGACGGATCGACGACGCCGCCTACGACGGCTTCCTGCGCGAGGAGATCTCCCGGGTCATCGCCCTGCAGGACGAGCTCGGCCTGGACGTGCTGGTGCACGGCGAGCCGGAGCGCAACGACATGGTCCAGTACTTCGCCGAGCACTTCGACGGCTTCGCGACGACCGCCAACGGCTGGGTGCAGTCCTACGGCTCCCGGGCCACGCGTCCGTCGATCCTGTGGGGCGACGTCTCCCGCGAGGGCGAGGGGCTGCGCGGCGAGGCCTTCACGGTCCCGTGGATCACCTGGGCGCAGCAGCAGACCGACAAGCCGGTCAAGGGCATGCTCACCGGGCCGGTCACCATCCTGGCCTGGTCGTTCGTGCGCGACGACCAGCCGCTGGCCGAGACGGCCGATCAGGTGGCCCTGGCCCTGCGCGATGAGATCGCCGACCTCGAGGACGCTGGGATCGGCATCATCCAGGTCGACGAGCCGGCCCTGCGCGAGCTGCTGCCCCTGCGCCGAGCCGATCGCAGCGCCTACCTGGACTGGTCGGTCGAGTCCTTCCGCCGGGCGACCTCCTCGGTCGACGACGCCACGCAGATCCACACGCACCTGTGCTACTCGGAGTTCGGCGAGGTCATCGCCGGCGTAGACGCGCTGAACGCCGATGTCACGAGCATCGAGGCGGCCCGTTCGCGCATGGAGGTGCTGGCCGACGTCCGCGCGGTCGGCTTCGAGCGCGGGCTCGGCCCCGGCGTATGGGACATCCACTCCCCGCGCGTGCCCAGCACCGACGAGATCGAGTCGCTGCTCACCCAGGCCCTCGAGCACGTCAGCTCCGAGCGGCTGTGGGTCAACCCCGACTGCGGGCTGAAGACCCGCGGCTACGACGAGACCCGCACCTCGCTCGAGCACCTGGTCGAGGCCACTGCCCGCGTGCGCGAGAGCCTGGCGGCCAGTCAGGCCGCCTCCGTCGAGACGGCTGAGGCCCCCGCGGTCTGATCAGCCGTCCGGGCCTTCGCTGCTCGGCGACGACGAACGGCGCGGCCGCACCACTGCTGCAGGGAGTGCGGCCGCGCCGTTCGTCATCAGGCCGTCGCCGGGGTCGACGCCAGCGATGGATCTCGGCGGCCCGCGCCAGGTGTCGGTGGGCCGTGCAGCCACGGGGCAGCGGACCGCCGAGCCGGCGTCGTCGTCACTGCATGAGGCCGCCCCTCCGGGTCGACGTCAGCTCTGGAGCTGCTGGGCCGCCGTCGGGTCGGAGTCGTTGAGGAACTTCTGGATGCGCTGGGCCTCGTCGAGCTCGCCGATGGCCGCTGCCGCCTGGCCCAGAGCCGACAGCGCGCGCAGGAAGCCGCGGTTGGGCGCGTGGCTGTACGGCACCGGGCCGTGGCCCTTCCAGCCGCTGGCGCGCAGGGCGTCGAGACCGCGGTGGTAGCCCACTCGGGCGTAGGCGTAGCCCTCGAGCGTCCGGCCGTCGGCCAGCGCCTCCTCGGCCAGGATCGCCCAGGGCAGCTGCTCCTTGGGGAACGCCGGCGCCAGGTCCTCGGCCTCGTCGCCGGCGTCGAAGCGCGCGACCATCTCCGCGTTCTCCTGCAGCAGGGTGGGATCGGGCTCGCCCAGCAGGTTCTTGCCGATGCTCGACATCGGTGCTCCTCTCGTCGTGCGTGCCCCGGGCTCCCCGGGACGCTCTGCTCCCAGCCTATGCGTGGTGGCACCACGCCCGCTCGGCCGCTGAGATCATGCTTCCGTGCGGCCCGGCATCCCCTGAAGAGCAGGGGATGCCGGGCCGCAGCGCGGGTTGCGCGGATCAGGCCGCGCGAGAGGTCACTCGACCGTGACGGACTTGGCCAGGTTGCGCGGCTGGTCGACGTCATAGCCCTTGGCCTCGGCCATGGCGGAGGCGAAGATCTGCAGCGGCACGGTGGCCAGCAGCGGCTGGAGCAGCGTGGGCGACTGCGGGATGCGGATCACGTGGTTGGCGTAGTCCTCGACCGAGGTGTCGCCCTCCTCCGCGATCACGATGGTCTCGGCACCGCGGGCGCGGATCTCCTGGATGTTGGAGACGACCTTGGAATGCAGCGAGTCGCGGCCGCGCGGGGATGGCACGATCACGAAGACCTTCTGGCCCGGCTCGATCAGGGCGATCGGACCGTGCTTCAGCTCGCCGGCGGCGAAGCCCTCGGCGTGGATGTAGGCGATCTCCTTGAGCTTGAGCGCGCCCTCCATGGCCACCGGGAAGCCGACGTGGCGGCCCAGGAACAGCACCGAGGTGGTCTCCGCGAAGTCCTTGCCGAGCTGGCGGAGCTGGTCCTCTTCGTCGATGACGGCCTGGACCTTCTCCGGCATGGCCTGGAGCTCCTCCAGGACGTCCTGGATCTCGTCGGCGAACATGTTGCCGCGCAGCTGCGCCAGGTACAGGCCCAGCAGGTAGGCGGCGGTGATCTGCGCCAGGAACGCCTTGGTGGAGGCGACCGCGATCTCCGGGCCGGCGTGCGTGTACAGCGAGGCGTCCGCCGCACGCGGGATGGAGGATCCGTTGGTGTTGCAGATCGCCAGGACCTTGGCGCCCTGCTCCGAGGCGTGGCGCATGGCCATGAGGGTGTCCATGGTCTCGCCGGACTGCGACAGCGCGACGACCAGGGTCTTCTCGTTGACGATGGGGTCGCGGTAGCGGAACTCGTGCGCGAGCTCGACCTCGGTGGGGATGCGGCACCAGTGCTCGATCGCGTAGCGGGCGACCTGGCCGGCGTAGGCGGCGGTGCCGCAGGCGATCACGACGATCTTGTCGACGGAGCGCAGGACGGACTCGTCGATGCGCAGCTCGTCCAGGGTCAGCTTGCCGTTCTCGTCCAGGCGGCCCAGAAGGGTGTCGCGCACGGCGGCGGGCTGGTCGTGGATCTCCTTGTCCATGAAGGACGGGAAGCCGCCCTTCTCCGCGGCCTCGGCGGACCACTGGACCTCGAAGGGCTTGCCCTCGGAGGGGGCGCCGTCGAAGTCGGTGATCTCGAAGCCCTCGGGGGTGACCGTGACGATCTGGCGGTCCTCCATCTCGACGGCGGACTTGGTGTGATCGATGAAGCCCGAGACGTCGGAGCCCAGGAAGTTCTGGCCCTCGCCCACGCCGATGACCAGCGGGGAGTTCAGGCGGGCCGCCACGATGCGGTCCGGGTGGTCGACGTGGATGGCCAGCAGCGTGAAGGCGCCCTCGAGTCGGGCGCAGGCCAGCTGCATGGCGCGGGTCAGGTCCTGGTCGGCCTGGTTCTCGTAGATGTCGGCGAGCAGGGAGGCGGCGACCTCGGTGTCGGTCTCCGACACGAAGGTGTACCCCTTCTCGGTCAGCTCGCGCTTGAGCTCCACGAAGTTCTCGATGATGCCGTTGTGCACGACGGCCAGGCGGCCACCGGCGACGATGTGCGGATGCGCGTTCTCATCGGTGGGGCCGCCGTGGGTGGCCCAGCGGGTGTGCCCGATGCCCAGCGGGGACATCGGCAACGGGTTCGCCGCGAGCTCTGCATCCAGAGCGGCGACCTTGCCGGCCTTCTTGCGCACCTCCATGACGCCGTCGGCGAGCACCGCTACGCCGGCGGAGTCATAGCCGCGGTACTCCAGACGACGCAGTCCCTCCAGGACCACGTTCAGAGCATTCCGGTTCTCATCGACCTCGGGGGCGCGCCCGACATATCCCACGATTCCACACATGCCGGGAATGCTACCGCAAACCTGCGCCCGCACACCGGTGTCGGTGCAGGCAGCGGGCACCGGCCTGCGACGACAGGGCCCCGCCTCCGTCACACGTCGTCGCGCGCTGCTGCGCTCCCGTCGCGCTGCGTCGACGACGACTGCCCCCACCCCCATCCCCCGAAGGGGCAGGAGCGGGGGCCGGCGAGGCCGCGGTGATCAGGCCGCGGCGAAGACCTCGGACAGCGCTGGGAACAGCGGATGCTCCTCGGCGATGCCGGTCAGGTCGGTGACCAGGGCGTCGGTGGCCTGACGATCGCCGCGTGCGGCGGCCAGGCGGGCCTGCAGCTCGGCGGACTCCGGGTCCTCGGGGACGTCGAAGGCCAGGGCCGCGGCGACGGCAGCCACGAGGGCGTCGGCGCTCAGACCGCGCTCGGCGAGCTCGGCGGCCGGGCCGACGAAGCGCTCCGTGCGCGAGATCTTGCGCAGCGGGGCACGGCCCACGCGCTCGACGGTGTCCGGCAGGTGCGGGTTCGTGAAGCGGGTGATGATCTTCTCCACGTAGGCCTGCTGGACCTCCGGCGCGAAGCCGAACTTGGCCACGAGCAGCTCCTTGGTCTCGGCCAGCACGGCCTCGACCTGGGAGCGGACCTGGGCATCGGCCAGGACGTCGGAGATCTTGGTGATCCCCGCCTGGCGACCGAAGTACGCGGTGGCCGCGTGCCCGGTGTTGACCGTGAACAGCTTGCGCGTGATGTACGGCTCGAGGTCCTCGACCCAGGTGATGCCCGGGACGTCCGGGGTCTGGCCCTGGAAGGGACCGGACTCGACGGCCCACTCGTGGTAGGTCTCCACGGTGACGTCCAGGCCCTGGCCCGGCGCCTGATCCGGCACGATCCGGTCCACCGCGGTGTTCGCGAAGATCGCGACCTGATCGGCCTCCGGGTACGCGGCGCGGATGGCCTCCGCCAGCCCGTGGGTCGCGTTGATCGCGTTCTCGCAGGCCATGACCGCCACGCGGCCCTCGACCCCGGCTTCCGCGCGGGCGCGCAGGCCCTCGGCGATGGTGGGCGCGATGATCTGCAGGACGCGCGGTCCCACGGCGGTGGTGATCATGTCCGCCGAGACGATCTGCTCGCGCAGCCCGTCCAGGTCGGAGGCCGAGTTCACCCCGGAGAAGCCGGTGACCTCGTGATCGCGGGCGCCCTCGCCGACCTCGTGGACCACGTACGAGTCCTGGTCGTTGATCTGCCCGATCAGAGCGTCGGCGACGTCCGCGAAGACCAGCTCGTATCCGGCCTCGTGGAGCAGGACCCCGACGAAGCCGCGTCCGATGTTGCCTGCGCCGAAGTGCAGTGCCTTCATGAGTTCACCTTTCCGAAGATGTCGAGGATCTCCTCCGGAGTCTGCGCCGCCTCGAGCTGGGCGATGGTCTCCTTCTTGGAGAAGATCTTGGCGATCTTGGACAGCAGGGCCATGTGGCCGCCGTCCGCACCGGCGATGCCGATCACGAAGCGGGTCTCCTTGCCGTTCCAGTCCACCGGCTCGTCGTAGCGGATGAAGGACATGGCCGACGTGCGGATGGCCTCCTTCGCCTCGTTCGTGCCGTGCGGAATCGCCAGGCCGTTGCCCATGAACGTGGACACGGACTGCTCGCGCTCGTGCATGGCCGTCACGTAGGACTGCTCGACGGCGCCGACCTCGACCAGCAGGGCGCCGGCCTGGTCGATGGCCTCATCGCGCGAGGCGGCCCGGCCGTCCAGACGAATGGTCTGGGGCGTGAGCACCTTCTGGTCGTCCTGGTGCTCGGCGGCCTCGGAGGCCGGCGTGGGATCGGTCTGCGATCCGGCCGGAGCGGCGACGGCGGTCGCGGTGCCTGCTCCCGCACCAGCTGCGGCGGCGCTGCCCGAGGTGCCCTGCTCGGCCGGGATCTCAGCGGAGCCGGCCGAGCCGCCCTGACGCTGCTCGCGGATGAGCTCGACGATCTCGTCGTAGCGCGGGGACTGCATGAAGTTGTCCACCGTGACGTGATGCGCCGAGGGCGTGGGGGTCGCCGCGCGATCGGCCAGGTCCTCGTGCGAGACGAGCAGGTCGTACTCGTCCGTGAGCGAGTTGATGGCCTTGTTGACCACGGTGACGTCGCCGCCGAAGCCGGCGTCCTTGATCTTGCTGCGCAGGACCGAGGCGCCCATGGCGGAGGAGCCCATGCCGGCGTCGCAGGCGAAGACGATGGCCTTGATCTCGGGGATCGAGCCGGCGGAAGCACCTGCAGCGCCGGCGGCGCCGCCGGCTGCGAACATACCGCCCACGGAGGACTTCTTGCCCTTCATGGCCTCCATGTCGGCGGCCGCCTTGGCCAGGTCGCCCTCGTCGCTCTTGGACATGCGCAGGATGGCGCAGGAGATCGCGGCGGAGACCACGGTGGCGGCCAGGAAGCCCAGGATCACGCCGAGCATCTGGGCGGGCGGGGCGTTGCTGATGAGGAAGATGATCGAGCCCGGGGCAGCCGGTGAGCGCAGACCCGCGTCGAAGAGCAGCTCCACGAGCACACCGGACATGCCGCCCAGGATGGTCGCGATGAGCAGCTGCGGCTTCATGAGCACGTACGGGAAGTAGATCTCGTGGATGCCGCCGAAGGTGTGGATGATGGCCGCGGCCGGTGCGGAGCCCCGCGCCATGCCCTTGCCGAAGATCATGTAGCCGATCAGCACGCCCAGGCCGGGGCCGGGGTTGGCCTCCAGCAGGTAGAGGATCGAGTAGCCCTGCTCGAGGGACTGCTGGGTGCCCAGCGGGGTCAGGATGCCGTGGTTGATCGCGTTGTTCAGGAACAGGATCTTGGCTGGCTCGATCAGCAGCGAGGCCAGGGGCAGCAGCGAGCTGTCGATCAGGAACTCGACGGCCGCACCGGCGCCCGCCATGAGGAGCAGCATGATCGGGGCCAGCAGGAACATAGAGGCGATCGCCATGATCGCGCCGATGATGCCCGCGGAGAAGTTGTTGACCAGCATCTCGAAGCCGGTGGGGATGCGGGGCACGGCCCACTGATCCCACTTCTTGATGACCCAGGCCGACAGCGGGCCCATGATCATGGCGCCCAGGAACATGGGCGAGGCGGGGGCGTCGCCGATGAACACCGGAGAGGAGGTCGCCAGGATGACACCCATGGTGCCCACTGCGCCCACGACGCCGCCGCGGACATCCGCCACGAGCTTGCCGCCCGTGTAGGCGATCAGCAGGGGCAGCAGGTACGTGACCATGGGCCCGACCATGGAGCCGATCTTCTCGTTCGGCGTGAAGCCGGCCGGGATGAACAGAGCGGTGATGATGCCCCAGGCGATGAAGGCGCCGATGTTCGGCATGATCATGGAGGAGAGGAAGGTGCCGAACTTCTGCACGCGGACGCGCGCTCCGCCCTTCTTCTTCTCGGTCTGCGCGGGGGCAGACGCGGTGGCGGTGGTGGACAAGGGACTCCCCTGGTGTTTCAAGTCGCCTCGCCTCGAGGGGCAGGGCCTGCAAGCGGGGCTCACGGACCGGTCTCGAAGGCAGAGTCGAGCGGTGGTGCGGTCTCCGGTCGGAGGGCGCGGAAGGCGTCGGTCTCGACGCGCGTTCGGTCAGCTGGTGGTGCGCTCGAGATGAGCCCCACAAGGGGCAGTGCCCGGATGCTGCCCACAGACTAATGCCCCGCGTCACATCCGGGAACACGCTGAAGCACATCTGACGCACTGGCCGTCTCGGATGTGTCCACAGGCTGCAGCGCAGGCACGAAGGTCCGAGGGCGAGCCCGCATCGGTCCGGGCACGACGACGGGCCACCCTCCCCTGCGGCGGGGAGAGCAGCCCGTGGAGCCGACGACTGCGCGGTCAGTGCAGCGCGTCGGCGATGATCAGCAGAAGATCACTTGACGCTGGTGCCGGCGGAGCCCAGGTTCTCGCAGGCCTGGACCACGCGGGCGGCCATGCCGTCCTCGGCCTTGGCGCCCCAGACGCGGGGATCGTAGAGCTTCTTGTTGCCGACCTCGCCGTCGACCTTCAGCACGCCGTCGTAGTTGGCGAGCATGTGACCGGCGACCGGGCGGGTGAAGGCGTACTGGGTGTCGGTGTCGACGTTCATCTTGATGACGCCGTAAGACACGGCATCCGAGATCTCCTGCTCGGAGGAGCCGGAGCCACCGTGGAACACCAGGTCGAACGGGCGGTCCTTGCCGTACTTCTGCCCGACCTCGTCCTGGATCTGCTTGAGCAGCTCGGGACGCAGCCGCACGTTGCCCGGCTTGTAGACGCCGTGGACGTTGCCAAAGGTCAGTGCCGTGATGTAGCGGCCCTTCTCGCCCAGGCCCAGGGCCTCGACGGTCTTGATGGCGTCGTCGGTGGTGGTGTAGAGGGTGTCGTTGATCTCGCCGACGACACCGTCCTCCTCGCCGCCGACGGCGCCGATCTCGACCTCCAGGACGATGTGCGCCTTGCCGGTGCGCTCGATCAGGTCCGCGCCGATGCGCAGGTTCTCGTCCAGGTCGATCGCGGAGCCGTCCCACATGTGCGACTGGAAGATGGGGTCCTCGCCGCGGGCGACGGCCTTCTCCGACTCCTCCAGCAGCGGCAGCACGAAGCCCTCGAGCTTGTCCTGCGGGCAGTGGTCGGTGTGCAGCGCGATGTTGACGTCGTACTGCTTGGCGACCTCGCGGGCGAAGGCGGCGAAGGCCAGCGAGCCCACGACCATGTCCTTCTTGGAGGAGCCGGACCAGTAGGCGGCGCCGCCGGTGGAGACCTGGATGATGCCGTCCGAGCCGGCCTCCGCGAAGCCGCGGATGGCGGCGTTCAGGGTCTGGGAGGAGGTGACGTTGATCGCGGGGTACGCGAAGCCCTTCTCCTTGGCGGTGTCCAGCATCTGGCCGTAGACGTCAGGTGTGGCGATGGGCATGCCTGGCTCCTTCTTCCTCTGGAGGATCTCCGGACGGACGCTGAGCTGCGCGGCCCGGTACGTGCTCCCTCCAGTCTAGGCCGTGCGCTCTCGCGGCGGCAGGCTCCTGCACCCGGTGGCCTCAGTTGCCGGTCGCGGCCGGGTCCACACGCAGCACGACGCCGCGATGCGGCTCCAGCACGATCGAGCCGCCCACGGTCCGACCCTGCCCGTCGACGAGCCCAGGAGGCAGATCGATCCGCCGCCGGCGTCGTCCGTCCTGGTTCAGGTTCACGGCGGCGAAGCCGTGCGCGAACCGCCGCTGCCAGACGTGCCGATCCCCCTGCGGCTCCTCGAGGGGGGCACCCAGGTCCATGTCGAGCTCGGGGACGTGCTGGAGCTTGGAGTAGTCGTCGTGGCCGGTGGCCGAGTAGGCACCGCGGCCCTCGCCGAAGATCCAGAAGGCCGCCAGGCCGTACAGGAAGTTCGGGTGGGTGTCGGTGCCGTCCGTGGGGACCCGCAGGATCGACAGCCCAGGCCCGGCAGCCTGGGGCAGCTGTGCCTCGGCGGTGACGGGGTCGAACAGGTCGGTGGGGCTGTAGCCCAGCCAGACCTCCTCGAACCCGCCGCCCCAGCGCGCGTGCTCCTGCCAGCGCCCCGGGGTGCGTCGCGATTCGGCGATGTTGGGGATCAGGACCCTGCCGTGGGCCTGCAGCCCTTCCCCGGCGGCCGCCACGAGCTCGCCCAGGGCCTCGCGGATCTGCGCCATGGACTCGATGCCGCGCAGCGGCAGGTCCAGGCCGTAGTAGTCGTCGTAGACGTCGTTGTCGGCCATGACACCGTCGAACGGCGAGTCGGCGAGCTCGTCCACGACATTTCGGACCCATCGCTGCCGATACCGCGGATCCCACACGGCCATCTGCCAGTGCCCCGGATAGCGCTGCCACTCGATCCGTGATCCGTCCGGGCGCCGCGCGAACCAGTCGTCGCCGGCGTCCTCGGCCTCCGCGTGGGAGACGCCCGAGGAGTGGACGGGCCCGGGCTCGTAGGAGCGCGTGGAGGACAGGCACTTGTAGCAGATGACCGTCATCTCCGGGCGGCGGCGCTTGAGCTGCGCCGCCGCCTCGAGCTCCCAGGGCTGCAGGATCGCTGCCCGGTAGTGCTCGGCCGCGAAGTCGAGCTCCTCCGGGCGCAGAGGCTCGCCGTAGCGGATCCAGGCCCCGGCACCGCTCACCGGCGCCGCCCGGACTCGCGGATCTCCGCGAGGTCGAACACGGTGTCCAGCTGCGAGACCGCGGACTCGTCGGCCTGCTGGGCCGCAGCGGCCAGCGGGCCGTCCACCGGGTCGAGCAGCTCGTAGTCCTCGAGGTACAGCGAGGCCGGCACGCGGCCGGGGATCCCGCCGAGCATCCGGTAGAGCTGGTTGTAGGAGGCCATGACCTCGTGCAGCTGGAAGAAGTTCTGCACGCGGTCGCGAGCGGTCTGGCTGTAGGCGCGATAGCGCTCGGGATCGCTGATCACCGCGCGGATGCCGTCGGCCATCATGCGGGTGTCGCCAGCCTCCACGAGCTGACCGCAGGGGCCGTAGACCTGATCGTCGGCGCCCTTGAGGTCGTCCCAGATCAGCTGCTGCATGCCGCCCACGTTGGTGCCCACGGTGGGGATGCCGGCAGCCATGGCCTCCAGGACCACGATCGGCTGGCCCTCGTTGTAGGACGGCAGGACCAGCAGGTCGAACTCGTGCAGCATCTCGCGCACGTTGACCGTGCCGTAGATCGTGACCATGTCCTCGAGGTCCAGGGCCTTGATCTTCTGCAGGCACATGTCGCGATAGCCCGGATCGTGCTCGGTGGGGCCCAGCACGTGCAGGTGCACGTTGCCGTGCCCGGACTCGCGCAGCATGGACATGGAGTCCAGCAGGTCGAGCAGGCCCTTGATGGGCACCAGGCGGGCGATGTAGACGAGGTTCCAGGTGTGGCTGGACGGATCCGCGAGCATGGACTGCATGGCCTCGGCCCGGGCCATGTACGGGCGCTCGAACTCGTCGATGACCATGCCGTTGGGCAGCACGACCGCCTTGTCGATGTCCGAGCCCAGCGAGGCTGCCTCGGCGATCGCCGACGGGTAGAGGTAGGTGACCACCTTGGCCGACGGATAGCAGAAGTGGCCCATCTCGATCCACCAGGCCATCCAGGCCCGCTCCTCGGCGGAGACGTCGAAGGTGCGGTAGTCCCCGGAGGCGATCGGCAGGGCCATGTTGCGCCCCAGCAGGGTGTTCACGGTGTCGCGGACGTACAGGTTGTGCTCGGTGAGCAGGAAGGACGTGCCGTGCTCGCGCGCCGCGCCCGCGGCCATGAGCGAGGCATAGCCGGTCGTGTGCGCGTGGTAGACGCGGGCCCGCGGCATGGTCTCGCCCAGCACCGCATGCGCCAGCGAGAAGTAGTTGCGCAGCAGCCAGAACGCGTCCGACAGGGACATCCCGAGCCCCGGCAGGCGGCGGGAGACGCCCTCCATGAACTCGCGGGTGCCCAGCAGCGCCCACAGCGGGTACGTGCGGGTGGACTCGAGCATGCCTTCCTCGAGCAGCTCCCACAGGGGGCCGTCCTCGCGGCGCTCGGACAGGGCCTCCAAGGCGTCGAAGAGCCGCTCCACGAGACGGCGGCGCTCGCTCGGGCTCATGCCCAGGGCCTCGGGGCGCACCGAGGAGAAGTCGTGGCGGTGCTCGTCGAGGGCCAGGAAGACCGGACGGACCCACTTCACGTTCGACGGGACGTCGTAGAGATCCGTCAGCGGGGAGTTCGAGTCCCAGGCGATGTGGATGATGCCGAACTCGATGTCCGGGTTGCCCACCACGATGTCGTGCACGACGGCCGAGACGCCGCCCTTGAGGTAGGGGTAGGTCGACTCCATGACGATCGCGACGTCGACCTCGGGGTAGTCCCCGCTGCGGGCGGCGACGGCCGGGATGGACATATCGGTCGAGGGCGTGCCGAAGTCGGGGCGACGGCGGCCGAGGGCGCTGGTGAGGTGGTCGAGGATGCTCATGCGGAAGTCTCCTGTGCGGCGATGCTGCGCGGGTCTGGGGGTACGGCGGACGACGGGGCGTCGGCAGGCGGGGCCTGCAGGGGGTCGGCGCGCGAGAGCCCGGCGCCGACCCGAGGGGTCACCAGGCGACGGCGTGGCGCCAGAAGAGCGTGTACTCCGGCTGCGACCAGTGCCGCTTGTAGAGGACCCAGGCGATCGCCACCAGGACCAGGTCGGCCAGCAGGACCACTCCGTAGGCGCTGAGCACCGGCAGCGCCGCGAAGGACAGCGCGAGCACGGCGATGTGGACGGCGCCCAGGGACTGCGGGGCGAACCGCTCGCCGATGTAGTCCAGCTCGTAGCTGAGCATGGTCAGCATCAGGAAGCACCAGGACGACAGGGCGACGACGACGGCGAGCATGAGCTGCTCGGGGAAGATCGAGCCCAGCACCAGGGAGCAGGCCAGGGTGAGGACCATTCCCAGGGCGCCGGTGCGCAGCACCGAGCGGTCGATCACGCGGGCCAGGCGCCCGGAGGTCGAGACCAGCTCGTTCATGGACTCGCCCTGGATCGCGGCGTGCAGGCCCTGGATGGACTTGTCGACGGCCGGGGCGAGGTTCACGAAGTAGAAGTTGTAGGCCAGCACGGCGGGCAGCATGGCCATGAAGACCACGATCACGTGGAAGCCGCCGTCGGTGCTCAGGAAGAGCACGAACTTGTCCGCCCACAGCACGGCGCCGAGCAGCAGGCCGCGCACGAGGTCCTTGGCCACGTCCTGGTGCGCCAGGCGCTGCATGGCCGCGAGGTGGCGCAGGTTCCCGCGGATGAACCAGAGCTGGGTCGCGGCCGCGGCCAGCGGCGGCAGCCACACCCAGGTGGGGGCCACGGCCAGCGCCAGGGCGTAGGCGGCCCAGGCGGCAGCCCAGTGGCCGCGGTTCTGGCCCACGTTGGCGATCACGAGCGACTGGACGAACAGCAGGTGCAGGAGGCACAGCACTCCGTAGAGCCCCACGGCCTGCAGGTTCCACCCGGTGGCCAGCCACAGGGGCACGGCGAAGAGGACGACCAGCGGCATGGACTGCACGAACATGGGCAGCCAGCCCTGGCAGAACCGCCGTGCGATCCGGTCCATGTCCTTCTCGGCCATCATCTCGGCGATGCCGCGGTAGGCCGGCATGCAGGCCGCCTGGGCGAGCCAGGGGGTGGTGATCGAGCTGGCCAGGATGATGTGCGTCAGCGAGACGCCCGCGAACTCCTGCTGGGAGATCGTCGGCGAGACCAGCGGGAACACGATGTTCAGCAGGATCAGCGGCGACAGGTAGAGCGCCAGGGCCACGCCCTGGCGCATGGTGCCCGCGCTCTCGTGCTCTCCCACGATCGCGGAGTTGAGCCTGGTGCTGGGCATGGACATCACGGTCACCAGGCCGATGACCACGCCGGCGGCCAGGACGATGCCGCGCTGCCCCTGGGGGACGCTCGGCAGCAGCAACGGAACGGCCAGCGTGGCCAGTGCCGCGACGGCGATGGTGATGATGCGTCGACGGCTGTAGGCGTCGTGAAGGACTTCGGACACGGTGGCCATGGCTCTCCCCGGAAATCGTGCGCCGACGAGATGACATGCCTGCGGACCCCCCGGTCCTCACGGACTCCCCGGTCCGCTGAGCTGTCAGACATTCCTGCGGGAATGGTCGTCGCGCCCCTCAAGAATGGGCCGAGACGACGGGAGCATTCCCGTCTTTTCGCGGTGACCTGCCTCACGGTTCCCCCCAACCAGGGACGATGAATTGTCATAGAGAAAGGTCATGCCCGCGATCATGCGGATCGTTCATTTTCAGGACACGACCGCGATCACACCTGTTCGCGTTGGTCGCAGCGGACTATGACGTGTTGCTACGCGCCGGTACGATGAATTCGCACTTATATAGAGGCCATAGCAGTTCTAGAGAGGCAGGTCTCAGCTCCCACCAGCGGGGATCTGCCCGTGGACATGCCGTCGGATCCACGCATGCATCGTCACGGCTGCCGCGGCACCGGCATTGATCGAGCGGGTCGAGCCGAACTGCTCGATCGCCACGGTGGCCGCTGCCGCCTCCAGGACCTCGGGCGAGACGCCGGGGCCCTCCTGCCCGAACAGCAGGACGCAGCGCTGCGGCAGGTCGAAGAGCTCGAGCGGCTCGGAGCCTGCCACGTTGTCCACCGCGATCACCGGCAGCCCCTCCTGCCGGGCCCAGGCCAGGAACTGCTCCGTGCTGGGGTGGTGGCGCAGATGCTGGTAGCGATCCGTCACCATGGCCCCGCGCCGGTTCCAGCGGCGGCGCCCGATGATGTGCACCTCCCTGGCCAGGAAGGCATTCGCGGTGCGCACCACCGAGCCGATGTTGAAGTCGTGGCCCCAGTTCTCGATCGCCACGTGGAAGCCGTGGCGCCGCTCGTCGAGGGCGGCCACGATGGCCTCCAGCCGCCAGTAGCGGAACTCGTCGACCACGTTGCGGCGGTCGCCGTGGCGCAGCAGCTCGGGGTCCCAGTGCTCACCGTCCGGCCATGGGCCCTCCCACGGGCCGACGCCGACCTGGTGCGGCCCGTCTTCCGCCGGAGGCTCAGTCAAGCCCGAGCTCGTCCTTGCCGAAGGCGTACAGGCAGGGCACCCCGGCGGATTCCTCGATGCGCTCCTTGGCGCCGGTGGCGCGGTCCACGATGATCGCGACAGCGACCACCTCCGCCCCGGCGCGCTGCAGCGCCTCGACCGCGGTCAGCGCGGAGCCGCCCGTGGTGGAGGTGTCCTCCACCACGACGACGCGGCGGCCCTCGACCGAGGGGCCCTCGACCTGGCGCCCCATGCCGTAGGACTTCTGCGCCTTGCGCACCACGAAGGTGTCGATGGGACGCCCGGCGTCTCCGGCGGCACGCATGATCGCCGAGCCGACGGGGTCGGCACCCATGGTCAGCCCGCCGGCGGCGTCGAACTCGATGCCGGCGTCATCCAGCAGCTCCAGCATGACCTGCCCCACCAGACGGGAGGCCTCGTGCTGCAGGGTCACGCGGCGCAGATCGATGTAGTAGTCGGCCTCCATGCCGGAGGCCAGGGTGACCCGTCCGCGCACGACGGCGAGCTCGACGATGAGCTCGCGCAGCCTCTCGCGAGCTGCGGCGGAATCCGGGGCGGTCTGCGTCTGAGTGGTCATGGTGGAGATTCTAGGCGGCGGGGCAGTCGTGGCCCGGGTAGCGCAGCCCGATCTGGGCGCGCATCTCATCCAGCAGCTCCATCTGCCGCAGGGTGTCGGCCCACGGCATCACGGGCGATTCCTGCAGGCCCTCCTGGACGCAGCGGGTGGCCTCGCGCATCTCGTAGCAGTACCCCGCGCCCTGGACCTCGAAGCTCTCCTCCCGGCGGCCGCCCTGGAGATCGACCACGGTGAACGAGGCCGGGCGGTGCATGGGCGAGGCGATCTCGATCGTGCCGTCCTCCCCGGAGATCACGGCCCGGCGCGGGCCCTGGGACAGCAGGGACACGGTCATCTGCGCGCCGCCGTGCTCGGTCTGCAGGCAGATCTGCGTGAGCCCGTCGACGTCGCCGCGGAAGACCGCCGAGGCGCTCAGCCGGGTCGGCTCCCCGAGGGCCAGCCACGGCCAGTGCAGGGCGTAGCAGCCCATGTCGAGCAGGGCTCCGCCGCCGGCGTCGACCCGCCACAGGCGATGCTGGTCGTCATCGGGGCCGCGGAAGCCCAGGTCCGCCTGCACCCAGCGGGGACGCCCGATCTCCCCGGAGTCCAGGATCTCGGCGATCCGCCGTCGCACCGGCAGGAAGCGCGTCCACAGCCCCTCCATGAGGAACAGCCCGCGCTCCCGAGCCAGTTCGATCGCCTCCCTCGCCTGTGCGGCAGTCATGGTGAAAGCCTTCTCGCAGACCACATGCTTGCCCGCCTCCAGCGAGGCCAGCAGGTGCTCGTGATGCTGCCCGTGGGGCGTGGCGATGTAGACGACGTCGACCTCCGGGTCGGCGAGCAGCCGCTGCATGCCGTCCGCACCGCCACAGGCCCGTTCGATCCCGTGCTCGGCGGCGAAGGCCTCTGCGGAAGCGGCGGTGCGCGAGGAGACGGCGACCATGCGGGCATCGGCCAGGGCGGCGATGTCCGGCACGACCTTGCGGGCGATGGCTCCGGTGGAGATCACGCCCCAGCCCAGGGTGCGGCCGGTGGCGGTCAGGACGGGATCGGAGGCGCTCATGGAGGCCATGGTGGCACGCGGCACCGACTCAGCGGATCCGCCCGGCCTCCAGATGCAGGATGCGATCGGCCAGCGCGCGGGCGTCGTCCGGGTCGTGGGTGACCACCACGGCGGTGCGGACCTCGAGCAGGCGCGCGAGCAGCTCGCGCAGGTCCTGCGAGCCCTCGGCATCCACGGCCGCCAGCGGCTCGTCGAGCAGCAGCACCTCCGGCTCGGCTGCCAGGGCGCGGGCCAGGGCGACGCGCTGGGACTGCCCGCCGGAGAGCTCGTGGGCGCGGCGCCGGGCGAACTGCTCGGTGCCGGTCGCCTCGAGCCAGCGGCGGGCCCGTCGGCGGGACTCGGCACGGCTGGCCCCAGCGCTGCGCGGGCCGAAGGCGACATTGTCGAGCACGTCCAGGTGCGGCAGCAGCAGCGGGTGCTGGGCCATGAGGGTGATCCGGCGTCGATGCGGCGGGACCCAGAGGCCGCGGCCCCGCAGATCCATCAGCCGGCGCCCGCCGAGCTCGAGGCTGCCCCGATCGGGCACCAGCAGCCCGGCCACCACCTCCAGGATCGTGGACTTCCCGGAGCCGTTGGGGCCCCTCAGAGCGACGGTCTCCCCGTCGGCGACCTCGAAGGCGACGTCGAGCCCGCGCTGGGCGAGCGCGAACTGCACGCGCAGGCTCACGAGCGCTCACCGCCGGAGCCCAGCGGGGCGGCGGCAGGGACGGGGTCGCGGGGAGCGTCGCTGCGGGGCTCGCCGTCCAGGGCATGGGCATCGCGAGCGCGGGCGGGCCGCGCCCGTTCGAGCTGCCGCGGCGCGGACAGCCCCACGATCAGCACCGCGACCAGCACCAGCACGAGCGCCAGCGCCACGGCCGCCTGCGGATCGGACTCCCGCTGCAGATAGATCTCCAGGGGCAGGGCCCGGGTGACGCCCTGCAGCGACCCCGCGAAGGTCAGGGTCGCGCCGAACTCCCCCAGGCACCGGGCGAAGGCCAGGACCGCGCCCGAGCCCATCCCCGGCAGCACGAGCGGCAGCGTGACCCGGCGCAGCACGGTCGACGGCGAGGCCCCCAGGGTGGCGGCGATCGCCTCGTGCCGATCACCGGCGCTGCGCAGGGCGCCCTCGACCCCCACGACCAGGAAGGGCAGCGCCACGAAGGTCTGCGCCAGCACCACCGCAGCCGTGGAGAAGGCGATCTCGATCCCGAGCGCCTCCAGGTGGCGCCCGAGCAGCCCGACCCGACCGAAGACGTAGAGCAGCGCCAGCCCGCCCACCACGGGCGGCAGGACCAGGGGCAGCAGCACGACCGAGCGCACGAAGCGGTGGCCCGGGAAGCTGGTGCGCGCCAGGATCAGCGCCATCGGCGTGCCCAGCACCAGGCACAGCGCGGTGCTCACGGCGGCGGTGCGCAGGCTGAGCCACAGGGCATCCAGCGAGGCCTCGGACGTGATGAGCGGCCAGAGCCGCCCGGGCTCGATCCGCAGGATCATCCCGAGCACGGGCAGCACGATCAGCAGCGCGCCGACGACGGCGGGGATCAGCAGCCAGCCGGGGAGGGCCAGGCGGGGGCGTCGGGCCCGCGGGGGCCTTCCTGCTCCAGCCATCCGCCGCGCTCTTCCCCGGCTCGCTGCTCGGTCCCCGCGTCCGGCACCGTCCGCGGGGCACTGCTCATCAGCGCTGGGCTGCCCGGACTGCTCGCTCACGGAGCGCCGAAGCCCTCCTGCTCGAGCCGCTCCCGCCCGGTGTCGCTGCGCACGAAGTCGGAGAACTCCTGGGCCAGGTCCTGGTCCTCGGAATCGGTCAGGACCGAGATCGGGTAGCGGTTGACGGCCCGGTCGGTGTCGGGGATCTCGATCTCCTCGACCTGATCACCCGCGGAGGTGACGTCGGTGCGGTAGACCACGCCTGCGTCCGCCTGGCCCGAGGCCACCTTGCCCAGCACGTCCGTCACGGAGCCCTCCTCGCTCACGGCGGCCACCTCCACTCCGGTGACGTCCTCGAGCTCGACGGTCGCGGCGCCGCAGGGCACGCGCTGCTCGCAGATCACGGTGTCGAGCTCGGCGGAGGAGAGATCCTCCCAGGACTCGACTCCACCGGGATTGCCGGCCGGCACCGCGATGGTCAGGGTGTTGGTGGCCAGGGTCTGCGGCTCGCTCTCGAGCAGCCCGCCCTCGGAGGCCTGGTCCATGGTGCGCTCATCGGCGGTGGCCAGGACGTCGGCGTCGGCGCCCTCCTCCAGCTGGGAGACCAGCGCGGAGGAGCCGGCGAAGCTGAGCTGCACGTCCACGTCGGGGTGGTCCTCCTCGAACTGCTCGGCCAGATCGGTGAAGCTGTCCGTCAGCGAGGCGGCCGCGAAGACCGTCAGCGTCTGCTGCTCCTCGCCGTCCTCTTCCAAGCCTCCGCAGCCGCTCAGGGCCAGCGCGGGGACGGCCGCCAGGGCCAGCGGGCGCAGGGTGCGCGCGCTCATCGCCCCTCCCCCGGGACGTCGACGACCACGTGGGTGGCCTTGACCGAGGCGGTGGCGATCGAGCCGGGCTCCAGGCCCAGCTCCTGCACGGCCTCCGTGGACATCAGCGAGACCACGCGGTGCGGACCGCACTGAATCTCGACCTGGGACATCACCGTGTCCGAGCAGACCTCGGTGACGAGCCCGACCCAGCGGTTGCGCGCCGAGCTGACCACGGCCGTGGGGTCCTCCGGCTGATGGGCCTGGCTCTTGGCCAGCTGCGCCAGCTCGAGGGCATCGACCACGCCGCGCCCGGCGTCGTCGCGGTGCTCCGTGAGCCTGCCCGCCGAGATCCACCGCCGGACGGTGTCGTCGCTGACATCGAGGAAGGAGGCCGCCTGGGCCACCGAGAGCGCCTTCATGCGCCTCACCGTATTCCGGATCCGCAGATGCGGCAGGATGTTGCCTGATATTCCGCAGATCGGGCTTCATGCGGGGTTTCCGCCCGCCCTCAGAGCCCACATCCCCGGACGTGCAGGCTGGCTACAATGAGTCCATGCGCAAACTGCAGAAGGCGATCATCGAGGAGATGGGCGTCCAGCCCCGGATCGATCCGGCGCAGGAGGTCCAGCGCCGCGTGCAGCTGCTGTGCGATTACGCGGCGGCCTCCCGCTGCCCTGGATTCGTCCTGGGGATCTCCGGCGGTGTGGACTCGACCTTGGCCGGGCGGCTGGCCCAGCTGGCCGTCGAGCAGATGCGGCAGGAGGGGCGGGAGGCCTCGTTCGTGGCCGTCCGCCTGCCCTACCGCGTGCAGGCCGACGAGGACGACGCCCAGGAGGCCCTCCGCTTCATCCGCGCCGACGAGGCGCTCACGGTCGATGTGGCCCCCGGAGCCGACGGGATCGCCCAGCAGGTCGAGGCCGCCCTGGGCGCTGCGACCAGCGACTTCAACAAGGGCAATATCAAGGCCCGCGTGCGCGCCGTGGCCCAGTACGCGATTGCAGGCCAGCGGGGCCTGCTCGTGCTCGGCACGGACCACGGCGCCGAGTCCGTGACCGGCTTCTTCACCAAGTTCGGCGACGGCGCCGCCGACGTCCTGCCGCTGTTCGGCCTGGACAAGCGCCAGATCCGCAGCATCGTCCGCCACCTCGGCGGGCCCGAGCCGCTGTGGTCCAAGGCCCCCACCGCCGATCTGCTCGACACCTCCCCCGGTCGCACCGACGAGGACGAGCTCGGGCTGGGCTACGACAGCATCGACGACTATCTCGAGGGCCGCGAGGTCCCCGACGAGATCGCCGAGCGGATCGAGGCTCGCTGGCGGATGACCCGGCACAAGCGCACCACCCCGGCCACGCTGCTCGACGACTGGTGGCGCTGAGCACTCGCTGAGGGGCCCGGGCGCCAGCAGCCCAGGCCGCGGCCCTCAGGCGCGGCGCAGCAGGATGCCCTGGTGCGCGCGCAGGACTTGGGTGCCGCGCATCGGGGCCCCGTCCGGGCCCAGCATGCCCTCAGGGATCGTCACATGACGGCGACGTCGCCCGTCGGAGGCCAGGTTGACCACGGCCCAGCCGCCCTCGAACTCGCGCGACCACATGCTCACCACGCCCTCGGCAGGTCCCAGCGGGGCTCCGAGGTCCCACTGCATCTCCGGGATCCAGTGCGCCCGGGTGCCGTCGCGGGAGCCCGCTGCGAAGCGGCCGCGCCCGGCGCCGAAGACCCAGAACGCCGCCAGCCCGCAGCGCACGAGCTGCTGCTCCTGGGCCTGGTCCAGCTCGGTGCGACGCAGCAGCGACGCCGCGATCGGCATCCGCACGAGCACGAGCTGCTCGGCCGGCACCCGACCCGGGCCCTCGCTCGTGATGAGCGAGGCCTGCTGCCGGGCGGCCCCGGGATCGAGCATCCGGCCGTGGGCGGTGCTCAGCCACGTCGGCTCGCACACCCCGCCCCAGGCCGAGAGCTCGACCCAGCGCTCAGGCATCCGCCGCGCGTCCTCGACGACGGCGATGAGCAGCTTCCCGATCCCGTTCAGCGCCTCGCCGGCCTGGCGGATCAGGGCATCGTGCGCCTCGCGCAGCTGCGTGTCGGAGCCCAGGTCCGGCAGCGGGAGGTCCAACGGGTGGTCGTCGAGGTCCAGGTCATCGGCCAGCACGCCGTCGAAGGGCGAGTCCGACAGCTCGCGCACGATCGCCTCGGTCCAGGCGGTGCGGCAGGCCGGGTCCCAGATCCGCAGCTGCCACTGGCCCGGGTGCGCCCCCCATGTGATGGCCTCCTCGGCCCGGCTGCGCGCCACCCAGCCGTTCGCCTCGGCCTGGTCGTAGGACAGCCCGTTCGAGTGCACGGGGCCGGTCTCGGACTCGTCCACGATCAGCGTGCGCCGGCGGCACAGCACCACGACCGCCGGGTCCTCGGACTTCAGCCGCTGCGCCGCGGCCGTCTCCCACGGCTCCAGCACGACCGTGCCGACCTCGCCCACGGCGTGCCCGATCTCCAGTGCGCGCCTGCCCTCGCTGGCGGCGCCTCCCAGCCGCACCCACGCGCCCGGACGGCCGCCCCCGATGCGCTCTCGGGCACTGTCCGTCGAATCGGCCATGTGCTCCGCTCCCCCTTCTCGTCGGCCGGCGCGCACTGCGCACGACCCGTGCCCGGTCGCGGACGATGCCGTCGCCGGGACTCCCCTGTACCGGGCGACGGCCCCCACCGTCGCCCCTGCGCCGCTGCCCGCGGCGCCGCGCGATTCCGCGCTGGGCAGACACATTGGAACCGACCGCGCATCACAGCGGCAACGCGGGGCATGTCCCCTCAAGGGCGAACGGCACGGCCAGAACACCCCTCTGCGAGCCCCGACGAGCACAGGATCGATGCCGTCCGGTTCCAACGACAATCATCATCTCTGCACGTCAGCAACGTGTTCCGGAGCACCGGGCTCGCACGTGGGCGGACACCGCCGATCGGGGGTCGGGCTGAATCGCGGCGGATGTCTGTGACCCGTTGTGTCGACGGGCTCCCGGCCTCCGGCCCGCGTGCTGCGTCGACTCCCCCGGCTGCGGCGTCAGCCGGCACCGATACCCTGAGGCCCATGAAGATCGCCACCTGGAACGTGAACTCGATCCGTGCCCGCGCCGATCGCGTGGAGGCCTGGCTCGAGCGCACGGACGCCGACGTCCTGGCCATCCAGGAGACCAAAGCCAAGGACGAGTCCTTCCCGTGGGAGGCCTTCGAGTTCTCCGGCTACGAGGTCGCGCACTTCGGGCTGAGCCAGTGGAACGGGGTGGCCATCGCCTCGCGCGTGGGCCTCGAGGACGTCGAGCGCACGTTCCCCGGGCAGCCGTCATTCGGCAAGGAGGGCCAGGAGCCCGTCCAGGAGGCGCGCGCGATCGCCGCCACCTGCGCAGGGGTGCGCGTCTGGTCTCTCTACATCCCCAACGGCCGCGGCCTGGACGACCCGCACATGGTCTACAAGCTCGAGTGGCTCTCGGTGCTGCGCGATCGCGCCCGCGAGTGGCTGCAGGAGGATCCCCGGGCGCAGATCGCCCTGGTGGGCGACTGGAACGTGGCACCGCAGGACCACGATGTCTGGGACATGCAGTTCTTCCTGGACAACGGCATGACCCACGTCTCCGCCCCGGAGCGCCGGGCCTTCCAGGCGTTCCTGGACGAGGGCTATCGCGACGTCGTGCGCGAGCGCCTGCCCGGCCCGGAGGTCTACACATACTGGGACTACACGCAGCTTCGCTTCCCCCGCAACGAGGGCATGCGCATCGACTTCCAGCTGTGCTCCCCGGCGCTGGCCGAGCGCGTCTCGGATGTGTCGATCGACCGCGACGAGCGCAAGGGCAAGGGCGCCTCGGATCACGTGCCGGTCGTCATCGAGGTCGAGTGATGCCCGCCGTCGTCGCGGTGCCGGGGTCGCTGCCGTGGCGCCGCTGAGCGGGCTCGGAAGCGCCTGGCGCGCATCGGCCGCACCGGCGCAGCGCTTCGCCCTGCGCGTCTACGTGCCGCAGGATGACCTCGACGGCATCTACCAGCCCCTGGTCCCCGCAGCGGTGCCGCCGGAGGAGGGCTCGGCAGCGCAGCTCGAGGAGCAGCTGGCCCGGCTGGCCGTCGCCGAGGACGGCTCCCTGCCCCCGCGCTTCGACGCCCTGTGGAGACTGCCGAGCTCAGCCGCTCCGGCGCACCCGGGCGAAGGCCCACCCAGGCCGCTGTTCCACCCGTCGCAGCGCCTGCGCCGCAGCCTGCAGCTGTTCGCCGCGGCCGAGGAGGGCGATCAGGACGCCGCGCTGCTGTCCCTGCTGCTGCCGCATGACGAGGTCGCCGGCCGTGCCCGGACTGCTGCCCCCGAGCATTTCCTGCCGCAGTACGCCCGCCAGTCGGACTGGACGGTGCCGCTGTCCTGGTTCGCCCTGTTCCTCGAAGAGGACCTGGTGCGCACCCCGTTCCGCGGGCGGATGCGCCACCGGCTGATCGCCCCTGCCTCCGTGGCCGCCCAGCGCGCCGGGGAGGCCTCCGGGGCCATCGCGTCGCTGCAGCGCGAGGACGTGGCCGAGCTCGCCGAGGATCTGCAGCGGCTGTCGCGATGGGTCGGCTCCTTCGGGCACGGGGCGCTCATCACCCTGGACTACGGCGCGGTCGCCGATCGCCTGCAGCCGGACGAGAGCCCCCGCGACATGGCCGATGCCATGGCCTTCGCCCGCGACGGAGACCTGGAGTCCACGGCGCTCGCCCTGCGGCGGCTGGTGCGCCGCTGGCTGCCGATCGCGCAGCTGGAGCACGCGAGCTGAACCGCACGGGTTCGGCTCCGCCCTGATCAGGCCCCCTCCCGCTCCCGGATGCCGTAGAGACGTGCGGAGAGCTTGGCGGCGGCCTGGCGCGGCACGCAGCGCTCTCGCTGCTCGTCGTCGACCTGGCCGCCCTCGCTGCGGCAGGTCAGCGCCACACTGGCCATGGGCAGGCCGCGGTGATCCCGGGCCGCGCCCGAGACCGTCTCCAGCCCCTCGGTGACCTCACCCGTCTCCTGCCCCCAGCCGTGCGAGCGGATGCGCACCAGCTCGGCGGACAGCTCGAAGGCCGCGACCCCCAGGCCGTAGAGGTGCTCCTCCGGCGGCCAGACGACGAAGCCCTCCTCCTCCATGACCCGCAGGAGGTGATAGACCGAAGAACGGGGCAGCTCGAGCGCCGAGGCGATCGACGCCGCAGCCACCGGACCGCCCCGGCCCGCCAGGTAGCGCAGGACGCGCAGGGTGCTGCTCGCCGCCGGGACCTCGGGTCAGGCCATGGACTTCATCCTCGACGTCGTCGTGAATGCCCTGAGGGCCTCGTGCGCACAGGGCGATCGGGTCGTCGTCGATCCCGACTCAGTGAAGGTGCATCTATCACTGTGCCACTCGAATCGGCAGAGGCGAACCGCACCTGCCAAGATGTGTGCTGCGGCTCGGGAGGATATGCCATCGCGGACAGATCCTCAGCCCACTGCCTGCCCGAGCGCACCCCAGAGCTGGATCTTCAGGAGAGCCCATGACCCACCACGACCCTGCCCGGCAGCCTGCCGCCGACCTCGCTCCCGGCAGGGAGGGCACCGAGCTCAAGCGCGGGCTGAGCAATCGGCATATCCAGTTCATCGCGCTGGGCTCGGCGATCGGCACCGGCCTGTTCTACGGCTCCGCCTCGGCCATCTCCATGGCCGGGCCCTCGGTGCTGCTGGTCTACCTGATCGCCGGGCTCGCGGTGTTCATGGTCATGCGCGCCCTCGGCGAGCTCGCTGTGCGCCACCCGCTGCCGGGCTCCTTCGGCCAGTACGCGGCGCGCTACCTCGGGCCGTTCGCCGGCTACGTCACGGGCTGGACCTTCGTGTTCGAGATGGCCGTCGTGGCCATCGCCGATGTCACCGCGTTCGCCGTCTACATGAGCTTCTGGTTCCCCGGCACGCCGGCGTGGATCTGGATCACCGCCGTCATCCTGTTCATCGGGGCCATCAACACCCGCAACGTGAAGACCTTCGGCGAGCTCGAGTTCTGGCTCTCGAGCATCAAGGTCCTGGCGATCATCGCCATGATCGTCGGCGGCATCGCCCTGATGGTCATGGGCGTCTCCTACGCCCCGGATGCCTCCCCCGGCCCGCACAACCTCCTCGACCACGGCGGCTTCATGCCCGAGGGGGCATGGGGGCTGCTCGCGTCGCTGTCGGTCGTGGTCTTCGCCTTCGGCGGCATCGAGACCATCGGCATCACCGCCGGCGAGTCCGACGACCCCGGCCATGCCATCCCGCGGGCCATCAACGCGGTGCCGTTCCGCATCCTGCTCTTCTACATCATGGCCCTCGGCGTGATCATGTCGCTGGTGCCCTGGGACAGCATCGACGGCGAGACCAGCCCGTTCGTGCAGATCTTCGACGCCCTCGGCGTCCCGTGGGCCCCCTCGATCCTGAACCTCGTGGTGATCACCGCCGCGATCTCCGCGATCAACGCCGACACCTACGGCGCGGGCCGCGTCCTCTACGGCCTGGCCCAGCAGGGGCACGCGCCCAAGGTCTTCGCCCGCGTCTCCCGCACCGGTGTCCCGTGGCTGACCGTTCTCGGCATGCTGCTCGTGCTCGCACTGGGCGCGGTGCTCAACACCGTGATGACCGACGTCTTCGTCTTCATCGCCTCGATCGCGACCTTCGCGACCGTGTGGGTGTGGCTGATGATCCTGCTCTCCCACCTGGCCATGCGCCGAGAGCTCGGCCTCCGCGGCGGCCCCGAGTCCGAGTTCAAGGTGCCGCTGTGGCCGGTGGCCTCCTGGGCCGCGGTGGCCTTCGTGCTGCTCGTGATCGTGGTGCTGGGCATCATCCCGGACACCCGGATGGCCCTGGTGATCGGAGTCGGCTGGCTGCTCCTGCTCGGCATCGGCTACCTGTTCATCCGCGGACGCGGCCACGCCCGCCCCGAGCTCGACGACCGCACCGCGACGAACCCCCGCGTCCGTCGGGACTGAGCCGCCGTCGGGGCCCCGCAGCGCGGGACCCCGACGGCCGGGCGGTCCTCGCGCGTGCCTTGCGGCCCGTGCGCGGACCGAGTGGCGCCTGCGGGTGCCGCAGGGGAAGCCACAAGCCCGTGCGGTCGCCGAGCGTCCCCGCACAGCTCACGCGGGGCGGGCCAGGAGGAGGGGGTGCTCGACGACGACGCGTCCTCGCCGCGCTGCTCTTCGCGCTCGCGCTGGTGCCGCTTGAGGACCTCGACGTCGATGGCGCCGGTGATGGCCTCGTCATAGGCCACCGACTACTCGGCGCAGCGCTCGAGGTGCTTCTCGTGGTTCTGGGTGTAGGTGCGGCGCGGGTCCTCGCGCAGCGTCAGCGGGGCGCGGATGCGATCGCGGCGACCGGTCTCGCGCACGATCTGCACACGGCGGCGCAGCGACCACACCACGAACAGCGCGATCATGAACATGCCGATCGCGGTGTTGAAGATCATCAGGAAGATGATCACGACCATGGCCGAGGCCGCCGCCGGGTGGATCGACTCGAAGGTCTTGAGCATGGGGACGTCGGAGCCGGTGACCTCCGGGATGCGCAGGCAGCGCAGGATGGCGGCCGTCACCACGATCAGCGCGCACATCAGTCCGCCGAAGAAGCCGCCCCAGCGGGCTTCGCGGGTGTTCGGGAGGTTTCCGCCGATCACCAGGCTCATGGAGACGGCCAGCATCATGTTCATGCAGGCGTAGTTGATGCCGGAGAGCACGGCGCCCACGATGCCGATCGCGCCGAAGGAGATGAAGTACTGGAGCACCTCCTGGCCCGTGGCGAAGCCGGCTCCGACCACCAGCCCCACGAAGGCCAGAACTGTCATCAGAACGGTGCGCATGCGCATGGAGGATCCCGGGCAAGCGCGGATCGGGCACCCGGGTCCCCAGCGGATCTCCCAGGGCGGGCGCCGCTGGGCACGCCCTCCAGTGCAGGCCCGCTCACATGCTCGGGGCCCGCCGGGGCGTCAGCCCCGCTGCCGCGAGGAGCCGCCCCGGCCGCGGCCGTCGTCGCGCGTGCCGCCGCCGTCGGCGCGCTCGCACCGGGCCCGGGCCTCCTCGATGACCTCCAGGTCCAGCGCCTCGGTGAGGGTCTCGCCCTGCGCCGAGGAGTCCTGCAGGTACCCGGCCAGCTTGCGCTCGTGGCGCGCCGTGAAGCGCCGCTTGGGATCATCGCGCAGGCGCAGCAGCGCGCGGATGCGATCGCGGCGATCGGTCTCCTGGCCCACCTGGACGCGGCGGCGGACCCACCAGACGATGAAGACGACGATCATCAGCATCCCGATGTAGCCGACCAGCGGGTAGATGTAGGACATCAGCGTGGAGAAGCCCAGGAAGCTCAGGGCGTAGCCCACCAGGCACACCAGCAGGAACACGGGGCGGTAGCGGTGCGGGGCCCGCACCGTCAGGCGCCGCCCGAGGGCATAGAACAGCCCGATCACGGTGTTGAAGATCATCAGGTAGACGATGACCACCATGACCGCTGCCGCCGCCGGGTGGATGGACTCGAAGAGGCTGAGCATGGGGACCTCGGCCTGCCCCACGTCCTGGATGTTCAGGTACAGGAGCACCACGACCATCAGCACGAGGATCATGTAGAGCAGGCCGCCGCTGAAGCCGCCCCGGACCGCCTCGCGCGTGTTGGGGGTGCTGCCGCCGATCACCAGGCACATGGACACCGCGACCATGAGGTTCATGCCCGTGTAGTTCATGGCCGAGACCCACCAGGGCCGCACCGGCGACTCGGCCTGCTGGGCCACGGCGCTGAGCTGGGAGAGGTCCTGCGGCAGATCGAACATGGTCCAGACGAAGGCCGCCAGGATCGCGATGACCACCAGCGGGGTGATCCCGGAGATGATGCTGGAGACGCGGTCGACGTCGAGCTGACCCGCCGCCAGCACGAGCACGGCCATCAGCCCGGCCCCGATCCAGGTGGGCAGGCCGAACTGCTGCTCCAGCGTGGAGCCCGCGCCGGCGATCATCACGAAGCCGACCGAGAACAGCGTGAAGGTCACCGACCAGTCCAGGAACCGCGACAGCCACGGGTGCGCGACGTTGCCGAAGACCTTGGAGTGGCTCTCGGCCATGAAGTAGCTGCCCAGAAGCAGGGTCACCGACCCCGCCGCCGTCACCAGCAGCCCGGAGATCACCGCGCCCCAGATCCCGACGGCGCCGAAGGACGTGAAGTACTGGATCATCTCCTGGCCGGTCGCGAACCCCGCCCCCACGATCAGCCCCACGAATGCCAGGGCGACCTTCACGGCCGTCATCTTCCTCATGCGGGGCAGTCCCTCCTCGGAGATGGAGCAGGGCGGGCCGAGTCCCGCCCTGCTCCGGATCGGCTCGGTGAGCTTCCGATCCTATGCGCCCTGCGTGGTGCGCCTCACATCGCACGACGCCCGACGGACGCGCAGCGAGGCGGCTGCACAGAGGCTCAGGCCGGCGCGCGGTCGCCGTCGTGCTCCGCGGAGCCCTCGTCGTCCGAGAGCTCGAGGTCCTGCTCCGTGCGCGATTCGAGCACCTGGGTCAGGCGGTCGTCATCGGCCGGCGACTGCCGCACGGCCTCCTCGTAGCGCTTCTCGTGACCGGGGGCGTAGTCCTTGCCCGGGTCGCGGCGCAGGCGCAGCAGGGCGCGCAGACGGCCGCGGCGCGTGGTCTCCTCTGCGATCTGCGTGCGGTAGCGCGCCCAGCCGAAGACCATGACCACGATCATGACCATGCCTGTGTAGCCGATCACCGGGTAGACGTACTCCATGAGGGTGTCGAAGCCGGCGAAGCTCACGCCGTAGCCGAGCAGGCAGGCGAGCAGGAAGACCGGGCGGTACTTGTCCCGGTGCGAGGCCGTCAGCCGGCGCCCCAGTGCGTAGAACATGCCGATCGCGGTGTTGAAGATCATCGCGAAGATGATGAACACCATGATCGTGGCCAGCACCGGGTGCATGGCCTCGAACAGCTGCAGCATGGGCACCGCGGAGTCGCCGACCTCTGCCATGTTGAAGTACAGGGCGACCGCTGCCATCAGCAGCAGCACCGTGTAGAGGATGCCCCCTATCAGGCCGCCGAGACCGGCCTCGCGCGGCTCGGCATTGTTGCCGCCGATCACCAGGCACATGGACACGCCCAGCAGCAGTGCCAGGCCGTTGTAGTTCAGGGCCGAGAGCAGCCACGGCTGGACAGGGGAGGCCTGCTCCTGGGCGACCGAGTTGAGCTGCGAGAAGTCCTGCGGCAGGTTCGCCATCGTGTAGATGAACGCGACGATCACGGCCAGGATGACCAGAGGGGTGAGCATCGAGATGACGTCGGAGACCTTCTCGACGTCCAGCAGGCCCACCAGCATGACGATCACCGTCATCACCGCAGCACCTGCCCAGGCGGGGAAGCCCCACTGCTGCTCGAGCGTGGAGCCGGCTCCAGCCAGCATGACGAACCCGACCGCGAAGAGGGTCAGGGTCACGGCGATATCCAGGAACCGCGAGATCACGGGGTTGGCCACGCTGCGAAAGACGCGGTTGTGCTCCTCAGCCAGGTAGAAGCTGCCCAGCTGGATGATCACGGCGCCGGCCAGCGCGAACACCACGCCTGCGACCACGGCGCCGACGAGGCCGATGGCCCCGAAGGAGAGGAAGTACTGGATGACCTCCTGGCCCGTGGCGAATCCCGCTCCCACGAGCAGGCCCACGAAGGCCAGGGCGATCTTGCAGGATCTCTTCAGAGACACTGTGGACAGGCTCCTCATCGTCTGTTGTCCGTCCCGGAGGCGCCGCCGCGGCTGCGGCAGGGCGCGAAACGGCCCCCAGCCTCTTGTCGTCCTGGGGGCCGCGGTTCTTCCGGGTGGGCGCTTATGCGCCGACGTTCCACTGTAGGTGAGCCCGCTGATGATCCCCAGCGCCGGGTCACATCCCGATCACGATGCTCAGCTCGAGCAGTGCCGCCTGATCCAGAGATCGACGGGGTCCAGGTCCGTGCGCAGCTCGTCGAGCTCCTGCGGCTCCAGACCCGCTCCGTAGCCCTCGAGCAGCCCGGCGGCAGCGCGGAAGTCGTCCTGCACGGCAGCCGGCGCGTCCTCGGCGGCATCGCGCACGTCCTCGGCCGTCGCCGCCGGATCCAGCGACGGGGCGCCGTCCTCCTCGGCCAGCGGCAGCAGGGTGAGGGAGAGGTACAGCTCGGACACCACGGCGCACTGCTCGGGTGCCGCCGGGTGCGGTGCGGCCTGCTGGCGCGAGTCGGAGCCACCGTCCGTGCTCGCCTGGGCCTGCGGCGAGGTCTGCACTCCCCCGAGGGGCGTCCCGCCGTCGGCGGCGCAGCCCGACAGCACCGCGACGACCGCCAGCAGGGCGGCAGCGGGCAGCAGACGACGCGGTGCGGATGCTCGGCTCACGCCCACACAGTAGCGGCCGCGCGAGCCGTCACGGCCGAACGAGCTCGAAGGCCACGATGTCAACGGCGCTGCCACCGGGCATGTCCGGGTAGTGCCGGTCGAGAGCGGCCTGCAGCTGGGCGAGGGACTCGAAGCCGTCGCGCACGGCGTCCTGCTCGCTGAGCTCGTCGCGGCGCACGGTGCGCACGCCAGTCACCTCGGCGCTGATCACGACGTCCTCGCCGGAATCCTTCTCCAACACGATCTCGGCCGGACCCGGGACGAAGGGGTCCTGGTACCGCACGGTCTGGCGCTTGCTGCCATCCCGGATCAGGGTCTCGTAGCCCTCCCACATGAGGATGCGCTGCAGCGGCTGTCCGCCGGCGTCGGGGCTCTGGTGCTGGTTCGGCTCTGCGGTCATGGCGCCCACGGTAGCCGCCGCTCCGTCGCCCTCGACCGGCCGATTGCGGACTGCCCAGCCGTCGGCTGGTGGGATGGGGAATCGGCCGCTCGGACAGCGGAGGGGATGACGCTCGACAAGCGGGCGGGCATGCAGAAGGCCCCCGCACTGGTGTGCGGGGGCCTTCTGGGCTGTGGCTCCGACCGGCGTCGATCCGGTGACCTTACGATTTTCAGTCGTACGCTCTACCAACTGAGCTACAGAGCCAGGCATCCGGTGTCTCAGATGCCAAGACGGCCTCAGCTGAGCTGACGCCGTCCGTGCGACCCTGACGGGACTTGAACCCGCGACCTCCGCCGTGACAGGGCGGCGCGCTAACCAACTGCGCTACAGGGCCTTGTGGAGTGCTTACAGGCGGTCCCGCGGGACCTCCCTGCCGTTTTCCAACGAGGCAAGATATTAGCACCATGACAGCCCCTGCGCGCAAATCGGGATCCGCAGCCCCCGGAGCTCATCCGTCGGGCGCTGAATGCCCCCGGAGACGACGAAGCGCCCGGCCGGCTGATGCCGACCGGGCGCTCGCCTGCGCTGGTACCCCCAACGGGATTCGAACCCGTGTCGCCGCCGTGAAAGGGCGGTGTCCTAGGCCTCTAGACGATGAGGGCGCACCGCGCGCAAGGCACGCGGACGGAACCGGAGCCTATCAGGTCCGCCCCCTCCCCCGAGGGCCCGACGATGCCTCGACGACGGCGATCAACAGCCGTTGTCAGGCCCTTGCGCGAGAATGCAGCGGTGATGGACGTCAGCGAGGCCGAGTTCGAATCCCTGGTCGATGATGCCCTCGACGGCATCCCCGAGGACATCTTCGCGATGCTCGACAACGTCGTCGTGCTGATCGAAGCACGGCCTCCGGAGGGGATGCCGGAGCTGCTGGGGCTCTACGAGGGCGTGCCGCTCACCGAGAGGGACTCGTCGTGGATGGGCTCGCTGCCCGATCACATCCGCATCTTCCGCGAACCGCTGCTGCGCATGTGCCGCGATCGGGATGAGCTGGTCCACGAGATCACCGTGACCGTCGTGCATGAGATCGCCCACCACTTCGGGATCGAGGAGCAGCGGCTGCACCGACTCGGCTGGGGATGAGGCAGCCGTACCGCGTGCTTGCAGGAGCGCGGGGCAGAATGTCCGCAGGAGCCCACCGCACACCACTCGTCAGCAGGAGACAGCGATGACCGCAGAGGATGGACTGCCCTCGGAGACGAGGCCCGCGACCTGGAGCACCTGGGACCGCTCCGGGACGGCGGAGGACGTCCGCACGCTGCGCCCCCAGACCGTCGAGCAGCTCTCCGAGGCCATGGCGGCGGCCGCGGCGGCGGGGCTGAGCACCCGGGTCACGGGCGCGGGCCACAGCTTCAACCTGCTGGCTCAGCCGCAGGAGCTGCGCCTGGACACCTCCGAGCTTGTGGGGCTGCAGGAGGTCGACCGGCAGGGGCGTCGAGCCACGCTGCTGGGCGGCACCCCACTGATCCAGGCCGCGCGGGAGCTCGATGCCTGCGGACTGGCCTTCTCCAACCTGCCCGACACCCTGCACCAGTCCATTGCCGGGGCGATCTCCACCGCCACGCACGGCACCGGCGCCGGCTTCCAGTCGCTGTCGGGGCAGGTCGTGGCGCTGACCCTGGTGCTCGCCTCCGGCGAGATCGTCGAGTGCTCCCTCACCCAGCGCCCGGAGCTCTTCCAGGCGACCCGGGCCGGGCTGGGCGTCGTCGGTGTGATCGCTGCCGTCACGGTGCAGTGCGAGGACTCCTTCCGCCTGCACTCCGCCGAGTTCAACGAGTCGCTCGAGCCGCTGATCGCGGGCCTGGGCGAACGCATGGCCTCGGCCGATCACTTCGAGCTGTACTGGAACCCGGGCAGCGACTCCGCCCACACCCACATCATGAGCCGCCTGCACCGGCTGCCCTCCGAATGGTCCGCCCCCGGCTCCCGGATGGCCCAGGGCGTGCGCCGCAGCGACGACGCCGTCCTGCGCCGCGCCCTGCCGGCGGCCCTGAACCGCCTGGCCGGGGCCGCCCCGCGAGCGATCCCCGGGCTGCGCCGGCTGGACTCGCTGTCGCTGAGCTCGCGGCGCTACACGGATCTGTCCTACAAGGTCTTCGCCTCCTCGAGGCCCGTGAAGTTCCTGCAGACCGAGTGGGCCGTGCCCCTCGAGCAGCTCCCGGAGACCTTCCGCGAGGTGCAGAAGGTGCTCGAGCGCGAGCAGGCCGATCTGGGCCTCCCGCTGAGCGTGCGATGCTCGGCGCCGGAGGAGACCTGGCTGTCTCCGGCGCACGCGCGCTACACCGGGTGGATCACGGTGCGGCAGTTCTGGCGGCGCTGGCGCCCGGAGACCTTCGAGGCCCTCGAGGAGGTCTTCCTGGCCCACGACGGACGCCCCCACTGGGGCGGTCGGCATGGACTGCAGGCCGAGCAGCTGCGTCCCATGTACGCGCACTGGGACGACTTCCTGGCCGTGCGCGAGCAGGCGGACCCCCGGGGCCTCCTGCTCAACGACACCGCCCGCGGCCTGCTGGGCCTCTGAGAGCAGCTGCCGGCCCCGCCCCGCGAGCGGGGCAGGACCGGCAGACGGGGCTCAGCCCTGTCGGGAGACCCGGACCATCTCCTCGCGGTCCACGACCTTCACGCGCTCGCGGGGGTTGCCCTCGGCGTCGTGGGAGGAGGCGCCGAGCGCCTGCTCGTGCTCGTCGAGCTGCAGCCAGCCGTCCCAGGTGGTGTACTCGACGCCCTTGGACTCGAGGGTCTCCACGACCGCCTCGGGCTCGGGGCGCACGGCCGAGAGCTGGCCGCGGTCCTCGAGCAGGTGCGTGATGGTCTCGAGGGCATCCGACTTGGTGGCGCCGATCAGGCCCACGGGTCCGCGCTTGATCCAGCCGGAGGCGTAGACGCCGTTGAGCACCGAGCCCTCGGGATCGATCACGCGCCCCTCCTGGTTCAGGATCACGCCGCGGTGGAGGTCGAACGGGATCTCCGGCAGCGGCGAGCCCAGGTAGCCGATCGCGTAGTAGACGGCGCCCATGGGGTGGTCGACGTACTCGCCGATCGGGGACACGGAGCCGTCCTCGTTGAGGCGGGTGCGCTCGGTGCGCAGCGCCACGACCTTGCCGTCCTCGCCCAGGATCTGCTCCGGGCGCTGGAAGAAGTGCAGGTGCAGGCGGCGCGAGGCCGTCTTGGGGGTCTCGTCCTCGACCCACTTGCGCAGGGTCTTGAGCATGACCTTGGCCTGGTTGGAGTCACCGGCTGCCTCGTCGGCCACATCCTCCGGGGAGTAGTCCTCGTCGTGGACGATGACGTCGACGTCCGGGACCTTGCCGAGCTCGCGCAGCTCGAGCGGGGTGAACTTCATCTGGGCCGGGCCGCGGCGGCCGAAGACGTGGACGTCCGTGACCGGGCTGGCCTTCAGCCCCTGGTACACGTTGCCCGGGATCTCGGTGGTGAGCATGTCATCCGCGTGCTTGGCCAGCACGCGGGCCACGTCCAGGGCCACGTTGCCGTTGCCGATGACCGCGACCTGCTCCGCCTCCAGGGGCCACTCGCGCGGGTAGTCGGGGTGGCCGTCGTACCAGGCGACGAAGTCCGCCGCTCCGTGCACACCGTCGAGCTCGACGCCCTCGACCTCGAGCGGGGCGTCCTTGACGGCGCCGGTGGAGAACACGACGGCGTCGTAGAGGTCCTGCAGGTCGCCCAGGGTGAGGTCCCGGCCGTACTCGACGTTGCCGAAGAAGCGCACCGCGCCGCTGCCCAGGATCTGGCGCAGGGCCGTGATGATGCCCTTGATGCGGGGGTGATCGGGGGCCACGCCGTAGCGGATCAGGCCGAAGGGGGTGGGGTAGCGGTCGAAGATGTCGATCGAGACCTCCACCTCGCCGGACTTCACGGCCTCCGACTTGGCCAGCATGTCCGCGGTGTAGATGCCCGCGGGGCCGGCGCCGATGATCGCCACGCGCAGCGGCCGTGCGGCGCCCTGCGTCTGCGTCTGCTCCGTCATGTATCTCTCCTCCTCGGCCCCAGCCGGGGGCCGTGCGTACGTTTCTGCGGCTGATCCACTGAGGCCAGCCTAAGCAATGAGTTGGTCCGCTCAGGACCGCAGCAGGCCGCGACCTCGCAGCAGCCGCTTCTCGAGCGGGTTGAACAGCAGCAGCTCGATCACGATGCCGACCGCCAGGATGGTCAGCACGGCGGTCAGCACGACCGCCATGTCCGAGACGGTGCGGCCCTGCGCCAGCAGGGAGCCCAGCCCGAAGCCGATCGAGCCGCCGATCGCGATGAGCTCGGCACCCATCAGGGAGCGCCACGAGAACGCCCAGCCCTGCTTGAGCCCAGCCACATAGCCCGGCATCGCCGCGGGCAGCACGACCTTCAGCGCCAGCGTGGAGCCCGTGGCCCCCATGATCCGCCCGGCCTTGAGCAGCTGCGGCGGGATCTGGTCCACGCCGGCCAGCATGCCGTTGACGATCGACGGGATCGCGCCCATCAGCACCACGAAGTAGACCGTGGCATCCGACAGGCCGAACCACACGATCGCCGCCGGCACCCAGGCCACCGAGGGCAGCACCTGCATGCCGGAGATCAGCGGGCCCACCGCGTTGCGCAGCCCCTGCCACGAGGCGATCAGCAGGGCGAGAGGCGTGGCCACCAGAACCGCGATCAGGAAGCCGCTGATGCCTCGCCACAGCGACGTGCCCAGCGCCCCGGGAAGCGTACCGTCGGCGGTGGCCGCCCCGATCTGCCGGGCGACGTCGATCGGTCCCGGCATGATGTCCGGGCGCGGATCGATCAGGGCCACGAGCAGCTGCCAGATCAGCACGGCGGCCACGAGCGCGGCCAGCGTGGGGGCGGCGCGCTGCCGGAAGACCTCCCCCGGGGAGCGTCGACGGCGGCCGTCGGACTGCAGCGCGTCCAGCCCCGCCAGGGCGCTGTCCGGGGAGTCGGGGCTGGACGCGGACGTCTCCGAGGACGACGGGCCCGACGACGGCGTGCCGCGACCCTGCGCCCAGGGCGTCTGGGCGCCGGCGGTGGTGCGATCAGCGGGCATGGCGGCCGATCTCCTCCCTGAGGCGGCGGGTGATGGTGCGGGTCAGCTCCGCCAGCGTCTCCTCGGAGGTCTGGCCGCTGGCCTCGAAGCCGTAGGAGTCCGGATCCTTCCAGGGCCCCGTGTCCCACTGCTCGACGATCCGCCCCGGCCGCGACGACAGCAGCAGCACGCGCTGGCCCAGGTGGACGGCCGCGGAGACGTTGTGGGTGATGAACACGATGGTGCGCCCGGTGACCTCCCAGATCCGCAGCAGCTCCTCCTGGAGCAGGTCCCGGGTGATGGCGTCCAGCGCCGAGAAGGGCTCGTCCATCAGCAGGACCTCGCGCTCCTGGGCGAGGCCGCGGGCCAGGCCAACGCGCTGGCGCATGCCTCCGGAGAGCTCGTGCGGGCGCTTGTCCGCGACCTGCGGCAGGCGCACGAGCTCGAGCAGCTCCTCGGCCCGCTCGCGGCGCTGGGCACGGGGCACGCCTGCCAGCTCGAGGGCCAGCTCCACGTTCTGCCCGGCGGTGAGCCACGGGAACAGGGAGGCATCCTGGAACATGAACGCGCAGCCCTCGGCAGGGGCCGTGACGCTGCCCGCGGTGGGCTCCTCGAGTCCGGCGATGATGTTCAGCAGCGTCGTCTTGCCGGAGCCCGAGGCCCCGAGCAGGGTCACGAACTCGCCGCGGCGCACCTCCAGGTCCAGGTCCGCGAGCACGGGGGGCCCTCCGAAGGACTTGGCCAGACCGTCCAGGCGGATCACGGACTGCCCGCTCACTGCTGGGCCTCCACGGGCTCCAGGCCTCGCTGCTCGCGCACGCGGTTCAGCGGCTCCACGTCGACCATGCCGTCCAGCGAGGCATCCTGCGTGACCCCGGCGGAGACGCCGTTGTCGAGCAGGGTCGAATACGTCGAGGCCATGGGATCGGCGGTCCACTGCATCTGCTCCAGGGCGCTGATCAGCGTCTGCTCGGGCAGCGCCTGGCCCTGGGCGTCGACCATCGCCTCGTTGAGCATGACGGCCTCGTCCTCCTGCGGCATCTGCTCGAGGTGCTCGACCGAGTCCTCGAGGCCGTCGAGCAGCTTCTCCACGGTCTGCGGGTGCTCCTTGAGGTAGTCGGTGCGCACGGCCAGCACCGTCGTGGGGTACTCGCCGTCGGGCCACAGATCGCCCTCGTCCACGAGCACGCGACCGCCCTCCTCGGTCATGAGGGTGACCCACGGCTGGGGGCCCCAGAAGCCGTCGATCTGGCCCTGCCGGAAGGTCTGCAGCGCCTGACCGGAGGGCATGGGCGTGATCGAGACGGAGTCCGGGGAGCCGGTGTCCACCTCGTAGCCGCGCTCCTCGAGCCCCACGCGCAGCGCCACGTCCTGCGTGCCGCCCAGCGCCGGGGTCGCGAACGTGCGCCCGGCCAGGTCGTCCTCGCCGGCGACGTCGTCGGAGACGATGAACTGCGCGCCGCCGGAGGTCGCCCCGCCGATGATCGTGATCGACTCGCCGCCGGACTGCACGTACGAGTTGATCGCGGGGTTCGGGCCCATGAACGCGGCATCGACCTCGCCGGAGTTCATGGCCTCGATGGTCGTGGGGCCGGTCGAGAAGACCTGGGTGCTCAGCTCGGTGCTGCCCAGCGCCTCGTCGAAGATCCCGTCGTGGACACCGGCCAGCGCCGGGCCGTGCGTCAGGTTGGCGAAGTAGCCCAGCGTGAGCTCGTCGGCATCCGAGGTCTGGATCCGCTGGTCCTCGAGCGCGTCCAGCGTCCCGTTGGCGCGCAGCGCCGTGGCCGTCACGGACAGCACGAGCAGCACGGCCAGGCCTGTGAGCACCAGGGGCCAGCCGGTGAAGCGGCGCTTGGGCCGCTGCCGCCCCTGGAACCCGCCGGGGGTGCGCGTGACGGTCTCCAGCGGTTCTGGGGCGCCGTCGCGGCCGCGGCTGCGTTCGGCCACTCAGCCCTCCCCGACCAGGCCGGCGGCCAGGGTGTTCCCGGACTGCTCGTCGATCAGCAGGAAGGCACCGGTGCGGCGCAGCTGGGCGTAGTCGTCCAGCGGCAGCGCCGACGGGGTGCGCAGCACGACCGAGCCGATGTCGTTGAGCTCCAGCGTCTGCGCCTGGCCCAGCTGCATGGTCTCGAGGTCCAGGGCGCCGACGATCTCGCCCACCATGGCCTTGACCGTGGCGGTGCCGTGCTTGAGCAGCACGCGGGAGCGCGGGCGCAGAGGGGTCTCGCCGAGCCAGGCCAGGCGGGCCGCGATCTCCTTGACCGGCTCCGGCGGGGTCGGATCGGCTGCGGCGATGAGCTCGCCGCGGGCCACGTCGAGGTCATCGGCCAGGCGAAGCGTCACCGAGCGCGGGGCGGCGGCCTCCGTGAGCTGCTCGCCCGGGAAGGGACCGGCCTGCTCGGAGGCCGTGCCGGCCACGTCGATGCCCACGACCGTGCTCCGGCGCCCCGACGGCTGCACGACGACCTCATCGCCCACGGAGACGGTCCCGGAAGCGATCTGCCCGGCGTAGCCGCGGTAGTCGCGGGTGGCCTCGGGATCCACGCCCTGGGCCACGCCTCCCTGCGGGCGGATGACGTACTGCACGGGGAAGCGGAAGGGTCGGGCCTCGCCGCGGCCGGACTCGTCGACCGTGGGCAGCTCCTCGAGGATCCGCAGCAGCGGGCGGCCGTCGTAGCCGCCCCGGGAGTACCAGGACAGCCGCTCGGAGGGCTCCACGACGTTGTCGCCCTCCAGTGCGGAGACCGGCACGACCTTCAGACCCTGGAGGAGCTCCTCGGAGCCGATGCTGCGAGCGACCTCGGTGATCTCGTCGCGGATCTCGTCGAAGCGGGCCTGCGACCAGTCCACCAGGTCGATCTTGTTGACGGCCACGATCACGTGCGGGACGCGCAGCAGCGCCGTCACGGCCAGGTGGCGGCGGGTCTGCTCGAGCACGCCGTGGCGGGCGTCGACCAGCAGGACGACGGCGTCGGCGGTCGAGGCGCCGGTGACCGTGTTCTTCGTGTACTGCACGTGCCCGGGGCAGTCGGCCAGCACAAACGAGCGGCGGTCGGTCGCGAAGTAGCGGTAGGCCACATCGATCGTGATGCCCTGCTCGCGCTCGGCGCGCAGCCCGTCGGTCAGCAGGGCGAGATCCAGCTTGCCCTCGCCGCCGCCGAAGCCGCGCTCGGCGGAGGTGCGGGCCACGGCCTCGAGCTGATCGGCCAGGATCGCCTTGGCGTCGTGCAGCAGCCGGCCCACCAGGGTGGACTTGCCGTCGTCGACGGAGCCGGCGGTCGCGAAGCGGAACAGCGAGCCGGGATCGATCGTGGAGGTCACGGCGGGAGCGGAGGTCTCGGTCACGGGCACCTTCTGTGGTTCTTCGGCGCGCATCGGCGCTGGGGCGTGGACGGGGCGGAGGCAGCGGGGCTCACGGCCCGGAGGATCAGAAGTAGCCGTCCTTCTTGCGATCCTCCATGGCGGCCTCGGAGATGCGGTCATCGGCGCGGGTGGCGCCTCGCTCGGTCAGCGTGGAGACGCCCACCTCCGCGACGACGTCGGCCACGGTGGCGGCCTGGGAGACCACCGCTCCGGTGCAGGACATGTCGCCCACCGTCCGGTAGCGGACCTGCTTCGCCTCGATCTGCTCGTCCTTGCGCGGCTGGGACACGGGGGTCACCGACATCCACATGCCGTCGCGCTGGAAGACCTCGCGCTCGTGGGCGAAGTAGATCGGGGGCAGGTCGATGTGCTCGCGCTCGATGTAGCGCCAGATGTCCAGCTCGGTCCAGTTGGAGATCGGGAAGGCGCGCACGTGCTGGCCCGCCGTGTGGCGCCCGTTGTACAGGTTCCACAGCTCGGGGCGCTGGTTGCGCGGATCCCACTGCCCGAACTCGTCGCGCAGGGACAGGATGCGCTCCTTGGCCCGGGCCTTGTCCTCGTCGCGGCGCCCGCCGCCGAACACGGCGTCGAAGCGGTTGTCGGCGATCGCGTCCAGCAGCGGGGTGGTCTGCAGCGGGTTGCGGGTGCCGTCGGCGCGCTCGGTGAGGCGGCCGTCGTCGATGTAGTCCTGGACGGAGGCCACGACCAGGCGAAGCCCCAGCCGCTCGACCGTGCGGTCGCGGAAGGAGAGGACCTCCGGGAAGTTGTGCCCGGTGTCCACATGCAGCACCGGGAACGGTATCGCCGCCGGCCAGAACGCCTTGGCCGCCAGGTGGAGCATCACCACGGAGTCCTTGCCGCCGGAGAACAGCATGGCGGGGCGGTCGAACTCGGCGACGACCTCGCGGATGATGTGGATGGCCTCGGACTCGAGGGCGTCCAGGGCGGACTGCTCGCCCGTGGCGGACACGGCGGCAGACGCGGCGGTCTCTGTCATGGGGTCTCGCTCTCCTGAAGGTGCGGTGGTCTCGTGGTGCGGGCGGACCCGCGCGGGCATCAGAGGTGGATGCCGCACTCGATCTTGTCGCTGCCGGACCAGCGCCCGGCGCGGGGGTCCTCGCCTGGGGCGACCTTGCGGGTGCAGGGCGCGCAGCCGATCGAGAGGTAGCCCTCGGACAGCAGCGGGTTCACGGGCAGCCCCTCGCTGTTCGAGTGCTCCACCAGGTCGTCCAGCGACCAGCGGACCATGGGGTTGACCTTGACCAGCTTGTGGGTCTCGTCGAAGGACACGAGCGGGGCGTCGGTGCGCGTGGGCGACTCGTCGCGGCGCACGCCGGTGAACCAGACCTCGTAGTCCTGCAGGGACTCGGCCAGCGGCTCCACCTTGCGCATGGCGCAGCAGGCCGTGGGGTTCGTGCGGAACAGGTCCTTGCCGTGCTGCTCGTCCTGCTGGGCGACCGTCAGCTTGGGCATCACGTCGATCACGTTGATGTCCAGCATGGCCTTGGCGGCCTCCTTGGTGCCCTCGGTCTCCGGGAAGTGGTAACCGGTCTCCAGGAAGAGCACGTCTACGTTCGGGATCTGCTCGGCCACCAGCGCCGGCAGGACCAGGTCGGCCATCGAGCAGGCCACGGCCACCCGTGCGTTCGGGAAGTTCTCGGCGACCCAGCGGATCGCGGCCGTGTGGTCGGCCTCGCCCTGGGCCGGGACGTGGCCGTCGGCGTCGAGCTCGGCGCCCAGCTCGCGAGCGCCCGCGGCGGCGAGCTCGCGCAGCTCGTCCTCGCTGCGCAGCGTCTTCTCAGCGGTTCCAGCGGTCATTGCAGATCCTCCTCCTCGGCGCGGGTGCTCCACGCGGCGAAACCCTCTCCGGGCTCGCGTTGTTCCGCGAAGCGGCGGGTCAGGCGCTCCACGTACTCGGGCAGCTCGTCCTGGAACACCTTGAGCCCGCGCACGGTGCGGCCCAGGTTGGCGTCGCCGCCGTGCTCCGAGCTGGTCAGCCCGCCGCCCAGGTGCACCTGGTAGCCGGGCTTGGAGCCGCCGTCCTCGGTCGGCAGCAGCTGGCCCTTGAGCCCGATGTCGGCGACCTGGATGCGCGCGCACGAGTTGGGGCAGCCGTTGATGTGCAGGGAGATCGGCACGTCCAGCTCGAGGTCCTCGAGACGGCGCTCGAGCTCGTCGATGGTGTCCGAGGCGACCTGCTTGGTCTCCACGATCGCCAGCTTGCAGAACTCGATGCCCGTGCAGGCCATGGTCGAGCGGCGGAACGGCGACGGCTTGACCTTGAGGTCGATCTCGTCGAGGGCCTCGATCGCGGCGTCGACGTCGTCATCGGCGATGTCCAGCAGGACGATCTTCTGCTGCGGGGTCAGGCGCACCCGGTCCGAGCCGAAGCGCTCCATGATCTCGGCCAGCGCGGCGAGCTTCTCCCCCGGCATGCGGCCCACGCGCGGGGCCGCGCCCAGGTAGTTCCGGCCGTCCTTCTGCCGGTGCACGCCGATGTGGTCCGAGGGGCCGGTGGGCGCGGCCGGGGCGGGGCCGTCGGCCAGGGCATAGCCCAGGTACTCGGTCTCGAGCACCTCGCGCATCCTCTGCGGCCCCCAGTCCTTCATGAGGAACTTCATGCGGGCCCGGTTGCGCAGGCGGCGGTAGCCGTAGTCGCGGAAGATCGAGGTGATCCCGCGCCAGACGTCGCGAACCTGGTCCTCCTGCACGAACACGCCCAGGCGCTGGCCGAGGTACGGCTGCACCGACAGCGCGCCGGCGACCCACAGGTCGTAGCCGGGGCCGAGCTCGGGGTGCACGACGCCCACGAACGAGCAGTCGTTGATCTCGTGGGCCACGTCCAGCGACGGGTGCCCGGTGACCGCGGTCTTGTACTTGCGCGGCAGATTGGAGAACTCGAGGGTGCGCACCTCGGCCTTCAGCGTCTCGATCGCGGGTGTGGGGTCCAGGATCTCGTCGGCGGCCGCACCGGCCACCGGGGAGCCCAGGATCACGCGGGGGACGTCGCCGCAGGCCGAGACGGTGTCCAGACCGACCTCGTCCAGGCGCCGCCAGATCTCCGGGACGTCCTCCACGCGGATCCAGTGGTACTGGATGTTCTGCCGGTCCGTGATGTCCGAGGTGCCGCGGGCGAACTCCTGCGAGATCCCGGCCAGGCAGCGCAGCTGGGCGCGGGACATGGCGCCGCCGTCCAGGCGCACGCGCATCATGAAGTACTCGTCCTCGATCTCCGCGTCCGACAGCGCGCCGGTGCGGCCGCCGTCGATACCGGGGCGGCGCTGGGTGTACAGCCCCCACCAGCGGAAGCGCCCGTGGAGATCATCGGGATCGATCGAGGCGAAGCCCTCCTTCGAGTACTTCTTCTCGATCCGGGCGCGCACGGCGAAGCCGTCGTCGGCGGCCTTGAACTCCTCGTTGTGGTTCAGGGGCTCGCGGCCGTCGACCGCCCACTGCCCCTCGGGCTTGGGCTTGCGTGCGCGTGCAGGGCGCGAAGTGGTCTCGCTCGTCATGCCGACCATGGAACGACGACGGGGGCCGCCACGTCACATGGGAGGTCACCCGGCGTCATCATTGACTTCTCAGGCTTGACTAAGTTAACGGCCCGGCTCATGCGTCATCCCGGAAGACGTCCTCGAGCCGCGTGCCCGCCTGGAGCAGCGGCCAGCAGCGGATCAGGCGCAGCATCTGCTCCTCCGCGCCGACGGCCTCCCCGGGATCCCGGCCGCGCAGCCCGAGGGCGGTGCGAGCCGCGACCCGGACGGGGTGGATCCGCGCGAGCACCTGGCCGCCGCCCGTGACCACCAGCGCGGGCGCATCGTGGGCCGCCGCCTGCTCGCAGGCCTCCTGCAGACCGCCCGGCGGGATGCGGCAGGCGCGCACCAGCTCGACCTCGAAGCGCGGACGGACACGGGCGGCGCCCCCCGGCCCGCCGACGGAGGGAGCGGGTCTCCCCAGCTGCACCCGCGGATCGGCCGCCAGCATCTCCTCCAGCTCCTCTGCCATGTCCCCGGACCCGCCCGGGAGCCGCACGTGGACATCGCCGGATCCCAGCAGATCCCGCACCGCGAGTGCGGCCGTGCCCGTGCGCAGGTGCTCCTCCCTCTGCGCGGCATCGCCCCAGGTGACCACGATGTCCGCCACGGCATGCACCATCCCCGAGGGCCGGGCGATCGGGTGGGTGATCCGCGAGGCCAGGCGCAGGCTCTCGCGGTTCTTCTGCAGCACGGCCGCCGACGGATCGGCTTCCGAGCGCCCACCCCAGTCGGCCCCGCGGTGCACCGCGCGCGCCGCCGGGGCATGCAGCAGCTCGCAGCCGCCCAGCACGGCCTGCCAGCCCAGCTCCCAGTCCTCCCCGCCGTAGCCGACCATCGCGGCGTCGAACCCGCCGAGGCGCTCGAAGGTCGAGCGGCGGCAGGAGAGCACCGCGGAGATCACGTACCGGAAGTGGGAGTCGTCGTGGCGGCGCAGATGATCGGTCTGCGCCCACGCCCGGGCCAGCCACTGCGGCTCGCCCAGATCACGCGGCGGCTGCGCGGTGTCGTCCACATGGACCCTGGTCCCCACGACGAGGGCGTGGGGATGCTCGCGCAGGGCCTCCTCGACGGCGGCGAGGTAGCCCGGCTCGGGCACGGTGTCGCCATCGAGGAAGACCAGGATCCCGCCGCGGCAGTGCCCGGCCCCCAGGTTCCGCGCCGCCGCCGCTCGAAACCCGCGGTCATCCTGGCGCACCACGCGCACCCCGGCGGGGACCCGGGGCGGGCGCGCGGAGCCGTCATCGGCCACGACGATCTCCAGCGCCTGCACCGGCTCCTGCGCGCGCAGCCCCGCGAGCACAGCGTCCAGGCCCTCCTGGTCCTCGAAGTACGGGATCACCACGGAGATCCCGCCGCTGTCGGCCCCAGCGGACGCGAGCGTCATCGCAGCAGCTCCTTCCACGCATCCGCATAGGCCTCGGCGACCTGCGCCCAGCCCCACCGCGGCAGCGGGCGATCGGCCCGGGTCCGCCGCGGCTCGGCCAGCAGCTCGCCCACCGCCGTCCCCAGCTCCTCGCGCCGACGACGCAGCACGGCGCCGGGCCAGCGCTCGTCGATCTCGCGCATGTACGGGCCGTCCACCACGAGCGGCCGGCGCCCGTGGGCGATCCACGTGTTGAGCGAGCCCGAGGCGGAGACGTGCAGGTGCGGGCACACGGGGACGTCGACCGCCTCCAGCTGCCCCGCCAGCTCGGGCTCGGGGACGTAGCCCGTGAGCTCGAAGCGCACCCCGCGCGCCGCGGCGCGCTCCCGCAGCACCTGGACGTCGGCGTCGTGGCCCGCCGCACTCGCCCCGATCGCGCGCACCAGGGTCCCCCGCGGCACGGAGTCGATCACATCCTCGATGCCCTTGCCGGGATGCACGAAGCCCAGAACCCCCACGACCCCGCCATCGCCGGCGGCCGCGGGGCGCCCGACGGGCAGAGCCTCCTCGAGGGGCAGCGGCACTGCGCGCACGGCGGTGCTCGCCCCGCCGTCGGGCCCCTCGCCGGCCAGCGCGCGCAGGGCCGCAGCCTCGTGCTCGGAGTGGGCGATCACCAGATCGGCGCCGCGCACCAGGCGGGCGAAGGCCGTGCGGCGGCGAGCGAACCTCTGCGCCCCCTCCTCCGGCTGCGGCACGTCGTGGGGACCCACGCTCAGCAGGCCGCGGCCGCGCAGCCGCAGCACGGCCTCGACCGCGCCGTCCGCATCGGCGCCGAACAGGGCGTCGGTGAAGCTGACGTGCAGCAGCGCCTGAGCGGACGGCTCCGCGACGGGCAGCTCGACGGTCCGTCGCACGAGCCGGTGGTCGAACCCGCCGACCCCGGCCTCCCGCGCGGCGTGGAACAGACCCAGCCCGTGCCGGACCACCCCGTGGCTCTCGGGGCCCACGACCAGATGGCTGATCACCGATGCCCGGCGGCTCACGGCAGCAGCCCCAGCATGGTCATGCGCTGCCCGTGCCGGGCCAGGGCGCGCTCGATCAGCCGCGGCCTGGCCCGGCAGAAGGCGAGCTGCTCCCGGGCGATCCCGGCCTCATCGAGCTCCCGGGCGTCCCGGCCTGTGCCCAGCCGCCATCCGCTCGTGCGCGCGTCGGGCCGCAGGACAGCCCCGAGCGCCCTCGCGTGCGTCGGATCCACGGGGGACTCCACCGAGCGCAGCAGCTCGCGCCCGGGATCGGCGACGCCATCCGGGTCCGGGGCGAAGCCCAGCCCCCGGCCCAGCTCCTCCAGCACCCGCTGGGCCAGGATGCGCAGCGTCGCGTTGTCGGGGTGGTTGATGGTGTGCCAGTGCGGACGGGCCTCGAGCGCATCCGACATGACGACCGTGCCATGGGCCTGCTCGCGTGCTCGCAGCTGCCCCACGGATTCGGCATGCAGGGCCTCCAGCGCCTCGGCCTCCAGCTGCGGGGCGTTCGGCGGCAGGGCGTCGGGCCTGAGGCCCGCGCCCGCCCGCGAGGCCTGCGCGAGCGTGCGCAGATCCGAGTACGGCACCCCGGGCGGATCCAACGAGCTGTCCTCCGGGTCCCGGACGATGACCTGGAACGGGTGGAGCCCGGCATAGCGCAGCACCGGGATGCGCAGCCGGAGGGACGACGACGGCAGCAGCGCCTCGAGCTGGCGCGTGCCGGAGGGCAGGCCGCGGTAGTCGTCGCGCACCGGCTGCATCACGAGCGCGTCGGTCCGGGCCAGGAGCCGGGCGGCCGCCTCCGCATCACGGGTGCCCCACTCGAAGACCGGCGGGACGCGCACGGAGCGCAGGCCGGGATCGGCATCCAGCAGCACGCGCAGAGACTCCGCCTGGCAGTTGCCGATCACGACCACGAGGGGCAGATCACCCGGGGCGGCGTCGTCCTGTCCGGCGCGCTCCGAGGCCTGTCCGTAGAAGTCCGCATAGTGCTTCGCGCGCCCGGGGTTGCTCACCGTATGATGATAACGATACTTATGACAAGGGGCCCCGTGGGGTCCCTTCTGCGCGGAAGGCGGTGGAGGGCTGACAGCGGTGCATCGTGCTGTGCAGGGGAGTCAGAGGCTGCGAGCAGCGCCGATCCCCGCCCATCACCCCTATGTGGACGCCGTGGAGCCGCTGGCCGGCTGGGACGGATTCGAGCTCGTCGCACCTCCCGAGCTCGACGCAGCAGGACCGGGGACCTGGATCCCGCACCCGCTGCTCGAAGCGCAGCGCCTGGCCGAGGACGCCGATCGCGTGGATGTCCTGCACGTGCACTTCGGCTTCGAGCACCGCACCCCGCAGCAGATGCGCGAGCTCGTCGAGCAGTGCCGCGCCTCCGGGATCCGTCTGGTGCTCACCGTGCACGATCTGTCCCATCCGCATCTGCGCACCGCTCAGGAGCAGCGGGAGCACCTCGAGCGCCTGGCCGTGCTGATCGAGGCAGCCGAGACCGTCATCACCCTCACCGGCTCGGCGGCCGAGGAGATCCGCCGGCGATTCGGCCGGCGGGCGGAGGTCATCGCCCACCCCTGCGTCGTCGCGCCGCAGCGAGCGCGACGACTGCAGGAGCAGGTCCGCGAGCGCGGCGGGCCCTCGCTCGGGGTCGCCGTGTTCCTCAAGGACCTGCGGGCCAGCACCGTGCGGGAGCTGTCCTGGCACCGGGATCTGGCCGAGGGGCTCCGAGGGGTCGGCGCCCGACTCACCGTCTTCCTGGACGAGCGCGCGGCCGGCACCGAGCTGGGTCGCGGCCTGAGCGGCATCCAGGGCCTGGAGCTCGTGGTGCATCGGCGGATGGACGACGAGCGCCTGTTCACGCAGGTGGCCGAGTGCGCCGTCGTCGTCCTCCCCTACCTTCGCGGGACCCACTCCGGGTGGCTGGAGATGTGCCGGGACCTGGGCGTCGTGGTCGTGGCCCCGGACTGCGGGCACTTCGCGGATCAGGCCGACCAGCCGGGCGCGGTGCTCTCCTGCCGCACGGGCGACGGCCGCGATGCCGCCCGTGCGGCCGCACAGGCTCTGGGCGTCGCACCCCTGCCATGGGCCGGCGACCGCGCCGCCCAGGCCGAGCGCATCGCGCTGCGGCACCGCGAGCTGCTTGCTGAGGCAGGATCATGAGGATCGCCGTGATCGGCCCGTCGCGCATGCCGATCGCCCCACCCTTCGGCGGAGGGCTCGAGGTCTTCGTCCAGCGCATGGTCGAGGGGCTGCGCTGTCGCGGGCTCGACGTCGACCTGTTCGCAGCCGCAGGCTCCCAGGGGCATCGCCGCGATCTGGAGTTCCCCGGCGTCGACTGGAGCGGGCACGAGCACGGCGCCCGCGACGACCGCTATCCGCCCGGTGCCCGGGAGTCCGAGACCGCCGCCTTCGCCCGCGTCTGCCGGTATCTGGAGCGTTCCGACTACGACCTGGTGCACAACAACAGCGTGCACCCCTCCATCCTGGAGCTGGGCCCCGCCCGTCGCCCGCCGATGGTCACGACCCTGCACACCCCGCCCCAGGACGACATGCAGGGCGTGCTCGGTCGGGTTGCGGGCGCCTCCGAGAGGTTCTGCGCGGTCAGCCGGTTCACGGCCCGCCAGTGGTCGCTGCCGCGCGCCGCGGAGGTGATCCACAACGGCGTGCAGACGGACCAGTGGCGCCCGGGCCCCGGCGGCGGAGGGGCGGTCTGGTTCGGGCGCCTGACCCGGGAGAAGGCCCCCCACCTTGCCATCGAGGCCTGCCGCCGGCTCGGGATGCCGCTGACCCTGATCGGGCGCTGCGCGGATCCGACCTACTTCTCCCAGCGGATCGCTGCACACTTGGGGGATCAGGTGCGCTGGCTCGGGGCCATGGCTCCGGAGCAGATCATGGACGAGGTCGGGCGGGCCTCGCTGGCCCTGGCCACGCCGCAGTGGGATGAGCCGTTCGGGCTCGTGCTGATCGAGGCGCTGTCCTGCGGCACTCCCGTGGCCGCGTTCAGCCGCGGGGGCATCCCCGAGATCCTGCGCACCGTGCCCGAGCACCTGGCCCGGCCCGACGACGTCGACGACCTCGTGCGCGCGGCCCGCGCAGCCCTGCACCAGCCGCGCGCCGAGGCCCGGGCCATCGCGGTCGAGCGCTTCGACCTGAAGGTGATGATCGATCGGTACCTGTCCCTGTTCGAGGAGGTGATCACGTCGTGATCGGCCTGTACGCCCATCATCAGGGGGCCGGGCATCTCACCCGCTGCCGCGCGCTCGCCCGCGCCCTGGCCCCGCACGAGGAGGCGGTGATCCTCTCCTCCCACCCCGAGGCCGACGTGGTCCTGCCGATGGACGCCCCCGCCGACGAGCGCGGCGTCACCGCCCACGGGGCGCTGCACTGGGCGCCGCAGGGCCACGACGGATACACCGAGCGCATGGCGATGATCGCCGCATGGGTGCGCGATCACCGTCCCTCGGTCGTCCACGTGGACCTCTCCGTCGAGGTGACGGCGCTGGTGCGCCTGCTCGGGGTGCCCACGACCGTCCAGGCCCTGCCGGGCATCCGCGACGACGCCCCGCACGAGCTCTCCTTCCGGCTGGCCGATCGGATCGTGGCGGCGTGGCCTGACTGGGTTGCGCTGCCGGCTCACCTGGCGCCGTCAGCCGAGCGGGTGCATCGGGTGGGCGGGATCAGCCGCTTCGAGGGCCGCGCCCTGTCCGCGGTGCGCGGTCGCGATGCGGCGATCCTGCTGGGCCGCGGCGGCCAGGACGGCTCGCCTGCCTACTGGCACGAGGTCGCGCGGATCGCCTCCGCTCACCTGGGCGGGCGCTGCCGGCTGCTCGGGCTCGACGAGTGGGTCGAGGACCCGTTCGAGGTCCTCTCCGAGGCGGGGGTCGTGATCACGGCGGCGGGGCAGAACTCCGTGGCCGATGCAGCCGCCGCCGGGGCCCCGATGATCGTGCTGGCCCAGCAGCGCCCCTTCGCCGAGCAGGAGACCACCGCGCGCATCCTGGCCGACGCCGGCCTGGCCGTGGTGCCCGAGGCACCCGGTCTGCCGGCGGCGGGCGAGTGGCCGCAGCTCATCGACCGCGCGCTGCTGCTGGGGCCCCCGCAGGACCGGCGCCGGGCATGGCAGGTCGACGGCGCCGCCAGCCGCGCCGCCGAGACCGTCCTCGGGGCGGCTGGACACGGGCGGGGCGGGTCATGAGCGCGCCGGCGGCGCCTTCCGTGCACGTCGTGACGGTGTGCTCGATCGGGCGGCGGGACCACGTCCTGCGCCAGCTCGAGGCCGTGCGGCGCTGGCTGCCCGCGGCCGTCCACCACACGGTCCAGATCGGCCCCGAGCCCTTCGAGGCCCCCGGGACCCGTCGGCTGGATCGCACCGGGCCCGGGCCCGTGAACCTGGCGGCCGCGCGCAACGCCGCTGGCGACACCGCCTGCGACGCCGGTGCGGACGTGATCATCTTCCTCGACGCCGACTGCCTGCCCGGTCCCGATCTCGGCGCGGCCTACACCGCTGCGGCTGCCGAGCGCCCCGGGGTGCTGTGCGGACCCGTGACCTACCTGCGCGCGCAGGACCGCCCCTACGACCTCGACCGGCTGAGCTCGCTGCGCAGCCCCCATCCCGCTCGCCCCGATCTCCCGCGCGGGCAGACCCGCTGCGCTCGCCCCGGGGAGCACGTCCTGTTCTGGTCCCTGAGCTTCGCGCTCAGCGCCGGGACGTGGCGGGGACTGCGCGAGCGCTTCGGCGGCTTCTGCGAGGAGTTCACCGGCTACGGCGGCGAGGACACGGACTTCGCCATGAACCTGTCCGCCCACGGCGTCGCGCTGCAGTGGGTGGGCGGTGCCGACGCGTATCACCAGTGGCACCCGGTGTCCTCGCCGCCGGTCGAGCACCTGGACGACATCCTGCGCAACGCGGAGGTCTTCGCCCGGCGCTGGGGCAGGTGGCCCATGGAGGGCTGGTTCCGAGCCTTCGAGCAGCGCGGTCTGGTGGTCGCCGACGGACCCGGATGGCGCCGTCGGGAGCTCCCGACGGCGCACCCCGCACCGAGCCCGCTCAGCGGGTCAGAAGCCTGAGGGCAGCGTCGCCGAGCGGTCGAAGCGCTCGGTCACGGCCACGCGGCCGTCGGCCCCGATCAGCGTGACGGCCTCGGCCGTGCCCCGCTTGGAGCCACCGGCGATCTCGGCCCCGGCATCGACGATCACGTTCTCGAGCTGCACCCCCGCGCCCACGCGCACGCCGTCGAGCAGCACGCTGTGGCGCACGACCGCGCCCTCCTCGACCACGACCCCCGGACTGAGCACCGAGTGCTCGACCGTGCCCCGGATCCGGGAGCCCGCCGAGATCAGGGATTCCGAGACCTCCGCCGAGGCCGCGATGCGGGCCGGGAGCAGCTGCGGCTGCCCGGAGACGATGGGCCACTGAGGGTCATCCAGCACGGCGCCGTCGCCGTCGAGGATCTGCAGCTGCGCCGTCCAGTAGGACTGCAGGGTGCCCAGATCCATCCAGTACCCGTCCATCCGGTGCTCCACGACCCTGCGGCGCTGCACGAACCACGGGATGAGGTCGTGGCCGTAGTCCTCCAGCCCGCCCTCGGCCTCCTGAAGGTCCTCGAGCGCCTCGATCAGCTGGGGTCCGTCGAAGAGGAACATCTCCGCGGCCACGATCTGCCCCTGGGGGTCCTCGGGCTTGTACGCGAACTGCCTCACGCTCCCCTGTCCGTCGGTGCTCACCACGGAGTAGCGGGAGGGATCCTCGTCCACTCGGGTGGTGACCAGGGTCAGGTCGGCGCGCTGGCGCTGGTGGGTGTCGATCACGTCCAGGAAGTTCAGCGTGTAGAGGTGATCTGCCGAGAGCACGAGCACCAGGTCCGGGTCGAACTCCCGGATGGTCTGCTTCTGCCGCAGCAGCGAGTCCGAGTTGCCCTGAGGGAAGCCCTCGCCCTCGGCCCCCTGGAACGGAGGCAGCACATGCAGACCGCCGTGCGTGCGGTCGAAGTCCCAGGGCCGCCCGTTGCTCAGGTGCCGATTCAGGGTGTGCGGCAAGTACTGCTCGATCACCCACACGTCCGACAGGTGCGAGTGCATCAGGTTCGACATCGAGATGTCGATCAGCCGGTAGGTCCCGGCCACCGGCAGCGCGGGCTTGACCCTGTGCTCCGTCAGGGCCTCCAGCCGGGAGCCCTTTCCCCCTGCCAGGACCATCGCCATCGTCCGCGGAATGCGCATGCGGGCCCTCTCCTCGTCGTGAGCGTCCTGCCGACGATCGTAGTCGCGCGATCCCGGGATGAGGGTGACAGAGGCAGGCCCGTGCCATAGTGTCCCGACCCACGGGCCGCCCGCGCGCTCCTCCCCTGCCCGGGAGGCCGCATCGCACCGCAGACCGGCCCTCCCTCGTCCCGAACGGATCCATGACGCTCCCCGCTGACACCACCCCGGCCGCCCTCGACCCGCAGTCGCGCTGCCCCTGCGGCTCCGGCGACGTCTACGGCGGCTGCTGCCTGCCGCTGCACCAGGGCAGGCCCGCACCCACGGCAGAGGCCCTCATGCGCTCGCGCTTCAGCGCCTTCGCGGTGGGCGACGAGCAGCACCTGCTGCGCACCTGGCACCCCGACACCCGGCCCGAGACCCTCGAGCTGGACCCGGACCTGCGCTGGTACCGCCTCGACATCCACGCCACCACCGGCGGCGGCCCGTTCGAGGAGTGGGGCACGGTCGACTTCACCGCCCACTACCGGCCCATGCCCGGGACCGACGCCCCGCGCGGCAGCCAGCACGAGAACTCCCGCTTCCGCCGCGTGGACGGGCAGTGGCTCTACCTCGACGGCGCCGTCCACTCCGCCTGACGGAGGAGCCGGCGATGCGGAGGTGTGGCCGGCTCCACACCCCGCCGGCCCATATCGGCCGCGGCGGGCCCGGCGACCCGCCGTAGAATCGGCGGATCCGTCGGCGTGCCGCATGACCGACGGCGCCCTTCTCGAGAGAGCCGCACCATGTCCTCACCCTTCTCGCGCGACTCGTCGCAGCCACCCTGGCAGGCCTCCGACGCCCCGTCCGAGCACACCGCGCCCGCCTCCGCGGAGCAAGCGACCGCCACCGGCACCGACGTCGCCGCACCCCCGTCGGCGCCCAAGGGCGGCCTCGACCGCTGGTTCAAGGTGACCGAGCGCGGCTCCACCATGGGCCGGGAGGTCCGCGGCGGCGTCGCCACGTTCATCGCCATGAGCTACATCGTGGTGCTCAACCCCCTGATCCTGGGGCTGGGCGCGGACTCGACCGGCGCCACCCTGGGCGTGGACCGCGTGGCGGCCATGACCGCCCTGATCGGCGGTGTCATGACGATCCTGATGGGCGTCGTGGCCAAGACCCCGTTCGCCGTGGCCACCGGCCTGGGCGTCAACGCGTTCCTGGCCGTCACGATCGCCACCACGCCCGGGCTGACCTGGGCGCAGGCTATGGGGCTGATCATCTGGGCCGGCGTGATCATGTTCGTGCTCGTGCTCACCGGCTTCCGCACCGCGGTGTTCAACGCCGTGCCGGCCTCGCTGAAGTCGGCGATCGTCGTGGGCATCGGCCTGTTCATCGCGCTGGTCGGCCTCGTCAACGCGGGCTTCGTGCGCCGCATGCCGGATGCCGCCGGGACCACCGTGCCCGTGGACCTGGGCGTGAGCGGCGAGCTCATCGGCTGGCCGCTGCTGACCTTCGTGATCACGCTGCTGCTGACGATCACCCTCATGGTGCGCAACATCCGCGGGGCCATCCTGATCGCGGTGCTCAGCGGCACTGTCCTGGCGCACGTCCTGGAGGCCGTCGCGCCGTCCGGGTCCTCCGGCGAGAATCCGGCCGGCTGGTCGCTCGTGGTGCCGTCGACCCCCACGGGCCTGTTCTCGCTGCCCGATCTGTCCCTGGTGGGCGAGGCCGACCCGGTCGGGCTGTGGACCCAGCTGGGCGTCACGACCGTGCTGCTGCTGATCTTCACGATCCTGCTGTCCATCTTCTTCGACGCCATGGGCACCATGGTCGGGCTCTCCGAGCAGGCCGGTCTGGTCAAGGACGGGAAGATCGACAACGTCGACCGCATCCTGCTCATCGACGCCGCGGGCGCGGTGGCCGGCGGCGCGGGCTCGGTGTCCTCGAACCAGATCTTCGTGGAGTCCTCGACCGGCATCGCCGAGGGCGCGCGCACCGGCCTGGCCAACGTGGTCACGGGCCTGCTGTTCCTGGCCGCCATGTTCATCACCCCGCTGGTCGAGGTCGTGCCGTTCGAGGCCGTGGCCCCGGCCATGGTGGTCGTGGGCTTCCTGATGGCCAAGAACGTCGTGCGCATCGACTGGGACGACTGGGGCATCGCGGTGCCGTCGTTCCTGACGTTCGTGCTGATGCCGTTCACGTACTCGATCGCCGACGGCATCGGCGCCGGCTTCATCTCCTACGTGTTCATCCGCGTGGTGCAGGGCCGGATCCGCGAGATCCACCCGCTGATGTGGGTCGTGGCCGCGGCCTTCGTGGCGTACTTCGGCATCGGGGTGATCGAGGGCTGGATCCTCTGACCGTCTGATCCCCACACCGCCGAGTGGATCCTCAGTTGCGCTATTCCGCCTTTCAGCGCAGCTGAGGATCCACTCGGCGTTTCAGGGGGTGGGGTCGCGGCGGGGCTGCACGGTGCCGACGAATGCGCGCACCCAGCTCGCGTCCTTGTGCTGAGCGGGCACCGGGTCGATCAGCAGCTCGCGCTCCATGGCCGCGGCCTCCGGCGAGGCAGCTGCGGGCAGGGGCGCATGGGAGGCGGCCAGAACGACGTTGCCGTAGCGGCGCCCCTTGAGCATCGCCGGATCGGCGACGGCGGCCACGTGCTCGAACACCTCCCGCAGCGCCGCCGCCTCCGCGCGGGCTCCCTGCAGATCGCGGGTGTCGCCGACGTTGAGCAGGTACAGCCCGCCCGGGGCCAGCACACGATCGACCTGACGGGCGAACTCCACGGTGGTCAGCGGCTCGGGCGTCACAGAGCCGGCGAAGACGTCGCGGATCACGACCTCGCGCGTGGACTCGGTCAGCGACTCGGTGACCTCCCGAGCCTCCCCGGCGCGCACGCGCAGCAGCGGGGCCCGCGGCAGGTCGAACCAGCCGCGCACGAGCTCGACGAGCCGCGCGTCCAGCTCCACGACCACCTGCCGGGCCTGCGGCCACTGCCAGTGGACCCAGCGGGCCATGGAGCAGGCGCCGCCGCCCAGATGAAGCACGCGCAGGCTCGTCGGGTCCAGGTGCGCGGACACGTGCGTCCGCAGCATCGCGGCCATCCAGCGCATGTACTCGAAGTCGAGCAGCTCGGGCCGGGAAGGCTCCACGTGCGAGGACGGGACGCCGTTGACGAGCACCGTCCAGGCGCCGGGGCTCAGGTCATCCGGACGCAGCTCGACCTCTCCCGTGGCGATCGGCCACGTCCCGGGCTGCAGCGCATCCGGATCCTCGGAGGCCTGTGCATCGTCCCTGCGGTTCCTGCGCTGTCGGCCCATGCGCGCCAGTCTAGGAGCGGCGCATCCGGAAGGTCTCCTGCCCGGACCAGGGGCCGTCGGCCTGGTAGGCCGGGCCGATGCGCTCGAACCCGTTCTTGGCGTAGAAGGCCTCCGCCCGCGCATTGCCCGCCATGATCCAGAGGTAGACCGGGTCGTGGCCCTCGACGGCCTCGTCCAGCAGCTGCCGACCCAGTCCGGAGCCGTGCAGGCGCTCCAGGACGTAGAGCTTCACGAGCTCGCGCTCGGGCTGCAGGCCGGGCTCGAACTGCAGCTCCCAGCGCTGGGGGCCGTCGCACACCGTGGCGAATCCCGCAGGCTCGCCCGTGCCGTCGAGCCCCAGCACCACGCGGCCGGCGGGATCGGAGAGGAACTCGCGGTCCTCGGCGGCGATGTCCGCCACCGAATCCTCCGAGAGCAGGGCCTCGGCGAAGTCCTGGCCGTACAGCGGCTGGTAGGTCTCGCGCAGGCAGGCGACGTGCAGCCGGGTCAGGACGTCGGCGTCGTCGGGACCGGCGACGCGCGTGGACCAGGCGACGGAGCTCAGGACTCGTCCTGGGCTGCGTGCCCGCTCTCGAGCTGCTGGCGCTGGATCGCGGCCTCGAGACGTTCGACCTTGCCGTCGAGCTCTCCGGAGTGGCCGGGGCGGATGTCCGCCTTGAGCACGAGCGAGACGCGCGGGCCATAGCGCCCGACGGCCTCGGTGGCCTCCTTCACGACGGCCATCACCTCGTCCCACTCCCCCTCGATGCTCGTGAACATCGAGTCGGTGCGGTACGGAAGCCCGGAGTCGCGGACGACCTGGACAGCGGCTGCCACGGCGTCGTGGACGGAGCCGGCGGGGTTGTCCCCGCCCATGGGCGATACGGAGAAGGCGACGATCATGCCCCCAGCGTAAGCCTGCTCACCGGCACTCGGACAGGGCCCCCGTCGACGACCGCCGTGTGAAACCCCGGGGAAGCCCGGGCAACCCCGGGTCCGGCGGCAGGCCCACCGCCTAGGCTGGACAGCAGACTGGTCTGTGCCCGTCGGCGTGCTCGGGGAAGCCCCGGGGACCACGCAGGGGCGGGGCACGGAGACGACCTCGACGAGGAGCATCCCCATGACCCAAGGCATCTACCTCAGCGCCATGACGCCGGCCGCCGGCAAGTCCCTGATCGCGCTGGGGCTGACGGACACCCTGTTCAAGAACTCCGACCGTGTGGGCTTCCTCCGTCCGGTGCACCTGGGCGAGACCCCGGAGCAGGACCCCATGCTCGCGCTCATGGCCCAGACCTTCGAGCTGCCGCCGGAGCGCTGCCGCGGCGCTGTCACCCTGGACCGGTGCCGGGAGCTCCTGGCCTCGGGCGATCACGACGCCCTGGACTCGGCGGCCGTGGACGTCTACGCGCAGATGGCCGAGCACTGCGACGTCATCGTGGTCGACGGCACCGACCTGCTGGCGCACAACGCCGCCACCGCGGAGTTCGACCTCAACGCGCGCCTGGCCAACAACATGGGCTGCTCGGTGCTGGCCGTCATCGGCGGTCAGCAGGCGGAGCACCCCGAGGACCTGCTCAACGCCGTGGAGGTCACCCGCACGGAGCTTCGCGACTCCAAGTGCGACATCTTCGCGATCATGGTCAACCGCTGCCCCGCCGAGTGGGTCCAGGAGGTCGCCCAGAAGGCCAAGCGCGGGCTGCACAACCTCCCTGTGTACGTCCTGCCCGAGGTCCCCGAGGTCATCAGCCCCACCGTGGAGGAGCTCGTGGAGTCGGCGGGCCTGCGCTCGGATCTCACCGACGTCACCCTGGACCGCGACATCAAGGGCGTGAAGATCGCGGCCATGAACGTCGAGCACTTCCTGGAGCTGCTCGTCGACGGCGATCTGGTGATCACCCCCGGGGACCGCTCGGACGTGCTCATGGCCACCCTGGCCGCAGCGCTCACCCCCGATCAGGCCACCCCCGCAGGTGTGCTGCTCACGGGCGGGTTCGTGCCCGAGGGCCTGGTGCGCTCGTTCGTGGCCAGCGCCCCCTTCCCCGTGCTGAGCACCGAGGAGGACACCTACACGGCAGCGAGGAGGGTCGGCTCCACCCGCGGGCGGATCGTCAAGGGCGGGGCCCGCAAGGCGGCGGCTGCGCTGGGCGCCTGGGCGAATCAGGTCGACGGCGAGGAGCTGGCCTCCCGCCTGCGCCTGGAGCGCCCCGAGCGGCGCACTCCCCTGCGCTTCCTGCACGAGCTCGTGGAGCAGGCCCGACGAGACCGCAAGACCGTCGTGCTGCCCGAGGGCGACGACGCCCGCATCCTGCGCGCCGCCGAGATGATCCATCGCCGCGGCTTCTGCGACCTGGTCATCCTGGGCGAGCCGGACGAGGTGGCCCGCCTGTGCGATGCCGAGGGCATCGACCTGGACTTCGAGGCCGACGGGCTCGAGCTGATCGACTTCCGCCACGACGCCGAGCGCCGCGAGCGCTACGCCGAGGCCTACGTGGAGTACCGCAAGCACAAGGGCGTGGACAAGGACACCGCCCTGGAGCGCATGCTCGACGGCTCGTACTTCGGCACCATGATGGTCCAGCTCGGCGATGTGGACGGCATGGTCTCGGGCGCGGCCCACACCACCGCCAACACGATCCGCCCCGCGCTCGAGTTCGTGAAGACCAAGGAGGGCGTCGGCGTCGTCTCCTCGGTGTTCTTCATGCTCCTGGAGGACCGCGTGCTGGTCTACGGCGACTGCGCCGTGAACCCCAACCCGAACGCCGAGCAGCTCGCGGACATCGCCAAGGCCTCCGCCCAGACCGCCCGGGCCTTCGGCGTGGACCCGCGCGTGGCCATGCTGTCCTACTCGACCGGCTCCTCCGGCTCCGGCGAGGACGTCGAGCGGGTCACCGAGGCCACCCGACTGGTCCAGGCCGAGGAGCCGGACTTCCCCGTCGAGGGCCCCATCCAGTACGACGCCGCCGTGGACGCCTCGATCGCCCAGAAGAAGCTGCCCGGCTCCGAGGTGGCCGGGCACGCGACCGTGTTCGTGTTCCCGGACCTGAACACCGGCAACAACACGTACAAGGCCGTCCAGCAGTCCGCCGGTGCCGTCGCCGTGGGCCCGGTCCTGCAGGGCCTGCGCAAGCCGGTCAACGACCTCTCCCGCGGCACCACGGTCGAGGACATCGTCAACACCGTGGCGATCACCGCGATCCAGGCCCAGAACGGCTGAGCGTCCGCCGCAGCGGCACCTCAGCACACCGAATCCCACCATCCGAAGGAGCGCCATGCTCGTCCTCGTCGTCAACTCCGGCTCGTCGTCGCTGAAGTACCAGGTCCGGGAGGTCACCACCCAGGAGGGCGGGGAGCCCTCCGCCTACACCTCCTCCATGCCGCGCGTGGACGAACTCGTGAACATGGACGAGGCCACCCAGGGGGCCGAGAGCGGCGAGGTCATCACCGAGGGCCTGATCCAGAACATCGGCACCTCGGAGATCGAGGATCACACGCAGGCCCTGGAGCTGCTGGCCCAGCGCCTCGAGGAGGAGCTCGGCGACCGCACGATCGACGCCGCCGGGCACCGCGTGGTCCACGGCGGCGAGCGTTTCTCCGCCCCGGTGCTGGTCAGCAACGAGATCATCCGCGCGATCGAGCGCCTGGCCCCGCTGGCCCCGCTGCACAACCCGGCCAGCGCCCTGGGCCTGCGAGCCATCCAGAAGAAGTGGCCGCACATGCCCCAGGTCTGCGTGTTCGACACGGCGTTCCACCGCTCCATGCCGGAGCACGTGTGGCGCTACGCGCTGCCCGAGGAGATGTACTCCGAGTACGGCGTGCGCCGCTACGGATTCCACGGCACCTCGCACGACTACGTCACCGGCGAGGCCGCACGCTTCCTGGGTGTGGAGCGCGACAGCTTCGACGCGGTCGTCGCCCACCTCGGCAACGGGGCCTCGGCCACCGCGATCAGGGACGGAGCGTCCTACGACACGTCCATGGGCTACACGCCGCTGGCCGGGCTGATCATGGGCACCCGCACCGGCGATCTGGACCCGTCGATCGTCACGGCCCTGCTCGAGCGCTACCCGGATCTCGATGCTCAGCGCCTGGACCAGATCATGAACAAGGAGTCCGGGCTCAAGGCCCTGGCCGGCCACTCGGACATGCGCACGGTCGACGAGCGCGCACAGGCCGGCGACCAGCGCGCCGAGCTCGCCCTGGAGATGGCCGCCTACCGCCTGGCCAAGTACATCGGCGGCTACCACGTGGCCGTCGGAGGGGCTCAGGCCCTGATCTTCACCGCGGGGATCGGGGAGAACTCCGCGGGCTTCCGCCAGCGCGTGGTCGACAAGCTCGGGGCGCTGGGCGCAGAGCTCGACCCCGAGGCCAATGCCGTGCGCGGGGACGAGGTCCGCCGCATCTCCACGCCGGAGTCGCGCCTGGAGATCCTGGTGGTCCCCACCGACGAGGAGCGCGCGATCGCCGAGGCCACCGCTGCGCTGGTGAGCCGTCGGGCGAGCTGAGCCGCTGCGCACAGGCCGGATCGCAGAAGCCCCCGATGCCGCTGCGGCATCGGGGGCTTCTCTGGAACTGGACGACTCAGGCGGACGGGGTGACCGGGGGCTCGTCGGACCAGGGGAAGACGATCCACTCGTCGGTGGCCTTCCACACGAAGTCCGGGTCCACCAGGGAGCGCGGCTTGGAGTAGATGACGGCCGAGCGGGTGTCCGACTGGTAGCCCTTGAGCAGCTCGAGCACCAGGGCCAGGGTGCGCCCGGAGTCGGCGACGTCGTCGACGACCAGGACCTTCTTGGAGCTGATCGACTCGACATCGAGCATGGGGGCCAGCAGAACGGGGTCCGGCAGGGTCTCGTGGACGTCGGTGTAGAACTCGACGTTCACCGCGTCCAGCAGCTTGGCGCCCAGCGCGTAGGACAGCGCGCCTGCCGGGACGAGCCCGCCGCGGGCCACGCCGATGATGATGTCCGGCACGAAGCCGCTGTCAGCGATATCCTGCGCGAGCTCCCGGGTGGCGGCGCCGAAGCCCTCCCACGTGAGGATCTCCTTGCCGTCAACGTCTGCCGCGTCTGCGTGATAAGCCATGCACACACCCTAGTCCCCGCCCGCGCGCGAGGGCAGGGACGAGGACGACGACCGCGCAGGATCAGTCGGCGAGCATGTCCTGGACCAGGCGGCGGACCTCGGTGCCGTAGAGCTCGATCGAGCGCATCATGGCGCTGTGCGACAGGGTTCCGACCGCGTACTTGAGGTCGAAGCGGGCAGCGCCGAGAGCCTTCTGATGGCGCACGATCTTGCGCGCCACGGTCTCCGGGGAGCCGACGTAATAGGCGCCGTCGGGCCCGGCCATCTGCTCGAACGCCTCGCGGGACAGCGGCGGCCAGCCGCGCTCGCGCCCGATCACCGCGTGATTGTGGGCCTGGGCGGGGAAGAACTCCTCGCGTGCCTGCTCGTCCGTCTCGGCCACGTGGCCCGGCGAGTGCCAGGCGATGGGCAGCTCCGGCTTGCCGAAGTGCTCCAGAGCCCGGCGATAGTGCTGCGCGAAGGCCGCGAAGGCGGTGGGGCTGCCGCCGATGATCGCGAAGATCACGGGCATCTCGTAGTGCGCGGCACGCACGACCGACTGCGGGGAGCCGCCCACCGCGATCCAAGCCGGCAGGCGCCCGGACTCCGTCTTGGGATGCACCTCGAGTCCGTCGATCGCCGGGCGCAGACCTCCCTCCCAGGTGATGGGCCCCTCCGACTGCAGACGGGAGAACAGCTCGAGCTTCTCCTCGAACAGCCGCTCGTAGTCCTGCAGGTCGAAGCCGAACAGGGGGAAGGACTCCGTGAAGGAGCCGCGGCCCAGCACGACCTCGGCCCGGCCGGAGGACAGGGCGTCGACGGTCGCGAAGCGCTGGTACAGGCGCACCGGGTCGTCCGAGGAGAGCACGGAGACGGCGGTGCCCAGACGGATGGTCTCGGTGGCGGTGGCCAGTCCCGCCAGGACCGTATCCGGCGCGGAGACCGCGAAATCGCTGCGGTGGTGCTCGCCGACCCCGAAGAAGTCCAGGCCCACACGGTCGGCCTGGATGCCCTCGGCCAGGACGTCGCGGATGACCTGGGCATCCGAGAGGGGCTGACCGTCCGGGCCGGGGTGGACGTCGCCGAAGGTGTTGAGTCCGAGCTGCATGGCATCTCCTGTGATCGCGGGACGCCCCGAATCATAGTTGATACATCACGTAGATGCGAGGGTCAGTCGGCTCGATGCCTGGGCTGCAGTCCCCGAAGGTGCACCAGGAACCCGGTGACCATGGAGCACGAGCGCAGCAGCTCGCCGATCAGCATCCACCAGGCCATGCCCACCGCAGTGTCGGTCCCCAGCAGCCAGGCCCCGCCCACCACCAGGACCAGCTGAGCCCCGCTGATGACCATGAAGAGCCGCTCGCGCCCGCCGAACATGAGCACGTTGCTCGTGGCCGAGGTCAGGGCGTTGATCAGCGTGGCCACCACCAGGATGACGGAAGCGCCCCACGTGCCCTGGTACTCCGGGCCGAGCAGATCGACGATCCTCTGCTCGCCCAGCACCAGCAGGAAGCCGAGCAGCAGCGTGGGAAGCACTGCCGAGACCGCGGCCGCCTCCAGCACGAGGGCGACCAGTCTGCCGCGCCGGGTTACGGACATCGCGATCCGCGGCATGAAGACGGTGGCCACGGCGGTGGTGCCCATGGCCCCTGCGGACTGGATGCGCTGGGCCACCTCGTAGGTGCCGGTGGCCGCCAGGGAGCGCGCGCCCAGCAGGAACATCAGCCCGCGCACGCTCAGCGCGGTCAGCGCGGACCCCGCCGCCAGGATCAGCGACTGACCCCACGGCACCGGCGGGACCGTCACGCTCGGCGGCGGCGGCCCTGCCGAGGGCGACAGCCGCCAGAAGGCGATGCTGATGATCACGAAGGCGGCCACCTGTCCCGGGATCAGCAGCTGCGGGGCGAGCAGCGCGGAGGCGATCGCGATCAGCAGCGCGAGCCCCGGCAGGGCCACGGACTCCAGGAACTGCCCCGCCAGCGGCGCCTGCCGCGCCACCCGCTGGACCATGAACAGGCGCCCCAGGGCCGAGGAGACGGCTACGCCGTAGAGGACGAGCACGAGCCCGCCGGTCCCCGCGGTGAGCTGGACGATCAGGGACGCCACCAGGGCGAGGACGGTGAGCACCGCCCAGATGCGCAGCAGGGCCCGGGCGTCGCGGCGGGCGATGGCGCGGGCCTCGTCGTGCCTGCCCTCGGCCCACAGCGGCGACTGCGAGCGCATGCCGGAGGTGTCGAGCCCGAAGGTGCCGGCGGCGCGCGCCACCAGGGCCACGGCCCACATGACGCCGTTGAGCCCCACCATCTCGACGGGGAAGCGCAGGGCCACGACGGCCACCAGCAGCATCTGCAGGGCGGCTCCGCCGATGCGGATGGACATGACCAGTGCGGACTGCAGGGCGGCAGCGCGCTGTCTCTCAGCAGCCATATCCCACCCGTCCTCCGCTCATGCCGTGCGATCCCCGTACCGCGGCGCCGGACCTCCCGGTCCCCGCACCGCCCCCGCGGCGCGCAGGCGCCTGCCGGCGGGCCTGTCTTGCGGCGCCACAGTCTACGTCCCGCCTCCGGCGCAGCACCCGGGTCGGGCACCCCCACTTGTGCGGCTCAGGCACGTCGACCCGGGTCGCTCTCGGGCGGGTCCGAGCCGTCCGGCCGCCCCGGCTGCGGGCCGACGGGCTCGGGCCCGCCCTGTGCCCAGGGGACCGTCACTGCGGCGCTCGCCCAGGGAGCGATGGCCGCTCCCGACGCGGAGACGGGCTCGGAGGCGGAACCGGGTCCGGACGCGGATGCGGGGCCGGCCGCGGTCACGGGCTCGGGCGCACCGACGGATGCCGCGGCGGTCGTCGGCTCCGCGGTCAGGGCGAGCACCACGCCGGAGAGCAGGAAGGGCAGCCCGTACATCGGCGGGGCCACGAACACCGGTGCTGCGACCGATTCGATGGCCATGGCCGCGAGCCACCCGGCGCCCACGCAGCCGATCCAGCGCAGGTGCGGATCCTGGCTGCGGCGCATCATCCGCCAGGCGGGCAGCCCGAGCATGACCAGACCGCCGATGTAGCACAGCAGGCCCAGGACGCCGGTCTCCGCCAGGGGCGCGGGCCAGAAGGTGTCCGAGAGGAAGTCGACCTCGTCGTGGCCCGTCATCCCCCAGATGCGCGTGTAGCCGAGCTCCTGGTAGTAGGGGCTGTAGTTCTCCGCGGCCGTGAACGAGGCGAACCGCCCGAAGCCCACGCCGAGCGGGAAGGCCCCCAGCGCCAGCGGGACGCTGTCCAGGGTCAGGCGGATGCGAGCGGTCTGGCTGACGTCGGAGAGGTACTCGGTCAGCGTGGCGTCCACGACGCGCGTGAGCGTGTCCCAGCCCAGGATCAGCGCCACCGGCGTGAGGATCGCCAGGCTCGTGAGGTACATGGCCTTCTTGCCCGGCAGCGACGCTCGGATCCCCAGGGAGACCACGAGGGCCGAGGCGATCGACTTGCGGCGGAAGGCCAGCAGGCAGGCGAGCCCGGAGCCGATGAGCAGCGCCAGGCTGATCCGGGAGCGGCGGATCGTGGAGCGGTAGGCCAGGATCGCGATGAACGCCAGGGACATCGTGGTCCCCAGTCCCACCGGGTGGTTGAACGGCCCGGAGAGGCTGGCGATCCCGGCGCGCTCGCTGAGCTCGACCGTGCCCGCGCTGATGAAGTCGTTCCACGCCGCGGGTGCGGCCGCGTTGGCCGCGGTGAACAGCAGGATCACGACGACGGCGACGGCGCCGCCGCGGATCAGCCCGGGGATGTCCTCGCGGCGCCAGTCCAGCTGCGCCAGGGCGAAGGCGAGCATGGGGCCCTTGAGGAACAGGAAGGCTCCGGTGACGGTGATGCCCAGCGGCACCGAGTGCACGAGACCGCTCAGGACCCCGAGCAGGCCGAAGGCCAGGAAGAGCCACAGCGCGGCGAAGCAGCGGACCGATCCGTGATCGCGCAGCCTGCGCAGGGTGAACAGCACGACGGCCAGCAGCACGCACAGCTCGTCCATGTACCCCACAGCGCTGCTGCCGGTGACTGTCTGCGCCGTCTGGGAGATCACGGTCGACACGGCGACGACGCCGGCGAACGCCTTGGGCGCGCGGAAGGCCGCGCGCAGCAGCCACAGCACGGCAGCGCCACCGAGGGCGCAGACCGCCGCGAGCACCAGCGCCTCGGCAGGACCCGTCACCTCTCCCCCTCCCCCTGCGACGCTCCCCCGAGCGTCGTCCGCCCGCGCGCATCCGACGGGCGGCGCGCGGTCTCCGGGCCCATGCTCGCACGTTCGGAAGCTCCTCTGACAAGGGGCGTCAGGTTGTCCCCACATCTGACGTCGCGCAGCAGTTCCTGCGCCGCTCACTCGACGCGCCGCCGCCGCGCCTGCCTATCATGAGCGCGCCGGGGCTGAGCCCCGAGCAGCGGCATGGCCGACGGCTTCCGGGGGGACCGTCGCGCCCGAGGCGCCGCTGGGATGACATGGCGCGCCCAGGGCGCGCGGGGGACCGACGAAGGGCAGGCCATGCACCAGAGCTCGGCAGGAGAGAAGACCGTGGCTCCGGCAGTGCGCGACATCAGCGGCGCGGAGCTGGGCTCTGCGCTGCGCCGCGGATGGTGGAAGGCGCTGCTGGGGCTGATCCTGGGGCTCGGGCTGGCCGCGGCCTTCGTCGTCACGCAGGCCCCCACCTACACCTCCGTGACCATGGCGCTCGTGCGCCCCTCCACCGACGACGCGACCTCGGTCGAGAGCCTGGCCGCCGAGGACCTGGCGCAGGCTCGCGCGGCCACCTACGAGTCGCTGGGCAACTCCGTGGTGGTGGCCGACGAGGTGCGCCGCGACCTGGGGCTGAAGACCTCTCCGGAGGACCTGCTGGAGCAGGTCACCGTGGTGTCCACGCCCGAGACCACCGGCCTGGAGATCACCGCCACGGCGGATTCGGCCGACGGCGCCGCCGAGCTGGCCGGGGCCTGGCGCGATGCGCTCAGCGATGCCGCCGACGCCGACGGATCCGGCGGGGCCGGGGACCGCGTGAGCATCGAGCCGGCCGGGGAGCCGACCGTGCCCGCGACGACGTCGGGCCTGTCCGATCCGGCCGTCCTGGTGGTCGGCGGGGCGGTGGGGCTGCTCGTCGGCATCCTGGTGGCGGTGGGCACCGCCCGGCCGGCGCGCAGGGCCTGAGACCGCGCGTCCGCCGTCGGACGCGGGGGCCGCCGTCAGCCGCGGCGCAGCAGCTCCCTGACCAGGTACCAGAGGAACTTCGAGTTGCCGACCGCGTAGCGCTTGAACATCCGCCGCGGCTCCAGCACCAGGCGGAAGAGCCATTCGAGGCCGAGGCGCTGGATGATCGCGGGAGCCCGCCGGGTGCGGCCGGCCACGACGTCGAACGAGCCGCCCACCCCCACGCTGAGGCCGACGTTCATGGCCTCGCGGAAGCCGTAGATGAAATCCTCCTTCATGGGCGAGGGCAAAGCCACGAAGAGGATGTCGACGTCGAGCAGGCGGATGGTCTGGGCCATCTCGGCATCCGTCATGTACCGGCGCCAGTAGCCGTCGCGGTGTCCCACCACGTTGGCGCCGCGGGCGGTGAACTCGCGGCGCACTCGCCCGACGACGTCCTCACGAGCACCGAGCAGGAAGATCCGCTGCCCCTCCTGGGCGGAGAGATCGACCAGGCGGTTCATGACGTCGATCCCCGCCACACGCTGCGGAAGCGGGCGGCCCAGGAGGCGGGCGGCCCACACGACGGCCTGGCCGTCGGCGCTCACGAGCGTCCCCTGGTTGAACTCCTCGAGCTTGGTCGGGTCCTCGATGGCCGCCACGAGCTTGGCGGCGTTGACGGACAGGTGGTTCTGCCCCTTGCCTGTGGCGATCATCTCCCGCAGCCGGTCGATGGTTTGATCCATCGTGAGGGCATCGACGCCCACACCCATCACGTCCGTGCGCTCAGGCGCGATCACTCGCTGCATCTGATCCGTCATCGGTTCTCCCCCCAGAGTCCCAATCGGCCCGCCGTCCTGACGATGCCCATGAGGCCAGCGCGACAGCCGCGTGGCCCTGATTCCACCGCATGTGCGGAAGCCCCCTGCCTCCGCTGCGGAATCCGCCGTCGCCGCCCTGCAGTCCCAGCAGATGCCGAATCGCGGCCTCCGGGTCCGGGACCGGCCAGCCGCGCTGCGCTGCGCGGGCCAGATACCCGACCGTGGTGGCCACGTTGTGCACATCCGTCGAGACCTGCCGGTCATCCGCCATGTAGAGCGGGAGACCTTCAGGGCTGAGACAGCGGTCCTTCCAGAACTGCGCGCCGCGAGCTGCCGAATCCCCCGATTCGAAGCCCATCTGCTGCAGCGCCCACAGCGAGTCCAGGTTGTAGATCGTGTGGAAGCTGTCGATCCACTCGAGTCCCGGACCCTCACCGTACGGCCAGGAGCCGTCCTCCGCCTGCGCGCGGACCGCCCGGTCCACCGCAGTGCGGATCAGTTCCCTGTCTCCGTCCAGCATCGCCAGCGACTCCGCCGCAAGCAAGGACCCATTGTGCACCAGTCGGTCCGAGGTGGTCGTGTACCGGAAGTAGCCCGATGTGTGGAACTGCCCCTCCAGCCAATCACGGACGTCAGCGCTGACCCGGTCCAGCATCCCCGCCGCGGACAGGGCGCGCAGTGCGAAGGTCACCGCGATGACGTTGGGGCTGCCTGCCGGATAGAAGGCCCAGCGCGTCTGGACGTCGAACTCGTAGCCCCACGGACCCGTCCCGCGCTCCTGGAGGATCCGCTGCGCGAGCTGCCTGGCCGTCTGCTCGTCGCCGGACAGCGATGCAGCCGTCGAGAACAGCGCCATCCCCTTGGTCATGCGCACCGGGGGAACACGTGTGGCGGCGCGCAGGCCGCGGCCCAGGCGCTTGTGCCCCTGCACCCAGGCCTGGCGGGGAACGCGTCCGCGCAGCACGCGCGCGTACGGCGAGAGCAGTCCGTCGTACGGGTCCGTCCCGGCGTAGTCGCGCTCACGGGCGAAGTCCATGGCGCGGCCGAGGGCCCCGTCGACCTCGGCCTGCAGCTGCGGTTCGAGTCCCTGCGACGTCATGGCTTCTCCTCCGTGGTCTGCGCTGCGGCCCCGACGGCCGCCTCGATGATGTCGTCGAAGCGCTGGCGGTAGCCGTCCATGCTGTAGCCCCGCTCCCAGGTGGTGCGGGCGGCGGCGGCGATCCGCTGCCGCCGGGCGTCGTCGTCGATCAGCTCGGCCAGGCCCCGAGCGAGCGCCGTCACCTCCCCCACCGGCACCAGGACGCCGTTCTCACCGTCAAGGATGACCTCCGGGACCGCCCCGACGGGCGTGACGACGGGTGCCAGCCCCCACGCCATGCCCTCGAGCAGCGACAGCGGGAGGTTCTCCGCCCGGCTGGGCAGCACCAGGATCTGGGCGCGGCGCAGCTGATCCTGCAGGGCCTCCGCGTCCAACCAGCCGGTGAGCTCGACCCGCTCCGCGCGGTCCACGGCGGCCCGGATGGAGCCGTCCGGGTCATCGAGATCGCCTGCCAGGACCAGGACGGCATCGCGCCCGGCGCTGATCCGGGACCATGCCTGGAGCAGCTCGGGGGCCCCCTTGCGGGCACCCACGCGGCCCGCGAAGAGCACGCGCATCGGATGGGTCACGTGCTGCGGGACCTCTTGAGGACCAGGGACCGCGTTCGGCAGCACGGACACGGCAGCATCCGACACCCCGAGCTCCTCCTGGACGAACTGCGCCCAGCTCTCCCCCAGGACGATGACCTGGTGAGCCGCCTGGAACATGTTCTTCACCAGGGCCTGCTCCAGGCGCCCACGAGATCGGAAGTAGTCGTCATAGCCGCCCCCGTGAAGGTGCAGTGCGTATGGACGGCGGCGAAGGCGCACCAGTGCGCTCAGCGTCAGCTTGCGCCATGTGCTGCCGCGGGAGGCCACGGCGAACACCCGCAGGTGCGCTGACGAAGGCCCGAGGCAGTCAGCGGCCGCCCTCACGAAATGCGCCAGCCTCTGCAGAGCCGGTCCGGGAGCACCGCCGGAATCCAGGAAGACCAGTGACATGCGCTCGGAGCTCGTGCCGAGCAGATGACCGGCCATGATGCCGATTCCGCCCGAGGACCCGGGGGCAGGTCCGATGATGGTCGCCTTGATCATGAGACTCCTTCCTGCTGCTGGGCACCGAGCTCCCAAGGAGCGCGTCCGGGCTTGGCTATCGATGCATCCTGTTCGGCGGCCTGCGACGGCCTCACCCCCAGCGCTCGTCGCCCGCTGCGAGGCTCTGCTCCGAGCGCCAGGCACAGTCCTGCCACTGCGAACGGCAGCCCGTACATCGGCGGCGACAGGAAGACCGGCGCGACGACCGACTCGATCAGCAGCTGGGCGAACCAGGCCACAGTCACCGCCCCGATCCACTTGCTGTGCCCATCCGAGGCCGAGCGCATCATCCGCCAGCCGGGGACGATGAACATGATCAGCGCTCCCAGATAGCACAGGGCGCCCAGGATCCCGGTCTCGGCCAGCGGGGCCGGCCAGAAGGTGTCCGAGAGGAAGCCGCCCATGTCGCCCTGCCCCAGACCCCAGATCCGCTCGTAGCCCAGATCCGTGTAGATCGGGCTGTAGTTCTCGGAGGCCGTGAAGGAGCCGAAGCGGCCCAGACCCACTCCGAGGGGGAACGCACCGACAGCCAGCAGGAAGCCGTCGATCGTCATCCGGATGCGAGCGACCCGATCCCAGTCGGTCAGGTACTCGGTGAGGGTCCCGTCGACGACGGCCGTCAGGGGCTCCCGCAGGAGAACGAGGCCCACGGGAAGGAGGATCACCGCACTCGTGACGAACAGAGCCCGTGGAAGGGGCAGGACAGCGCGAACGCCCAGGGCCACGGCGATCCCCGCCACGATCGACTTGCGGCGGAAGGCCGCCAGGCAGGCCAGACCGGTGGCGATCAGCAGGACGAACGTGAAGGGCGTCCGGCGCACCAGCAGGCGGTAGAGGTAGATGGCCAGGAAGGCCAGGGCCATGGTGGTGCCCAGCCCGACCGGGTGGTCGAAGGGCCCGGTCAGGCTCGTGAAGCCTCCGCGCTCGCTGGCCACCTCCGTCCTGCTCACCAGGTCGTTCCACGGGCCCGGAGCCGCGGCGTTGAGCGCGCAGGTGAACAGGATCACCACGATCACCGCAGCGCCGGCTCTGGCGATGCGAGGCAGATCTGCACGACGCCAGTCCAGCTGAGCCACCGCGAAGCCCAGCGCCGGCCCCTTGAGGTACAGCAGGGTCCCCATGAGCGTGATGGACGAGGGCACGGCATGCACCACGCTGCTGATCAGGCCGAAGAGGATGAAGGCGAGCAGGAACCACACCGCGGCGAAGAAGCGCAGCGCATGATGATCGATCAGACGCCGAGCGCAGGCCACGCCCACGGCCAGCACGACGGCGAGCTCGTCGCCGTAGTTGAGGATCGAGATGCCGCCCACCGTGCCGACGGTCTGGGAGATCATCGAGTAGACAACGGCGGCCCCGATGGTGGCCTTGGGATGCGTCAGGCAGAGCTTGATCACCCACGCGGCGCCGACCAGCAGGACCGCGCCGAGGGCACCCCACGACAGGGCTGAGACTGCAGTCTGCATGTGTGCTCCTCCCCGGGACGGTCCCCGTGCCGTCGAATGCAGGGCGTCGACGCTCCGGATCCCCCGACCCGGCGCCGAGCACCTGCCGCTGCGCCCGACCGCTCCCCAGCGGCGGCACGCATCACGACATGATGGCACGACGTCACGTGCCTCCGGGCAGATGTTCGTTCATGAAGGCTGTTTGTCCACTCAACTGCACGGTTCATGGCCGTATACAGCATGTGCGTCAGATCGGTGACACTACTCTGGGAGACCGGACGGGAGCCTTCGCAGCACTGCAGCGCCGTCCACCTCGCTCTGGGGAGAGCGAACGATTCGAATTCAGGGGGAGCAGCAGAATCATGCAGACCAGCAGGCGCACCGAGACCCGGTCCCGCAATCAGGGCGGCGATCCCATGGTCAGAGACGTGTCCGCCGAGCATCTCGGGACGGCGCTGCGGCGGCGCTGGTGGGCCCCGCTCGTGGGCCTGATCCTGGGTCTCGGCATCGCGCTCGGGCTCGCGGCCTCGGAGCCTCCGCAGTACGAGTCGGTCACGACCATGATGGTCCACGCCGGGGCGGACGATGACACCGCCGCCGAGCGCCTGGCCGCCGAGGAGCTGGCGATCTCCCGCACCACGACCTACGAGGCCCTGGGAGAGTCCCTAGTGGTCGCCGAGGAGGCCAAGAGCGATCTCGACACCGACAAGTCGGCCTCGGAGCTGCTCGACGGCATCACTGTGACGGCCACACCGGCCACCACGGGCGTGGAGATCACGGCCGTGGGCGAGTCGCCGGAGGAGGCGAGCGCCCTGGCGGAGGCCTGGCGCGACGCCCTCACCTCGGTGGTGGCGACCAGCGCCGAGGACGCGCAGGTCAGCATCGAACCGGCGGGCAGCCCCACGACTCCCGAGGATCCCTCTGGCCTGAGCATGACCATGATCGGAGTCATGGGTGCTGCCGTCGGCCTCCTGCTCGGCATCATCGCCGCAGTCGCGACCACGCGCCCGCGCACCGAGCTGCGCTGACCGACGGCAGGTCGGGCCTGCCGTCGGGCTCAGGCCCAGGTCCCGCTGACTCCGGCGATGTTCTGGTCGACGATCCGATCCTTGCCGTTCGGCGGGATCTCCAGGTGCCCCACCAGCTCGAAGCCCAGCTCCACCTGACCGGCCGTGCGTCGGCACATCGCCTGGTAGAACTCCTCGAGCTCCTCCGGGGCGGCATCAGCCGTGGGCTCGACCCGCAGCGTGACGCGGCCGGGCACGTCCTGCCGGAAGCGGAAGCGGCGGATGCACAGGAACTGATGCCCGTGCACGTTCAGTGACGTGGTGGGGAACAGCGAGCCGTCTGCGCGTACCAGGCCCTCTCGGCCGCGCCGTGAGGAGATCGCTCGGAACGTGGGCTGACCCCAGGCATCCGTGCCCACGCGCTCGGCGGAATCTCCCGTGTCATAGCGCAGGAACGGCTGGCCCTTGATCATGAGGCTGGTGGTCACGAGCCGGCCGCGCTGCCCCACCTCCACGGGCAGGCCGTCCTCTCCGAGCAGCTCCGTGATGCCGTACAGGGGTTCGGCATGGAAGGTTCCGTCCGGATCCATCGAGGCGAAGCAGGTCCGCTCGCTCAGACCGTAGAAGTTGGAGATCCCCGCATTCGGGAACACCCGCTCGAAGGTCTGCTGCTGGCCGGGCGTGAACTCCTCCGAGACGGCCAGGACGCCGCGGATCTGATGACGCCATTCGTCGTCGGGCAGCTGCTCCTCGACCAGCTTGGCCATGTAGCTCAGGGCCGACGGATAGCCGTGCAGGTAGCGGATCCCGCGATCGCGCACCCAGCCCCACTGCTCCTGGATGCGTTCGGGGGCCAGCGCCTGGACCCGCAGCACCAGCTCGCCGGTCGCGCGCTGCAGGTAGTGATCCGCCCCACCGGGCAGATCGGCCGCCCCTCGCAGGAACAGCCGCCAGTCGTCGAGCTCATAGCCCGTGGCCCGGTGCCAGGCATCGAAGACGTAGGCCCACTCAGCGGCCCCGCGCTGCCGGTCCAGGTGGAACAGGATGGGATCGCCCGAGGTGCCGGAGGTGGCGGTCATCTGGACGCCGCTCTCCGGGACCGTGAGCATGCGCAGGGAGTGCTTGGACAGCTGCTCGCGGGTCAGGATCGGCAAGCGGGAAAGTCGTTCGAAGGCGCCGACGCCGCGCTCGCGCAGTGCCTCGTATCCGGGCTCGGAACCGTAATAATCGGTCTCGGCTGCTTGATCGAGCAGCTGCTCGAGCCGTCGTCCGCGCTCCTGGGCCGCCCAGGACGGCACCGTGCGAGCCTTGCGCAGCTCCCTCAGCGTCCGCTGGAACACCGGCCCATAGCGCAGCGACGGCGGAATGGCTCGGACGAGGGGGCCCACTCTCTCCCGCTGGTCCGCCGGAAGGTGGGCGACCTTCTCACGAAACGATCTCACGCTCTCCCCTTCGGATGTGGTCGCGCCGGGGGTCATCGGATCAGCTGCCCAGAGGCGCGCACCTCTGATGCGAGGTTACGTGTTCGTCCGCAAATTCTCCATGCGATTGCAGGATCATGACCAGGTGGTCGCCGCCCCCGGAATCTGCTGATCCACCAGACGCTCCTTGCCGTTGGCCGGGACCTCCAGACGGTCCACCACCTCCAGCTCGAGGTGGATGCGATCCCCGATGACCGCCGCCATCGCTCTGTAGAGCTCCTGGATCTGCGCATCGGTGGCTCCGGTGACCGGCTCCACGAGGAACGTGGCCTTGCCCGGTTCGTGCTGTCGGAACCCGAACTTCCGAGCTGCGAGCACCTCCATGGTGTGCATTCCGAAGATCGCGGCGGGCAGGAAGCTGCCGTCATTGCGGATCAGCCCCTCCCGCCTGCGTCGAGAGCGGATCTCGCGGAAGATCGGCTGACCCCAGGGATCCGTTCCCGTACGCAGCGCCGAGTCACCCGTGTCATAGCGCAGGAAGGGCTGTCCGGTGAGCCGCAGACCGGTGGTGATGATCCTGCCGCGAGCGCCGACCTCGACGGCTCGGCCCTGCTCATCGACCAGCTCGACGGCCCCGTAGAGGGGCTCGGGGTGGAAATCGCCGTCGTCGTCCATGACGGCGAAGGCCGTGCGCTCGCTCAGCCCGTAGAAGTTGGCCACGCGCGCCTGCGGGAAGACGCGGTGCAGGATCTCCAGGTGGGCCTCTGTGAGCTCCTCCGAGACGGCGAGGATCCCCCGGATCCTGTGCCGCCAGTCATCGTCCGGCAGCTCGGTCTCCACCAGGCGCGCCAGGTACGCGATGGCCGATGGCAAGCCGTGCAGGTACTGGATCCCTCGCTGAGAGGCCAGCTGCCAGTGCTCCCTGATGAGCTCGGGACGCAGCGCCTGGACGCGCAGCACGACCTCCCCCGTGGAGCCCTGGACGAACCAGTCCGCACCACCGGGAAGCTCGGCTCCGCGCAGCCGCAGACGCCAGTCGTCGGCCTGATAGCCGGTCCTCCGCTCCCAGGCGCTCAGGACGTAGGCCCATTCGCTGGCGCCCCGGCTGCGGTCGAGCCAGAACACGATGGGCTCCCCGGAGGTCCCGGAAGTCGCGACCCGCTCGAGCTGGGCCTCGGGCACCGTGAGCATCCTGCTGCTGTGCGCCGTCACCGCCTCCCGCGTGAGGATGGGCAGGCGGCTCAGCCGCTCCATCGGCGGCATCGTCGTCTCGTGCAGCGCCTCGTACCCCGCAGCTGAGCCGTAGTAGTCCGTTCCAGCCGCGGCATCCAGCAGCGACTGCAGCCGTCGATCTCGCTCTTCACGCCCCCATGACGGGACCGTCCACGCCTTCCGGATCTCCCGCCGGGTCTGTCGGAACACGGGCCCGAACCTGATCCCTGCAGGCACATGCCGGGCGAATCCGGCGATCCGCTCCCGCTGCTCGGGCGGGAGGTGGGCGATGGTCTCGCGCAATGACATAGCTGCTCCCCTCTGCAATGACCGATCGGGGCGCCGCTGGGCAGCGGCGCCCCGATCGGCCCGTCATCTCATCGTCGGCATTCGATTATCCATGCCTCGAGCAGGCATCCGCCGATCGCGCTCCTCAGCCCATCAGCTCGTCCCGCAGCCGGTGCATGTCGGCGAACCGGTTGCCGAATCGGTGCAGCGTGATGGACACGGCCTGCTCGTGGAGCATCTCCTGGATCTCCACGCGGGAGGCGCCGACGATCGGGTGCATCATGACCGCCACATCCGGGGTGGCGCCCAGATCGACCACCAGGTCCGCATCGGTGCCGACGACCTTGATGCGCGCGCCCACACCGAGCTCGAGCACCTCGGGATCGGAGTCCTCCGAGGCCCGGCCGCCGAAGGGCAGGCGATCGCGCAGCTTCTGCACTGCGGAGCGCTGCTCCTCCGGCTCGGACATCGCGCGGTAGGCGGTGCGGGCGCCGAGCAGGCGCCGGGCCTTGGCCTGGACGCGGAACCGCTCGTCGTCGACGGCGGGCAGCACCTGGGTGAACAGGGCGCGGGCCGCTCGCGGCAGGGCCTCCATGACGGCAGGCGCGGCCGAGAGCGTGACCTCCGAGCCGGAGCGAGCGGCGGCCAGACCCACGCGGATCACGTCGGTGACCGGGGCATCCTCCGCAGCGCGCACCACGATGTCGCGGGCGCGGTAGCGGAAGATGTTGGCCTCGCTGACCAGGCCCGTGGGGTCCTTGGCCACGCCGAACTCGGACTCCCAGGCCCGCTGGTCGGCAGCGGCGCAGGCTCGCAGCCAGGCCAGATCCTCCGCGGGCAGCGCCTCGATCACGTCGGCGTCGCCCAGGACGTCGCGCACCGCGGGCAGCAGCCCCGGCTGGACCTCCACGGAGTTGCCTGCGCGGAAGGCGCCCTTGGTCCAGTGGCCCATCTGCGTGAGGTAGTTCGGACCGCCGGCCTTGGCACCCAGGCCCGCCGACGACTTCTTCCAGCCGCCGAAGGGCTGGCGCTGCACGATCGCGCCGGTGATGCCGCGGTTGACGTAGAGGTTGCCGGCCTCCACGCGCTCCAGCCAGGAGCCGACCTCCTGCACGTCCAGGGAGTGGATGCCGGCGGTCAGACCGTACTCCACGGCGTTCTGCCACTCGATCGCCTGGTCCAGGTCCTTGGCGTGCATCAGCCCGAGCACGGGGCCGAAGACCTCGGTCTCGTGGAAGAAGGAGCCGGGCTTCACACCCGTCTTGATGCCCGGGCGCCACAGGCGGCCCGAGTCGTCGAGCTGCTTGGGCTCGAGCAGCCACTTCTCGCCCTCGTCCAGCTGGGTGAGAGCGCGCTTGAGCTTGTCGCCCGGCTTCTCGACCGTGGGGCCCACGATGGCCTGCAGGTTCTCCGGCCAGTCCACGACCATGGACGACGCCGCGTCCAGCAGCTGCTTCTCGTAGCGCTGCGAGGTGGCCACCGAGCCGACCATGATGCCCAGCGAGGCCGCCGAGCACTTCTGCCCGGCGTGGCCGAACGCGCTGGTGACCAGATCCCACACGGCCTGATCGCGGTCCGCTGCCGGAGTGATGATCAGGGCGTTCTTGCCCGACGTCTCGCCGATCACCAGACGGCCGCTGCGCCAGCCGCCGAACAGCTCGGCGGTCTCGTAGGCGCCCGTCAGCACGATGCGATCCACGCCCGGGTGGCTCACCAGCGCCTTGCCGGTGTCGCCCTCGACGGCGTCCACGAGCTGCAGGACGTCGCGCGGGACGCCCGCCTCCCACAGCGCCTCCATCAGCGCCGCGGAGCAGCGCACGGTCTGCGGCGACGGCTTGTGGATGACGGCGGCGCCGGCGGCCAGGGGGGCGACGGTCGAGCCGGTGGGGATGGCCAGCGGGAAGTTCCACGGCGGGGTGACCAGGTCCAGGACATCGGGCTCGAACTCGGCGCCGTCGACCTGCTCCAGCTCCTCGGCATGGCGGGCGTACCAGCGGCAGAAGTCGATGGCCTCGGAGACCTCGGCGTCCGACTGGGTGAAGGCCTTGCCGGTCTCGGCAGCGGCCACTGCCATGAGGTGCCCGCGGCGCTCGGCCAGCTTGTCGGCAGCGAGGTTGAGGATCTCCGCGCGCTCCCGGGCCCCGCGCTCGCGCCAGCCCTTGGCAGCATTGCGACCGGTTTCCACGATCTCGGCGACGTCGTCGAGCTCGAGCGAGTCCGGGGTGGCCAGACCCTGGTACCAGGACCGGTCCGTGATCAGATCCCGCAGCTCGAGCGCCCACTTCTGGTTGGCCGGGATCGAGATGTCGGTGTCCGGCTCGTTGCGGAAGGGCTCGTCGAGCGGCTGATGGCCCTGGTAGCCGCTCTGGCGCCCGGCGGCCTCCTGCGTGCGGTCCTGCACGCGGTGCGGGCCCGGGGCCTGCTCGCCGTCCAGGACCATGCCCTCCTCGAGCAGCTGCTCGACGGCGGCGCGGAAGCGGCCCTCCTCACGGCGGAAGATCTGGTTGCCGGGCTCGATCTCGAAGATCCCGGACATGAAGTTCTCCGACTCGGCGTTCTCCTCGAGGCGGCGCACCAGGTAGGCCACGGCGACGTCGAACTCCTCCGGGGCCACGGCGGGGACGTAGTAGAGCACTCCCCCGACGTCCTCGGACACGGCGATCGACTGCTCGGCGGCCATGCCCTGCAGCATCTCGAACTCGATGCGCTCGGAGACCCCGCGCTGCTCGGCGAGCAGCTTGGCGAAGGCGATGTCGAAGATGTTGTGCCCCGCCACGCCCATGCGCATCCCGCGCAGGTGCTCGGGGTCCATGGCCCAGGCCAGGACCCGCTTGTAGTTGGCGTCCGTGGCCTGCTTGGTCGGCATGACGGCCAGCGGCCAGTCGTGCATCTCGGCGTCCACGCGCTCCATGGGCAGGTTGGCGCCCTTGACCAGGCGGACCTTGATCTGCGCGCCGCCCTCGGCCACGCGCCGCTCGCCCCACTCGGACAGGTGCTGCACCGCGCCCAGGGCATCGGGCAGGTAGGCCTGCACGACGATGCCCGCTTCCAGGCTCTTCAGCTCGGGGCGCGAGAGCAGCGTCGTGAAGACCTGGGTGGTCAGGTGCAGGTCCGAGTAGACCTCCATGTCCAGGTTGATGAACTTGGTCCCGGCCGGGGCATCGGCGGCCTTGCGGTACAGCGGCAGCAGGCGCTCGACCACGCGCTCGACGGTCTCGTCGAAGCCCCAGTGCGAGAGCTGCGGGACCACGGAGGAGACCTTGATCGACGCGTAGTCGACGTCGTCGCGGGCCAGGATGCGGTCGACCTCGTCCAGGTGCTTATCGGCCTCAGCGAGGCCCAGGACCTCCTCGCCGAGCGGGTTGATGTTCAGCGAGTCGCCGCGCTGCGTGATGTGCTCGACGGCCTTGCCGAACGGGCCCGGTCGGGAGTCGACCACCAGGTGACCGACCATCTGGCGAAGGCGGCCGCGGGCGATCGGGATGACGACGGCCGGAGCCAGGTGGCTCATGTAGCTGCCGGAGACGATCTGCGAGCGATCCAGCGCGGAGAGGGACTTGGGGGCGATGCTCGCGATGCGCTGCAGCGCCCGTGCGGCGGCGACGCTGTCCTCGGTGCGGATGACGCGATCGACGAAGCCGACGGTGAAGTCCAGGCCGCGGGGGTCCTGCAGGATGGCGGAGAGGCGGTCGGCGGCGTCCGAGTCCGCGACTCCCTCTTCGGAGAGCTGCTGGGCCCTGCGGATCCAGGTGGTGGCCTGCTCGACGGCAGGATCGACCAGAGCGGGAAGATCGGCCAGCTCAGCGGGGCCGACCGGGGTGTTGTCGGTGAGGGGGGTGACCATGAGGCGATTCGCTTTCAGGCACGTACTGCGGTGATGACCGTGGCACTCCCACGGTCATCGGCCTCGAGTCAGGGTTCGCACGTGGGGATCTTCGCTGCTGGGCCGATTCGGCCATCCTAGGAGACGCACCCCACACTGCGCACACCATGCGTCTGCTGATGAATCTGCCCCGCCAGACGCCTCAGCGGCCCCGGAAGGCCCAGGGTGCGATCCGGCGCAGCACGCGACCGACCCGGCTGCTCAGGGAGTGCTCCTTGATCCGCTGCTCGGCCTCCTGGGTCAGCTCCCGCTGCGCCTGCACGGCCTCCAGGAGCTGACGGTTCTGCTCGAGCATCTGCTGCTGGGCCTCCTGCATCTGCTCGAGCCGCTCGCGCAGATCCTGGATCTCCCGCGCCATCCACAGCGGCAGGCCGATCCCGTTCTGATCGGTCCATTCGCGCAGGTGCCGCTCGCGCACCGCAAGATCGTGCTTCTCGTGCAGGGCCTTGCCCGCGAACATCGAGTTGCCGTCCGCGCCGAGCGCGCTGGGGCGCTGATGCCAGAACGCCAGGGGCCGGCCCGGCAGGAAGCCGATCGTCGCGCTCGAGGCGACGCGCAGATTGAACTCCCAGTCCCCGGCGGCCGGCAGGGACTCGTCGAAGCCCCCCACGAGCCCGTGCAGGCTGCGACGGTAGAGGAAGCAGATCGGCACGCCCCGGTTGATGCTCAGCAGCTCGCTGAGGGTGATCGCGCTCTGCTCGGCCCAGAACAGGGCGCGCCCGGTCTCGCGCACGCTCTTCTGGCCGTCGTGGTCGTCGATCTGCTCGTAGACGATCTCCGTGCGGGCCATGACCCCGGCATCTGTGCACGACGGCCGCTCCAGGAAGGCGACGGTGCGCTGGAGGAACTGGGGGTCCCAGGTGTCGTCGTCGTCGTGGATCACCACGAACTCACTGTCCGAGGCGGCCACCCCGCGGTTGGAGGCGGCCTCCATGCCGACGCTGCGGCGGTGCGAGAGGATCCGGCAGCGTCCGCGGAAGCGCTCCTCCCGGGCGTCGACGAGGCGCTGCACGGGCTCGGGATCGCCGCCGTCGTTGACGATGACCAGCCGCCAGTCGGCCAGGGTCTGGGCCAGGACGTCGTCCAGGGCGCGCTCGAGCAGCAGCGGGCGGTCCTTGGTGCGCATGATGATCGCCACGGAGGCCGCCGAGCCCTCTGCGACCGGCGCCTGCGGATCCGTCCAGTCGCGGCGCAGTGCGCGGGAGAACTCGGTGCCGGCCCCTGCCGCCGGGACCTCCGGCACCTCCGCCGGGCCGGGCAGCGCCCCGGACAGCCCCACCAGGACCCCGTCCCACCAGGCCGCGGCCGTCTCGCGCACAGCGGCCCGACGCGCCAGCAGATCGCTCCAGAACTCCCGGTGGCCCTCCACGGCCTCCTGCGTCCAGCGCTGCGCGGCCTGATGCGTGTCCCATGCGGCCTCGCGCGGGGTGATCAGCGCAGCCAGCGGGACGACCTGCCCGGAGATGCCCCAGGTGCGCAGGGCGCCCTCCATGCGCACCTGGGAGTAGCGGTCCACGGCGATCGGCAGGACGGTCGCACCTCCGGCCAGGCCGAAGACCAGCGGGTGATAGCGCGAGCTCACCACGTAGTCGGCGCTCAGGGTGCGCCGCAGGCTGTCCTCGGCGTCCTCGATCGGACGGTGGGCGGCCGCATGGCGCATCCGGGCGGCCACGAGCCGGTGGAAGGCCTCGTCGCCGTCGTGCTCGCCCGGACGGGCCAGGTGCGGCACGAGCTCCACGGCCCCGCCGGTGCGCTCGACCAGCGCGTCCAGCACGACCGCGTAGACCTCAGCGGCCTCATGCTCCTCGAACGGGCCGGCGCCGGGGGCGAAGGTCGCCACGATCCGCGGGGCGGTGGGATCGGACAGCGCCTGGGCCTCGACGTCCTCCGCAGCAGCGCCCGCGGCCGGGCTGCCCGAAGGGGAGGCCTCAGCTGATGGCGCCTCCGCGAGTGGCTGCGCCGCGGCCGTGGAGCCGCCGGGCGCCGCAGCCTCGCTCTGCGGGGTGTTCCAGGGCGCGGAGAGCACCTCGAGCGCCCAGCCCACCGAGTCGTCGGGGCACGCGCGCAACCCCGGATGCCCGGGGCACAGCTGCTGCGCCAGCGCCAGGGAGTCCGGGTCGCGCAGGCCCACGAGCACCGCGGTCTCGAGCATCTTGGCCAGCACGGGGCGGTCCTGCTCGCTGAGCTCGGGGCCCAGGGTCTGCCCGCTGATGACCACGGGAAGCCCCAGGCTGCGAGCGATCTCGACCACGGCGGCGCGCTCGCTGAGCAGCCAGCCGTAGCGGGAGTTCATGTTGCCGCCGCCGCCGATCAGCAGCGCGTCCACGCCGCGCAGGGCCTCGATCAGCGCGAAGACCTGATCCTCCGGCGGCAGGGCGTCGGTGCGGCCGTCGAGCACCTCGCGGATCTCCCCGAGGTAGCGCGCGCGATCCTCCGGGGGCCAGGGGAAGCGCGGGGTGGGCACCGGCACGACCGACTCGAACCGAGCCGCGGTGTGCTGCGGATCCCGGGTGAGCATCACGGGCTCCTGGATCCCGCGAGCGCGCAGGGCGGCGACGGCGGCGTGGCCCATGGCCTCGTCGCCCACGTGGTAGTCGATCTGTCCGACGTCGACGAGGAGGGCTGCCTGCATGGCGATGATCCTCCCACAGCCGCCTCGGTAGCTGCCGGGCGGCAGCGGCGAGCGCCCGGAGGGCTCAGCCTCCCCGCGTGAGGTCCTGGCCGTCGGCGGTCTCGGGATCCTCCTCGGGGTCGTCATGCAGCACGGGCGCGGGGCGTCGGCCCTCCGCCTCGTCGAGTGCGGCCAGCGCCTCGATGAGGCTGAGGTGGGAGCTCACGTGCGGCATGTTGCCGAGCATCCGGCCCCCGTGGTCGGGATCGCCGTCGTAGGCGGTCGAGAGCAGCCCCAGATCGGTCGCCCGGCGCAGGACGCCGGCGAGCGTGCGTCGGGCCTCGTCGAGCTGGGAGCTGCGCGCCTGGTAGGCCGCCAGCCACAGCGTCACGCCGAAATGCGGGCTGTCCGGGCCCTCGAAGCCGTCCTGGCCGATCTGCGACTCGAAGTCGGCGGGATCGGAGCCCGGCGGCACGGACACGTTCTGGTAGCGGCGCAGCAGCCCGGACTCGGTGCCGAGCTCCTCGACGATGCGCTGGGCGGTGCGCACCATCCGCTCGTCCTCCCAGTCCACGAAGCCCAGGGAGGGCAGCTGCAGCAGCGAGGCGTCGACGCTCTGGGCGCCGTAGCGCTGCACGAACGTCCCCACGGCGGGGTCGTAGCCCGAGGTCCAGATCTCGAGCGCGAGCTGATCGCGGTGGGTCTCCCAGAGCTGCAGGTCGCCGTCGAGCCCGTGCGTGCGCACGGCCTCCACACCGGCCTGCAGCGCCGCCCACATCATGACCCGCGAGTGCGTGTGGAACTCCCGGTCCCCGCGCATCTCCCAGATGCCCTGGTCCGGCTCCTCGTACGACGCCACGACGTGGCCCAGCAGCGCCTTCTGGATCGGCCAGGACAGCTGATCCTCCTCCAGCCCGCGGCGGCGCAGCCGCTCGAAGGCCACGAGCAGGTAGCCCGCGGTGTCCGACTGCAGCTTCCCGGAGCTCGAGTTGCCCACGCGCACCGGGCGCGAGCGCTCGTAGCCCGGCAGGTCCACCGTGTGCTCGGAGGTCTCCCGCTCGCTGCCCACGCCGTACACGCTCTGGATGTCCTCGGCCGGCCCGGCCACGGAGCGCAGCATCCAGTTGCGCAGCTGCAGGGCCTCGCGGTCGTGGCCGTGCTCGAGCATGACCTGCAGCGCCTGGGCCGCATCGCGCAGCCACGAGTAGCGGGCATCCCAGTTGCGCTCGCCGCCGATCTGCTCCGGCAGCGACATCGACGGCGCCGCCACCAGACCGCCGCTGCGCTGGTGCATGAGCGAGCGCACGACCAGCAGGGACCGGCGCACGGCCTCCTCGCGCTCCTCGAGGCTCAGCAGCGGATCGGGGCCGTCCTCCTCGGCGGCGGCTCCGCCGTAGGTGGGCGCGCCGTCGCCGCCGTCGCTCAGCTCGACCTTCCCCTCTGTCCGCTGCGTGTTCTCCCACTGCTCATCCCATTCGCGCCAGGTGTCCAGGGCGGTGCGCAGCTCGTCGCCGGCATCGACGGGCGGCGGCGGGGTGCGGTGCGACTCGAAGTGCGTCAGCACCAGGTCCCGGGTCTGACCGGCCGAGACGGTGAAGCGCGAGACGTGGCGCGGGCCGTTGTCGTCATCGATGCGCTCGGCGGGGACCTCGCTGCGCAGGACCATGGCATCGGCACCGGCCAGGGCGATCAGCTCCTCGTCGCCGATCTCCCCGGTCTCGGGGTCCTCCAGGCCAGCGAAGTGCGAGATCCAGGGGGTGATGCGCCCGTAGTCGAAGCGCAGGCGCAGGTCCTGGACCATCTCCACATCCCCGGTCAGGCCCTCGATCCGCCGGACGACGTTCAGCTGGGTGTCCAGCGGCATGAAGTCGGTGACGCGCACCGAGCCGGTGTCCGTGATCCACACGGTGTGCAGCACGAAGGTGTGCTCGGCGTAGAAGCGATCGCCCACGCGGCACTGATCGCGCCACTGCTCCTCGGGCAGATCGCGGCCCTCGTCGTCCACGGTGGCGGACGGCGCCAGCAGCCAGCGGCCGTGGTCGGCATCGCCCAGGATCGCTCCGAAGACCGACGGGGAGTCGTAGCGGGGCACGCACATCCAGTCGATCGAGCCGCGCCGCGAGATCAGCGGCCCGGTCTGCATGTCGGAGAGCAGCGCGTAGTCCTCGAGGGGGGAAGCCATGGCACCAATCTGACATATCCGAGCCCGCTTCGAGCACTCGGCCCGGGTGGGAGGCGCGCGGGGCGGCGGGCTCGACGATCTCCCGGTCATCGAGCAGCCGCCCCGCGGCCCCGCCCGCCCGTCAGGACGCGCGGGCACTCTCCCCGCCCGCGGGCCTCGGTCTCCCGGCCTCGGCCCGCGGCCCGGCCGCCCTTGCCCGGGGCGACCGCTCTCCGCCCGGCGGATGCGGGCGGAGAGCCTCTGCGCCGCGGCCCCCGCAGGGACCGACGACGAGTCATGCACCAAGCCTGCGGCGCGCACGGCGTCGCAGCTCGGAAGTCTGTGCGCTGAGCGCGGCCAGGTGGCCGCGACCCGACGCGGTGCGGGTCAGTCCCGCTGCTGGGCGGAGGATCTGCGCAGCAGCGCGAGTCCGCCCACGAAGGACCCGGTGGCCAGCAGCGCCAGCACGAGCCGCTGAGCGTCGCGCTCGGAGGACAGCTGCGGTGCCGAGCCGGCGGCGGACAGCCCGCTCTCCGAGGCCGGCACCTGCTGGGAGGCAGGCACGACGGCGGGGCCTGCCGCGACCGTCTCCGCCTCCGGCACCTGCTGCCGGGCCACGGAGATGTCGATGCCGTCCATCGACCCGACTGCGCGCAGCGCCTCGGCGCCGGCGAGATCCGGGCTGTCGCCGTACCAGGTGCTCAGGGCCTCGTCCTCATGGCCCGACTCCCAGACGGTGGCCTCGAGCAGCACGGGCGCTCCGGGCTGGACGGCTCCCTGCAGCAGGTAGCGCCCCTCGGAGTCGACCTGCACCGACCCGAGCGACTCGCGCTGGCCGTCGATGCCCAGGGCGAAGGCCTCGACCTGCGCCGTCTCCCGATCGCTGAGTCCGTCGACGATCCCGGAGATCTCCAGCGGGACGGACAGGCCCTCCTGCGCCGCGGCCGTCTCGACGGCGGCCGGAGGCGCCTGATCGAGGGCCAGGGCGGGAGCCGCAGCGCCGACCAGCAGCAGCGGGACGGCGGCGGTGATGATCTGGGCGGAGCGTCGAACGGACATCATGTCCTCCTCGGTTCGTGTGCTAATGCAATCGTTGCATATGTACATCACGAATGCAAACACTTGCGGAGGGTTCGTCACGCCAGAATGCGTCGAGGCCGCACTCGCGCCTCCCATCAGTCCTGATGGGGAGCGCAGGTGCGGCCTCGACTTCGGGGCTGCTGCGGGTCAGCTCACTGCTCGGGGTGGACGCGCTGGCCGAACTGGGGGCCGCCGTCGTCATCTCCCGGCTTCTTCCCGTAGTCCTTCTGCGCCTCGCGCTGCTCGCGGGTGGCCCGGCGCTGGGCGTAGAGCTTGGCGGAGGAGCGGTTGACGCCGGTTCCCTCGCCCAGGGAGGGGTCGTTAGGCTTCTCGATCATCATGAGGGTCGCGCACACCACCACGGAGGCGATGAATGCGATCCCGCCGATGATCAGCCCGAGGTCCAGCCGCAGGCCCCCCTCGGTCCCGCCCGCGCCCACGACCGAGGCGATGCCGAACGCCACGAGCCCCAGGACCGCGGACACCGCCAGGGGTGCCTTCACATCCGGGGTGCGGCGCTTGGACCGTCGGTTGTCTCCAGCCACGGGGCTGTCCTCCTGAAGTCGTCGTCATGCGGGCTCGAGAGCCAGTGCTGCGCCCTGCGCCGAAGGCGGGCCGTCGAGCGGATGCGAGCCCCCGTGCGAGCGTCACTCGGACACCCGGGCGCGCCGGAGGCACACCGTTCAAGTCTACTCCGCGCCGCGCGGGTCCGGATCGGCGGGGACCCCGCAGGAGCGGGACTCATGGCGCAGGGTGAGACCGGCGAGCAGCAGCAGGACCCCCGAGATGATCGCAGCGCCTCCCACGACACCCAGGATCGCGTGCGGCCCCAGCCCGGCCACGAGCAGCACGCCGATCGCGGCCGCGGCGGTGACGAGACCCACGATCTGCCAGTCCTTGGCCAGGGGATGCAGGCCGCGGCGCGACGTGCCCAGCCAGCCCTCCGGCAGGCCGACCAGGAACAGCACGACGGAGGCCACCAGCGCCAGCATCTCGGCGGTGGACGGGATCATCACCACGGCGATGCCTCCCAGGACCCACATGATCCCGGTCGAGCGCGGCACGGTGGCCAGTCCGCCCAGATCCAGGCTCTCGTGGTCACGGGAGCGCAGATCGCCCCACAGCACGCAGGCGCCCACGGCGGCCATCCAGAGCCCGAGCAGCCAGATGCTGAAGCCCAGGCTCGGGTCCGTCACGAAGATCGTGCAGGCGGCGAAGGCCAGCGTCAGCAGGGCGCGCACCAGGGTGGGCGCGACCAGACCGCGCAGGGCTGCGGGTTCGTAGGACACGGGCACCAGCTTCCGGGGACGACAGCGGCGGGGCATCCGCAACGGGATGCCCCGCCACTGTAGTGCGAGGTCCTGACGGCGCAGCCGCTGAGTCGGCTCAGGCGTCGAAGCGCGCGCCGCGGGGATTCGCCCGAGAGGCTGAGGACTCAGCTCTTGTCAGCCTGCGCCCGGTTCGGCACGACCATCACGGGGCACACGGCGTCGACCAGCACGGCCTGGGAGACCGAGCCCAGGAGCAGTCCGCGGAAGCCGCCGCGGCCGCGCGTGCCCATCACCACGAGGTCCGCGGAGGCGGAGGCCTGCACGAGGGCGTCGGCGGGGCGGCCCGAGAGGATGTGGATGCTGGTGTCCAGACCGGAGAACTGCCTGACGACGTCGTCCTCGACCTCCTGCAGCATGTTCCGCGCCGGCTCCGTGAGCTGCTCCGAGACCGCCTGATCGAGCTCCGCGGAGCCCGAGGGCAGGGAGGTCACGGACGGGATCACTGTCACGAGCGAGAGGCCCTTGCCGTGGGCCTGGGCGTACTCGGCCGCCTTCCTGACCGACGGGGACTCCAGGCCGAGCTTGTCGACGGCCACGACCACGCGGCCGGTGAAGTCGCCCTGGGTGGGCTCGATGGTCTCCGGCAGGACGATGACCGGGCACTCGGCGTGGGCGGCGGTGGCGGCGGAGACGGAGCCCAGGCGACCGCGCAGACCGTGCAGGCCGCGCTTTCCCAGGACCACCAGGGAGCTGTCCCGCGATTCGTTGACGAGGACCCCGGCGACGTCGCCGCGCTCCAGGACGCCCTGGGCGCGCACGCCCGCATCCTTGGCCTTCTGCACGCCCCGGCGGGCGGTCTGCTCGGCCTCGTCCTCGATCTTCTCCAGGAACGGACCGGTGATGGCGGCATCCGCCACGACGGGGCGACCGGTGGAGACCACCACGGTCAGCTCGCCGTCCAGGGCCTTGGCCTCTCCGATGGCCCAATCCAGGGCCTTCTCCGCGAACTCGGAGCCGTCATAGCCGACGAGGATCTTCTGGGTCATCGCTCTGCCTTTCCACGCTGAAAGCCGGTGGAGAGGCCCTGTGCGACCTGGCGGATCGGGCCCGGAGACCGTGCCCCTTGCGGCGCCGCTCCTGACTGCCTCTCCACCTTCATTCTATGACAGCGCGCACATCCGGGCCCGTTGTGATGGCAACCGACGGCATCCGCAGATCACCTCTCGAGATGGGCTCCGGGTGCGCCCGGTCGTCGCGTCGGCAGGCCCCGGCCGGACGCTTCTCCACCGCCCACGCATCGACGGATCATCGAAGCAGGTGATGCGCCCCGCAGAGTCAGTCGAGCGGCGCCGCCGCCCGCAGCGGCTCAGGCCTGAAGCAGCCAGCGATCCCCTCGGGAGCGCACTCCGAGCGTGATCCCGCGAGCTCCCATGTAGCCGAACGCGTAGGCGATCCACAGCAGCACCAGCCCGAGCGAGCCGCCGAGATCCGCCAGCACCAGTGCTGCGAGCATCGGCAGGTAGACCACCAGGTTCACCACACCCGCCAGGGCCAGGTAGCGGGCGTCGCCGGCTCCGATCAGCACGCCGTCGAGCACGAACACCCAGGCCGCCAGCGGCTGGCCCAGGGCCACCACGATCATCCCGAGGGCGAAGAGCCGCTGGACGTCGGGCGAGGGCGTGAGCAGGGGCGCGGCCAGCGGCAGGACCAGCCCCACCACGAGCCCGGTGACCACGCCGAAGACCATCCCGAAGCTCACGATGCGCCGCACCAGGACGCGCACGGCCTCACGGGCCTCGTCGCCGTCGGGGCCCTCGGCGCGGGTGTCGCGAGCACCGGTCTCCTTGCCCACGAGCGCCTGCGCCGCGATGGCCAGGGCGTCGAGCGCGTAGGCCATGACGTTGAAGATGGTCATGATCAGCTGATAGGCCGCGAGGTTCTCGGCCCCCTGCCGGGTCGCGACCACGACCGTGAGCATCAGCGCAGCACGCAGGGAGACGGTGCGCAGCATGAGCCACGAGCCCACCCCCATCAGCGCTGCGACCCGGCGCGGGGAGGTGGCCATGCCCACGCCCTCCGCCCGGCAGCGCCGCCCGAGCATGACCAGGTACACGGCGGCCATGGCCCACTGCGTGAGGCTCGTGCCCAGCGCCGCACCGGCCACGCCCATGCCGACCCCGTGCACCAGCGTCACGTTGGCGCCCACGTTCAGCGCAGCACCCGCCATGGCGATGACCAGCGGCGTGCGGGTGTCCTGCAGCCCGCGCAGCACGCCGGTGGCGGCGGTGACCAGCAGGATCGCGGGAAGCCCGGGCAGCGACCACCACAGGTATGACGAGGCCTGCTCCAGCACCGCGCCCTGACCGCCCATGGCCTGCAGCAGCGGCTGCCCCAGCACGGCGCCGAGCACCGCCAGGACCACGCCCAGGCCTGCGCCGAGCCAGAGTCCGTCGCGGCCCACCGCCAGCGCCTCGCGCATGCGCCCGGCACCCAGGTGCTTGGCCACTGCGGGAGTCGTTGAGTAGGCCAGGAACACCATGAGCCCCACGGCCGTCTGGACGACCGCCCCGGCCAGGGCCACGCCGGCCAGCGGCTCGGTGCCCAGCCGCCCCACGATGACGGTGTCCGCCAGCAGGAACAGCGGCTCCGCGATGAGGGCGCCGAAGGCAGGCACGGCGAGTCCGAGGATGCGCCGATTCAGCCCCTTGCCGCCCGGCACATCGCTGCGCTGCACCTGTCCTGCCTCCGTCGTCTTCCGCCGTCTTCGAGCGCCTGTTCGTCGCGCCCCGTTGCTAGCCTTCCACAGTATCCATCCAGGGCCTCTCGGCCTGACCCGCATCCCCCCAGGAGGTCTCGCGATGGCCCGCTCGTCCGGCGGACGCCCCGTGCGCTCCTCCCACCCGTCGTGGCCCCCGCTGCGCGTGCGCGCTGTGCTCAACGGACTGGTCGCAGCCGCGGCGGGCATCGGACTGCTGTGGCTGACCTGGGGAGCCCTGGACTTCACGGTCTACGACGCCTCCGGGGTCCCGGCTCCCGTGCGGGTCATCGCGCTGTGGTTCGCGGTCGGGCTGCCGATCGCCTGGCTGGCCATCGGGCTGCACCTGCTGGTGGCCGCGATGTTCAGCTCCGACCGCGTCCTGCTCGCCCACGGCTCCGCCGAGTGGGAGCCCGGGGCCCAGGACGACGTCCTGCGCGGCGTCCGCGTGCGCCGCTGGCGGCTGGGGCTGCTCGGCGGTCGTCGCGTCTCCGCCCCCACGCTGGGCTGGCTCCCCGAGCTCTCCCCGTACGCCCTGGCACCACTGGGCGGCGGGATCCTCACGCTGCTCGTGATGCTGGCCTGGATGGCCCGCGGCTACGGCGCCGGAGTGATCGCGCTGATCGCGGCGATCCTATGGCTGGGCTGGCGGCTGCTGCGCGGCTGGCAGGCCTGGAGCGACGTCCGCGACCACCGAGCCCGCCCGCGCTCTTCCCAGGAGCCGGACCCCACCCCGGACGAGGTCTGGGAGGACGAGGAACGGGACGACGACTGGCAGGACGAGCCCGAGCCCGCACACAGCCGCGCCGAGGACCTCGACTCCATCGCCGGGATGCCCCGCTACCGGGAGGATCGGCCGACCGCCGCGAGCATCGCCGCGACCCGGCGGGTCGATCGCGCCGAGGAGGACGACCCCACTGCCGCTCTGCCGCTCTACGTGGACGACGACGAGCACCGCAGGGCCTCCGAGGACGGTCCGCAGACCGCCCCGCTGCAGACCGTGCCCGCACGGGACGAGCCCCTGCGCCGCGGACGTCGCGGCAGGCGCGGGGCACGCGGGGACTCAGAGCACGGCTCTGCGGACGACGGCCCGCCGGAGGTGCTGGTTGATCGCTCCGTGCAGCGCGCGATCCGCGCCAAGCAGGCCCGTCGCGGCGCACCCGTGGAGCAGCAGGAGCCCGCGCGCGGCCGCTCCGGGCGCGGTCGAGGAAGCGGCCGGGGGTCTCAGCGCCCGGGCCCGGCGGCCGCGGACGAGCAGCCCCAGGGCCTGCGCGCCTACCTGGGCCAGCGCAGCCACCAGGGACAGGAGGATTCCGGGACGCGGGCCCTGCACGAATCCGCGGGCCAGCGCATCCGCCGCGAGGCCCGGGTCCCGGCCCCGCGCCCCCGTCCGACGTCGCGGCCGACGCGCTCGGACGAGCCCTTCGACCAGGACCGTCCCTCACGCCGCGGCGGCGCGCCCACGGCGGCCGATGCGATGGACGAGATCTACGGCCACGACGACCACGCGCCCTCGCTGCTGTCCTACTTCTCCCGCCGCCGCGACGACGACGCCGGCTGAGGGCCGCGCGCGCAGCTGCCCGCCGCGCGCGTGAGAAGCGCCCGCCGCCGGCTGCTCCGGGGGCGCAGGGAGGCTCTCGCCGGCGGCCGCCCCTGTGCTCAGTACCCGCGCAGCTGCTCGATCTTGCGACGGTCCTTCTTGGTGGGCCGCCCTGCACCCCGGTCGCGCTGCGGCACCGCGGAGCGCAGCTGGGGCGGCGGCGGGGTCGAGCGGTCCTCGTAGCACTCCCGGGCCACCGGGGCGCCCACGCGCTTGAGCAGCAGCCTGCGGACCACGATCTCCTGCTGCCAGCCCGGGCGCCTGACCGTGACCGTGTCCCCCACGCGCAGCGCCTGCGCCGCCTTTGCGGGAGCACCGTTGAGCCGCACGTGCCCGGCCCGGCAGGCCGTCGTGGCCTCCGAGCGGGTCTTGAAGATCCGGACGGACCATAGCCACACGTCCAGGCGGACGGAGGCTGGACCGTTGTCAGGGGCGGTGCTCATGGCGCCATCCTCCCATTCGGGAGCCGTCGGGATTCCTCGCGATGTGGCCTTGCTCACAGCAGCAGACAGGAGTAGCGTCTGGCGCACCACAGGTCGACAGACGGGAGTGCGAATGGAGAAGGCATCCATCAGCGGGACCGACACGGGCAGGGCTGCAGAAGCCGCGCAGTGAAGGCCGGAGCAGACCGCAGCAGCCGAACCGGTTGACGATCGAGCCCAGCACAATGAGAGACGGGTCATCAACACACCGGCGGCGCGCATGCGGCGCAGGCGATAACCATCGAGAAGAGCACGGTGGCAAGCCGACCCCGCAGTAGGACCGCGCAGACCAGACGAGGACCCCGGAGGCGATCGCGACGCCCCGGGGTCCTCGCATGCCCGGGCTCCTCCGATCTCAAGGACCGACGCAGCCGCACGGGCACCTCGCACCCGCGAGGAGTCGCCTGCGCAGACCATCGCTCGCCAAGCCCTGCGTGAGCGAATCCTCGCGAGCCCCTCAGTCACCCCGGGTCGCAAGACGGGCACCCGGACGGCGCGGCGCCCCGGCTCGCAGGAGCCGGGGCGCCGTGGTCCGCCGATCCCGAGTGCGGGATCATGCGTCAGTCGATCAGGAGGCGACGACGGAGGCCAGGCGGTTCATGGACTCCTCCAGCTCCTCCTCCGAGATCATGGGGAAGTGGACCTTCTTGAGGATCTCGGGGTTGGCGTCCTTCCACGTGTAGGTCTGGGTGACGCGCGTCTGGCCCTCGCCCAAGGACTCGAGCTCCCAGACCCACTCCCAGCCGTTGTCCTCGACCGTGGTGCCCTGCTTGGCGGGCTTCCAGGCGATCAGCTTATTGGGGTCGAAGCCTGTGACCGTGTTGTCGGTCTTGTAGTCGCCGCCCTGGTCCTCGCGGTGCATGTCCATGGTGAAGACGTCGCCGGCCTTCTCGATGCGCTGGTCCGAGCCGTTCTTGATGTTGCCGGAGCCGTCGAAGTCGACGTGGCGGGCAGGCAGGGACAGGATCTGGAAGATCTCGGCCGCCGGGGCATCGATCTCGCGGGTGACGGTGACGGAGGTGTCAGTGGTCGTCATGCTGAAGTGCTCCTTTTCATCAGGGGACTTTCGTGTGACCACAGTAGGAAGACTGCGGCCCGGATCACAACGCCGTTCTCCCCCAGAGGAAGTGCCGAGAGCCGCTGGCTAGCCTGGAGGCATGCAGCAGCGCACCGTGATCGGCCTGGACATCGGCGGAACCTCCACCCGCGGCCTGCGCGCGGACGGCCCCGCCGCCGCACCGGGGCCCGAGCTCGTCATCGGCGCCGAGGCCTCCGGCGGCAGCTCCAACGTGCAGAACGTGAGCCGCGACCAGGCCCGGCAGAGGCTGGCCGCCGTGCTCGAGGAGCTGGGCGCCCCCGGACTGGATCCGGCCGCGCAGCACGTGGACGTGGTGATCGGGGCGGGCGGCGTGGACACCGACGACGACGCCCGCCGGCTCCGGCGGCTCGTGATCGAGGCGGCGGGGACTCTGGCCGCAGCGCGGTTCCGCATCGTGCACGACACCCGTCTGCTGCTGGCCGCCGCCGGGGCGGACGAGGGCATCGCGCTGATCGCCGGCACCGGTTCCGTGGCCTGGGGGCGGACCGCCGACGGCTCCGAGGCCCGTCGCGGCGGCTGGGGCTACCTGCTGGGCGACGAGGGCAGCTCGTTCTGGGTCGGCCGCGAGGCCGTGCGCCGCGCCCTGCGACGAGCCGACGCCGGCGAGCCCGCCGATGAGCTCGACCGCGCCGTGCTCGAGACCCGCGGGCTGGGGCAGCGCTCGGAGCTGATCGCGGACTTCCACGACCGCTTCGAGCGCACCGCCTGGGCGGGTCTGGCCACGCACGTGGACCGCTGCGCCAGCGCCGGCCTCCTGGGAGCCCGCGAGCTGCTCGAGGCCGCCGCAGGGCACCTGATCGAGATGGCAGCCGGGGTCGCCGAGCAGCTGAGCCTCACGGGTCCGATCGTGCTGGGCGGAGGGCTGGGCTCGTCGTCGGTCCTGAGGGACTCCCTGGCCGAGGCAGCGGCGGCCGCCGGGCTCAGCGCGCCGGAGCCGCTGCGGGTCCCGCCGGTGCACGGGACGCTGCGCCTGGCGGAGGCCTGAGCGCGGGCGCGCTCGCCCGCGTAGGCTCGGAGACACACCCCGTCCGATGAAAGAGGTGCTGATCGTGTCCCCGAATCGCTCCAGCGGCTCCTCCGGAGGCTCCGACGAGCAGCCGGGCGGCGCGCTGTCGCATCCCTCGCAGCTCACGCAGGCGGATCCGGAGCGCCTGTCCGCGCTGACCCGGGATGCGGAGGCCTCCCGCGAGACGCTGAGGGCCGTCCTGTCGGACGCCGGGGCCGAGCCCCGGGATCGCGTGGCTGCCGCGGTGCTGCTCGAGGCCGTCCTCTCGGACAGCGGCGCGATCGACGCCCTGGACGACGAGGCCGCTGCCAGCACCCAGGCGCTCGAGCTGCGGTTCGCACCGGCGCTGCGCCCCGCCGCCGCACGGGCCCTCGGCACTCCGGCGACCGTGCAGCTGCTGAGCTGGGCCGCGCAGTCCAGCCCCGGGGCGCCTCCCGTGGAGGCCGCCGAGGCGGCCGCGCACCTGGGCGTGGACGACGACGGACGCATCTACAGCCGCGTGTCGCAGCGAGCCGTGCAGATCTCCGAGCAGAAGGGCCTCAGCCGCGCCCTCAAGGATCGGCTGCGCCGACTCACCGATACCCTGGGCCTTGCCGATCAGCAGGCCCGACGCCAGCGCGCCGAGCACAGTGCCGCGAGTGCCGACACCGCTGCAGGACCCGACGCCGGCACCGCCGCAGGAACCGACTCCGGTACCACCGCGGAGGGCGAGGCCGCACCGAAGGCTCCCGAGCCTCAGGACGGCCCCGCGCCGTCATGGTCCTCGGCCGATGACGCCGCCCTGGCCTCCATGCTGGGCCGCGATCCGGCCGACGAGCCGGCCACGGAGGAGCCGCGTCCGTCGGGCGAGGGAAGCAGCCAGCCCCCGCAGGCCCCGGACTCCGGCCGGCCCGTGGGGTTCGACGGCGGGAATGCTGCTGCCTTCGGGCAGCCCTCCGGCTCGGAGGAGGACGTCCCGCGGGCTCGGCAGGGCAGCGGACCGGGCTACGGCCCCGGCAGCGGCACGACCGAGGGCCAGCCGCCGCGCTCCTACGACTTCCGCTACCTGGGCGATGAGACCCCCAAGCCCACCACGGAGGCCGAGAAGGCCGAGTTCCGCACCACGCTGCGCAACTGGGGGATCTTCGCGCTGGCGCTGGTCCTGGTGATGATCATCGTGGCCATCATCCTCTGAGGGCCACGATGATCATCAGGGGCCTCACTGGGCGGTGAGCTCCCACGGGCCGCTGGACTCCACCGTGATGAAGTACTCCTCGGCCGGCAGCTCCATGGTGCCCTCGCCGGGGCCGATCTCGTTGAAGATCGTCTCGGCGGTGGGGCCGTCCGGATCGGCAGTCTCGGCCTTGACGATGAAGTTGCCGTCACTCTCGACCTGGACGTCGAAGGAGCCGGCCTCTTCGCCCGTCCAGTGGAAGACCTTGGAGCCGTCGGCCTTGACCGACTGACCGGGGCTGACGTCCGGGATCTCGTCGATCGAGTAGACGTCGAACTGCCACTCGACATCGTCCTCGGCCGAGACCTTCACATCCGTGATGCGCTCGTCCATCCAGTAGGGATCTTCGAAGCCCACACCGGTGGTTCCGGGGACCACGCCGCCCATGGAGGTGGTGGAACCGTCCGTGCGCTGACCGGTGAAGTAGGCGTAGATGGAGCTGTCCCCGCTGGCGGAGCGGCTGGTGTAGACCGGGGCGTCCTCGCCGTCCGGGTGCTCCAGGGCGAACTCGCCGTCGCCGGAGCCGGACTCGGACTGCACCGGCTCCACATCGGGCAGGCCGGACAGCTCGACCACATCGCCCGTGGCGGAGGCCGAGCCGCCGCCCGAGCCCTCGGAGTCGTCCTCCGAAGCGCCCTCCGACGCATCGTCCGAAGCGCCCTCGGAAGCATCATCCGAAGACTCCGACGAGGCGTCGTCCGAGGAGTCCTCGGAGGCCCCTTCCGTGGACTCCTCCGAGGGCGACTCGCTGGCGGCCGCGGAGTCCTCCGTGCTCTCCTCACTCGACGTCTCCTCGGACGAGGAGGACGACGAGTCGTCGGAGGAGTCGTCGCCGCCGGTGGCGACGCAGCCGCTGAGGGCGAGCCCGGCGCTGAGCGACAGGGCGCCGAGGATCAGCGGTGAGCGGCGGCGCTTCGGCGCGCTCGAGCGCAGCTGGTCGGCGGGCTGGGTGTCCAGCTCCTCGTGCTCGGCGGACGACGACTGGGTGGTCTGTGACTTCCGGAAGCCCATGGGGGTGCTCCTTCTCCGCGGTGGTGCGACGGATGCCGGTGGATCCGGCTCCGCCTCCATCCTGCCTCATGCATTCCCTAAAGCACACACCTGCGTCGTGATGACTCTGCGTGACGCCGGCAGCTCGGGCCTCTCGTCGTGTCGGGGCGCGGTCATAGGGTCGTGAGAACGGCCCCGGAGGCAGGGGCCAGCCGACCGCAGGAGGAATCATGACCGCCGCTCAGCAGCTGCTCGAGGACCTCGCACGCCGCCCCGCCGACACCGCAGGACTGGTGCTGGACGGCCTGGGCCTCCAGGAGGCGCACACCCAGCCGGGTGGGATCCACAACTCGATCGTGTGGCTGATCTGGCATGCCGCCCGCCAGGAGGACGTCCAGGTCGCCCAGCTCAGCGGCCGGGAGCAGGTCTGGAGCGCAGGCGGCTGGGCGCAGCGCCTGGGGATCGAGCGCGGGGCCGAGGACTTCGGCTTCGGCGACTCGGCCCAGGACGTCGGCGCGGTCACCACCAGCTCTCTCGACGAGCTGGCCGCCTACCTCACCGAGGTGACGGAGGCATCGGCCCGGTACACGGCCTCGCTGTCGGACGACGAGCTCGCCGAGGTCATCGACGACTCCTACGACCCGCCCGTGACCCGCGGCGTGCGCCTGGTCTCGACCTTCGAGGACGCCTCGACCCACCTGGGACAGGCCGCCTACGCCCGCAGCCTCGTGGACAGCGGCTGGACGATCGGCTTCTGAGGCCCTCCCGGCCGCCGGGCCTGCCGACCACAGTGCCAGTCGTGCTGGGGCGCGGCGCCCGGACAGGCCGGGAGCGCCCCTGAGCGCGGAGCAGCTCAGGGCGGGTCAGCCCTGCGCGAGTCAGCTCTGCGCGGCTCCGGCGGCAAGGCCGGAGAACCACCGCCAGGTGCTGTCCTTGGCCGGGGTCATGGACCCGGAGACGATCCAAGCGATGTCATCGCTATCCAGCGGGAACAGGGGGCGGCGCCGGGCCTCCTCGCCGGGCACATCGACGACCTCCGTCTCCTGATCCGCCTCCGCAGGATCCCCGCCCAGCTCCGCCCAGGGATCCTCCTGGAGCTCCTCGGGTCGAGCCAGGCTCCACAGCTGGGCGAAGCCCAGGGTCGTGCCGCAGCGCGCGGCGAGCTCCTCCGCCACCGCGGCCGCACGGGGTGCGCCGCGCAGGGTGGTGCCGTCGGGGGCTTCGGCCTCCGCACCCGAGAGCACCTCGGCGTCGCCGTCGGCGGCCTGCAGGAACGCCGTCAGCAGGGCCAGGGACGCATCCAGCAGCGCAGCGTCGCCCTGCGCAGCCGCCTCGGACCCCTCCGCCGCGCCAGAAGCAGGTGCCGCCGACGACGGCAGGTCTCCGTCGAGCTGCTCCCACGCCCAGCGCAGCCAGGACCAGTGCGCCGGCGACGCCGGACGGATCTCCGGCTCCCAGCGCGTGGCCGCTGCTGCCCAGTCGGCGTCGAGGGCGGGGGTGCCGGCGACCTTCGAGCCCTGCGGCTGCTGGGGCGGGATCGGTGCGGCGGGGTGACTGAACATGCCCGCCAGGCTACTGACCCTCGCCCGCAGGACGCGCGACGACGACGCGCCGCGGCCCCCGTTGTGGGGATCGCGGCGCGGCGTCGTCGTGTGCGCGTCGATCAGGCGACCGGGCGCTTCCTGCGGCTCAGGAATCGGAGCTGGCCGACTCGTACTCCTCCTCGGTCATGGGCGTGAAGCTCCACTTGCCGTCGGCGTCGACAGCGATGATGTACTCGCCCTCCTCGATCTCCAGGCCCCCGGTCACGGCGCCGATCTCGTTGAAGACGTACTGGGTGCCGGTGCCGTCGTCCGTGGGGGACTCGCCGTGGACGATGAAGTTCGACTCGCCGTCGTGCTCCACCCCCATGTAGGCGTCCTCCTCGGAGTTCCAGCGGAAGACGCCGGAGCCGTCGGCCTCGATGGTGTCGCCGTCGCCCGCCTCGGGCAGCGCGTCCATCTCGTAGAAGCTCAGGGTGTAGGTGTCGCCCTCCTCGGCCTCCATGTCCCACGAGGAGGTGTTCGAGGCCAGGCCGCCGCTGCTGCCGTACGGGTCCAGCAGGAAGGTCGCGGACTCGTCGGTCTCCACGCCGGAGAGGGTCTGGCCCTTGTCGGCCGAGCCGTAGACGTAGCTGTACTCGTCCTCGGAGGTGTTCTCGAAGACGACCACCAGGGGCTCGTCGTGCTCGGGGATCTCGACGGTGCCCCCGCCCTCGCCCTCGATGACCTCGATCGGCTCGCCGTTCATGGCGCCGGCATCGACCGTGTCGCCCGAGGCCTTGCTGTCCGAGGAGTCCGAGCCCTCGGTGGCCTTGCCGCTGGCCTCGGCGTCGTCGCCGTCCGTGGGGGCGCCCTTGGCGTCGGTGCTCGCGGCGCTGTCATCGGCATCTTCCGAGGGAGCCTCGCTCGAGTCCTGGCCGGAGTCGCTCGACTCCCCGCTCGGGCGCTCCGTCTCGGCGGACTGCTCGGTCTCGGTCTCGGCGGGCTGCGTGGCCCCGGTCTCCTCGACTGCCGGCTCCTCGGTGGGGACGCAGGCAGAGAGCCCGAAGGCTGCGGTCACCGCCAGCATGCCGACGGTCAGCGGGGTGCGGAGAGTGCGATTCGTGCTCATGACGACCTCCTGAGATCGTGTCATTGGTGGTGCTCGGCTGGGGTGCCTGCCGGTCCTCTTCGTTCCGACACCTCAGAGTTAACCACTGCAAATGTGCAGGTGCAAACCCCTGCCGTCCGAACAGCTCATTGTGACGAATCTTTACATCCGCAAACACGTGACCCAGTGGTCCACGACGCGCGAGAGCCCCCTTCGCATGCACGCGAAGGGGGCTCTCGCAGCGGTCAGCGGGGCCAGCCGGCTCAGGCGGCCCGCTGGTGAGCAATCACTCCTCGACCGGCTCGTAGTTCTTCTCGTAGTCCTCCTCGGTGATGGGCGAGAAGCTCCACTTGCCGTCGGCGTCGACGGTGATGATGTACTCGCCGTCCTCGACCTCGAGGCCGCCGTCGATCGCACCGATCTCGTTGAAGGCCAGCTGCGAGGTCTCTCCGTTGTCCTCCGGGGACTCGCCGTGGACGATGAAGTTCGACTCGCCGTCGTGCTTGACCGCGTAGTAGCCGTCATCCTCGAGGTTCCAGCGGAAGATGCCGGTGCCCTCGGCCTCGGAGCCCTGGCCGTCCTTGACCTCCGGGATGGAATCCAGCGGGTAGAAGCTCATCTTGAAGGTGTCGCTCGCGTCGCCCTCCATCTTCCACTTCTTGGTGTTGGAGTCGAGGCCGCCGTTGTAGCCGTACGGATCCAGCAGGAAGATCACGGTCTCGCCGGTCTCGGCGCCTTCGAGGCTCTGCCCGGGATCGGCCGTGCCGTAGAGGTAGCTGAACTCGTCCTTGGAGGTGTTCTCGAAGACGACCACCAGGGGCTCGTCGTGCTCGGGGATCTCGACGGTGCCGTCGCCCTCGCCCTCGACGACCTCGATGGGCTCGCCGGAGAGCTTGGAGGCATCGACCAGATCGCCGGCCGGAGCAGCATCCTTGGACTTCGAGGAAGCGTCGCCGGAGGGCTTCTCCGAGGTGTCCTCGGACGCGTCCTCGGAAGGCTTCTCAGAGGCCTCTTCGGAGGCCTCCTCCGAAGCGTCGTCCGAGGCCTCCTCCGACGGCGTCTCCTCGGCCTGGGTCTCCTCCGAGGACGCGGCCTCGGTCTCCTCGCTCTGGCCCGAGTCGCTGGAGTCGTCCTCGACGGTGGGCACGCAGCCCGACAGGCCGATGACGCCCGTCAGGGCCAGGAGCCCGACGGTCAGGGGGGTGCGGAGATGACGATCCAGGCTCATGCTGTGCTCCTTCGGAAACGGCGACCAGATGGTGCGCGGGCCATGAGGTGACCTCGCGGACTCAAGACTTCTCCAGGGAATCACGAATGCACACACCGGATGGAATGAGAAGTCAACATGTCGGTACATGACGCTGGATGAAAATCCGGAGAGGGCCTCGGCCCGTCCGACCTGGGACGGGCTCAGACGCGCCGCCGCTCTACCCTGGAGCCATGATGACGTCCTCCGCCCAGCTGGCGACCGCCCGCACTGCCCTGTTCACCCCCGCGCTGCGCCCTGATCGCGTGCTGAAGGCCCAGGGCTCGGGAGCCGACTGCGTGGTGGTGGACCTCGAGGACGCCGTGGCCGCCGCGGACAAGGACGCCGCCCGCGAGCACCTGATCGCTCTGCTCGCCGGGACCCATGAGGCGGGCGCCCTCGCAGGGCCCGTGGCCGTGCGGCTCAACGGGCCGCAGACCGAGGCGGGGCGCGCCGATCTGGAGGCTCTGCGCCGTGCCGCTCGGGCCCACGAGCACAGTGCGTCGGCCCGTGCCGCCGCGTCCGCCGTGGGCGGTTCCGCTCCGGGCTGCACCGAGGCCCCCGAGCTGCTCGACGCCGTGCTGATCCCCAAGCTGGAGTCGCCCGATCAGGTCCGCGACGTGCGCGACGGCCTGGGTCTCGAGGTCGGGATCGTGGGCACCGTGGAGTCGGCCGCCGGACTGCTGGCCCTCGAGGAGATCGTGGCCGAGCCCGGCGTGGTGCGCCTGGCGGTCGGAGCGCTGGATCTGGCCTTCGACCTGGGCTGCGGCGCGGACTCGCGCACCATGGCTGCGGCGATGGCGCGCGTGGTCACCGTCTCGCGAGCCCGCGGCCTGGCCGGACCGCTGGACTCCCCCACCCCCGAGTTCCGCGATCTGGAGCCGGTGCGTCGGGCGGCTCTGCGCGCCGGGGAGGACGGCTTCACCGGGAAGCTGTGCATCCACCCCGCGCAGGTCGAGGCGGCGGCTGAGGCCTTCGCGCCCACCGAGGAGGAGATCGCCTGGGCCCGCTCGGTGGTCGAGGCCGTCGACGGAGCCAGCGCCGTGGACGGAGCCATGGTCGACGCCCCCGTGATCGCCCGGGCGCGACGCCTCCTGGGCGAGGGCTGATCCCACGCTCTCCCTGCGGAACGTCCAGGTCTGAGCCGGCGCTGCCCGTCAGGTGGGCAGAGGCCGAGCCGGCACCCCCCCGGCAGGAGGACCGAGGCCGAGAGGATCCGCGCTCTGGGCGCGGATCAGGGCTGCGGCCCCGCACCGCACGGTGCGGGGCCGCAGCCCTGTCCTTCAGGAAGTGCTCGGGCGAGCTCAGCAGCCTGCCGGAGCGCCCGCCATCGCGGGAGCGGCAAGGCCCTGGCTGCCCTGGACCTGGCCGGCGGGAGCCTGACCGCTGAGGGCGGAAACCTGCTCGGCGCCGTTCGGAGCCGCGGGTGCGCCGCCGAGGAGATCTGCAGGGATGTCCGAGGGAGCCTCCGGAGCATCGGCCGGAGCCGCCTGGACTGCGAGCGCGGTGCCGGACTGAGCCCCGACCGTGCCGGTCGTCTCCGTGCCGGTCGAGACCGTGGCGGTCTCGGTCGCAGCCGTCTCCGTCGTGGTCTCGGTGCCGGTCGTGGTGTCCTCGGCGGTGGTGTCCTCGTCCGAGGAGTCCGAGGCGTCCGTCGTGCCCACGGCCCCGGACCAGCAGGACTCGGAGGCGGCCCACGGGCTGCTGCCCTGTGCCGCGTAGAGCTCGAGCGCCGCAGCATCCTGGACGGACTCGGGGGCCGAGGATGCCGTGGAGTAGCCGGCCGAGGCCGACAGGGACTGCCACGTGGAGTCCAGGAACTGGTAGGCGCCCGAGGCTCCGGAGGAGGCGTTGACGGCGGTGTAGTCGCCGCCGGACTCGCACTGCTTGATGGCCTCGAGGGTGGCGTTGCCGGTGTCGGCGGCGTTGGCCGGCACAGCGGAGAGCCCAGCGGTCAGTGCCAGGGCCGCACCGCCGGCGCCCAGGGCGAAGCGGGACAGGCCGCGGCGTCGGGTGGAGGTCGTCGTGGTGGTCAAGGTCTTCTCTGCTTTCGTCGCTGACAGGAACTTTCCGGCGGCCGGTCTCGGCTGCCGATGACCAGAACCCTGCGCCTCCTCCGTGATCCGAGTCTGTGCGGAGGCTGTCGCGCTCACAGCGGCATGTGGGGCTCGGAACGCACGGTGGGGGCCCCGGGCCCGTCCCTGGATCCGCCGCGTGCGCCGGGGACAGGGGCCGAGGCAGGTCTCAGCGCGAGCAGGCATCCGGCACAGTCCCAGCACAGGGTCGGCCCGGATATTCGCGGCTATGAGAATCCTGACAGTGGACCTGACCGCCCGATCCCGCCGCACCGACGAGCCCGTGCCGCCCGGATGGGCCGCCGATGACCTCCTGATCGAGGCCGTGCGCCCCTCCGAGCTCGCGTGGGCCTGCGCGGACCTCCAGCCCGAGGCCGTGGTGGTCACGACCGACTCCGCGGGCCGCGCCGACGCCTTCCTGGTGCGCTCTCTGCGGGAGGAGGAGGTGGGCGTGCCCGTGCTGGTGATCGCCGCCGAGGCCGACGGCGAATCGCTGGCCGCCTCCCTGGAGGCAGGAGCCGACGATGTGGTGCCCTCCCCCTCGACCCCGATCGAGATCCGCGCCCGGCTGCGCGCCCTGGCCCGACGCCCCCGCACCTGGATGCCGGACCTGCTCACCAACGGCCCGCTCCAGGTCGACGTGCTGGGCCACCGCGCTGCGGATGACGGCCAGGAGCTCGAGCTCACCGCCCAGCAGTTCCGCCTGCTCACCGTCCTGATGCGCAATCCGGGCCGGGTGATGTCGCGCGATCAGCTGCTGGCCGCCGCCTGGGACCCGGCCCAGGAGGTCAGCTCCAATGTGGTCGAGCAGTCGATCTCCGGGCTGCGCGCGCGCCTGCCGCGCTCCGGGTCGGCGCTGCGCACGGTGCGCGGCATCGGCTACCGGCTGGATCGCCTGGACCACGGCGACCGACGGGACGGCGCCGCAGCAGGCACCCACGCTGCCTGACAGCGCTGCCGATGCTCCGACAGCTGCTGCCCAGGCAGACCGGGCCAAGCTGTCGGCACTGGGGCCCGGCAGCACTCGCAGCGCGGCAGGCAGCGGGTCCGCTCAGGCCAGCGGCAGCTCGATCTCCACGACGGTGCCGTGCGCATGCCCGGGCGCCGGGGACTTCAGCCGGGCGCTGCCGCCGGCGGACTCCGCGATGGTCCGCACGATCGCCAGCCCGAGCCCCGAGGACCCCTCGGCGCCGGCGGTGCGGGCATCGTCGCCGCGGGCGAAGCGGTCGAAGGCCGTGGGCTGCAGGTGCTCCGGGATGCCGGGGCCGTCGTCGGCCACGGCAAGCACTGCACGGCCGTCGCGGATCCCCAGGCTCGTGGTGACGCGGGTCCCGGCGGGCGTGTGCTTGCGGGCGTTGGAGAGCAGGTTGGCGACGGTCTGCTGCAGCTGAGCGGCCGGGACTCGCACGGGGACGGGCTCGTCCGGGACGTCGAGCTCCCAGGCGTGCTCGGGGCCGGCGGCCTGGGCGTCCATGACGGCCTCGGCGGTGATCTCGCCCAGATCCACGGGGTCTCCGGACGGCTGCTGCTGGGCTCCGGAGTCGGCATCCAGGCGGGCCAGCAGCAGGAGGTCCTCCACGAGCCCGTTCATGCGCTGCGCCTGCGCGAGCAGCCGGTCCAGGATCCGCTGACCGTCCGGGGTGAGTCCCTCGCGCAGCCGCAGCATGTCCGCGTACCCGCGCACCGAGGCCAGCGGGGTGCGCAGCTCGTGGGAGGCATCGGCCACGAAGCGGCGCAGCTGGGCCTCGGAGGCGTCGCGGCGGGTCATGGCATGGTCCACGCTGAGCAGCAGGGTGTTCAGCGCCCGGCCGACCTCCCCGACCTCGGATCCCTCCTGCGCCAGATCGCCGCGCACGAGGTGATCCGCGACCGGTACCCGGGCTTGGGCCAGCGGCAGCTGGGCGACGTCGGAGGCGCTGCGCGAGATGCGCCGCAGCGGCTCCAGCGACCGGCGCACCCACCACAGCCCGGCCGCGGCGATGACGGCCAGCGCCGCCAGCGAGACCAGCACCACCGTGGTCACGATCGTGGCGGTGGTGCGCTCGATCTGCGCCGCGGGAAGACCCGTGACCACGACGCGGTCCTGCGTCTTCACCTGTGCGTCCTGCGGCGATGCCGACGGGGCCGGGGCCTGCGATGCCTGCGCCTGGCCGTCCGGGGCCTTCTCCGCCCCGTCCTGCGGGGAGGATGGGGCCTGCGAGGCGCCCATGCGATAGGCGCCGATGGACAGCTCGAGGGCTCGGACCGGGGCGTCGGAGTCCTGCTGGGGCTCGGCGGCCTCGTTCAGGACGCCGGAGTCCTCGATCGCCGCGACGTCCTCGGCCGGCAGCTCCCGGATCTCGCCGTCCTCGCCCAGGTAGCGCGCGCTCGTCGTCCGCCCGTCCTCCTGCACGAGCGCGAGCACCCCGACGGGCTGTCCGGGGGCAGCCAGGGGGTCGCGCCGGCCGTCGTCGGCGGGATCGGCGGCGCTCGTCGGGTCAGCGACATCGGAGGGCTCGGCGGCTCCGGAGGGCTCGGGCGCCTCGGACGGCTCAGCCGGGCTCGACGGCTGCGCGGCGCCCGGACCGCCGCCCTGATCGCCCAGGAAGTTCCACGACCGGCTCATGGCCTGGCGCACGGAGTCGTCGAGCTGTGCGCTGAGCGTGCGCTGGGCGATCAGCGCGGTCGTCGTCCCCATGGCCGCCAGCACCAGGGCGACGAGCACGACCACCCCGATGACGGTGCGCAGCGCCAGACTGCGCCGCCAGCGCAGGCGCGGGCTCATGCGGCCGGGCGGATGACGTACCCGGCTCCGCGCACGGTGTGGATCATGGGCTCGCGGCCGGCGTCGATCTTCTTGCGCAGGTAGGAGATGTACAGCTCCACGATGTTCGCCCGGCCCTGGAAGTCGTAGTCCCACACCGCGTCCAGGATCTGGGCCTTGGACAGCACCGCGCGCGGGTTCTCCATGAGGTAGCGCAGCAGCTGGAACTGGGTGTCGGTCAGCTCGATCGGGTCCCCGCCGCGCGAGCACTCCCGCGTCACGACGTTGAGGGACAGATCGCCCAGCACGAGCTCGTCGGAGGAGCTCGAGGCGATGCCCGTGCGCTCCAGCAGCCGGTGCAGGCGCAGCAGCACCTCCTCGATGGAGAAGGGCTTGGTCACATAGTCGTCGCCGCCGGCGGCCAGCCCCGCGATGCGGTCCTCGACCGCGTCCTTGGCCGTGAGGAACAGCGCCGGGACGGCCGGCTGCGTGCGACGGATGCGCTCGAGGACCTCGGGGCCGTCGTACTCCGGGAGCATCCAGTCAAGGACCAGGACGTCCGGGGTCCATTCGCGGGCGATCTCGACCGCCTCGCGGCCGCGATGGGCCAGGCGGGCGTCCCAGCCGAGCATGCGGCAGCCCATGGCGACCAGATCGGCCAGCGCCGGCTCGTCGTCGACGACCAGCACGCGCACCGGCGAGCCGTTCGGATGGCTCAGCGGCGGGAGGTTCAGGGACGACAGGCTCACGGTTCTCCTTCCGACGTCCGCGTCCATCCTGGCAGACCCTTCCGCCGTCACAGGCCCGGACCTACACTCCGTGCGGACGCCCGGGAACGGCCCGGGCCCTGCCAGAGGAGCGCACGTGCCTGAGCAGAAGCTGAATCCCGTCCAGGGCGGACCGATCTGGATCGACCTGTCCACCCACGATCTCGACGGCGCCCAGAGGTTCTACTCCGAGCTGCTCGGCTGGTCCTTCCAGGACGGCGGCGAGGAGTTCGGGCACTACCACACGATCACTCACGAGGGACGGGCGATCGGCGGCGCCATGTCCTCGCTGATGGGCCCCGACGGACCCACCGAGGAGCCGAACGGCCCCACCACGTGGACCGTCTACCTGCGCACGTCGGACATCGCCGCCACGGTCTCCCGCGCGGAGTCCGCCGGGGCGCAGGTGCTCTTCCCGCCCATGGACGTGTCCGATCTGGGCTCCATGACCGTGCTCTCCGATCCGGCCGGGGCCGCCGTGGGCCTGTGGCAGCCGGGAACGTTCGACGGCATCCAGGCCGCCGCCGCGCCAGGGCTGCCCTGCTGGTTCGAGTGCATGTCCACCGACTACGACGCCTCCGAGGCCTTCTACCGCGACGTCCTGGACTGGGATATCGCGCGCATGGGCGAAGACGAGGCGGAGCAGTCCGAGGACGCACCCTCCGGCGTGCGCTACGCGACCCACGGCGCAGGCGAGGCCGCTGCCGCCGGTCTGTGCGAGGCCGCGAGCTTCCTGCCGGAGGGCACCCCGTCGTTCTGGCGCGTGTACTTCGGCGCGGAGGACGTGGACGCCGCGCTGTTGACCGCGACCCGCCTGGGCGGCACCGTCCTGGACGGACCCATGGACTCGCCCTTCGGCCGCCTGGCCACCGTGGCCGACCCGCAGGGCGCGAGCTTCCAGATCATCCAGGCGGTCTGAGGTCCCCGCGGTCCTCGTCGCGGCCGCTGGAGCGCGACGAGGACGCCGTGGTTCCGGGGCGCGCTGCACTTCCGCTCGTTGACCGGGATCAAGGCGCCTGGCGCGTCCAGCGGGCACCCTGAAGGCATCGGCTCACCGGAGCCGCATCCTGTCGAGACGGAGGACCGCCATGGAGCCGCTGCACCGCATCGCCGACGACCTGCTGGAGACCGCGCGGGGCGAGGAGAACGGACGAGCCGCTCGCCTGCTGGTCCACGACGGCCCGCTGCGGCAGACCCTCGTGGCCCTGCGAGCCGGCGCGGAGCTCGCCGAGCACAACTCGCCGCCCGCGGCCTCCATGCAGGTGCTGCGCGGCCGGGTCCACGTCACGGCCCAGGAGCACGACGAGCTCTCCGAGGGCGAGATCGCAGCCCTGACGCACCACCGCCACGGGGTCCTCGCCCAGGAGGACTCGGTATTCCTGCTCACCACGGTCACCGGCGTTGCCGGACTGGACAGCCACTGCGACCAATGAGGTCGTTCTTGCTCAGCCGCAGGCCCAGACGATCTCGCTCGAGCCCAGCAGCCGACCCTGCGGATCGCGGACCTGCGACTGCGTGATCGCGATCCGGCGGCCGTCCTTGAGCACCTCGACCCCCACGCTCAGGGGTGGGCCGTCAACCGGCACCGGGCGGTGATAGGTCGTCCCGATCGAGACGGCCCTGCGTGCGCCGTCCGCTGATCCGGGCCGGCTCAGCGCCTGGGCCGCCTCGCCACGGCCCTCGTGCGCGGCCCTGGCCGCGAGCATCGGTCCTGCCGCCAGCTCGTGCAGGCGCATCTGGATCCCGCCGTGCATGATCCCGGCGCTGTTGGCCGTGTCGGCGGAGGGGATCACGCTGAAGCGGCCGTCGTCGTCCCCGACAGGCTCCAGCGGCAGCAGCCGCGCCCAGTCCTGGGGCTCGGCGACCTCTCCCCACTGCTGTGTGGACTCCGGGCTGGAGCCCGCGTAGCCGCCCTGGCCGTCGACCGCCATGAAGCGTCCCAGCGCCTCGGCGACCGCGCGCCCGTCCTCGCCCACCAGCACGCCGCGAGCCACGATGCCGGTCGGCCCCGCACTGAGCAGCTGGCCCGCACCGCGCAGCGTCTCCCCCGAGCGCGGCGCGCTGAGCTGCTCGACCCGCAGCGACAGCGTGAGCATGGACTCGCCCTTCCCCAGCCCCTCCCGGATGCCCTGGGCCACGGAGATGTCCGCGGCGACTCCCAGATGGCTCGCCACGGGATCCTGGGGCATGCGCGCCAGCACGGCGAGGTGCTCGCCGTGGATCGTCGTCACGCGCGTCCCGCCCGTGAGATCGCCGGGCTGACGGGGGCCGCGGACGACGGTGGCGTCATCGGCGAGGAAGTCGCGACCGATCGCCTGGAGCGCGGGCGAGGGAAGCATCTGCCGGAAGGGCATGGAGAACTCCTGAGGTCGGGGCCGCTCTCACCTTAGGTCGTTCGCCGTCGCCGAGGTCAGAGAGGCTCTGCTCAGACGACTCCCGTTGAAGCCGCACAGGCACCACCGCTCAGCGCTGATGGCCTGCGGTGGTGCGGCCTCGTCCCGCGCGTCAGTTCAAGCCGCACCAATGACTCCAATCGACTCTGATCAGGTGCGCAAATGCGGCTTCGAAGCTCAGCGACCCGCTCTCGCAGCCCGTACCAGTCGGACCGCTTCCGGAGCTGTCCCAGGCACTTCCTGGCGCATGTCCTTCCAGCTCAGGCGGATCTCGCGCCAGCCGGCGGCGACGGTCGCCCGCTCGCGTTCGATATCTCGGACTCGCTGATCGATGCCGTCGTGGTGGGGGCCCTCGATCTGCAAGGCAAGACGATTCCCCACGTCCGCCAGATCGGGCCAGACTGGTCGATGCCCGGGCGCCGTCAGCTCGATGTCGGTGACCCACCCCCGGAGACCGAAGGCCTCCAGCAGCAGGCGCATTCGCGTCTCCAGCGCCGAGTCCACGGCGGGGAGCGCACGCTCGAGTCCCCGCCGCACCCGCGCGACGCCGCGCACACGCGACATCCGCCGCAGATCGGTCGCCATCGTCTCCAGCGGACGAAGGCACCCCAGGCCGGCTCGAGGGCCCGTCGAGTGCTCATCGATGATGCCCTCCAGCAGAACGAGCAGGTCGTCGTCGGTGAGCAGCGGTCGGCCCCGGCCGCGGGTCATCCCGGCCAGATCGACGGCGGTCCGCGTGGGCCCGGTGACCAGCATTTCCGCGCGCATCACGACATCCTCAGGGACCAGGAGTGCTCGGTGCCCGACGACGCCGATCCGTCTCGGGGCTTTCCGGCCAGCCGTCTGGGTGAGGTGGACCGCTGTGGAGCCGCGAAGGCGCTTCGAGAGTCGCAGACCGAGCACCTGCGCCGCGGTGACATGACTGATCACAGCTCCTGGAGTCACCACCTGAGCCGGCAGCGCCAGCGACGGGGCGTGCCCGGCGGAGTCTCCGGTGCCCGATGCTCCGTACAGGACCAGAGGCTGCGCCCTTCGCTGCCATACGCCCTGCCGGAGAGCTGTCCTCGCGTCAGGCCAGCGGCGCGTGCGTCGTCGAGGGTGAATGTGCGCGCCTGCAGAGACGCCGGCGGATGATGCGGTGGTGTGGGCATGGGCCCCATCGCACTCCGACCGACGACCGGCTCCAGCTCTCTGCCCCTCCGAAGAGGATGCTGCGACGGGCGCACCCTGGAAATGTGTCGCTGTGGAGCCGCGAAGGATGGGCGGCCTGCAGCCATGCGCCCTCATCGAGGCCGCACCACCGCATGTCATCACGTCCGATCAGCAGCAAAGGTGCGGCCTCGGCGCGGCGTCTTCGCTCATGCCGCAGCATCGCAGGCCATGGGGCGGGATCAGAGGAATACGTGCGGCCTCAACCGAGGGGGCGGGGCGGCAGGTGCGGGGGCGGCAGGTGCAGGACGACGACAGCGGCGGATCAGCTGCGCAGCGCGCGCTCCGCGCCGGAGGCGGCCAGCACGGCGCAGGACAGCCAGATCGCACTCGCAGGCCCCAGCGGGGCGGCGACCGCGCCGGCGATCAGCGGCATCCCCACCTGTCCCAGCCGGTTGGCCATCAGACGGACGGCCAGCGCCGAGCCGCGCCAGCTGGAGGGAACGGCCGTGGTGATCATGGACATGGTCAGCGGCTGGCCGAGCCCCAGGAAGAAGCCGCCGATCGCCAGCAGCAGTCCGGCCAGCCACACGTGGCCCATCACGAACGGCGGCACCGCGAGCGCAATCGCCGAGCCCAGCAGGCTGGCCTTGAGCAGTCCCGGCCGGGAGAAGCGGACCACCAGCTTGGGCAGCACCACGCGCGAGAGGATCGAGGCCCCGCCGCGGATGGCCAGCAGTGCACCCACGACCACCGGGGCCACCCCCGCCTGCTCGCCGACCAGCGGCAGGAACGCGGTGAGGATGTCGAGCATGGCCAGCAGCCCGAGCGAGGCGGTCATCTGCGGCGTGACACCGGGGGTGCGCATGACGCGGGCGATGGAGGCGCGCGGCGCGTCGTCGTCGGAGGAGGCAGCGGGCCGAAGCGTCCCGGAGCTCGTGCGCAGGACGACCGGAAGCAGCGCGGCCAGCGCCAGTCCCGCCCCGACCCACAGGGCGAGCTCGATCCGCGCCAGGCCGTCGGCGGAGCCGGTGACCGACTGCGAGCCCACGAGCACCCCGCCCAGCAGCGGCCCGAGCATCTGCCCCACCGAGTACGAGGCCGTGAACCAGCCGAAGCCGGCATCCAGGCGGTCGTCGGGAGCGATGCGCGCGATCGAGGTCTGCCCCGCGATCGTGAAGGCCAGGTGCCCCAGCCCGAGCACCGCGCTGGCGGCGGCGATGCCCAGCACCGACGGCAGCAGGGCCAGCCCGGCGCCGCCGATGCCCAGCATGGCCACGCCGGCGCAGAGCATCAGGCGCAGCGAGGACATGCGGTCGGAGACCCGTCCGAGCCACAGGGCGGTGAACAGCGGCAGGATCGCGTAGGCGGCCGTCGTGATGCCGATCGTGAGCGGGCCGGCGTCCAGGGCGATCAGCTTGTAGCTCGTGATGGGGCGCAGCAGGTTCAGCCCGGTCTGGGTCAGCGCCCCAGCCAGGCACAGCAGCCACAGCCACATGAGGGAGCGCGGGGAACGGGTCATCGTCGACGAGGATACGCCCGTGTCAGTCCAGGGGCGCGGCGACCTCCGGGTCGAGCCGCCGGCGGGCGTCGCGGCGCCTCCAGTAGGCGCGCAGCCCCAGCACCAGCGCGATCACGACGACGACCACCGCGGCCGTCACCACCGGCTGGCGCAGCCAGGCCCGCAGCACGGCCATCCCGACCGTTCCGTAGATGCAGCCCCAGAAGAAGGTGCCCGCGAGCATGGCCGGGATCCAGCGCACCAGGGGCATGCGGGTCAGCCCGGTCGTGACGATGACCGCCGTCTGGAATCCCACGGTGAGGAAGCATGCCGGGACGGCCAGCACGCCCCACCGGTTCACGAAGGCCTCGGCGCGCAGGTACGCCGGGGAGGCGACGACGCGCTGCACGAGCCGCGAACGACGGCCCCCGCTGCCGGCCGCGCGCGCGATCCCGTACATGATCGACGTCCGCAGGATGCCCACGGCCCAGAAGAAGAGGATGGTGCCCACGACGGGCAGCGATTCGATCCACTGCCCCATCGCCTCGAGGGAGGAGGGGGCCTGGTCGTCCATCCCGCCAGGCTACAAGCGCGCCGAGCCGCTGGTTGGCGACGAGGTGTCGCCCGCCAGCACGCACGACGACGGCGCCGCCCCCTCGCGCGAGGAGAGCGGCGCCGTCGTCGATCGGTCCTATCGGGCCTCAGCTCTTCTTGGCCTCCGGGTTCACGGCGTAGGGCGGGACCTCGCCGGCGGCGATCGCGATCGCGTTCTGGGCGCACATCTCGCCCATGCGGGCGCGGGCGGACTTCTCCGCCGAGCCGATGTGCGGCAGCAGGTACGCGTTGGGCAGATCGATCAGCCCGGGCTCGAGCACCGGCTCGTTCTCGAAGACGTCCAGCCCGGCAGCGGAGATCTCACCGTCCTGCAGCGCGGCCACGAGCGCCTTCTCGTCCACCACCGGTCCGCGGGCGGTGTTGACCAGCACCGCGGTGGGCTTCATGGCCGCGAGCTCCTTCTGGCCGATCAGATGCCGGGTGCCGTCGCTGAGCGGGACGTGCAGGGAGATGTGATCGGAGGTCTCGAGCAGCTCCTGGAACGGGACCTGCTTCACCTTGCCGGCCAGATCGCCGAGCTCGTCGTCGGAGACCTCGCGGTCTTCCGGGGCGCGCTGGACGAACACGACCTCCATGCCGAAGCCCAGGGCGCGGCGGGCCATCGCCTTGCCGATCCGCCCCAGGCCCACGATGCCCAGACGCGTGCCCGAGACGTCCTCGGAGAGCATCTCGTTGGGTGCCAACGGCTGGAACTGCCCGCCGCTCTCGCGCACGATCTGCTGCATCTCATAGGCACGACGGGCGGCGCCCAGCAGCAGGAGCATGGCGATGTTCGCCGTGGGATCCGTGACTGCATCCGGGGTGTTGCCGATCAGCAGGCCGTGCTCGGTGGCGGCGTCGACGTCGAAGTTGTTGAAGCCCACGCCGAAGTTCGCGAAGCCCTTGACCTTGGCTCGTGACATGAGGTCGGCGTCGACCTTCTGGGACAGCTGCTGGATCACGGCGTCGTACTCGCCGCCGCTGACCGCTGCGTCGAAGTCCTCGGGGGAGATCCCCTCGATGACCTCGAGCTCACCGACCTCGCGCAGCATGTCCTCGGCGGGGCCGGGGACGGTGAACGTGCACAGGAACTTCGGCATGGGGCTTCCTCTCGACGGGCTCTCGACGCACGGGCCAGGGCTGTCCGCTGGGGCCAGCGGTCGCGTGCGGCCCGTGTCACACGCATCCTTCCCATCGTCGCCCGGAACCGCGCTCGAGTCCACCGCGCACCCGTCGTCGGCGCCAGCCACCTGCGCCCCGCGCCGAGATCCCGCTTCCGTGCGCCCAGAGTGCCGAGATCATGCTTCCGTGCACCGAATCGGCGATCTGGCGCATTTGAGCATGATCTCGGCGCACCACCTCGCTGCGCCTACAAGGCGGGAGGGAGCGGGCCCGGGCATGGCACCGCCCCCGTGCCCGAAGGGGCGACGGGGGCGGTGCGGGCGGACTCGGCCCCGCTCAGGCGGTCGGAGTCAGCTGCTGTTCGGAGACGGTCGGTCTCAGACGAGCGAGGAGGCGCCGGCGCGGGCCTTCTCCAGGCGCTGGGCGACGTCCTCCCAGTTCACGACGTTCCACCAGGCCTTGACGTAGTCCGGCTTCACGTTCTGGTAGTCCAGGTAGAAGGCGTGCTCCCACATGTCCAGCTGCAGCAGCGGGAACGTGGCGACGGGGACGCCGTTCTGCTGGTCGTACATCTGCTCGATCACCAGGTTGCCGGCGATCGGCTCGTAGGCGAGGATCGCCCAGCCTGAGCCCTGGATCGTGGTGGCCACAGCGGTGAACTGCGCCTGGAAGTTGTCGAAGGAGCCGAAGGCGTCATCGATCGCGGACGCCAGCTCGCCGGTGGGCTTATCGCCGCCGTCCGGGGACATGTTCTTCCAGAAGATCGAGTGGTTGATGTGACCGCCCAGGTTGAACTGGAGGTCCTTGGAGAGCTTGGCAGCACCGGCGGCGTCGCCGTTGGCGCGGGCCTCCTCCATGGACTCGAGGGCCTTGTTGGCCGCGGTCACGTAGGTGTTGTGGTGCTTGTCGTGGTGCAGCTCCATGATGCGACCGGAGATATGCGGCTCCAGTGCGGCGAAATCATAGGGCAGGTCGGGCAGAACGAACTTCTCAGCCATGAGACTTCCTTCCTTCGTCGAAGTGACTCTTCCATCCAATAGTTCTGAGTCACTCAGGTCAAGATGGTTCAGCCAAGGGCTGAGGAAAATCTCAGTGTGCTGATCACCGGGGGATGACGCGGACCCAGGACCAGCCGTGGGCCTCGAGCAGGATGCCTTCGCGCAGGTCGATCTCGACGTCGTCGCGCAGTCGCGTGCCTCGCGGGAGGAAGCCAGACAGCGTCTCGCCGGTCACGAACTGGGCCCAGTCCGAGAAGTTGGCCAGGCACAGGACGACGGTCTGCGGCAGCTCGCCGTCGGGGCGCAGCCCCACCCGCTGGAGCCCGAGCACGGCGGGGTTCCGAGTGTCGAAGTCCACGACCTCCTGTCCCTCGAACTCGAAGGCAGCCGCGCGCATCTGGGCCAGACGGCGGATGGTGCCGTAGACCTGCCCGGCTGTCGCGAAGAAGTCATGGCGGCTCTCGAGCGCCGAGGCCTCGAGCCGCGGTCGGTGCAGCCAGCGCGGATCGTCGGCATGGCCGGGCTCCCGCTGCCAGTCGACGTCGTTGAGCACGGCGAGCTCATCGCCGAGCCACAGCTCGGGCACCCCGCTCATGCTGAAGGCCACCGCGTGGGCCAGTAGCAGGCGCGCGGCGCCGGCTCCGGGCTCCTCGCGGACGCCGCTGAGCGAGGCCGAGGTGCCGCAGACCCCGTGCTCGGTGCGCACGCATCCGGACTCGGCCGCGAAGGCACCGGGGAAGCCGCCGGTGTAGAACCGGTCCAGGAACTCGCGATGCGCCTGCGGATCGATGCCCTCGGGGACGTCCTGGGGGCCGAAGCCCCAGCTCAGGGCGTCGTGCTGGCGCACCGGCAGCAGCCGCCCGGTGCCCGCGCTCGCCCCGGGCTGCGGAACCGCGCGCTCGAGCATCTCGACGCTGCGGGTGGCCAGTGCGCTCCAGATCAGCGACGTCCGCCCGAGCCCCTGCCCCACCGGGGCGCCCTCGGACCGGACATCCTCGGCATCCTGGGTCTCGAGCACGCTCGAGGGCGCGGCGATGCGCAGCACCTCGGCCAGCGCCTCCAGGACCAGCAGGCCGCGGCGGTGGGATTCGCGGGCGTCGTCGCCGCTCCACAGGCGGCTGGCGGGATCGACGCGCAGGACCTGCGCCCCCAGCCCGGCCACGTGCAGCAGCTCGCCCGCCACGCACAGCAGGACGTGCGGCGAGGTCCAGTCGAGATCCCACTGCTCCGGTGCGGCGGTGGAGCGCACGAGCCGGGGATCGAACCGGCTGCCCGGATTCAGCGGCACCCACTCCTGGCCTGCGGCCGAGCGGGCCTGGGCTTCGTCGAGCGTCAGCGGCCGCGACGACCCCCGACGCGTCCCCCGCCGCACCTGGTAGAGGCGCTCGAAGTACTCGCTGCCATCGGCGGCGGCCCGCGCCCAGTCGTGGTCCGACGACGTCCTCGACGTCACGACGTCGAGCATCAGCGAGATCCCGGCCCGGCGCAGGGCATCGGCGAGCCGCCGCAGGTCGTCGGCACCGCCCAGGCGGGGATCGGTCTCGCGGTGGCTGGAGACCGCGAATCCACCGTCCGGACGCTCGGGATGCGCGCGGAAGGGAGGCATCAGCCGCAGATGCGTGACCCCCAGCTGCTGCAGATAGGGGATGCGCTCCTGCACGCCGGAGAACCCGCCGGCCCACCGATCGGCATAGGCGGCCGCTGCGAACGAGCCGCGCGAGAGCCACCAGGGCTGAGCCCCCTCGGCCGCCGCATCGGCCTGGCGCAGCGCACTGGAGCGGGCGGCCCAGGACCCTGCCAGCATGACGGCGAGATCCCCGACGACGACCGCCAGCTCCTGGTGCTCGGCCCGGTCTCCGTAGATCTCCACGATCAGCTCGACGAGCCGCCCCAGATGCTCCTCGGCGCGGCGGCGGAAGGCCGAGGCGTCGGGAAGGTGCCGCAGGGCATCGTCATCGAGGCGCGTCCGCGCCACGCGCAGCAGGTCGGCATGCGGAGCCTCGGCCCGCTCGGGGAGCTCCCGCTCGCGGGGGCTCGGTGCGAAGGCCTCGACGGACCGCTCGGCCGGTCGATGCGCGGTGAGGCCCTCGGAGCTCTCGGCGGCTGCGAGGGCCGCGGCGGCATCGCCGCCGCTCAGGTCCGCATGCGGCCGTGCGACCGAGCGCCGACGTCGGCCGACGGTCCCGGATCCTGCCCCATGGACGGAGGCGCCGGGACGGTCGTCGTCGGGGTGGTCGGGTGCGGAGATCGCGAGCTGAGTGATGTCTTCTCCCAAAGGTCAACCCGCGTGGGCAGCAGCGGGAACGGCTCAGGATCTCCATCGACTCCGAGTAGGTGCGTCTGCCCCGACGAGCGGCGCGGGCACGAGGTCCGCAGGTCGCTTCGAGTCGGGACGCCGCCAGCATAGTCAGCACATAGCAGGAAGCCACTTCCAGGAAGCGCTGTGACACTGTGGGCGGTCTGGGGGGGCATTTCGGCAGATGACGCGGAGATCACCCGCCCCTGCGCACCCATCCACCACCGCCCACAGCCGGTCCACACGGTGATCCACAGAGGTCTCCACAGCTGGTGGATAGTCCTCCGTGTCGCGCACAGGTTGTCCACCGGGTTATCCACAGGCGAAGCGCGTTCGGGAAGGGCGTTCAGGGGTCAGCAGCAGCCGCATTCGGCCCAATGCGCACTGAATCCCCAGGTCAGGGGCCGTTTCTCTGCAACGATCCCCTCCCATGAAAGGTCACATAGCACAGTCGGGCCGCACTCGCGAAGCTGTGGAATCCACCGTTCACTCTGTGGAAAGCCCGTCTGAGAGTGTGGAGAACAGGGCTTGCCCTGGGGACAGCACGCAGCCAGAGCGGCTGTGAAGGCCGCCAGCATGCTGATCCCGGCGTCCCCAGCCTGTGGAGCGGCCCGTCAGCCGACTCGATAGCCGTTGTCCGCCAACCAGCCCTCAGCCGCCTGCTGTGCGGAGATCGCCTGATCGCCGCTGATCTCCTGATTGAGCTCGAGCAGGTCCTCGGTGCTCAACTTCTCCGAGACGCCGTCGAGCACCTCCTCGGCCCCGTCGGGAAGGCGCTGCGGGGACACGAGCGGGATGACCTGCTGCGCGGCGAAGTTGCTGCGCGGGTCCTCGAGCACCACCAGGTCCTCCTCCACGATGGCCGGCGTGGTCGTGAAGATGTCGGCGGCATCGGCGTCGCCACTGGTCAGGGCGTCGACGGTGAGCGGGCCGCCGGCGTCGTTGATCGGCTGGAAGGACGCGGGCTCGCAGCCGTAGACGGAGGCCAAGCCGTCGAGGCCGTAGGAACGCTCCTGGAACTCCGGGGCGCCCGCGAAGGTCATGTCCGCGCACAGCGGGGCGAGATCCTCGAGGCTGCGCAGCCCGTGCTCGTCAGCGGTCTGGCGCGTGACCACGATCGAGTCCTTGTTCTGGGCCGGCGACGGCTCGAGCACCGACAGCCCCGGAGGCATGGTCTCGGGAAGCTCCTGCAGGATCTCCTCCTCCCCGGTGGCCGTGGCCTCCGGATCGAAGTAGGTCAGCAGGTTGCCCGTGTAGTCCGGGACGGCGTCGATCGAGCCGTCCTGCAGGGCCCCGATGTACGCCTCGCGGGCGCCGATCCCCGGCTCCGTGTCCGCCTCGATGCCCTCGGAGCGCAGGGCCCCGGCATAGATCTCGGCGATGATCTGCGACTCCGGGAAGTCGGCCGAGCCCACGGTGACGGAGCCGTCCGGCGTGCTGGCTCCCCCACCGGTGGCCAGCGGGTCCGAGTTCAGCCCGCAGCCGGTCAGCCCGAGCATGAGCGCCGCGCCGAGGGCCAGGACCGGACGACGGCTGCGCTCGGCCGGGGAGGGTCGGAATGCGGGTCCGGTCACGGTGTGCCTCCTTCGGGACGACGGATGCCGGGCGAGGTGAGCCCGCGCTGCAGCAGCGAGAGCAGGGCATCGACCAGCAGCGCGAGCACGGCCACGAGCAGCACCGAGCCGAGCATCCGGCCGTAGTCGCGCACGGCGAGCCCGTCGATCAGGTAGCGGCCCAGTCCGCCCAGGTTGATGTAGGCGGCCACGGTGGTCGTGGAGATGACCTGCAGGGCGGCGTTGCGCACCCCGCCCATGATCACCGGCACCGCCAGGGGCAGCTCCACGCGGGTGAGGACCTGCCACGGCGTCATGCCCTGGGCGATCACGGCGTCGCGGACCCGCGGGGAGACCTCGGCCACGCCCACGCAGGCCGCGCTGAGGATCGGCGGGACGGCCAGGATCACGAGCGCCAGCAGCGGAGGGACGAGCCCCAGGCCCATGAGCAGCGAGAACAGGGTCAGCAGGCCCAGGGTCGGCAGGGCGCGTAGGGCGCCGGCCGCGCCGATGACCGCTGCGGCCCCGCGCCCTGTGTGCCCGATCGCCGCTCCCAGCGGCACCGCCAGAACGACGGCGATCAGCATGGTCAGCCCGGAGTACTCGAGGTGCTCCAGGATCCGCATGGGGATCCCGGCGCTGCCGCTCCACTGCTCGGGATCCGACAGCCAGGACCAGGTCAGCTCGATCAGGTTCATGCCGCACCTCCCGTCGCGGCCACGCGCGCGTGGACCCGGCGACCGGGTCGCTGCCAGCGCGTCAGGCCCAGTCCGAGCAGGCGCAGCAGCTGATCCAGCACCAGGGCGAGCACGACCGTGAGCACCACGCCGACCGCGATCTCCTCGACGATCCCGCGGCGCAGCCCGTCCGTGAACAGCGTGCCCAGCGACTGGATGCCGATGACCGCGCCGACCGAGACCATGGAGATGTTGGCCACCAGCGCGGTGCGGACGCCCGCGAGCATCACGGGCACGGCCAGAGGCAGCTCAACAGCCCAGAAGCGCTGCCACCGGGTGTACCCCAGCGCCGAGGCGGCCTGGCGCACGTGGGGATCCACCGAATCGAAGGCGTCGGCGCACGAGCGGACCAGCAGCGCGATCACGTAGAGGCTCAGGGCCACGATCACGTTCCACACGGAGGTGATCAGCGTGCCCAGGATCAGCGGCAGGAGCACGAACAGGGTCAGCGACGGGATCGTGTAGAGCAGCGCCGACCCGTTGATCAGCAGCGGGCGCAGCCACCGCGAGCCCACGGCCGCGCGTGCCACCGGGATCGACACCAGCAGCCCCACGACCACCGGCACGATCGACTGCACCAGGTGGGTGAGCAGCAGCTGGCCCACCCACTCGAGGTTGTCCTGCAGCCAGCTCACCGGCCGGCCTCCCGCTCGCGGCGCACGTCCTCGATGGCCGCGAGCACGTCCTCGGGCCGCAGGACGCCGCGCACCCGTCCGTCGTCGTCCACCGCCACGGCCAGACCCGACGGCGACGACAGCGCCGCGTCCAGCGCCGAGCGCAGCGGGGCGCCCCGGCGATGGAGGGAACCGCCCACGCGCTGCGCGTCGGAGCGGTCGGCGAGCGCCGGCTCGGACTCGCCGCCGCCCCACGGAGCGGTCCTGCCTGCGCCCGGAAGCGGGGCGAGCCAGCCGATGGGGCGGCCGTCGTCGTCGACCTCGAGCGTCCACTCCCCGGCCGCGGCGTGGCCGCCGAGCGTGGTCGTGCTGCCCTGCGGATCGCGGACCCGCACGCCGCTGAGCACGACGTCCGCCTGATCGAACTCGAGCGCCCGGAAGCCGCGGTCGCGGCCCACGAACTCGGCGACGAAGCCGTCGACCGGCGCCCGCAGGACCTGCTCGGGGGTGTCGTACTGCGCCAGGCGGCCGCCCTGGGCCATCACGGCCACGCGGTCGCCCAGCATGACCGCCTCGTCCATGTCGTGGGTGACGAACACGATCGTCTTGTCGAGGCGGTGCTTCAGCTCGATCACCTCGCGCTGCAGATCGGCGCGCACGAGCGGATCCACCGCGGAGAAGGGCTCGTCCATGAGCAGGATCGGCGGGTCAGCGGCCAGTGCGCGGGCCACGCCCACGCGCTGCTGCTGTCCTCCCGACAGCTGCGAGGGATAGCGCGAGCCCAGCGCGGGATCCAGCCCGATGATCTCCATGAGCTCCTCGGCGCGCTTGCGCCCGGAGGCCCGCGAGCCGCCCTGCAGCCGAGGCACGGTCATGATGTTCTCGCTGACGGTGCGGTGCGGCATCAGGCCCGAGGCCTGCATGACATAGCCCATCGAGCGGCGCAGCCGGTGGGCGGGGACGGTGGAGACGTCGCGGCCGTCGACCTCCACGACCCCGGAGCTCGGCTCGACCATGCGGTTGATCATCCGCAGCGACGTGGTCTTGCCGCAGCCGGACGGGCCCACGAAGACCGTCAGGGAGCCGCGGGGGACCTCGAGATCAAGGTCGTCCACCGCAGTGGTGCCGTCCGGGTAGGTCTTGCGCACACCGCGGAAGGCGATCGCGATCTCATCGCTTGCGTTCACAGGAGGTCCTGACGTCGGGGAGCTCCACTGTAAGCCAGTCCGGCCCGAGTTCCCTCAGCAAGCTGGCAGTTCATCGGATGTTCCGAGCGATGCCCTCGTGGGATCGGACGATTCGCGGCCGCGGCGCTTACCCTGCTGGCATGACCCGGACCCCCGCGCTCCCGCGCCCCCTGTGCCCCCTCGCGGCCGTCGCCGTCCTGCCGAGCCGAGGCGCGCGATGAGCGGCGGGCTGATCGCGCTGCTGGACGACGTCGCGGCGATCGCCAAGGTGACCGCGGCCTCCGTCGACGACATCGGCGCCGCCACCGGACGCGCCTCGATCAAGGCCGCCGGTGTGGTGGTCGACGACACCGCCGTGACTCCCCAGTACGTCAAGGACGTGGAGGCCTCGCGCGAGCTGCCGATCATCTGGCGGATCACCAAGGGATCGCTGCGCAACAAGCTGCTGATCATCCTGCCGATCGCGCTGCTGCTGAGCCAGTTCGCGCCCTGGGCGCTGACGCCGATCCTCATGCTGGGCGGGTCCTACCTGTGCTTCGAGGGCGCCGAGAAGATCTGGGGAGCGCTGTCCGGGCACTCCCACGAGGAGCCGGCCGTCGACCAGGACGCGGCCTCCGACGGCAAGTCCGCCGAGGACAAGATGGTCGCAGGCGCCGTGCGCACCGACCTGATCCTCTCGGCGGAGATCATGGTCATCTCCCTCAACGAGGTCGCCTCCGAGGGCTTCCTCTCCCGCCTGATCATCCTGGCGATCGTGGCCGTGGTCATCACGGGCGTGGTGTACGGGGTCGTGGCGCTGCTGATCCGCATGGACGACGCCGGGCTCAAGCTCGCCTCCACCGGCTCCGGGGCGCTGCAGACGATCGGGCGCGGCATGGTCAAGGCCATGCCGAAGATCCTGCAGGTCATCTCGGTCGTCGGCACCGTCGCCATGCTCTGGGTGGGCGGGCACATCATCCTCGTGGGCCTGGACGAGTTCGGCTGGCACGCCCTCTACGGCTTCGTGCACCACATGGGCGAAGCCGCCGCTCACGTGGTGCCCGTCCTCCAGGCCGCCGTGTCCTGGATCGTGAACACCTTCTTCTCGGCGGTGCTCGGACTGATCTGGGGCGCGATCATCGTGGTCGTCGTGACGCTGATCCAGAAGGCCCGCGGCAAGTCGGCCCACTGACGCCCGCTGCCGTCAGCCGACGGCCGTTTCCTCAACCCACCCGCATCGAGTGGCACCGCAGTGTGCTGTGCCCCGTTGAGTGGCCCCGCGGGCCCGACGACGCGACCGATCACTCCTGGTCGGCGAACTGCGTCTCGTAGAGCTCGGCGTACCGGCCTCCGGCGGCCAGCAGCTCGTCGTGGGGGCCCTGCTCGACCACGCGGCCGCCCTCGATCACCAGGATCCGGTCGGCGCGGCGGATGGTCGAGAGCCGGTGGGCGATCACCAGGGCGGTGCGCTCGGCCATGGCCTCGTCGAGCGCGGCCTGCACGAAGGCCTCGCTCGTGGAGTCGAGCGCGGAGGTGGCCTCGTCCAGGATCACCACGCGCGGGGAGGCCAGCAGCAGCCGCGCGATGGTCAGCCGCTGCCGCTCGCCGCCCGAGAGCCGGTAGCCGCGCTCCCCGATCATGGTGTCGAGCCCGTCGCCGAGCTCGCGCACCACATGGTCCATGCGCGCGCGGGACAGCGCGGACCACATCTGCTCGTCGTCGGCGTCGGGCGCGGCCAGCGCGAGGTTCTGCCGGATCGTCTCGTGGAACAGGTGCCCGTCCTGCGTGACCATCCCGACGGCGCCCTGCAGATCCGTGAACGAGGTCTCGCGCACGTCCACCCCGCCGATGCGCACGGCCCCTGAGGTGGCGTCGTAGAGGCGCGGGACCAGTGAGGCGATCGTGGACTTGCCGGCGCCCGAGGACCCCACGAGCGCCACGGTCTGACCGTGCTCCACCGTGAAGTCCACACCGTGCAGCACCTCCTCGCCCACCCGGGAGTCGAGGGCGCTGACGTCCTCGAGCGAGGCCAGCGAGGTCTGCTCGGCGGAGGGATACGTGAAGCGCACCTGGTCGAACTCGACGGACACGGGACCGTCGGGGATCGCCCGGGGGTTCTCGGGCTCGCGGATCAGGGGCTCGAGGTCGAGGATCTCGAAGACCCGCTCGAAGCTCACCAGCGCGCTCATGATGTCCAGGCGGGCATTGGCGAGCATGGTCAGCGGGGTGTACAGCCTGGTCAGGAGCAGGGCGAGGGTGACCACCTGGCCGGCGTCGAGATTCCCGACGATCGCCTGCACGCCGCCCACGCCGTAGACCAGCGCGAGCGCCAGCGCCGAGACCAGGGTCAGGGCGGTGAGGAACGTGGCCTGGAGCATGGCCACCCGCACCCCGATGGTGCGCACGCGACCTGCGCGGCGGGCGAACTCGTCGGACTCGGACTGCGGCTTGCCGAACAGCTTGATGAGCGTGGCCCCGCCGGCGGAGAACCGCTCGGTCATCTGCGTGGACATCGAGGCGTTGTGCTGGGCCGCCTCGCGCTGCAGCCTGGCCAGCCGCCCGCCCATCAGCCGCGCGGGGATCAGGAAGATGGGCAGCAGCAGGACCGACAGGAGGGTGACCTGCCATGAGATCGAGACCATCACCCCGACGGTGAGGATCAGCGAGACCAGGTTCGAGACCACCCCGGAGAGCGTGTTGGAGAACGCGCGCTGGGCGCCCAGGACGTCGTTGTTCAGCCGCGAGATCAGCGCTCCCGTGCGGGTGCGGGTGAAGAAGGCGACCGGCAGGGTCTGCACGTGGTCGTAGACGGCGGTGCGCAGGTCGAGGATGAGCCCCTCCCCGATCGTCGACGACAGCCAGCGGTTGAGTATGCCGAAACCGGCATCCAGAACGGCGATCAGCGCGATCAGCAGCGCCAGGCGCACGACGAGATCCACCGAGCCGCTGCCGGTGATCGCATTGACCACGCGGCCCGCGAGCACCGGGGTGATCACGCCGAGCACCGCCACGACCACCGACGTCAGCAGGAAGCCCAGCAGCATCCGGGAGTGCGGTCGGGCGAAGCGCACCACGCGGCCGACGGTCTCGCGGGAGATGCGCGATCCCTTGAGGCTCTCGCTCTGCGTGGCCGAGCGCATCAGGGCCCAGGGGGAGGCGTTCATGCTCATCCCGCCCACGCTAGACCCGCTCCGCTGCTCGCGGGCCGGATCAGAGCGAGGTCATCAGACAGCGAACAGCCGGACCAGGACGCTCAGACGCGCGGGGGCTCGACGCCGTCGGTGAGGTCGCGGGCGATCCGGGCGATCTGCTCGACCTGCTGGGCGCTGAGGCGATCGAAGATCTCCTCGCGGACGTGGGCGACGTGCCCCGGCGCCGCGCTGCGGACCTTCTCGAAGCCGTCCTGAGTCAGCTGGGCGACGACCACTCGGCGGTCCTGGGCGTTGGCGCTGCGTCGGACGTAGTCATGGCGCTCCAGCCGCGCGACGATGCGCGAGAGCCGGGACTGCCCCGTGAAGGTGGCTGCGGCCAGATCCGACATGCGATGGCTGCGATCCGGGGCCTCGGAGAGCATCGCCAGGACCAGATACTCGGCGAGGCTGAGGTCCTCGTCGTCGACCAGCTGGCGCTCGATCGTGCCGGGCATCTTGAACATCAGCGCGACGAGGGCAAGCCATGCCTCCCGCTCGTCGTCGTTGAGCCATTGCGGTTCCACCATGGTTGTAACCTTACTGCCCATTCTGGGTACTTGACGCATCACGTACTGAGGCGTAGAAATACTTTCCGACGCAACCGGCAGAAGGCTTGCCTCTTCGAACAGGAGCCCCCGATGACCACCCAGCCCACCTCGGCAGGAACCGCACCCGACATGATCGCGCTGGACCGCCACGACCTCACGGCCGTGCCGCGCAGCGCCATGCAGCCGCGCTGGCAGGACGGCGACGCCCCGCTGCCGACCTTCTACATCGGCCATGGCTTCCCCGGACTGCTCGACGACGGCCTGTGGATGTCGGAGCTGTTCGAGTGGGCGGTCTCGCTGCCCAAGCCCAAGGGCATCGTGATCGTCTCCGCCCACTGGGAGCAGGCACCCACCATGATCACCGCCCCGGCGGCGGGGACCCCTCTGGTCTACGACTTCGGCGGCTTCGAGGAGCGCTTCTACCAGCTGCAGTACGCGACCCCGGATGCCACCGAGCTGGGCCGCCGGATCGCCGCGACCATGCCGGACGACGAGCCCCTCTACCAGCACCGCATGCGCGGACTCGACCACGGCGCCTGGGTGCCGCTGCGCGCCATGTACCCGCTGGCCGACGTCCCCGCCCTGCAGGTCTCCATGCCCACGCACGATCCCGAGCGACTGATGGACCTGGGACGGCGCCTGCGCGAGCTGCGCGCGGAGGGGCACCTGGTCGTCGGGTCGGGATTCATGACCCACGGGCGCCCCTCGGTCCAGCTGCTGCGCGCCGACGACGGCACCGCCGAGAACTGGTCCTCCGACTTCGACCTGTGGGCCGCCGAGATGCTCGACGCCGGCCGCGTGGACGCCCTGGCCGACTTCCGCCGCCAGGCCCCGGGCATGCCGCACGCCCACCCCACCGTGGAGCACTTCACGCCGCTGTTCATCACCCTGGGGGCGGCCTCGTCCCCCGATGTCGAGGTCCGCACCAGGATCGAGGGGTTCAAGATCGGGCTGTCGAAGCGCTCGATCGAGATGAGCTGACACCGGCCCCCCGCTGCTCTGCGAGGATGGTGGGCATGGATGATCAGGGAACCTGGCCCGTGCCCCTGTCCGCTCAGGACGGCACCGACGCACGCGCCTTCGACCGCCAGATGATGGACGAGATCCGCTCCGACCCGCAGGCGCTGCAGGAGATCGGCGGCGTGAAGGGCAATGTGCTGATCGTCCTGGTGCCGCTGCTGGCTGCGATCGTCGCTGTGGTGCTGCTGCTGCAGTGGATGCGCGACGGCTCCTGGGTCTGGCCCGCGATCCTGGCGGTCGTGCTGATCGTGGCAGGCGTCGTGTGGATCGGGCGCCTGCGCGCGGTCATGGGCCAGGCCCGCCAGGTGCTGGGCCAGGCAGCCACCGGCTCGGTGGGCTACGGGATCGGCATCATCCGCGAGCTGCGCATCGGCGGGGACGCGGCCGGCGTCGACGACGACCCCGCGGACCACGCCGCTGAAGAGGCCCCGAACGCCTCCGGGGCCGACGAGTTCGAGGTGTCGGAGGACGAGGACGACGACCTCTCCTCGGTCGAGGTCCAGCTGACCCTGTCCGTGACTCCGGGGCGGGGCAAGCCCTTCACGGCCCAGCTCTCCCAGCGCTACGCCACCGTCGATGCCCTGCGCCTGGAGCGCGGCCAGCACGGTCCGGTGCGCTACCTGCTGCGCTCCCCCGAGACCACGGCGGCCGTCGACGCCAGCCTCAGCCCCGACGCCGTCCAGCGCCTCTACCGCGCCGCCGCCCTGAACGGCTGATCCGCAGGCCCGGGCGGGCAGATCAGCTGGGCAGGTTCGGGTCGGCGCCACCGATGAGCGCCTGCAGCCGATCCAGCAGCTTGGGGCTCAGGTCCTCGCCCGCCTGGAGCACTCGGGGCGCCAGGTCGCGCTCCAGGGTCCGCGCCCGGAAGGCCTCGGCCACCGTGATCCCGTGCTCGGGACGGGAGATCACCCGGACCTCGTCGCCGCGCCGGACCTCCCCTGGGGCGTCGACGGCCAGGTAAGCCCCGGAGCGGGCTCGCTGCGTGAAGCGCTTGATCCAGCCCTGCTCCTCCATCACGCCGGCGAACGTGCCGCACGGGATGCGGGGCTCGGTGACGCGCAGCCGCGCGGTCCCGATCTGCCAGAGCTCGCCGATCACGGCGTCGTCCACCGCCACGGACTCGAGCGTGAGGTTCTCGCCGAACATGCCGTCGTGCAGCGGACGGCCCAGCTGCTCCTCCCACCAGTCCAGCTCGGCGCGGTCGAACGCGTAGACGGCCTGGAACCTGCCGCCGTGGTGGGCCCGATCGCCCACGAAGTCGCCTGAGACCCCCGAAGCGAGCGGGGCGTCGGGGGCCCTGGGGCCGGGGTCGGCGATCGCCACGGGTCCGTCGATGGGCTGCTTGAAGATGCCGGTCGAGACCCGGCGGGGCGCCGGATTCTCCCGCTCGGTGCCCACGTTGAGGCTGCGGACCCGGCCCGTCGCGTTCCCTCTGTGCTCGTGCGCGCTCATGCCGGAATCCTAGATCCGCACCCTGTGCCGCACAGACCGAGCGCTGGGGCCAGGCGCATCGCTTTGCTAACGTGGCAAGCGGTGAGCCGGGAAGTCTGGTCGGCCCGCGAGAGCGGAATGCGCATGCACCTGCCCTCATGCAGGCCGAATCCCACAGGAGACCAATGACCACGCCCCACAGCTCTGCGGAGAGCGCCGCCGAGCCCGATCATCACGTCGAGCCGCACCACGACCCCGTCTACGGCGCTTCCGACACTCCCTCCTCGAGCGGGATCGGTCGGCTCCTTCGCTCGGAGACGGTCGCCGGCGTCCTGCTGCTGGTCGCCACGGTCCTCGCCCTGAGCGCGGCCAATGCACCCGGGCTGCGCGAGCTCTACGAATCGGTCAGCGACTTCCACTTCGGCCCCGTCCTGGGCGACCCCGACAGCCCTCTGCTCACCCTGGACCTGAGCGTGAGCCACTGGGCGGCCGACGCCCTGCTGGCGGTGTTCTTCTTCCTGGTCGGCCTGGAGCTGAAGCAGGAGTTCGTGGACGGCGAGCTGCGCAATCCAGGCAAGGCCGCCGTGCCGATCGCAGCCGCCTTCGGCGGCGTCGCGGTCCCCGCCCTGATCTTCGTGGCCTTCGCCGCCAGCAGCGGTGGCGGCGAGCTCATGGGCGGCTGGGCGATCCCCACCGCCACGGACATCGCCTTCGCGACCGCAGTGCTGGCGATCGTCGGCTCGCACCTTCCGGTGGCCATGCGCACGTTCCTGCTGACGCTGGCCGTCGTCGACGATCTGATCGCCATCACGATCATCGCGCTGTTCTACACGTCGGATCTGAGCCTCGCCCACCTGGGGGCTGCGATCATCCCGATCGCCGTCTTCGCGCTGATCGCCTACAAGGGGCAGGCCAAGTTCGCCGAGAAGACCTGGCTGACCTGGCTGAGCCTGTTCCCGCTGGGCGTGATCACCTGGGCGCTGTTCTACAACTCGGGCATCCACGCCACCATCGCGGGCGTCGTCCTGGCCTTCATGGTCCCCGTCCACCCGAACCGCCGCACCGTCGAGCGCAACCCCGAGGCCGTGGGCCTCGCCTCCCACCTCGAGCACCTGGTGCGCCCGTTCTCCGCCGCGCTGTGCGTCCCGATCTTCGCCTTCTTCTCGGCCGGGGTGTTCGTGGAGGGCTGGAGCGGCCTGGTCGAGTCCTGGACCTCGGTCGCGGCGCTGGGCGTGATCGTGGGCCTGCTCGTCGGCAAGACGGTCGGCATCACCGCCACCACCTGGCTGCTCACCCGTCTGCGCAGGTTCAACCTCGATCCGGACATCCAGTGGATCGACGTCGTCGGCCTGGCCGCGCTGGCCGGCATCGGCTTCACGGTCTCGCTGCTGATCAGCGAGCTGTCCTTCGGGCCCTCGTCGGATCTGGGCGCCACCTCCAAGGTCGGCATCCTGACGGGCTCCTTGCTCGCCGCCGTCGTGGGCGGCGCCCTGCTGGGCTTCCGCAACCGCCACTACAAGAAGCTCGGCACGGGCTCCTCGGACGAGGCCACGCAGGACGAAGCCTCGCAGGGCAGCTGAGCGGACATGACTGAGGGGCCGGGACATCTGTCCCGGCCCCTCAGTCATGTCGACTCCGCCTCAGCGGCGCTTGTTCGAGCTCCCACCGGAGGACGACGCCCGCGCAGAGCCCGGCACGGCGGTCGAGCCGGCGCGGGAGTAGGCGCGCTTGTCGCCCTTGCCCGCCTTGCCGTCGCGCTGGGCGGAGACCGTGCGGGAGAGCTGCGCCTGGACCGGCTGGCCGTCCGCGTCGCGGATGACCTCGGCCTCGGCCTCGCGCTCGTCGTCGTGCTCGACGCCGCGGGAAGGCGCCGCCGAATCGCGCAGCGCCAGGCGCTCGCGCTCGGAGCGCTGAGCCGCCCCCGGACGCGCCGGAACGCGGCGGGCGCCGTCGCCTGCGGAACCCGGGACCGCGATGACCGCCACGGCCACCACGTTCAGGGCCAGGCCGGCCAGCCCCAGGATCCAGCCCAGGACGGCCCAGCCGAAGCTCACGAAGAGCAGCGCAAGGAAGATCAGCCCGAGCGAGGTCAGGACGGCGGGGGTGAGGCGTCGGAAGTCGTACTTCATGCGTCCATTCCATCACAGGCACCGCGGCGGCGCCGGGCCCGCATGGGCTCACGGCCGGGGCGAGTCGCCTACCGTGGGGGCCATGAGCACCGATCAGGATCCCGACGAGTCCCTGTCCCAGCGCGCCGGCCGGCTCAACGCCCAGCTGCAGGCGATCGGTCCCGAGGTGCTGGATCTGTGCCGCTCGGCCTCGAGGGTCGCGGTGCTCTCTGGCGCCGGCATCTCGGCCGAGTCCGGCGTTCCCACCTTCCGCGCCCCGGAGACCGGGCTGTGGGCCCGCTACTCGCCGCAGGAGCTGGCCACCCCGGAGGCCTGGGAGGCCGATCCGGAGCTGGTCTGGGCCTGGTATATGCAGCGAGCGCGATATGTCCGGCAGTGCGCGCCCAACGCCGGGCACCGGGCGCTGGTGTCGTGGAGCGAGTACGCGGACGTCACGATCGCGACGCAGAACATCGACGACCTCCACGAGCGCGCCGGCTCCTCCGATGTCTCGCACCTGCACGGCTCCCTGTACTCGTTCCGCTGCTCGCACTGCGGCCGCCCGGCGGATCAGTGGCAGGTCGCCGACCTGCGCCTGGACGAGCCGCCCCTGGACGAGCCGCGCCCCGAGACCCCGCCGGAGTGCCTGGAGTGCGACGGCCCCATCCGCCCGGACGTCGTGTGGTTCGGGGAGGCGCTGCCCGAGGGGGCCTTCGACGACGCCGAGTCCGCCATGGCCTCGGCCGAGCTCGTGCTCGTGATCGGGACCTCCGGGCTCGTGCAGCCGGCGGCCTCGCTGCCGCTGACCGCCCTGGGCCTGGGGGTCCCGGTCGTGGAGATCAACCCCGAGCCGACCGGCTTCTCCGCCCACGCCGATCACTCGGTCCAGCTGGCCTCCGGCACCGCGCTTCCGCTGATGCTCTCGGCGGCCCGTCGCAGCCCCGGCAGGGCCTGACCGGCCCTCTCCGGCGCCGGAGCGCAGCGCAGCCGTCGTCGGGGGCCGAGCGCTTGAGCACGGTCCCGTGGGGCCGGGCTGTCCCCGCAGCCCCATGCGGAGGAATTCATCCCCGCAGGACACGGCGGATGTGGCGCATCCGGGCCGGAAGGGCCGTACAGTGGGCGCACCCTGTGGGTCCAGTCACAGCCACCTGTGATAGCGGCGACAGCGCACCACCTGTCACCCCGGGTCCCGTCCGCATCCGTCCTCGGGAGCACCCAGTGAGCACCAACTCGCGCGAGAGCGCGCCCTCAGATCCCCGCGGCACCTCCACCGACGGCACCGCACCTGTCGAGAGCAGCGACCTGGCCAAGGTCATGGGCCCCGGCCTGCTGCTGCTGTTCATCGTCGGCGACATCCTGGGAACGGGCGTCTACGCCCTGACCGGCACGATCGCCGGCGAGATCGGCGGCGCCGCCTGGGCCCCGATCCTGCTGGCCTTCTTCGTGGCCGCCGTGACCGCCTTCTCCTACCTGGAGATGGTCACCAAGTACCCCGGCGCCTCGGGTGCCGCGCTCTACACCCACAAGGCCTTCGGGATCGGCCTGCTGACCTTCATGGTCACCTTCGCCGTGCTTGCCTCCGGCCTGACCTCCGCCTCCACCGCCGCTCGCACCGTGGCCTCCAACCTCGTGGCGGGCTTCGGCTGGGAGGATCCGCCTATGACGGCGGTGACCCTCATGGCCGTCGGCTTCATGGTCCTGCTCATGATCATCAACCTGCGCAGCGTCAAGGAATCCCTGATGCTCAACGTGGTGCTGACCTGCATCGAGCTCTCCGGCCTGGCCATCGTGATCCTCATCGGCCTCTGGGCCGCGACCCAGGGCAACGCCGACTTCTCCCGGACCATGATCTTCGAGACCCAGGGCGACAAGTCGATCTTCCTGGCGCTGACCGCCGTGACCTCCCTGGCCTTCTTCTCCTTCGTGGGATTCGAGGACTCCGTCAACATGGTCGAGGAGACCAAGGACCCGCAGAAGAACTTCCCGCGGATCATGCTCATCGGCCTGTGCATCACCGGCGCCGTCTACGTCCTGGTCTCCATCCTGGCCGTCGCGATCGTCCCGATCGGCGTGCTGGGCGAGTCCACGACCCCGCTGCTCGAAGTCGTCAACGCCGGCGCCCCCGGCATCCCGGTCGGCGCGATCTACCCGTTCCTGACCATCTTCGCGGTGGCCAACACGGCGCTGATCAACATGCTGATGGCCTCGCGCCTGCTCTACGGCATGGCCTCCCAGGGCGTGCTCCCGGGCTTCCTGGCCAAGGTCAGCTCCAAGCACTCCGTCCCGTGGGCCTCTGTGGTCTTCACGACCGTCCTGGCCGCCGCCCTGATCCTGGTGGTCGGGCAGATCATGGCCAAGGAGACCGCTGCCGCGCTCGGCGGCACGACCGCGCTGCTGCTGCTCGGCGTGTTCGCGGTGGTCAACGTGGCCGTGATCGTGCTGCGCAAGGACAAGTCGCGCGAGGGCACCGGCTACTTCCGGGCTCCCGCGTTCATCCCCTTCATCGGCGCGGCCACCACGCTGTTCCTGATCGGCCCGTGGGCGCAGGACGTCATCGAGTACCAGATCGCCGCCGTCCTGCTGGGCATCGGCCTGCTGCTCTCGGCGGTCAACTGGGCGTACAAGCGCTTCGTGAAGCACGAGCCCATGAGCTTCGAGGACACGCAGGCGATCGCGACCCTGGGCGAGGAGCCGGGCGGGCACGATCCGCTCGGCGACTACTCCACGCACGAGCACCACAGGAAGTGATCTGCGCCCCGCCGCGCGGGGTGCAGCTGCCGGCCAGGGGCCCGTCGGATCGATCCGACGGGCCCCTGGCCGCTGTCGCGCCACAGGGCCATGAGACAGTGAGGTCTCCCCAGCGAATCGAGCAGGACCAGTGAACACTCCAGCAGAGCACCGCCGCCCGTGGGCGCGCACCCTGATCGCCCCTGCCCTGATCCTCATCTGGCTGGCCGTGCTGATGCTCGGCGGGCCGTTCTTCGGGCGGATCTCGGACGTCTCCACCAATCAGCAGAGCTCGTTCCTCCCCCAGTCCGCCGAATCCACCCAGGTCGCTGACCGGGCAGACGACTTCACGGAGGACCCCTTCCTGCCCGCCGTGGCCGTGGCCCAGCGCGACGACGGCCTCACCGACCAGGACAGGCAGTGGGCGCAGGAGCTCTCCGACTCGCTCGTGGACCGCGGCATCGCCGAGCAGCAGCCCTCCCCTCCCGTGGTCTCGGAGAACGGCGAGGCGCTGCAGCTCTTCGTGCCCATGGACGAGGACGAGTTCGGGGACCAGGTCTCCGAGCTGCGCAGCGCCATGGAGGACCAGGCGCCCCAGGGGCTGACAACGGCGGTCACAGGCCCTGCGGGCTTCGCCAGCGAGCTGGCCGAGGGATTCTCCGGGATCGACGGCATCCTGCTGCTGGTGGCCCTGGCGGTCGTGTTCGTGATCCTGGTGGTCGTCTACCGCTCCCCGCTGCTGCCGGTGCTGGTGCTGATCACCGCCATGGCGGCGCTGTGCGCGGCGATCGTGGTGGTCTACCTGCTGGCGTCGTCGGGGCTGATCCAGATCAACGGCCAGGTGCAGGGCATCCTGTTCATCCTGGTCGTGGGTGCCGCCACCGACTACTGCCTGCTCTACACCGCCCGCTACCGGGACGCCCTCCATGCTCATCGCAGCACGCGCCAGGCCACCCGGGAGGCGCTGCGCGGCACCATCGAGCCAGTGCTGGCCTCGGGCGGCACGGTGATCGCCGGGCTGCTGTGCCTGCTGGTCTCGGACCTGGGCTCCACCGCAGCGCTGGGCCCGGCCGCCGCCACCGGCATCGTCTTCTCCATGCTGGCCGCGCTGACCCTGCTGCCGGCGGCGCTGATGCTCATCGGGCGCGCGGCCTTCTGGCCGGCCGGCCCCCGCTTCCAGGACCAGGGTCCGCAGGCCCTGGAGGTCGTTCCCGACGACCGCGGACATGCCGTGGAGGGCAGCGGCCTCTGGGCGCGGATCGGGCGATTCATCGCCAGACGCCACCGCCCGGTGTGGATCCTCTCCACCCTGGTCCTGCTGATCGCCGCGGCCTTCGCCCCGCAGCTGCAGGCCTCGGGCCTCAAGCAGTCCGAGACGCTGATCGGCGAGTCCCCGGCCGCCGACGGCCAGCACATCCTCTCCGAGCACTTCCCCGGCGGCTCCGGATCCCCGATCACGGTCATCGCCCCGGAGTCGCGCATGGATCAGGTCGCGGAGGAGGCGGAGGCCCTGGATCCCGTGGACTCCGTGACGGTCACGGCGCTCGACGCCCCACAGGGCTCCATCCCGCTGGGCTCGGCGGCCGCTCAGCTCGAGTCCGCTCCCCCGGGCGCGAATCCGTTCGAGGGGGTCTCCCCGACCGTCGTCGACGACGACGTCCAGATCCAGATCACCACCACCACCGACCCGGATGCCGATGAGACCTTCCAGGCCGTCGAGACCCTGCGCTCCGAGCTGCACGGGATCGACGACACCATCCTGGTCGGCGGCGAGACCGCCAGCACGCTGGACACCAATCACGCCGCCGAGCGCGACCGTGCGGTGATCATCCCCATGATCCTGGCGGTCGTGCTGGTGATCCTCATGCTGCTGCTGCGCTCGGTGCTCGCGCCGGTCCTGCTGGTGGTGCTCACGGTGATCTCGTACGCCTCGGCGCTGGGCGTCAGCGCGCTGGTGTTCAACCACGTGCTCGAGTTCCCGGGCTCGGATCCCTCGGTGCCGCTGTACGCGTTCGTGTTCCTGGTGGCGCTGGGCATCGACTACAACATCTTCCTGATGTCGCGGGTGCGGGAGGAGTCCCTGGAGCACGGGACGCGCGCCGGCGTGCTGCGGGGAACGGTGCTGACCGGCGGTGTCATCACGTCCGCCGGCATCGTGCTGGCTGCGACCTTCGCCGCGCTGGCCGTGATCCCCATCGTGTTCATGGTGCAGCTGGCCTTCATGGTGGCCTTCGGCGTCCTGCTCGACGCCCTGCTGGTGCGCTCCCTGCTGGTCCCGGCGCTGACCTATGACCTGGGCCGCATCATCTGGTGGCCCCGCCACCGCCGCCTGGCCCCCTGAGCCGCACTCTTCCCCCGCCTACGTGCTGCATCGCGTCTCTGCGTGCGCATGTGCGCTCTGGGTGCGGGAAAGCGCAGGGAGGCACCTAGGCGCGGGGCGGGAGAGGCGGCGACGACGAAGGGCGCTTCCCCCTGGCGGGAGAGGCGCCCTTCGCGGAGCAGCAGGGGCCGGGTCAGGCGGCGGCGGCGTCGTCCTCGCGGATGACGGGCAGCTCCTCGGTGATGGGGCCGTCGTCGAGGTCGCGGTGCGCGGAGGCCGCCGCAGTGCTGCGGGACTCGGAGCGGGCGTAGGCGGTCTCGGCGTCGCTGTAGCGCGGAGCCTGGCGGTGAGCCAGCTTGCGGTCCGCGCGCGGGAGACCCCAGCCGAAGCGCTCTGCCATGGCCGGGACGACCCTGTTGGCCAGGCCGCAGCCCAGCACCACGCCCGCCCAGGCGACCGGCAGGGACAGCACGACGTCCAGCACGTAGGCGGATGACGTCAGCAGCGCCGACAGCGCCACGGCCAGGCTCACACCGGCACCGGCGAGCAGGACCGCCATGCCGGAGATGTGGCGCCGCGAGGCCACCAGGAAGGACAGGGAGATGCCGATGGCGGCGCACACGGCAGCGGAGGGCAGCGAGGAGCCGACCTCGGCGGTCAGGACGCCGTCGCCCAGGCCGGGAGCCGGGCGGCCGATGATCTGCTGGGCGGTGCTCGCGACCACGACCATGGTCACTGCGGTCACGGCGAAGCCCGCGGCATCGCGGCCGCTGCGCTTGACGAGCGCCAGCCACGCGGTGAGTGCGGCGATGATGCCGTAGACCCAGGGTGCGGAGAAGATGCCGTGGACGAAGCCCGCGACGGCCAGGAGAAGGCCGGAGCGAACAGGGTCGAGGGCCGCGAGGACCTGGGACTCCGCGGCGCCGACCTCAGGTGTGAGACTCACGATCCGTCCGATCGCGCCGATCGCCAGGACGACGATGAGCGGGACGATGATCCAGTGCTCAAGCTGGGGCAGGTGCCAGGTAGCCCGGTCCGGCGAGGGGGAAGAAGACTGCGCCGGGGTAGACATTCTTCGATTCTGGCATCCATCGGCCCCTGGACCTGGAGACACAGCGTGGAATGACAAGAATCCGCAGGAATTTTTCGCCGATCCCACAGCCGCTGTCATGGTGGGGGAACAACGGCTCGGCCTCGGCGGCTGGGGTACCCGGACCCGCATCACCCTTGAAGGAGACCCTCATGGCCCTCGAATCCCGTCCCAGCGCCGACCAGGCCACCGCCCTGCAGCACATCGCCGACGGCGGCGCCGTCGTCTACTGGCGCCCGGGCTGCGGCTTCTGCGCCGCGCTGGACCGCTCGCTCGGCGAGACCGGCGACCGCGCCCTGTGGGTGAACATCTGGGAGGACGACGCCGCCAAGGGCTACGTCGAGGACATCAACGACGGGAACGCGACCGTGCCCACCTTCGTGACCACGCAGGCGGGGTTCGTGGTGGCCACGCCGGAGGAGCGCGCCCTGGCCGCGACGGCGCTGGAGCAGGCGACGCCCGCGGCCTGAGCAGCCGCCGAGGCGAGGGCGCAGCCCCGGAGGCACCTCCGTCGATGACCCCGCGATCATGGCGCCCGGTCCCCTGGACCGCCCGAGCGCGTCGCCCATCGGCGGCGCGCTCGGGCGTTGCCATCTCGATGACTCATCTGATGGACATCACCTGTGGCCGGGCCTACTCTATGGCCACTGTTCACCGGCGGTTCATCATGGGCGACCCTCCTCACCCAGCCTCGGCGGACCGCACAACAGGCCCCGGCCAGAGCGCCAGGGCGAGCCCGCTGCACCAGGGGCTCGGCACAGCAAAGGAGCTGCGATGTCCACCTACACCTCGCCGATGTCCCTGGGAGGGCATACGGCCAACATGGGTGCTGTCCTGCGGATCAGCCTGGTGGCCGCCATGGGCGGCTTCCTGTTCGGCTACGACTCCGCGGTGATCAACGGCGCCACCGGCGCCATGCAGGAGTACTTCGACGTCTCCCCCGGCGCCCTGGGCTCGGCCGTGGCCTCCGCTCTGCTGGGTGCGGCCGCCGGCGCGTTCTTCGGCGGGCGGCTGGCGGACAGCATCGGCCGTGTGAAGGTCATGCGGATCGCGGCGATCCTGTTCCTGGTCTCAGCGATCTTCTGCGCCTGGGACCCGTTCTTCACGGATGACACCGCCGGGTTCGCGTGGCTGATCTTCTGGCGCGTGGTCGGCGGCGTGGGCGTGGGCGTGGCCTCGATCATCGCCCCGGCCTACATCGCCGAGGTGGCACCGGCGGATGTCCGCGGCCGCCTGGGCTCGCTGCAGCAGCTGGGCATCGTGACCGGCATCTTCGCCTCCCAGATCGTCAACCGCATCATCGTGGGGATCGCCGGCTCCGCCGACGGTCATGTCCTGGGCGGCATGGATGCCTGGCGCCTCATGTTCCTGGTCTGCGCCCTGCCTGCCGCGCTGTACCTGATCGGGGCGTTCATGATCCCCGAGTCCCCGCGCTGGCTCGTGGGCCAGGGCCGCCGCGACGAAGCCCTGCGCATCATGACCCACCTGCAGGGCGAGGGCCCCGCGGTGCACCGCCTGGGAATCATCGACAAGACCCTCGACTCGGAGCGCAAGCCGCGCTTCTCCGATCTGCGCGGCGCCGTGGCCGGCCTGAAGCCCGTCGTGTGGGTGGGCCTGGGCCTGGCCGTGCTGCAGCAGCTGGTCGGCATCAACGTGATCTTCTACTACTCCAACCAGCTCTGGCAGTCCGTGGGCTTCCAGGAGTCGGACGCCTTCACGATCTCCACGATCACCTCGGTGACCAACGTGGTGGTGACTCTCGTGGCCATCGCCCTGGTGGACAAGATCGGGCGCAAGAAGCTGCTGCTGATCGGCTCGGCCGGCATGGTGCTGACCCTGGGCACCATGGCCGTCGTGTTCTCGACCGCCACGATCACCGACGCCGGCCCCGTCCTGGGCGACACCGCCGGCCCGATCGCGCTGGTCGCCGCCAACCTGTACGTCGTGTTCTTCGGCGTCTCGTGGGGCCCGGTCATGTGGGTCCTGCTGGGCGAGATGTTCCCCAACAAGATCCGCGGCGCTGCGCTGGCCGTCGCCGGTCTGGTGCAGTGGCTGGCCAACTGGGCCGTCACCGCGTCCTTCCCGGTGCTCTCCGAGGCCTCCCTGGTGCTGGCCTACGGCCTGTACGCGTTCTTCGCGGTGGTGTCGCTGATCTTCACCGCCAAGATCGTCCGGGAGACCAAGGGCGTGGAGCTCGAGGACATGCAGAACTGATCTGCGGCTGACCTTCCGCAAGGGCCCGACGCCCGCGCACCTGACAGGATGCGCGGGCGTTGGGCCCTCGTCATGCGGGAACGCGAAGGACGACGGCGGCCGCACGCCCCGTCTCAGCAACTCAGCTCTCGGAGGCTGCGGTGAGCTCCTGGAGCAGGCGCTGGACGCGGGCGTCGATGTCGTCGCGGATCAGGCGCATGCGCTCCATGCCCTCGATCCCGCGCGCGGACGGCTCGTCGGTCTCCCAGGTCTCCAGGCGGCCATCGAGCGGGATCTCGGTGTCGAGCCGGGCCTCGGTACCCAGCACCACCACACGATCGGCGCGGCGCAGCAGGTCCGGATCGATGGAGCTGGGCTGCCCCTGGGACATGTCCGCGCCGAGCTCGGCGACGGCCTCCACGGACTGCGCGTTGAGCTTGCTGCCGGGCTCGGTGCCTGCCGAGCTGACGCGGACGGCGCCCTGGGCTCGGTGGTCCATCAGCGCTGCGGCCATCTGGGACTTGCCGCCGTTGCGGACGCAGACGAAGAGGATCTCGGGACGGGTGTCGTCGTTCATCGGAATCTCCTGGGGGTGGGTCGGTTCAGGCCCGGAAGGCCGGCACGGTGGGGTCCCCGGGGAAGAGCCTGCGCCCTGCCCAGAGGCTGACGTAGACGAGGCCCACCAGCACGGGCACCTCGATCAGCGGGCCGACCACTCCCGCCAGCGCCTGGCCCGAGGTCACGCCGAACGTGCCGATCGACACGGCAATGGCCAGCTCGAAGTTGTTGCCGGCGGCGGTGAAGGCCACCGTCGTCGAGTGGGCGTAGTCCAAGCCCGCGGCCCGGGAGGCCAGCAGCGCCAGGGCGAACATGACCACGAAGTAGGCCAGCAGCGGCAGCGCGATCCGCGCGACGTCCCACGGGCTGGAAGTGATCGCCTGACCCTGCAGCGCGAACAGCAGCACGATGGTGAACAGCAGCCCGCGCAGCGCCCAGGGGCCCAGGCGCGGCAGGAACGACTCCTCGTACCACTGCCGCCCCTTGGCCCGCTCCCCCAGCACGCGCGTGAGGAAGCCGGCGAGCAGCGGGATGCCCAGGAAGACGAGCACGCTGAGCACGATCGCCCCGACCGAGAACTCCACGGAGGTCGTCGCCAGGCCTAGCCAGGAGGGCAGGACCTGCAGGTAGAACCAGCCCAGCGCGCCGAAGGCGATGACCTGGAAGACGGAGTTGATCGCCACCAGAACCGCAGCGGCCTCGCGGTCGCCGCAGGCCAGGTCGTTCCAGATCAGCACCATGGCGATGCAGCGCGCCAGCCCCACAATGATCAGCCCCGTGCGGTACTCGGGAAGGTCGGGCAGCAGCAGCCAGGCCAGGGCGAACATCAGCGCCGGGCCCACGACCCAGTTCAGCACCAGCGACGTCCCCATCAGCCGGGGGTCGGCGGCGATGCGGTGGGTCTCGTCGTAGCGGACCTTGGCAAGCACCGGGTACATCATCACGAGCAGCCCCACCGCGATCGGCAGGGAGACGCCCGCAATCGAGACGGACTCGAGCGCGGTGTCCAGACCCGGGATCAGCCGCCCCAGGGCCAGGCCCAGCGCCATGGCCAGCAGGATCCACACCGGCAGCCAGCGATCGGTGAAGGACATCGCCTGCATGACGGGCTGGTCGGGGGCGGTCGTCGCAGCGTCAGCAGCCAAGGAGCGCGGGCCTCTCAGATCGATGGATGTCGATGGGAGGTTACGTCCTCATATCGACGTTCGTCAATGTATTGTGAGGGCATGAGCGCCATCGCACGCGAGCAGAGCACAGAGGGCACACAGGCCATGGCATCCGGCCAGGAGTGCTGCTCGCTGTCCGCCGGGCCGCTGAGCTCCGCGGACGCCGAGCGCTCCGCTTCCATGTTCAAGGCACTGGGCGATCCCATGCGCCTTCGACTGCTCTCCCACGTGGCCGCGCAGGGCTGCGAGTCCGTATGCGCCTGCGATCTCACGGAGCCACTGGGGATCAGCCAGCCTACGGTGAGCCATCACATGAAGCGCCTCGTGGAGGCCGGCCTGATCGTCCGGGAACAGCGGGGCCGCTGGGCGCACTACAGCGTGGTGCCGGAGGCCTTCGCGCGGCTGCGCCAGGTGCTCGACCTGCGCTGAGCGACCCGCGCGGCTCAATCCTTCAGCGGGTGCGCGGCCTCGTCGCGCGCCATGCGGAAGGCGAGCCACACGACGACGGCCATCACCGCCGGCACGATCGCTGCGGCGGCGAAGATGGCCTCCACGGGAACCACCGTGGACAGCGGCCCCACGACGGCCATGGACACCGGCATGAGCAGCAGCGAGACGAAGAAGTCCAGGCTGGAGACGCGTCCGAGCATCCGTGCCGGCACGCGGCGCTGCAGCAGGGTCCCCCACAGCACCTGGCCGATGCCGTCGGTGGCGCCCACCATGATCATGATCGCGACCAGCACTGCCCAGGACTCGGTGAAGCCCACGAAGATCAGCGGCAGCGTGCCGAAGCCCCAGGCCACCATGATCCAGGTCAAGTACCGCCGCGGCAGGGGCATCCCGGAGATCACCAGCGCACCCACTGCCGAGGCCGCTCCCGTGACGCCCAGCAGCAGACCGACTTCCGCAGCCCCGCCGCCGAAGGAGTCGCGCACCACGAACGGCAGCAGCACTTCGAGCGGGCCGATGAAGCAGAACACGGTGATCACCGCGAAGATCAGGGTGCCCATCAGCCACGCGGTGCGCCGGACGTAGGAGACGCCGTCCATCATGTCGGCGAGCATGGAGCGCAGCCCGCCCGACGGGGCCGAGGCGGGGTCGGGCGGGAAGAGGGTGACGGGCTCGTCGTCGCCGTCCTGCCGGTGAGCCTGGGCCCCGGTGACCAGCGGGGCCGCTGACGGCAGCTGCGGGAGCTGGCCTGTGACCGGGTCCGGGACCAGCTCGGGCACGCGCAGGCCCAGGATGATCGCCACGGCGACCGCGTAGCAGAGGGCGACCATGGCGAAGCCTGCGGTCGGCGAGAGCGCCGCGGCCAGCAGCCCGGCCAGCGCGGGCCCTGCGGCCGTCTGCAGCAGGGGCCGCGCGGAGCCCTCCAGCCCGTTGGCCGCCAGCAGCGCCTCCGCCGGCAGCAGCCGCGGCAGCGAGGCCGAGTACGACGGGTAGAAGATCCCCACCCCCGCGAAGACCAGGAACGACGCCGCCGCCAGCAGCCCCACGCTCAGCATTCCCGTGGCGCTGAGGATCGCGGTGACGGCGGTGACGAGCGTGGAGGAGATCAGCACGCCGCGCAGGACCAGGTGCGGCGGGAAGCGGTCGGCCACGACCCCGCCGATCAGCGCGAACATCACCACGCCCACCGCGCCGGTGGCCGAGACCACGGAGAGCTCGACCGGGGAGCCGCCCTGGGCCATGACCTGGAAGACGATGGTCAGCGCCCAGGTGCCCTGCGCGAGCACCACGGCGAGCATGGCCGCAGCCAGCCGCGGGTAGCCCGCATGGCTGAAGGGGGCCACGGCCCGCCGCGCGGCCCGGGAGGCTCCCGCCAGCCGACGACGCCCGCCCTGGCTCGGTTCGGGCTCAGGCGTGGGATGCGGCGACTGTTCGTTCGGGGTCATCGCGGGAAGTCTAGATGCTGGCGATCAGGGGCCGACCGGGCTGCGCTTGGGCAGCCTGGGCCGGCTTGGCGCTACAGCAGCCCGCGGATCACGAGGAGGAGCCCCACCACAGCGAGCAGGGCGCCCATCACGCCCATGGGGAGCATGATCCGCGGACCGCCGCGCGCGATCCCCTTGTTGATGACGTGCTTCTGGAACAGATATGCGACGACTATCGAAAGACAGCCGATGCCGAACAGAGCAATACCCAAGGCATCCATGCCGGAACTCACCTAACCTTCCATACTTTCGCACACGAACTACCACCGCGGCGCGGCCGAAGGCCTCACCCTGACGCTGATGTGGCTGGGCAGCAGACTCGGGATCGCAGCCCGTTGGGCGCTCGGCGCCGGTCTCCTCGCCCTCGGTGCGGCTGTCGCTCTTCTGGCCGCCTGGCGGTATCGCGGCAGATCCGCCTGTTTCGAGCTCAATCGCCAGCAGTGGTCCGGCCAGACCGGTTGCCTGGGGTTACTGGGTCTCTTCGGCGGGCTGTTCATCGCTCAGATTCTCTCCGACATCCTGGCCAACTCCGGTGCAGGCTTGCTGCCCCAGATCGGGCTGGCGGTGGTGTTCGGCCTGGCCCTGTGGCTCGGAATGCGCGCCTGGACCCGGTGCGCTTCGAGTCCGCGCTGGCCCTGCTGGACAGTCGGCTGGTCGTCGTCCGGGAGGACAAGCGGCCCGGTTCCGAGCGACCTGGTTCCGGACAGCGGCTGCATTTGAGCTTCCAGGGCGAGCAGGCGATCCTGCATCAGCTGGCGCATCTTGAGGAGATGACGCAGCGCGGCTGAGTCTCAGCGGCCGTCGGACGCCCCACCGCCGCCAGGCAGACCTCCCGCGTCACCAGCCAGGCGGGATCGTTGACCTGGATCAGGTCGTTGTGCTGCGCGCCCGGCACCAGCTCGATCCGCCCGGCCTGCCCCTGCGAGCGCAGCCGCTCCAGGTACGGCTCGACGGTCTGCACAGGAACCGTCCGATCATCGATCCCGTGCACCACATGCACGGGGAAGCCCGTGGGCAGCTGCTCCAGCGGCGAGGCCAGCGCGTAGCGCTCGGGCTGCTCCTGGGGCGTCCCGCCCAGCAGGTCCACCACGAACTGATCCTGGTCCTCCTCCACGGCGCGCACCGGATCCAGCACGCCGGCCAGAGAGATCGCGCTAGCCACGGAGACCTCGCTCTGCGCGGCCAGGGAGGCGAGCAGCTCTGCGGGGCCGTCGTCGCCGGTCGCCGCAGCCGCCCCCAGGGCCCCGGACACTGCCCCTGCCGCCCAGACCGCCAGGTGCCCGCCGGCGCTGTGCCCGACCAGGTGGATCCGCTGCGGATCCGGGGTGAAGGGAGCGTGCTCGCTGAGGCGGGCCACCGCCTGCACACCGGTCAGCGCATCCGCGAACGTCCCCGGCCACCCGCCCGGGGACGGGGTCCCGCGATAGGCGGGCAGCCAGACAGCCGCGCCGTAGCGCGCCAGATCGCGGGCCGCGCCCAGGACGTAGTCCCAGCTCGACGTCTCCCGCCAGCCGCCGCCGTGGAAGAAGACGATCACGGGCAGCCGCTCCCGACCCCACGATCCGCGCTGCGGCAGCACGAGATGCCCGTACTGGCCCCGATCCTGGGAGCCCCAGACGATCACGCCGACGTCGTCCCATCCGCCGGCCCGAGCGCGACCAGCGACCACCGCCGACTGCGCCCGCCCCGGGCGCACCGGCGTGGTCGCGGCCGCAGCGGCACCGGCCAGGACCGAGAGGCCGGCACCGCGCAGCAGCAGCCGCCGCGGGATCCGGGCGCTCACGCGGCGCCGAGCGGGATCTGCTCGAGCAGGGCCTGGCGCGCCCGGAACCAGGGCTCGCCGTGGACGTCGGCCCACGCGTCGTGATCGGCGTCGTCCAGGATCACGATCCGCCCGGTGTTGCCCGTCTCCTCGTGGCGCTGCACGTAGCTGCGGGTCGTGGACTCCGGGACGGTGGCGTCGTTGCGCCCGTGCAGGACGTTGACGGCTCGATCCAGGGGCAGCTGATCGATCGGGGAGGCCATCTCGTAGCGCTCGGGATCCTTGTCCGGGTCGGCGCCGCTGAGCAGGGAGCGCACCAGCCAGCCTCGCTGCGAGCGCTCCGCGAGCTCGAGGTCGTAGACCCCGGCCATGGCGGTGGCCGAACGGGCGATGACGCGGCAGTCGTTCCCCGGAGCGCCCTCGGGGAGCAGATCGCGCCCCAGCGCCCACGCAGCCAGGTGCCCGCCGGCGCTGTGGCCCAGCAGGTGGACCTGCTCCAGATCCGGGGTGAACTCCCCGGGCTTCCCGAGCTCGGCCACGTAGTCGATGGAATCCGAGACGTCCAGGAAAGTCTCCGGCCAGCCGCCAGGGCCGTCGCTGCCGTCGAGCCCGCGGTAGGTGGGCACCCACACGGCGACGCCCCAGGCGGCCAGGTCCCATGCCAGATCCGCCATATACGAGGGATCCGAAGCGTCGTGCCAGGAGCCGCCGTGCAGCATCACGACCACGGGATGCGTGGGGCGCGAGGAGCCGTCACCCCAGGCCTCCGGATCGGGCACGAGCAGCCAGCCGGTCTGGCGCTTCTCATCCGCGCCCCAGGTGTGGCGGCCGCGGTCCACCGGGGTGCCGGCGGGCTCGCGATCCGCGGGGTCGCGCCACGTCTGCGCGCGCTGCTGACCCACCGGCGTGGTGACGGTTGCTCCCACCCCGACGGCGACGGCCAGACCGCCGAGCGCCTGCAGCAGGCGGCGACGTCGGATCGCCCCCGGCGCTGCGGCCCTCTCGGCGCGCTCCTGGAGCCGACGGCGCTCCTGCTCTGCTGCCAGCTCGCGCGCCTCTCGCCTGGATCCCGGTTCGGGGCGCGGCTGCTGCGCGCCGTTCACGACCCGCGGACCACGGGACGCAGGGCGGGGTCCTCGGTCTCGCGCCCCCACTCGGACCAGGAGCCGTCGTAGATCGTGAGGTCGCGGTCCTCCCACCCGGCCGCCACGGCCGCGAGCGCCCCGACGCAGGCGGAGACGCCCGAGCCGCAGCTGAAGGCCACGGGGCCTCTCCGGCCCAGGCGCTGCTGAAGCAGATCATCCAGCTCGGCGGCCGGCAGCAGGTGACCGCCGGGGGCCAGCTCGCTGAAGGGCAGGCTCACGGCTCCGGGCATGTGACCGGCGCGCAGCCTCGGACGTGGCTCAGGTGCGGTGCCGGCGAAGCGCTCGGCCGAGCGGGCGTCGGCCACGGCGCCGTCGTGCTCGGCCAGGCGACGGGCGACGTCGTCGGCATCCGTGAAGGCGCGCGGATCCAGCTGCACGCGCGGAGCGGCGACGGGTTCGGGGCTGTCGTCGAGAGGACCCTCCGGGCGGCCCGAGGCGATCCAGGCGGGCAGGCCGCCGTCGAGCACGTAGGGCGTGCCGACCCCGGCGGCGCGCAGCATCCACCACGCGCGCGCCGAGGAGAACAGGCCCTGACGGTCGTAGGCGACCACCACGGCGTCGTCGCCGATCCCCAGCTCGCCCAGGCGCTGCGCGAAGTCGTCGGCACCGAGCATGGTGTGCGGGATGTCGGCCTCCTGATCGGACAGCGGGCCGTCCAGATCGAAGCGACGCGCACCCGGGATACCGGTGGCGGCACCGCGCTCGCCCATGATCGAGGCGTCGACGACCACGACGTCGTCCAGGTGATCGGCCAGCCAGTCGGCGTCGACGACGGGGCCCTTCGGGAGATGCTCGGAGCGCGCGGTGTCCATGTCCGGCATCTTCGCACTCCCGCCCGTCCAGCACAGCGGCGCAGGCCGCACTGGAGGCGGATCGACCCGAAAGGGACTACAGCAGCGCCCGCGCGCCGCGGCGCACGGCGTCCTCCAGCCGAGCCAGGGCCGGAAGCGCCGTGGACCAGCGCTGCAGGTGCAGGCTCACCGCCTCCGGCGGGAGGCCGGGAACGGGCAGCAGCGGGGTGTCGGCGGCGGCGAAGGGCGCCCCCGGCAGCTGGAGCCGCGGCACCATGCCCCATCCGATGCCGTCGGCGATCGCTCGCACGAAGGCCTCCGCCGAGGGCACCCGGTGCTCGGGCGGGCGGCCCGTGATGCCGGCCCGGTGCAGCGCCGCGGACTGGAGGTCGTCCTTGTCGTCGTAGACCACCACGGGGAGACGGGCGAGGTCAGGCTGCGGTCCCGAGTGCTCCAGCAGCGAGGCCGCCGCGCGGGGTTCGTAGACCATGGCGCCCAGGGGGATCGTGCGGCAGCCGGTGACCGGAGCCGAGGACGTGGTGATCGCCGCCGCCACCTCACCGGCCAGCAGGAGCCGGCGGGAGTGGTCCTGGTCCTCGGCGCGCAGTCGCACGCTGATCCCGGTGCCGGGTGCGGCCAACTCCGCCAGGACAGGGCGGAACCAGGTGGCCAGCGAGTCCGCGTTGACCGCTACGTCCAGGGGCGTGAGCTCCGCCTGGTCCAGGCCGAGCTCGACCCGGGCGGCGTCGTGCAGGGACAGCACCTGCCGGGCCATCCGCAGCACGGCCTCCCCGGGCTCGGTGGGGCGCACGGGCGCGCTGCGGCGCAGCAGCACGCGGCCCGTCTGAGACTCCAGGGCCTTGATCCGCTGGCTGACCGCCGGCGGGGAGATCTGCAGCCGGGCGGCAGCGCGGTCGAAGGCGCCCTCGTCCACGGCCGCCACCAGGGTGCGCAGCTGCTCGATGTCCACTTTTGAATCTCTTATCTGTGTTCAGGATCTTTTGCTGGTCTGAAGGGTAGCTGCGCCGTAGGTTTCCTGGCCATGGACATCTACTTCACCGGCATGCTCACCGGCCTGGCCCTGATCGTGGCCATCGGCGCCCAGAACGCGTTCGTGCTGCGGCAGGGCATCCGCCGGGAGCACGTGCTGGTGGTCGTGGCGATCTGCACGGCGGCCGACGCCTTGCTGATCACGGTGGGCACGCTGGGCATCGGCTCGGTCGTGGAGCGGGCTCCGTGGCTGCTCACCGCGCTGCGCTGGGGAGGGGTGGCCTACCTGGTCTGGTTCGCGATCGGGTCGTTCCGCTCGGCCCTGTCTTCCCATTCCCTCACAGCCGACGACGCGATCGGTCCCGGCGGGTCGCTGCGCAAGGTCGCCCTGACCACCCTGGCGCTGACCTTCCTCAACCCGCACGTCTACCTGGACACCATGGTGATGCTCGGCAACCTGGCCAATCAGCACGGGGACCAGCGCTGGACCTACACGCTGGGCGCGATCACCGGGTCGGTGCTGTGGTTCCCCACCCTCGGCCTGGGGGCGCGTGCGCTGGCCAAGCCCCTGAACCGCCCCGGCACGTGGCGCGCGGTGGATATCGGGGTGGGCGTGGTCATGCTGCTGGTCGCGCTGCGGCTGGCCGTGGCGGGGTGAGAAGCGGGCTTGTGCTGTCGGATCCTCGGCGCATCCTGCTGACATGGACACGCACGCACCGGCTCCCGGACCCGGCCGCGGCTGGAGCGGCACCGTCTTCTGCAGGGTGAGCCTGGACGGCTTCATCGCGCGGACCGACGGGGACATCGGCTGGCTGGAGGCGCCGGTTCCTGCCGGGCAGGCAGCGCCCTCCGGCTCGGGCACCGAGGCCGTCCCGGACTTCGAGGCCCTGGTGGCGCGCGTGGACCACCTGGTGATGGGCCGTGCCACGTTCCAGAAGGTCCTGGAGATCGGCTTCTGGCCCTACGACCCCCTCCAGGTCATCGTGCTCAGCTCCACACTGACCGGCCCGCAGCCCCCCGGCGCGCTCGTCGCACCGGACCTGTCCGCCGCCGTCGCACTGCTGGAGTCCCGCGGCGCCCGCGGCGTCTACTGGGACGGCGGCGCCACGATCCAGGCGGCTCTGCGCGCCGACCTGGTGGATGAGCTCGTGGTGACCACGGTGCCCCGGCTGATCGGCGGCGGCATCGCCCTGTTCGGGGCGCTCGAGCACGATCTCCCGCTGCGGCTGCGCGGCAGCAGGGTGCTGGACGGCGGGATGGTGAGCACACGGTACGACGTCGTGCGGGAGGTCTCGTCGGGCTGAGCTGCTCGCCGTATCGTGGCCCCGGATCACCGCAGCGGTGCTCCGCATCCCTGTCGAGAGGACCCGCCGTGCCCCAGTTCTTCATCTCCGTGAACCACTCCGATGACTTCCAGATGCCCGAGGGCGTCTCCATCGAGCAGCTGCACACGGACGTCATGGCCTTCAACGAGAAGATGGCCGCAGAGCAGCGCATCGTCTTCGTGGGCGCCCTCGAGCAGCCCGCCTCCGACGCCCGCCTGGTGGATGCCACCAGCGGCGAAGCCCTCGTGGCGCAGGAGACGGCCTCCGGTGCGGAGATCCAGCTGGGCGGCTTCTGGATCCTCGAGGCGGCCGACCTGGACGAGGCGCTGAATCTGGGGGCGCAGGCCTCCGCCGCCTGTCAGGGCGCCGTCGAGGTGCGCAAGATGCAGGGCGAGGGCTGAGCCCTGTCCGCTGAGCCGGCGCGGGTCTGCGTCGTCGTCGATCGACCGCTCGCGGCGGTCGCCGCCGTGGCCGCAGACCCGCGCCGGCTGCCCGAATGGGCCGCCGGCCTGGCCGGAGCAGAGGTCACACCGAGCGAGCAGCCCGGGGTGTGGGTCACCGAGTCCCCCATGGGCCGCGCCCTGGTGCGCTTCACCGGCGGAGACGACCCCGGCGTGCTCGATCACGAGGTCACTCTGCCGGACGGATCGACCACGCTGAACCGGTTCCGGGCTTCGTCCTGCGCCGGCGGAACCGAGCTCGTGTTCCTGGTGGAGCCCTCTGCCGGCGCCTCGGCGGACGACCACGCGCGGGACGTCGCCATGGTGCGCGCGGATCTCGAGCGGCTGCGGGAGCTGCTGGAGGGCTGAGATCCTGCCTGAGGGCTCGACCCCGCGTGGCCCTCAGGGCATCCGGCAGAACATTCCGGCGGAGACGTCGTGCCGGTCCTGGAACCCGTGACGCGCGTACAGCCTCCGGCCCGGAGGATCGGCCATGAGGGAGACGTATGCGCCGGCTGGTGCGCGATCGGCGATCTCCTGGAGCAGCCGGGTCAGGATCGCATCGCCCAGGCCCTGCCGCTGATGCCGCGGGTGCACCGCCATGTCCGTCACCTGGAACATCCAGCCGCCGTCGCCGATCAGGCGGCCCATGCCCACGGCCGCTCCCTCCTGCGTGACATGAGCGGCGGCCCAGCCGCCTGCGACCGCGATCGACGCCTGCTCGGGAGTGACCGGCGAGAGCCCCGCCTCCCGACGCAGCATCGCGAAGTCCCCCGCCGACGGCGCGGCCATGTGCAGCTCATATCCGTCCGGAATCTCCATCCCCCCATCCTCCCCCTCCCACGCCGAGTGGATACTCAGTTGCGCTGTTCGGGCGGATAGCGCAACTGGGTATCCACTCGGTGGCGGGGGTGGATGCAGGAGTGTTTCGGTTTGATCACGATCACATCGCGGGACTCGAAAGTGCACTGCTCATCTGGGCACGGTGGGGCTATGGAGACACTTCCTGCGACTCCGACGGCGGACCGGGTGACGCATGCGCTGCGCGCCGTGCAGCGGCGATTCCGTCCGGTCTGGTGGCACCGTCTGCCCGAAGGACTCGACACTGACCACCATGCTCGTGATCGCGGGCTGGCCGTCATGCTCGTCCTCACGCTGAAGGTCGCCGACCGCAGCTATCACCGCAACATGTCGCGCATGTGGGCCGACCTGGGCGCCGCTCCCGGCCACGCCGAGGCCGCACCTCCGCTGGACGATCCGCGCACCCTGCAGCTCAGGGCGGCCCAGGGCGCCTCCCAGGAGGCCCGGGGCTCGGCCTTGTGTGATGACCTCGGGATCAGCGCGGACGAGGCCCTCGAACGGCTCCGGGAGCTCGAGGACTTCGGTCTGATCAAGGGCTACCGGCGGTTCCTCGAGAGCCGCTGGGAGGAGAGCCGCTGGTATCGGAGCACCCCTGTGGGCGAATCCGCGCTGGCCGGCCAGCTGGCGGCCATGAGGCAGGACTCCCATGCGTGAGCACACGCCATACGCCGCAGGAGATGCGTTGACAGCTCCGCGGGAGAGCTCGTGGGCTGACGTCGACGTCGCCCTGGAGCAGGCGCAACGGCGGTTGCATCCTCGCTGGTGGGCCAGCTTGCCCGAGGCCGCTCTGCTCCTGGTCGCACTCACCGCCATACTCAGCTCCGTTGCCTGGGGATGGCTGATCTTGGTCTGCATCAGCATCCTGATCATCTTCGGACGCATGCGCCCTGCTCTGGTGGGGGCCGAACACCGCTACCCCGCGTATGGCCCGGCCTCCGTCTCGCTCCTTGTGTCGAAGTCCCTCGCGCTGATCTGGATCATCTGGGCCATCTGGAGCGTGCCGGAAGGCCGCCCGCTGGGCACATCCTTCGCGCTGGCACTCCTCACCGTGACTTTCGTCGGAATTCTCGAGCTGCTCACCCAGCGGATGCTGGCCACCTCGATGCCCAGTGCCGGTCTGCGGTGGGCCTCCCTGGCCAGACGACCCGAACTGCATTCGGCACTTCGTGACCCGGTTGTCCTGCGGGCCATGGTGATCCTTCACCCCACACGGAAGATGCGAGTGACGCAGCTGGCCGCCGACCTGGAGCTGGACCGTGACCGCGCAGAGGCCGTTGTCGAGGACCTGGCTGGTCAGGGGCTGGTCACGCTCCGGAGGAAGATCGTCGACGGCCCCGACCGTCTCTGGGCGAGTTCCATGGGCCGCGGCCAGACAGTGCTGGAGGCGCACCTGGCAGCCATCCAGAGAGGAGCAGAATGACCACCGCTCAGCCCAACCCGTCTCCCGCGCAACGGCTCGGACAGCGGCTCATGCCGGGGCGGTTCGACTTCCTGGTCTTCACCCTGGCGGGGTTCTGGTATCTCCTGGCGAACTGGGCGGGTTCCCCATGGCTCATGGTGGCAGCATCCACCGTCGCCCTGATCGCGGGATGCCTTGGCCAGTTCCTCCGTCATCGCCGCGACGACGCGGTGGCGCACCAGCGCTTCGGCATGAATGGCCGGCTGGGCTGGGGGATCGCCGCGATCTGGCTGACAGCCGCTGTCGCCGTTTTCGTCTTGGGGGTGGTCTTCGACCCGCAGGAGTGGCCGGCGTGGAGCCGGGGCGCTCTGGCCTTTGCGGTTGCCTTCGGACTTCTGATCACCGGCCGCCGATGGCTTGCCGCGAGATCTCAGCACATCGCCCAGTCCCCTGGGCCTGCATTCTCACTCCGTGCGGATCCCCGAGGGACCCCCGACGACGTTCTGTGCGATCTGCTGTCCCGTACCCAGATGATGCGCGTCGACGCCCTCTCGGTGGACCTCTCGATCCCACCCGAAGAGCTCGGCCCGCGCCTGGAGTCACTGATGGACGCTGGCGTCGTCGGCCGCAGGATGAAGGACGACGGCCCCGTGGACGACCACCATTGGGTGCACCTGAGCTTCCACGGGGAGCAGCAGCTCACCACCGCCTGACACCTCCGCCGAGTGGACGCCCAGTTGCGCTGTTCGGCCCGATAGCGCAACTGAGCATCCACTCGGCGGGGTGTGGCGGGCGTAGCGTGGGAGGCATGTCTGAGATGCAGCGAAGTGTCGACGTCGTCGTGGTCGGCGGCGGATCCGTGGGCGAGAACGTGGCCCAGTACGCGATCGAGGGCGGGCTGTCCGCGGCGATCGTGGAGCACGAGCTGATGGGCGGCGAGTGCTCCTACTACGCCTGCATGCCCTCGAAGGCGCTGCTGCGCCCGCTGGAAGTCGTGGCCGCCGCGCAGCACCTGCCCGGGGTGACCGGCGCGCACACGGACGCGGACGCGATGCTGGCTCGCCGCGACAGCTTCGTCTCCCACTACGACGACGCCGGCCAGGTCTCCTGGGCCGAAGGCGCCGGGGCGGCCGTCGTGCGCGGTCACGGCGAGCTGAGCGGCGAGCGTACGGTGCGCGTGCGGGCCGACGACGGCAGCGAGCAGACCCTGCACGCCGAGCGCGCCGTGGTGATCGCCACCGGCAGCACCGCGTCGATCCCGTCGATCTACGACGGACTCGGTGCTTGGACCTCGCGCGATGCGACCGGCGTCCGCGAGATCCCGCAGCGCCTGGCGATCGTGGGCGGCGGCGTGGTCGCCTGCGAGGCCGCCGCCTGGATGGCGGGGCTCGGCTCGCAAGTCACCATGCTGGTCCGCGGAGAGACACTGCTGGGCGGCATGGAGCCGTTCGCCGGCGAGCACGTGGCGGACGGGCTGCGCCGGGCGGGGGTCGAGATCCGCTTCGGGGCCTCGGTGTCTGCGGCTTCCCGTCCCGACGTCCGCGACACCGGCCTGGGCAGGATCCACGGCGGCCCGGTCTCGCTGTCGCTGGGCGACGACGAGCTCGAGGTCGACGAGCTGCTCGTGGCCACCGGGCGCCGACCGGCTCTGGATGCCGTGGGGCTGGAGTCGGTGGGTCTGGAACCCGACGACGTTCTGGCCGACCGCCTGCCGTCGTGGCTCCACAGCGTGGGCGATGCCTCCGGCGCCGCCATGCTCACCCACACCGGCAAGCACGAAGCCCGCGTGCTCGGCTCCCGCCTGGCCGCTGAGGCCGGGATGGCGCCCGCCGAGACGCCCGAGCCCCAGGACGTCCCCGTGCCGCAGGTGGTCTTCACCGACCCGCAGGTCGCCGCCGTGGGATGCACCGAGGCGCAGGCCCGCGAGAGCGGTCTCGATGTCGTGGTCGCGCAGGTGCCATACGGATCCGCGGCCGGATCGGCGCTGCTGCGCGACGACGTCGACGGCACCGCCCAGCTCGTGGTCGACCGCGGCGCGGGAGTCGTGGTGGGTGCGACTTTCGTGGGCCCGGAGGCCGCCGAGCTGCTGCACGCTGCCACGATCGCGATCGTGGGCCGGGTTCCGGTGTCCCTGCTGCGCCATGCCGTCCCGGCCTATCCCACGGTCTCGGAGCTGTGGCTGCGCCTGCTGGAGGAGCTCCCCCGCGACCTCCGCTGACCCCAGCCCCGCCCACCCCGCCCCCTCCTCGCCGAGTGGGAGCGGGGCGCAGTGTGGGTTCATGCCTGAATGAGACGTGAACGGGACATAATCCCTCCGCACAGCTGACAGAAAACCACGACAACCCCACACGAAACGACATGCCCTCCTCGTAGCGTGAAGGCATGAACAGGAACTCGAAACTCACCGTCGTCGGAGCCGGAGCCGTCGGATCGAGCGTGGCCTACGCCGCCATGATCCGCGGATCCGCCCGCCACATCGCCCTCTACGACATCGCCGCCGAGAAGACCGAGGCCGAGGTGCTCGACCTCGCCCACGGCAGCCAGTTCACCGGCGGAACCGACATCGTCGGCAGCAGCGATATCGAGGTCGCTCGCGACTCGGACATCGTCGTCATCACCGCCGGCGCCAAGCAGAAGCCGGGGCAGTCCCGCCGCGAGCTCGCCGACACCAACGCCCGGATCACCCGCACCCTGATGGAGCAGCTGCTGTCGGTGGCCCCGGAGGCCGTCTACGTCATCGTCACCAACCCGTGCGATCCCATGGCCATGGTCGCCCAGGAGTTCTCCGGTCTGCCGGCCAACCAGGTCTTCTCCTCCGGCACCACGCTGGACACCTCCCGACTGCGGTGGCTGCTGGCGGACCGGGCCGATGTGTCGCGCACGAGCGTGCACGCGCACATCGTCGGCGAGCACGGCGACTCCGAGTTCGCCCTGTGGTCCACTGCCTCGATCGGCACCGTGCCGATCCTGGAGTGGACCCGCGACGGGCAGAAAGTCTTCACCCGCGAATCCCTCGACGCCCTGACCGACGAGGTCCGGGGCGCGGCCTACAAGGTCATCCAGGGCAAGGGCGCCACCAACTACGCGATCGGGCTGTCGAGCGCGCGCATCGTCGAGGCCGTGCTCGGGGCGCAGAACGCCGTGCTCAACGTGGCCCCGGTGCTCTCCGACTTCCAAGGGATCGACGGCGTCGCCTTGTCGGTGCCGTGCATCGTCGGCGAGGACGGCGCCTTCCCCATCCGCGAGACCCCGTTCTCCGACGACGAGCTGACCAAGCTGCGCGACTCCGCCGAGACGCTGCGCGAGGTCGTCGACGGCCTCAGCGCCGGCTGAGCCGCACCCCCGTCGCCGAGTGGATACCCAGTTGCGCTATCCGAGCGAACAGCGCAACTGAGTATCCACTCGGCGGGGTGGGGGTGGGGGTTCGACGCCCACCGCCCCCGCACTCGATCGCGCCCTCCCTCCAACCCGGAAGACCTCTCCCATGTGGACCCAGAACATCGACCCACTGGGCAGCCTCGCCCTGTCTGCGATCGTGGCCGCCCTGCCCATCCTCGTCTTCCTGCTGTGCATGATGGCGCTGAAGCTCTCCGGGCTGACATCCGCGATCATCGCGCTCGTCCTGCAGGTCATCGTCTCCGTGGCCGTGTTCGGAATGCCCGTCTCCGCCGCTGGCGGCGCGGGACTGCTGGGGCTGCTCACGGCCCTGTGGCCGATCGCGTACATCGTGGTCATGGCCGTGTGGCTCTACCGGATCACCGTGCGCTCAGGACGGTTCGACGTCATCCGCTCCTCGATCGCCGGCGTCTCCGATGACCAGCGCGTCCAGGTCCTGCTGATCTCCTTCGCCTTCGGCTGCTTTCTCGAGGGCGTGGCCGGCTTCGGCGTGCCGATCGCGATCTGCGCAGCGCTGCTCGTGCAGCTGGGCTTCAAGCCGGTGCGCGCCGCCGTCCTGTCCCTGGTGGGCAACGTGGCCGCCGGCGCCTACGGGGCCATCGGCCTCCCCGTGCTCGTGGGTGCGCAGGTCACCGGGCTGGAGGTCCACGAGCTGTCCCGAGCCCTGGTGCTGCTGCTGCAGCCCCTGACCTTCCTGGTCCCCTTCCTCATGGTCCTCATGCTCGGCGGGCTGCGCAGCCTGCGCGAGACCTGGCCCGCAGCGCTCGTGGTGTCGCTGGCCTTCAATCTGGTTCAGGGCGGGCTGCTGTGGTTCGTGGGTCCCGAGCTCGCCGACCTGGCGGCCGGACTGGTCGGCATGGTGGCCCTCATGGGGCTGTCGCGGATCTGGAAGCCGTCGCGGATCTCCCGTCCGGAGGGCGCCCCGGAGCCCGACGGCACCCGGACGACGGCCCGCGACGTCCTGGTCGCCTGGAGCCCCTTCTACATCCTCTCGATCCTCATGCTGATCTGGTCCGTCCCGGCGGTGAAGGCGCTGTTCTCGACCGGCGCGCTCAGCGCCACCACCTTCCAGGTGCCCATGCCGGGGCTCACCGGCCAGGTCATCGCCGCCTCCGGTGCGGTCGTGGAGGCCACCTGGTCGTTCTCGATCCTGGGCGCCACCGGCACCGCGATCCTGATCGCCGTGATCCTGAGCTTCCTGAGCACCCCGCAGGTCGACGCCAAGGCGCTTTTCGAGGAGCTGCGCACCACGCTGACCTCGCTCGGCCCGGCGATCGCGCTGATCGCCGTCATCCTGGTGCTGGCCAACCTGGCCAACTACTCCGGCGGCTCCACGGCCATGGGGCAGGCGCTGGCCGCCGTCGGCCCGATCTTCCCGCTGATCGCCCCGATCATCGGCTGGATCGGCGTGTTCCTCACCGGCTCGGTGACCAACAACAACACCCTGTTCGGGCCGCTGCAGTTCGCCACGGCGGAGGGCATCGGAGCGGCTCCAGCAACCCTGGTCGGCGCCAACACCGCCAGCGGCACCACGGCCAAGGTCGTCTCGCCGCAGTCGATCGCCATCGCCGCCGGCGCCGTGGGGCTCTCCGGGCGCGAGGCCGAGATCCTGCGCGGCTCCATCGGCTACAGCTTGGGCATGCTGGGGTTCATGTGCCTGTGGAGCTTCGCGCTGGCAGCCCTGCTCTGACCCCTTCCCCTCCCGCCGAGTGGATCCCCAGTTGCGCTGTTCGCCCGAACTGCGCAACTGAGCATCCACTCGGCGAGGTGGGAGCGCGGATCAGGGGGCTCATGGTCCGGGAGGCGTCTCGGAGAGCACCAGCTCCGACCCGATCACGCCGTCGAGCATCTCCGGACCGATCAGCTCTCCGGTGCGGATCACGCTGAGGCCGCCGGTGGATTCCAGGATCACGCACTGGACCTGGTCCTGATGCGAGATCCCGCGATGGCGCAGCACGCCATAGACCTCGCGCGGGGTGAGGTGGGTGCGCCGCAGGGCGGAGTCCACGAACCGGCCGTGGGCCATGATCACCCGGGGCCGCGTGCGCAGCCCGGGGACGCCGGCGGCCTGCTGCAACGCGCCGAAGGCCGCCTCCAGCAGCAGGAGAGTGAGCAGCCCGATCGCCCCTGCCGCCAGCGTGGGCGGGTGCCCGATGATCACGCGGCCGGCCACCGATCCGAGCATGATCAGCACGACGGCGTCGAAGCCCGTCCAGCCCGAGAGCACCCGCACGCCGAACACGCGGACCAGCAGCAGGAAGGCCAGGTAGATCCCGATCGCCGAGACCACCACCACGGGGATGCGCCACAGCTCGATCCCCAGGTGGTCGATGAATGCCTGCGTCCAGCCGCCCGGTGGTGTCATGCCCTCCATCTTGGCCGATGGCGTGCGACCGTCGTCGCTCCTCCGTCGCCATCCCCTCCTCACCCCGCCGAGTGGATCCCCAGTTGCGCTGTTCGGGCGGACAGCGCAACTGGGGATCCACTCGGCGGGGGTTTGCTACGTTGACCGCATGCCTGCCGATGACGTGATGCCGCAGCTGCGGGAATTCGTCCGCGAGCGCGACTGGGCGCAGTTCCACTCCCCCGAGAACCTGGCCAAGTCCATCAGCATCGAGGCCGCCGAGCTGCTCGAGTGCTTCCAGTGGTCCGGCCAGGCGGACCAGGCCGAGGTGGAGTCCGAGCTCGCCGACGTCCTGACGTACGCGTATCTGCTGGCCGATCGCCTGGGGGTCGATCCGCACGGGATCATGCGGCAGAAGCTGGCCGTGACCGAGCAGAAGTACCCGGTCGAGAAGGCCCGCGGCAGGAGCACCAAGCATGACCGGCTCTGAGGGCTCCGTCGTTCCGTTCACGATCGAGCGGATGCCGTTCACCGCCCAGGCCATCGATCGCGGCGGCCTGGAGATGGAGATGTTCCGGGACTGGCCGATCGTCTATCTGCTGGACGACGCCCGCCGGGTCTACGTCGGCGAATCCCTGCACGGCGTCTCCAGGATGCGCCAGCACCAGGCCTCCGAGGCCAAGCAGGGCATGCGCACCCTGCGACTGGTGCTCAGCGAGATGTTCAACAAGTCCGTGTGCCTGGATCTCGAGTCCACGCTGATCCGCCTCTTCCAGGGCGACGGCAGCTTCCACGTCGTCAATCGCAATATCGGGATCGTCGACGCCGGTTATTACCAGCGCGAGCGCTACCGAGAGGCCTTCCGCGAGATCTTCGAGGAGCTGCGCGCCGGCGGCATGTTCCAGCGGACGATCCCGCAGATCGAGAACAGCGAGCTCTACAAGTTCTCGCCGTTCAAGACGCTCACCGCGGATCAGGCGGTCGCCGTCGGGGAGATCGTGGAATCCCTGCTGCAGGACTTCGAGTCCGACGACGGCGGCATCAGCATCATCCAGGGCGATCCCGGGACCGGGAAGACCATCGTCGCGGTCTATCTGCTCAAGCTCCTGTCGGATATCGCCGCATATCAGGACGGCGATGAGGCCGACCCTGAGGAGATGTTCTCCGAGCATTTCGACGAGAGCACCCGGGATCTCATGGCTGATCGGAGGATGGCGTTCGTCGTCCCGCAGGAATCGCTGCGTCACGCCATTCAGGGCGTGTTCTCCCGGCTTCCGTCGATGTCCGAGGTGAAGGTCCTGACGGCCTTCGAGGTCGGCGAGAGCGAGGAGGACTTCGATCTCGTGATCGTGGACGAGGCGCACCGGCTGAACCAGTACGCCATGCAGGCCCACGGCACGCAGCTGAAGCGATTCCGGGATATCACCACGAAGCTCTTCGGGCATCTCGATGAGGACAAGAACCAGCTCGACTGGATCCGCGCCAAGTCCAGGCACGTGGTGCTGATGCTGGACCTGCACCAGAGCGTCCGGCCTGCGGACATCCCCCGCGCCGAGCTGGAGGCCGTCGTCGGGCAGGCGCGCGAGCGCGGCCGGGTCCACCCCCTGCACACCCAGATGCGGGCCGCAGGCGGCAACGACTACATCGCCTACGTGCGGGATCTGATGGCCGGGCGGTCCCCTGAGCGTCGGCTCAGCTTCGGCGAGTACGAGTTCACCATGTTCGACGACGCCGGGGCCCTCAAGAATCGCATCGAAGCGCTGGAGCCCGAATACGGGCTGTGCCGGATGACTGCGGGATTCGCCTGGCCGTGGCGCTCGAATCCTCGCGGCAAGATCCGGGCAGATCACGACTTCGAACTGGACGGCACAGCGTTCCGCTGGAACTCCGTGACCACGGACTGGGTCAACTCCCCCAAGGCCCCGTCGGAGGTCGGCTCGATCCACACCCTGCAGGGCTACGACCTCAACTACGCCGGGGTGATCATCGGCCCGGAGCTGCGCTTCGATCCCGACGAGCAGCGGCTGTGGGTCGATCGGGCGCACTACGCGGACCGCAACGGCAAGATCGACAACAGGCTGCGCGGCCAGACGACGACCGACGACGATCTCCTGCACTACGTGACCAACGCCTATGCCGTGCTGCTGACCCGCGGCATGCGAGGAACGTTCGTCTACGTCTGCGATCCGCAGCTGCGCCGCCACCTGGAGCGCTTCATCCCCAAGGCCGCCCCGCTTCCCTGAGACCCTCCCACCCCACCCCGCCGAGTGGATACCCAGTTGCGCTAAGGCAGCGAACAGCGCAACTCAGTGTCCACTCGGCAGAAGGAGGGGGAACAGGGCCACCAGGGAGAAGGCCACGCCCGCGAGCACCAGCCCCCACCCCATCACCGGGCGGAGGTCGCGGGAGGTCACCCAGTCATAGACCGCAGTAACCCTCCGGGCGGCCGTCGGCACTCGCGGCCAGGCCCAGGCCGCCAGCAGGTACGGGCCCACCAGAGTCAGCAGGAACGGCAGGAAGGCGACCGTCTGCCACAGGATGTCGTGGCTGAGACCGGTAAGGATGCGCCCGACGACATACATCGTCGCGAAGCCGCTGAATCCCAGGAACGTGTTCACGAACCCGACGCCGGCCATGCGCAGCCGATCCCCGTGCGGCACGTTCTCCGGCACGGTCGGGGCAGGGCGGGGGCGGCGGGCCCGCCGCAGCACCACCGCGCCGGCGATCAGGACCACGACGGCGGCCACGAGATCCACGGCGCGGCGGATGAGCACCGCCTCGACGTCGCTGCGGGCGGCGTCGATCCAGGTGTTCGGGTCGACAGTGCGGAAGACCAGCAGCATGACCGTGGAGCCGACGGCCAGACCCGCGGCCAGGGCGGCGATCGGCGGTTCGGGGCGCGAGGCGCGCGTCAGCACCCGCAGGCTGACGCCGTAGAGCGTGGGGCTGAACCCCACGACGAGGCCCAGCCCCAGCAGCATCGGCGTCGCCGCGACGACGGCTGCGATCTCAGTCCACCCCATGCGCCCCAGTGTCCCCGCCGAGTGGATGCTCAGTTGCGCTATCGGGGCGAATTGCGCAACTGGGTATCCACTCGGCGGGAGAGGGGGAGGGTCAGGTTCCGCAGTAGGTCGTGAACGGGCGCGCACCAGGGGCCGTGCCCGAGGACTCCAGGCCCGCGAAGTCCACGTGCTCCTGGAACGGCGAGCGCACGGCCGCCAGCAGCCGCTCGTACGCAGCGAGATCCCCCGCCTCCGCGCGATCCAGAGCGTGCTGCAGGTGGTGGTTGCGCGGGATGTAAACCGGGTTCACCGAGGCCATGAGATCGCGCTGCTGCTCCGCCGACGGATCGCCGAACCGGGTCAGCAGGTCGCGGCGCTCGGAGTCCCAGGCCCGGAAGGCCGCGGCGTCGTCGAACAGCGACTCGGCAGCCCCGAAGCTCAGCGCGCGGAAGAACGCCGTGAAGTCCTGCCGGTTCTCCTGCAGCAGCCCGAAGGTCCGCTCCACGAACGCGTCCAGCGCCGAGAGCGCGGCATCGCGCTCCTCATCCGGCAGCCCGTCGACGTCGAGCCCGATCTTGCGCCCCATCCCCCGCGAGAGCGCCTCCCGGAAGGCCGGCGCGTACTCGTGGAGCACCTCGGTCACGGCCTCCACACCGGCGTCGGAATCATCCGGCGCCACAAGATCCACGAGCGACTCCGCGAACCGCGACAGGTTCCACAGCCCGATCTCCGCTTGGCGCCCGTAGGCGTAGCGCGCCCCGCGGTCGATCGAGCTGAACACCGCCCCCAGGGAGAACTCGTCCACGAACGCGCACGGCCCGTAGTCGATGGTCTCCCCGGAGATCGTCATGTTGTCCGTGTTCATGACCCCGTGCACGAACCCCACGAGCATCCACTGCGCGATCAGCTGCGCCTGCGCGTGCACCACGCTGCGCAGCAGTTCCAGCGGCGGATTCTCCGACGACGCCGCCTCGGGCCAGTGCCGCTGGATCGCGTAGTCGGCCAGCTCCCGTCGGGTCTCGAGCGAGCGCTGCGTGGCCGCGAACTCGAAGGTCCCCACGCGCAGGTGGCTGGCGGCCACGCGGGTCAGGATGGCCCCGGGTTCCGGCCCCTGTTGCCGCAGCACCTCCTCGCCGGTGCTCACGACGGCCAGCCCGCGCGTGGTGGGGATGCCGAGGGCGTGCATGGCCTCGCCCATCAGGTGCTCGCGCAGCATGGGCCCCAGCGGCGCCTTGCCGTCGCCGCCGCGGGAGAACGGGGTGCGCCCGGAGCCCTTCAGGTGCAGGTCGCGACGGCGGCCGTCGGAGTCCACCAGCTCGCCGAGCAGCAGCGCGCGGCCATCGCCGAGCACCGGATTGAACTGCCCGAACTGATGCCCCGAGTAGGCCTGCGCGTACATGGTCTCGGCGGTGTCGCCACTGAGCAGCGCGAGACCCTCCGGCGAGCGCAGCCAGTCCGGGCCCAGTCCGAGCTCGCGGGCCAGCTCGTCGTTCACGACGACAGCGCGCGGCTCTCGCACCGTCGCCGCCGCCCATTCGCGGGAGAGATCCGGCAGGGCTGCGGCGTAGGTGTGCTCGAAGGATGGAGAAGCGACCATGTCACCCAGGCTATCGACGACGACAACCGCCCCCTGCCGCCGAGGCCGCACATCTGCAGCCCATCGGCACCCTTGGGCTGCGCTGGTGCGGCGTCATCACCGCCCCTGCCGTGAGGCCGCACCTATGCGGGCCATCAGCCCCGATCAGCTGCGCTAGTGCGGCCTCGCGGCGAAGGGCCGGTGACTGGGGCTGGGAGCAGGCGGGAGGTGGCGGGCAGCTGGGGGCAGCGGGCAAGACGCAGCCGATGCACGCGCCAGTATCTTGATCCCATGCACCTGCGCAGCTTCCGCGATGTCCTGGCCCACCGCCTGATCGCCCAGGCCCTCGTGACCCCGCGCGCGGATGCCGCCGCGCACATGCTCGCCACGCAGGATCAGATCTACGCCGCGGGCGTCACCGCTCTGCAGATCCGCTCCGGCTCGGACGTCCTGCGAGAGATCAGCGAGCACCGCATCGTGCGCGCCTGGACGCAGCGAGGCACAGTGCACCTGGTCGCCGCGCAGGATGTCGGCTGGCTGACGCGGCTGTGCTCACCGCGCGTGGAGGCCGCCGCCGCCAAGCGCCGCCCTGGCCTGGGCCTCACCCCGCAGGACTGCGACCGCGCCCACGCCGCCTTCCGCGAGCGCCTGGCCGACGGGCCCCTGACCCGTCCGCAGGCCTACGACCTCTTCCGCACGATCGGGATCACCCCCGAGAAGGGCCCCGGCCAGCACCTGCTGCGCAGCTTCGGCGGCCAGGGAGACATCGTCCAGGGTCCGCGGGAGGGCAGCGACGACACCTTCCTGCTCGTCGAGCACCTGCCCACGCCTCAGCGGGAGCTCGACGGCGACGACGCCCTGCGCGAGCTGGCCGTTCGCTATCTCGTCTCGCACGGGCCCGCGACGGTCCAGGACCTCTCCTGGTGGTCGGGGCTGACGGTGCGCGACGCCAAACGAGCCGTCGAGCTGGCGGGGGACCACGCCGAGAAGGTGACGATCGAGGGCCGGACCGAGACCCTGTATGCGCCCCCGGAGGCCGAGCAGATCAGCGACGAGCAGCTCGACGCCGCGCTGCAGACCCAGCTCGAGCTGCCCGCCTTCGACGAGTACCTCATCGGCTACAAGGACCGCTCCGAGTTCCTGCCCGCCGAGCTGGTCCCGATCGTCGGGCCCACCAAGAACGGCATGTGCCGGCCGTTCCGCGTGCGGCAGGGGATCATCGCCACCGCCGCGTGACCTGCCCGCACCGCATGACGCTTGGATTGTTGAACAATCACGGTCGTGCCTGGTATACCGTGAGCCGTATCACTGAAGTCGCGTGCCACAGCGCCCGCACCCCCACAGGACGGAGACCACGGTGCCCCACGGATCCACCGCGGCCGGCAGCGCGGACATCCGCCCCGCGAACCCCGAGGACCCCCAGGGCCTTCAGACGCAGGGATCGAGCCCCCGCTTCGAGCTGAGCTGGACCATATCGCTGTTCGGCACCGCCGTCGGCGCCGGCGTCCTGTTCCTGCCCATCAACGCAGGCCTCGGCGGCATCTGGCCGCTGCTGATCGTCACGATCCTGATCGGGCCGATGACCTACCTGTCGCACCGGGCGCTCTCGCGCTTCGTGTGCGCCTCCCCGGATCCGGGTGCCGACATCACGGTCGTGGCGCGCAAGGCCTTCGGCGAGGGCGTCGGGCGCGTCATCACCGTCCTGTACTTCCTGGCGATCTTCCCGATCGTGCTGATCTACGGCATCGGCATCACCAATACGGTGGACTCGCTGATGGTCAACCAGCTGGGCATGGGCTCGCTGCCGCGCTGGCTGCTCTCCGGCGTGCTGATCGCGCTGATGATGCTCGTGATGGTCTCGAGCCAGCGGATCATGCTGATCGTGACCCAGTGGCTGGTCTACCCGCTGATCGCGATCCTGCTCTTCGTCACGCTCTACCTCATCCCCAGCTGGAAGCTCGACGGCCTCACCGCCGCCCCGAGCGCCGGCGATCTGCTGATGTCGATCTGGCTCGTGATCCCCGTGCTGGTCTTCGCGTTCAACCACTCCCCGGCGATCTCGCAGTTCTCCCTGGCCATGCAGCGCCAGTACGGCCCCCGCGCCAGCGAGCGCGCCTCCGTCGTGCTGCGCCGCACCGCCGCCCTGCTGGTCATCTTCACCATGGGCTTCGTGTGGTCCTGCGTCCTGTCTCTGGGCGTCGACGGCCTCCAGGAGGCCAAGGACGCCAACCTGCCGGTCCTGTCGCATCTGGCCAACGTGCACGGCAGCCCGTTCATCGCCTACCTGGGCCCGGTCGTGGCGCTGGCGGCGATCGCCTCCTCGTTCTTCGGGCACTACCTGGGCGCGGCGGAGGGTGCTGCGGGCATCGTCCGGTCGATGGTCGACGCCGACGGCTCCAAGGTCAGCGATCGAGCCCTGCACATCGGCATCGCGGCGTTCATCTTCCTGAGCACCTGGGCCGCTGCGATCATCAACCCCTCGATCCTGTCCATGATCGAGTCGATCGCGGGCCCCGTGATCGCGATGATCCTCTACCTCATGCCCATGTACGCGATCCGGAAGATGCCCGCCCTGGCTCCGTACCGCGGGCGCCTGTCCAACGTGTTCGTCACGATCGCCGGCCTGGTGGCCGTCAGCGGCATCATCTACGGGCTGGTGTCCTGACCCTGATCGCAGCCAGCTCGGCCCGCTGAGCGTCACGACGACGCACCCCCTGCGCCTCCGCCCTCCGGTTAGTGACAGTTCGGCACCCCATCAGCGCTGATGGGGTGCCGAACTGTCACCAACCCCTGCGCGCCCCAGCGAGAATTCCACCTCTCACCTGCGAAGATATCGAGAATCAGGTCGTCTGCCGGGCGACACCTCCACGGACAATGACCAGAACGTGGACTCGCGCCAGCACACCGTCACCGACGGCGGCAGGGCCAACAAGGGCATCTTCTGAGCCGACGGCAGCGCTGAACGCCCCTCCGCAGGAGGCGGGTCTCACATCGAGACCCGCCCCCTGCCCCGCTGCGGGCACCTGCCCCGCGGATACGCTGGATGCCCGCATCGCAGCCCGTCCTTCGCGATGCCACCAGGAGGAACCCCCACCGTGACCGGCCACGCCGCTCCGAGACCCGGCATCAGCGTGGTCCTGCCTGTGCGCGACGACGCCCCCGCCCTGCGCCGCTGCCTGGCGGCCCTTGCCCGCCAGGACCGCCCCGCCGACGAGATCGTGGTCGTCGACAACGGGTCGAGCGACGACCTCCTCGCCGTCATCGCCGCCGCCGAACGGGACCAGGGCCTGCCGCTGCGCCTCCTGCAGGAGCCGCGTCCAGGGGTCTCATTCGCCGCCCACGCCGGTTACGACGCGGCCTCCCACGAGATCATCGCCCGCTGCGATGCCGACAGCATCCCGCCGTCGTCGTGGCTGGCACGCATCGAGCGGCAGCTGACGGCGGAGGACGACAAGCTGGTCGCCATCACCGGGGGCGGGCGCTTCGCCCCCGGGCCGCGCGCGCTGGGCCGCTCGCTGTGCGGCCTCTACCTGGGGCTCTACGGCCTCGCCTCCGGGCTGGCCCTGGCCCACCCGCCGCTATGGGGCTCCAACATGGCCATGCGCACCTCATGGTGGAACCGGGTCAGCCCACGACTCGCTCCGCGCCCGGGCATCCATGACGACTTCGAGCTGAGCTTCGAGCTGCAGCCCCACGAGGCCATCGCGCTGGACCGCGGGAGCATCATGCCGGTGTCGTGGCGGGCGGCCGTCTCCCCCCGTCGGCTGCTGGCCCAGCAGCGCATGGCCTGTCGGCTGCTGCTGCGGCGCTGGGAGCAGGAGCCGCCTTGGGAGCGGCATCGACGCCGATGGGCGGGACGCAGGTCGCCCCTGTGAGCGCCCTCGCCCGCCTCACGGCCTCCGCGCTGTGCTTCACGGGCATCGCCGTCGCCGCGGTCTACGCGCTCCAGGCACGCTGGGTGGACGTCGCGGTGCTGCTGCTCGTGGGGCTGGGGCAGGTCCTGTGCTTACTGGCCTTCCGCACCGCAGGAGCCAGGGCCACGGGCAGCCTGATCCTGCTCGTCGCCGGGGTGAGCGCCGCCGAGCTGCTCTACGAGCGCATCCTCCTGTGGGACCTCGTGATCCATCTGCTGGCCACGGGTGTGCTGACGGCGCTGTGGCGCAGCTTGCGCGGTCATGGCGACCCGACCGAGCGGCCGCGAGGCAGGGAGGGAGGGGCGACGGCGAGCAGGATCCGGGTCTGCGCCGCGGTGGGCCTCGTCCTGGCGGTGATCTGGGAGCTCATGGAGGCCGCGGGATCCGTGCTGGTCACCCCCGAGATCCACAACCCGCCCCTGGACACCGTGCTGGACATCGGCGCGGGGATGATCGGCGCGGCCATGGTGGGGCTGCGCCGCCGCCCGCTATGAAGAGCATCGCCCGAGTTCCCGATGACGCATCGATCCCCATCCTCATCGCCAACCTGCCGATCGCGCTGCGCGAGGGCTTCGAAACCTCGCTCATCATCGGCATCCTGGTCGCCGACGGCAACGCCCAGGACCTGGTCCGCGCTCAGGACCCGGACCTGGCCGATGAGATCGAGGGCGGCTTCGACGACGTCAACGGGCTGTCCGAGCCGCCGTCCGAGGTCGCCGGGACGGTCCTGCACTGATGAGCGACCAGCAGCCGACCGGCCCGGACCCGCAGCGAGCCGACGAGCAAGAGGCCACCGGCGGACGCACGCGGGGCTTCTCGCGGCGCCGCCTGGTGGCGGGCACCGGGCTGGCCGGGATGCTGGGCATCGCGGGCTTCGGCGGTGCGGCGATCGGCCGGGCCACGGCGGATCGCGGCAGCGGGCACTCCGAGCTGACCTATCCGTTCCGCGGCGATCGCCAGGCCGGGATCCTCACGCCGGCGCAGGACAACATGTACTTCGCCGCCTTCGACCTGGACACCGACGACGTCGAGAACGTGAAGGAGGTGCTCGGTGAGTGGACCGTGGCTGCCGAGCAGATGTGCGCCGGCGAGCTCGTGGGCGGGGAGCCGGATGCCAATCCGAACCGCCCGCCCAACGACACCGGCGAGGCTTGGGGCTATCCCCCGGCCGGGCTCACCATCACGTTCGGCTTCGGGGCCTCGTTCTTCGAGGACGAGGACGGCAGGGACCGCTTCGGGCTGCGCGAGCGCATGCCAGAGGTCCTCTCCGACGGCGTGCCAAAGTGCGCCAACGAAAAGCTGGTCCCCGGAGGCACCGGCGGGGACCTGATGATCCAGGCCTGCTCCAACGACCCGCAGGTCTGCGTCCACGCGATCCGCAATCTCACGCGCATCGGCTTCGGCACTGCCGTGCTGAAGTGGGGCCAGATCGGCTACGGGCGCACGTTGTCCACCTCGACCGAGCAGGAGACCCCGCGCAACCTGTTCGGGTTCAAGGACGGCACCGCGAACCTCAAGGCCGAGGACGGCGAGAGCACCCTGGTCGAGCACGTGTGGGTCCAGGACGGCGACGACGATGCAGCCGCGTGGTGTCCGGCGGCAGCTACCTCATGGCGCGCAAGATCCGCATGACCCTGGAGATCTGGGACCGGGTCCGGCTCTCGGAGCAGGAGCAGATCATGGGCCAGGACAAGCGCTTCGGGGCGCCGCTGTCCGTCGCGGAGCCTGAGGCCGAGGACGAGTTCGAGCCGCTGGACCTCAGCGCCCAGGGCGAGGACGGCCCGGCGTTCCCCGAGGACTCGCACGTGGCCATCGTGGCACCGGAGAGCAACGGCGGGCATCGGATGCTGCGCCGCGGCTACAACTACACCGACGGCAATGACTCCCTGGACCGCCTGGACGCGGGGCTGTTCTTCATCGCACTCACCCGCGATCCGCGCACCGGCTTCTATCCGATCCTGGAGCGGATGACCCAGAAGGATGCGCTCACGGAGTACCTGCAGCACGTGGGGTCGGCGCTGTTCGCCGTGCCGCCGGGCATGCGCGAAGGCGACACCATGGTGGGCCAGCGGCTCTTCGAGTGAGGCGCTGATCCGCAGTCGCCGACTCTGCGGTCGTCGGCCAGCGCGCTCAGGCGCGCGGCGGGGCGTCGACCGGGCGGTCATCGCGGTGCTTGCCGACGCCGCTCTGCGACGGCTGCGCGTCCCCTTCCGCCGACTGCTGATCAGCCTCTGCCTTCTCGGGCCGCTCGTCCGTCTCGGCGGCGGCGGCGGAATCAGGATCAGCGTCGTCGCTGTCGACGTCGAAGTACTCCATCGCCCAGCCGACGACCAGGCCCGTCGCGCCCATGACCAGCAGGGGCCGACGCACGCCGCGGCGCACCAGGAAGCGCTCGAACGCGCCGTCGAGGGCCAGTCCTGCCGCCGAGAGGCCGCTCATCAGCACGCCGACCGCTGCCGTCACACCGAGCAGCTGAGGCGTCCACCGCTGGTCGGCACCCTGCTCCTCCATCTGGTCCGCAGCAGCCGTTCGCGACGGCTCCAGGGCCTGCTCCCCCGCGTCGCGCCGCGTCATGATCCACACGAGGGCGCCTGCATAACCGATGCCCGGAGCGGCGATGATCGCAGCGCGCCCCGCCCCGCGCGCCCGGTGGAACGGGATCATCTCGCCCAGCCCTGAGCCGGCCGCGAAGGCCAGGGTCCGGGGTGCGTACAGCCTGCTCAGCGGAGGAAGTGCCATGCCCTCCACGGTAGGTGCGAACCGCGAGCGCGGCCAGAGGACCGGGCCCCGCCGGTCAGACACCGCCAGGGATCAGAAGTCCGTGGACGTCTCGTGCGGCTGAGCGGGGCGGAGGCGCTGCAGGTGCGTCCGGCGCACGAAGCGGATCGTGGGGCGCAGCATCATCTGGATCGAGCCGAGCACGAAGTCGTTGGCGATCGACAGCACCTCGTAGCGCTGCCGGATCACCAGCTCGTGGTGCCCCATGCGGATGTCCAGATCCCGATCCTGCTTCGTCATGCGCTGACCCTCCTGTGCTCCACGGGACCTGCGGCGGCAGGTCCACTCGTCGTCGCGGACCAGTGGACCAGACGAGAGCCGCTCACAGGTGAGGGACGACCTCCTGGCCGAGCTGCTCGATGACCTCGGCGGTGGGGCGGTCATCGCTCGCCTTGGCGAAGATGCAGTGCTCCAGGCCGATCTCCCGGTAGCGGTGCAGGGTCTCCACGAGGGCCTTCGACCCGGTGCGCAGGCCCAGGCTGATCTCCTGCGCGGGGGCGTCGGGATCCTCGAGCAGGTCCAGGCTCATGGACTGGATCAGCACCGGGTCGTTGCCCTGCCCGCGCCGCTGCACGGCCTGGCTCCACAGCCCGAAACGGCCCCTCTGCTCCTCGAACGGCCGGTAGTAGGTGGCCCAGGCATCGGCGTGGGCGGCGTTCCACTGCAGGGTCTGCTTGGCCGAGCCCACGATGACCTGCGGGATGCGGTGAGCGGGCGGGACCATGAGCTCGTACCCGTCGGTGGCCTGCAGAAGGTGCTCGCGCTCCTGCTCGTCAGGGCTCAGCGCGGAGCGCAGAAGGGCCCAGCGATCGCGGAACGCGTCGCGGCGATCGTCCAGGGAGGCGCCGAAGATCCCGAACTCCTCCGGGCGATCTCCCGTGGCCACGCCCAGCAGGAGCCTGCCGCCGCTGATCCGGTCCAGGGACAGGGCGGTCTTGGCCAGGTGCAGCGGGTGGCGCAGCGGCAGCACGGCCGCCGCCGTGCCCAGCGCGATCGTCGACGTGGCCCCTGCGAGCATCGACAGCCATTGGAACGGGTCGTCCAGCGACGACGCCAGCCGGTCCTGTCCCTGCGGGATCGCCAAGGGGACGTCGCGCGTCCACAGCGCGGCGATCCCCTGCGCCTCGGCGAGCTGCGCCAGCTTCCGAGCCTCGGCGGGATCGGCCATGGAGCCCTGGGGCTGCGGCGGCGGGGTCATCAGCCCGAGCGTCAGGCGGCCGTCGGGAGAGCGGACGGCCGCCATGGCCGGCGAGAGGTCCTGGTGCACAGGTGAGGCCTCCTGTCCCTGAGCGGCATCGCGAGACTCCACACTATCCAGACGTCCCGCTCCTGTATCGCGAGTACGGTGCCTCCCATGTCCTCCCCACAGCTGCACCGCTTCACCGGGCACATCGCAGGAGCTGGCACCGCCGAGGGGACTCGCCTGGTCCTGGGGTGCTGGACCCGCACGCCGCACGGGCCGTTCGCCGACGTCATGGTCGAGGACCGTGACGGCCATCGGATCCTGCTGGCACCCGATCGCTGGGTGGCCGATTTCGTCTCCGCGACCTACACCTTCGACGAGGTGCGCCTCGTCCCCGTCTCGGTGTCCCGCACGGGCCTGGGCCGGACGGGGCAGTGGGCGGTCCAGGCAGGACCTCTGGAGTGGCGCTTCCGGATCGGGGCGCGGGCGCCGCTGGGACATCTGCTGCGCCTGATCCCCCGACCGATCAGCCGCAGCCTCGCCTTCGCGCAGCTCAGCGATCCGATCGCCCGGGCCACGATGCCGGGGGTCCGCACTCTGGGTCAGGCCGCCCCGGGCCGCACCGAGTGGTACGCCGCCGACGATCTCCACCGGCTGAGGGGCAGCACCGCGATCTGGGAGGGGCAGAACCTGGGCGGCATGCGCGAGATGCTGCCCCCGCCGCGCTTCGGATTCAGCTCCACCCCTCGGCATCCGTCGCTCACCGCGGTGACCAGCACGGTCCGGATCGACTCCGCGGCGTGAGGCCTGCCCGCCTCCGATGGCCGCAGGGTCGCACGCATGCCCCGCTGACCATCCACCACCACCCTCAGGAGACCCCCATGTCCTTCTCCTCGCAGAACCCCCACGATCCGCAGCACAACCCGCAGGGCGGCCAGCCGAACCCGCAGGGCCAGCAGCCCAGCTACGGCGGGCCGACGTACGGCGGGGCGAACCAGCCGATGCAGCAGCCGGGTCAGCACCAGCAGCCCTCGTACTCCGCACCCCAGGGCGGCTACACCCAGCCCGGCGGCCAGCCCCAGGGTCATCCCGGCCGTCAGCCGGGGCAGGAGAAGGGGTTCTTCGCCGCCCTGTTCGACTTCTCCTTCAAGAACTACATCACCATCAAGTTCGCCTCGATCCTCTACATCGCGGGCATCGTGCTGCTGACGCTGGGCTGGTTCATCATGACGGTCGCCGCTTTCGCCACGGACAGCATGCTGGCCGGCATGGCCACGCTGATCTTCGGTCTGATCGTCCTGTTCATCTACATCGTGCTGTTCCGCCTGATGCTCGAGTTCTACGTGGCCATGGTCCGCACGGCCCAGAACACGTCGATCCTGGTGGATCGCGGCAACCGCCTCTGACGCGGGTCCGCCCGACGCCTCCACCGCCCGCCCGGTCGCCCCCTGCGACCGGGCGGGCGTCGTCTTCCCCAGGAATCCGGGCCTCCGCGCCGATAGGATCGGAACCACTCACCGATGAGGGAGCGATCCGTCACCGGCGCCCGACCGAGAGGACCGACATGCCCGCCGCAGAGACCTCCGAACCGCGGACGGTCCGCCTGCCGGGGCGGGCGAGCGCGCAGATCCAGCGCCTTCCGCTGCCGTCGCCGGCATCCGGAGAGGAGATGGCCGGCGCCGTCTTCCACGACACCGACGACCGCGCACTGCGCCGCCGCGGCATCACCCTGAGCCGCAGCGCGGACCCCGAGCGCGGCTGGCTGCTGAGCGTCCCCGAGGGCTACGACCACTGGGCCGTGGAGGTCCCGCGGCTGCGCAGCGCACCGGAGCGCCTGCCTGCCGCAGTGGCGCAGCTGCTCAGCGGGATCGTCGGGCAGGACGAGCTGATCGAGATCGACGACGACGGCCAGACCGCGGAGTCCGAGACCGGCGCCAAGGAATCGGCGAAGCCTGCCAAGAAGGCCCCGAGCAAGAAGGGCAAGGCGAAGAACCGCAAGGCCGTGGCGACGGGCGGTGAGCCCTCGGGCGTCGACGTCCTGCAGGCGGTGCTGGCTCAGCAGGCCGCGGCCCTGGAGCTGTGGGACCTGAAGGCGCGGCTGGACCTGCCGGACGCCCTGCATCAGCTGAGGGTCGCCGCGCGGTCCCTGCGCGGGCTGCTCAAGTCCGCGCGACCGTTCCTGGACCGCGGAGTCGCCGACGAGCTCGGCAATCGTCTCCAGCAGCTGGGCCGGTCCCTGTCCGCGGCCCGCGATGCCGAGGTCCTGGCCGAACAGCTTCCGGCACGTGCCGAGGCTCTCCAGGGGCGCGTGGGCGAGAAGACGGTGCAGGCGCTGGCGCAGACGGCTCTCAAGGACGCCGAGGCCTCGGCCGCCAAGGTGCGCGGCGGCGCGCAGCCGGAGCGGGCTGCCACTCTGGAGCTCGCCCGCTGCGCGGCACAGAACCCGCCCTTCACGGACAAGGGCCGGAAGAAGGCCGAGCGGCTGAGCCCGCGGCAGATGAGCGATCGGCTGGTGCGCCGCGCACTGCGCAAGGCAGCCAAGGAGACCGACCGCGCCCTGGCAGCCGACCGCGACGAGCAGCTGGATGCCGAGCAGCGCCTCGAGCACCTGCACACCGTCCGCAAGGCCACCAAGCGGGTCCGCTACGTCACCAAGGTCCTCACAGCCGCAGGCTTCCGCCCGGCCAAACCCATGCGCAAGCTCGGCAAGGCCGCCAAGAAGGCCCAGGACGCGCTCGGCGAGACCTTGGACGCCTCCGTGGCCGCCGCCTGGCTGCAGGACTCGGCCGCGGGGCTGCGTCGCGCCGGTGCCGACCCGTACGAACTCGGCCTGCTGACCGGCGCCGAGCTGCAGCGACTGGCGCACGGAGTCGACGACGGCTACGAGGTCATGGCGCGACTGGCCCGGCGGTTCGAGGACCACAGCAGCTGAGCCGACGGAGCTCCGGCGTTCGTCGTCGGTGGTGCTCTGCGAAGGGGCGCTGATGCCGTCCTTCCCAGCGGGATGAACGGCACCAGCGCCCCCTCACGGATCGCATCGAAGGACGTCAGTCCTTCTTCGGCTCGCCGTCGATGTCCGTCGCCGGCTTCTCGGCCGTCGGGGTGTACCACTTGGTGAGCTCCGGGTCGGTGCTCTCGAAGCGGGCCCCGGCGCCGTCGTCGTCCACGTGCGTGGCGCCGAAGACGAAGTCGTCGCCGTGCTCGTCGATGCCTCGGTGGACGCCCTTGTAGATCGCCTCGCGCGCGTAGCGGCGCCGGATCATGTAGGGGTCGTTCCGGAGGTCCTTGGCCCAGGACACCATGATCCCCAGGATGATCAGCCCGAACGGCAGGGCGCAGGTGACCATGACCGACTGCAGGCCCGACAGGGCGAACTGACCGCCGGCCAGCAGCAGGAACATCGAGACCAAGCCCAGGGCCAGGCCCCACATGATCGTGACCGGGGTCGACGGGTTCGACCGGCCGGACTGCGACATGGAGCCCATCACGTTGGTCGCCGAGTCGGCGGCCGTGGTGAAGAAGATCAGGATCGCGACCAGGACCAGGAACGACGTGATCCCGGTCAGCGGCAGGTTGCCCAGCATGTCGAACATGACGTTCTCGCCGCTGCCCTCCACGCCGATCGGATGGCCATTGAGCTCCATCCACATGGTCGTGCCGCCGAAGACCACGAACCACAGCACGGAGATCGCCGACGGGGCGAACATCACGACCGTGACGAATTCCCGCAGCGTGCGGCCCTTGGAGATCTTGGCGATGAACATGCCCACGAACGGCGACCACGAGGTCCACCAGGCCCAGTACATCATCGTCCAGCTCGCGGAGAACTCGGACTCGACCTCGCCCTGGCTCGGCGCCACGGACAGCATCGCGAAGGCGTTCTGGATGGTCGCGTAGAACGTCGTGGGGATCAGATCGAGCAGGAACAGCAGGGGCCCGGTCACCGCCACGAAGATCGTCAGGCCGATCACCAGGACCATGTTCGTGTTGGACAGGAGGCGGATGCCGCGCTTCACGCCGGAGACCGCGGAGATGATGAAGACGACGGTGAGCACGCTGATGATGACGACCAGGATGCCGTCGCCCTCCAGCGGCTGCCCCGTGATGATCGAGGTGCCGGTGCGGATCTGCAGCGCGCCGATGCCCAACGAGGTCGCGGTGCCGAACAGCGTGACCATGAGCGCGAAGACGTCGATGATCTTGCCCGGGATCCGGTTCGTGGCATTCGGGAAGATCGGCTCGAAGAGCGCGGAGATCAGCGGCAGCCGGCCGCGGCGGTAGGCCGCATATGCCAGGGCGCCGCCGATGAACGAGTAAACGCCCCACGGGATGATCGTGTAGTGCAGGCTCGTCTGGGCCATGGCGGCGGGGATGGCGTCCATGGAGCCGGCCTCGACGTCGAATGCCGGCGGCGGGGTCATGAAGTGGCTCAGCGGCTCGAGCGGTCCGTAGAAGACCAGGCCGATGCCCAAGCCCGCCGCGAAGAGCATGGAGATCCAGGAGCCCGTGGAGAACTCCGGCTCGCTGTCATCCGCACCGAGCTTGATCTTGCCGGTGGGGCCGAATCCGATCACCAGCATGAACAGCACGACGAGTGCGACGAGAGAGCCCAGCAGCCAGCCGAAGTGCGTGACCACCCAGGTCTGCATCTGCGGACCGATCGCGCCCAGATTCTCCGGGGCGATGATCGCCCAGCCCAGCACGCCGATGACCAGCACGGCGGCGGCGGCGAAGACGACCTTGTCGGTGGGGAAGTGGTCCCTGGCGTCCTCGACGTCCAGCCCGGGGATCAGCGCCGGGTGGATCGTGCGGTGCCCGCTGGCTGCCAGGCGCATGGTGGTCTGGACGCTCTCGGGCGCCTTCTGGTCATGGATCCTGTTCTCGATCTGGATCTCCGAATCGGACTCGCTGTCCGAGGCTCGGTGTCTCATCTGAAGCTCCCTGATCTATCGGCGGCGTCCGAGGCTAGCGGGATGCTGGGCAGAACCCCAGAAGAGCCTGTCTGCGCGAGGCGATGTTCCTCCGGCATTCGCCGTCGGCGCTTGACCCTCTCATCGCGTGAGGTCCCACGCTGATCTCCATGGATGACAACCGCACTTCCGCACCGGCGAGCCCCGTTCCCACCCCCGACAGCAGTGCCCAGCCACCGGCGCTGTGCCGCGAGATCTACGGGATGCCGATGTTCGTCTCGATCCCCTGCCGGGACCTGACCGCCTCGTCCGCGCTCTGGACCGAGGGGCTCGGGTTCTTCGAGCTGTTCGCGATCCCGGGCCAGCTGATCCACCTGCGGCGCTGGGCGTTCCAGGATGTCCTGCTGATCCCCGCCGAGGCGCAGCCGCTCGAGGCTTCCTCCCAGCCTCCGACGGTGAGCTTCGCGTGCGTCCTGGACCAGCTCGACGTGATCGCCGAGGCCTGCCGCTCAGCCGGCGGGGCGGTCGACGGCCCGCATGATCGCCCGTGGAACGCACGCGAGCTCGCCGTCATCACACCCGAGGGGACTCGCGTGGTCATGACAGCAGCGAAGCCCTTCGTGCACGATTCGCCGGAGGACCACGCGCTGCGGGCCATGGGCATCTGCGAGTCCGCATGAGCACGTCGATCTGTTCCGAGGACGGCATGAGCACCACCGAGCAGGACCTGACCATAGGCCCCGCCGCAGCGGCATTGGGCGTCTCCGTGCGCACGCTGCGCCACTGGGATGACCTCGGCATCCTGCGTCCCGCCGGGCGGGCAGCGAGCGGATACCGGCTCTACTCGGCAGATGATGTGGTTCGCGGCCGACGGATCCTGGCATATCGGGAGCTGGGCTTCTCCCTGGACGAGGTGACGGCCCTGCTCCACGAGCCCGCACAGCAGACGGTTCGACGACTGCGCGAGCGCCGCAGCGCCGCGGAGGCGGAGGCCCGACGGCTGCAGGCCGCGCAGGACGACCTCGACCGCCTGGCCGATGCCCTCGAGCGGGGCATCCTGCTCTCCGAGACCGAGCAGGCGGAGGCTTTCGGTCCCGACTGGGATCCGCAGTGGACCCGAGAGGCCCGTGACCGCTGGGGCGGCACCGACGCCTGGACGGAACAGGCGGAGCGCGGCGCACGGCGCGGCCCTGAGCAGTGGGCTCGTCTCGCCCAGGGCCTCGCCGCTGTGGAGGAGGACCTGGCATCGGCCTTCGCCGCAGGCATGGCGCCGGGCTCGCCCGAAGCCGACGAGCTGGCGGATCGGCACCGGGAGGCGCTCAGCCGCTTCTACAGCGTCTCGCCGCAGCGCCATGTCCTGCTGGGCCGGATGTACCCGACGGATCCATCCTTCCGGATCCACTGCGACCGCCTGGCCGAGGGTCTGGTCGACTGGCTGCCGCTGGTGATCGACGCCAGAGCCCGATCACTGGGCATCGACCCGGAGACCGCGGCCTGGGAGTGACCGCGACCCGCGCTAGCTGCGCCGCCTCGGGACGCTGCTCGAATCCCCCGCCTCATGGTGGTGCGCGAGCTGGCCGGCCAAGGCATGGATGCGCTCGACGGCTTCCACGGGGCTCAGGACGCGGATGTGGTCCCCGAACTGGAGAAGCTGCCGGACGGACTCAACATCTGGGTAGTGGACGACGATGGAGCTCCACTCGCTGTCGGCAGCTGTGGCCTTGACCAGGCGGGTGCCGAGGATGCGGCGGGCCAGATCCAGCCGAGTGGAGCGGATCAGGGCGTGGACCTCCACGACCTGGGTCGGCTGGAAGTCGTCCAGCAGGGCCGCCCAGACAGTGCGGAGGTCCTGGCCTGGCCGCAGTTCTGCCGCGTCCGCCTGCGGTTGGTGGACCTCGATACGGCGGGTATTGAACAGTCGGGGCTGCCCGTCGACGTCGGCGACCAGGTACCACGACGCGGCCTTGCTGACCAGGCCGTAGGGATCCGCGACGAGCCACTGCCCGGTGATCTGCCCGCTGCGGCGGTAGCGGAGCCGCACGCGCCGCTGGTCACGCGCTGCGTTCAGCAGGGCTGCCAGATCCAGCTCCTGACTTTCCGCGAGCCAGCCGGTGGGGTCGACGAGCAGGACGTCGGACAGAGGCGACGAGGTGGCCTCGGAACGTCGGGCGGCCACGGCGGCGAGCTTCTCCTGAGCACGGACGCCGACACCTTGCAGCCCGATGCTCTCCAGCTGCTGAGAGTCCAGGCCCGCGAGCCGCAGCAGCTGGAGCTCGGCCGGGTCCAGGCGCGCAGGATCCATGCGAGCACGACGATCCAGGACGATGGCACCGCCACGGCCGCGTTCGGTGTGGATGGGCACGCCAGTAGCGGACAGTGCCTCCACGTCTCTGAAGACCGTGCGCTGGGAGACCTCGAAGCGGTCGGCCAGCTCCTTGCTGGTCATCCGTTCGTGGGTCTGCAGCAGCAGGAGCATCGACATCAGCCGGGCTGACTTCATGGTCCAGATCCTTGCAGAAACATGACACTGGATGTCTTCTTCACATGCTCACATGAGGTCGACCGATCCACCAGAGCAACGAGGAGACCTCATGCCGGCACCCAACCTGTTCATCATCTACGTCACGGATATCGCGGCCTCGACCGAGTTCTACTCCGAGCTCTTCGAGATGGACCCGCACTTCACCAGCCCACGGTTCGTGGAGTTCCGGGTCGCAGCAGGAGTGGGGCTCGCGCTGTGGTCCGGGAAGGCCGAGTCCATCTCCTCGGCCACCGGGCGGACGAGCGAGGTCTGCCTCAATCTCCGGGGCGGGCCCGAGGTCATCGAGCAGCAGCACCGGCGATGGTGCGATCTGGGCGTCCCCATCGTCCAGGGGCCCCACAACGACGTCTTCGGCCGCACCTTCGTCGCGCAAGACCCTGACGGGAACCTGCTGCGTGTCGCCCCCGTCGATTCCGAATGATCCAGGTGCCCACCCCCCCCCCGGGCGGCGGTGCTAGCTTCGGGCCATGACCGAGACCACCATCCGCGCCGCAGTTCCCGATGACGTCCACGAGATCGTCGAGCTCGTGCACGACCTGGCCGTGTACGAGAAGGAGCCCGACGCCGTGAAGCTGACCCCCGACGTGTTGCGGGAGCAGCTCTTCGGCGACCAGCCGGCGATCTTCGCCCACGTCGCGCCCGCTCCGGAGGGCTCCGGGCGGCGGATCGAGGGCTTCGCGCTGTGGTACCTGAGCTACTCCACCTGGGAGGGCACGCACGGCATCTACCTGGAGGATCTCTACGTGCGTCCGGAGGCCCGCGGTGCGGGGCACGGCAAGGCGCTGCTGCGCACCCTGGCCCGCACCGCCCGCGAGCGCGGCTATCAGCGCGTGGAGTGGTCCGTGCTGCAGTGGAATCAGCCGTCGATCGAGTTCTACCGCTCCCTCGGCGCGGTCCCCATGGACGGCTGGGACGTCTACCGGCTGAGCGGCGACGCCCTCGCGTCCTTCGGCGGCTGATTTCCCCGTGGACGAGCAGGAGCTGATGACCTGGGCGGAGGAGGTCGCCCTGCAGTGCCCCGGCGCTGAGCTGGAGCACCCCTTCGGCCCGGAGACGGACGTGTTCAAGGTCTGCGGGCGGATGTTCCTCATGCGCCTGGAGCTGCGCGGCCAGTGGATGGTGAACCTCAAGGTCGAGCCGCAGGACGGACAGGCCCTGCGCGATGAGTACGCCGAGATCACCCCCGGCTACCACATGAACAAGAGGCACTGGGTCTCGGTGCGCGCCGGCGAGGCCCTGAGCAGGAGGTTCGTCCACGAGCTCGTCGTGGACTCCTACCGCCTGGTGCTCGAGAAGCTGCCGCGCAGCGTCCGCCCCGTGGATCCGGAGACGTACGGCGGCTGAGCTCCCGGCTCAGCGCGTGGGCCCGGGGACGGCGGTCTTCTCGAAGAGCGCCGCCGTGCCGATGCCGCCGGCCGAGCTGATCATGGCCAGCAGCAGGCTGCCCTCCGGCAGATCGCGCGCTCGGGCCAGCAGCCGGACCACCGAGACCGCCCCGGAGGCGCCGTAGGCGTGGCCGAGGGCCAGGGCGCCGCCGTCGGCGTTGAGCACGCGCTCGTCGATGCCCAGCAGGTCGGTGCAGGCGAGCACCTGCCCGGCGAAGGCCTCGTTGAACTCGACCGCCGCGAGCTGCCGCGCGGCCGCCCCCTGCTCCGCCAGCAGCCGAGCCGCCGCGGCAGCCGCTCCCAGGCCCAGTCGCGTGGGGTCCACCCCCTGGGTCGACGCGCCGCGGAAGGCCAGGGCCGTCGTCGTGCCCAGGTCCCGTGCGACCTGCGCCGTCGCGATCAGGACCGCCGCCGCCCCATCCGCATCGGCGCAGGAGTTCCCTGCGGTCACGGTGCCTCCGTCGACGAATGCCGCCGGCAAGCGGGCCAGCAGGTCGGCGTTCAAGCGCGGACGCGGGCCGTTGTCGGCGGTGACTTCGCCTCGGGCTCCGGTCACCGGCACGAGCTCCTCATCGAACCGTCCGACGGCCGCCGCCTCGAGCGCCCTGCGGTGGCTGCGCAGGGCGAAGGCATCCTGGCGCCGGCGATCGATCCCGTGCTCCCGGGCCGGGCCACGGTCTCCGCGGCTTCACCCATGCCCGGATCCCCGAGGTGCTCGGGGCTGAAGCGGGCGCGCCGGTAGAACTCGACCTCCCCGTCCGCGCCGCGACGGCCTCGCAGCGGAGCCGTGCTGATGCTCTCGGCGCCGCCGGCCAGGAAGGCGCTTCCCGCTCCGGCCTGCGCCAGTCGGCAGGCCAGCACGACGGCGTCGAGCCCCGAGCCGCACTGCCGATCGACCGTGACCCCCGGGACCGACAGCGGCAGGCCGGCCTCCAGGGCCGACAGCCGTGCCAGGTTGCCTCCGGCTCCCACCGCGTTGCCCATCACGACGTCCGCGACGGACTCCGGCGCCAGGCCCGTCTCCGTCACGAGCCGCTGCAGGATCGGCGCCAGCAGACGGTGCACGGGCACGTCGGCCAGCGCGGTCCCTGCTCGTGCCAGCGGGGTCCGACGCCCGAGCAGGAGCAGAGGCGCTGAGGGATCAGCCGAGCGGTCGGGCACGGGGATCTCCCTCCTCGATCCAGGACCGCAGCACGGCTCGACTGATCTTCCCTCCGCCGGTGACGGGCAGCTCACCCAGACGCCAGTACTGCTGGGGCCGCTTGGTCGAGGCCAGCATGGTCTCCAGCGCGGCCCGCAGACTCTGCCGATCCGCCCCTTCGTCCTCGAGAAGGACGCCGGCAACCAGGCGCTGTCCGCGAGAAGGATCCGGCAGGCCCACCACGACAGCCTCGGCCACCCCCGGCACAGAGCCGATCGCGGCCTCCACCTCCTGCGGGTAGATGTTCAGCCCGCCCGAGTTGATCATCTCGGAGGCCCTGCCCAGCACGTGCAGCTGCCCATCGCGCAGGAAGCCCTGATCCCGCACCGTCGCCAGGTCTGCGATCCGCGCGAATGCCCGGCCGTCATCGCCCCACAGGTAGCCGTCGCACACCAGATCGGAGCGCACGGCGATGCTCCCGGTGCTGCCCTCCGGGAGGACACGGCCGTCGTGGTCCACGACGACCGCCTCCACGCCGGGGAACGGCAGCCCCACCGCCGTCGGGTCGAGCGTCCGGATCTCCCCCGGCGGATGCTCCTGAGCGGCCACGAAGCCGAGCTCCGCGGCGCCGAAGTACTCCCAGATCACGGCATTCGGCGCCCATCGGCGGGCCGCGGCCAGCGTCTGCGGATCCAGCTTCTGCCCCGCGCAGACGATTGCACGCAGTCCATGCGCAGACTCTCCGACAGCCAGTGCGCGCTCGGCGATCAGGCGCAGCATCGTCGGCACGGCCACCACCCGGGTGACGCCCTCGGCGGTGATCGCCGCACGGGCCGCCGCGCTGTCGAAGCGCGGCAGGACGACGGCGGCCGCGCCGGCATGCAGGCACTCGGACAGCGCGTAGAGATTCATGCTCGACGACAGCGGGCCGGGCACCAGCACCCGGTCCTCGCTGCGCAGGTCGAAATGCCGAGTCGAGGCCTCGAAGGAGCGTCGCCAGGAGCCGCGGCTGCGCAGGAACCCCTTGGGCACCGAGGTGGTGCCGGAGGTCAGGCCCACCAGGAAGGCGGAGTCGTCGGGCCCGTCGCGCAGGTGTGCCGGTGCTGCGCTTTCCGGGAGCACGTCGCGGAAGCGCTCGCCCACCGCGCCGCCGATGCTCTCGGGCAGGCCCGGATCCAGGACCGCGCACACGCGCCGCTCGGCCACTCCCGCCGCCCATCGCACGACGAACTCCGTGCCGGTGCCCTGCTGCAGGATCCCGACGGCCTCCCCCGAAGCCGCCAGCTCGGCAGCCCGCGAGCGCAGCCCGCTCCAGCTCAGCCGGTCCTCGGCGCAGACGACGGCCGTGTCCTGTGGACGCTGCTCGGCCCAGCGGGAGAGACGGTCCAGGAAGGGCACGGCTAGGCCGTTCTCAGTATGAGCTTGAAGCCCTCGTGGCTGCGCTCGAAGCCCAGCCGCTCGTAGAAGCGGTGGGCGTCCTTGCGCTGCCTGTCCTCCTCCGAGCGGATCCCATCGCGGGAGGCGCCCAGCATGTCCTCGGACATCAGCTCGATCAGCGCCGGCAGGTGCTCGGCCGTCGCCTCCTCCAGCACGACGTCAGTTCCCGGATGCTCGATCCCGTCCATTCGTCCTCACCATCCCGGCTGGTTGCTGCTGGTCCACGGGTCGCTGCGATCGCGCCACGGATGCGGGCTGCCGTGGTCGATCTCGCGGCGCATCTCGACCAGGCGGTGATCCGCCTCGGCCCATCCGAGAACGCTCTCACGGTGGGCCACGTGCCCGCGCTCCGTCACGACCAGCGGCACGGCGGCCATCCCTGACGCACGGGCGAGCAGGACGAACGGCATCGCGATCCACTGCGCCAGGGACTCGAGCAGCCACAGCACCAGCAGCGGGAGCAGCAGGATCATGGCGATCGCGCCCACGACGACGGAGATCGGATCGTCCACGGCCGAGCCCGGCATGATCTCCAGGACGCCGGCCATCCAGCGCCGCGAGCGGCTTCGCCACGGAAGGAGGCGTCGGCGCGCCTTCATGGCTGTCTCCTCGGTCTCATGGCGGCCGACAGGCCGCGGATCGGTTCGTGAGCAGTCTGCCAGAGGTGTCCCGACAGGGCCTCTGCGTCGTCGGAGCCCCGTTCTACGCTTTCCAGCAGAAGGCACGACACGACTCATCAGGAGGCACCCATGCGCGGCGTCATCATGCACAGCCCCGGCGAGGTCCGGGTCCAGGATCGCGACGACCCCCAGATCGTCGAGCCCACGGACGCGATCATCAAGGTCACGGCCGCCTGCGTCTGCGGCTCGGACCTGTGGCCCTACCGCGGGGCCCAGGACGTGGAAGATCAGCCCATGGGCCACGAGTACGTGGGCGTCGTGGAGCAGGTCGGCGACAGCGTCACCACGGTGAAGCCCGGGGACTTCGTGGTGGGGTCGTTCATGACCTCGGACGGAACCTGCGAGATCTGCCAGGCCGGCTACCAGTCGCGCTGCGTGGACACCACGCCCATGGGCGGGATCGGCACGCAGGCGCAGCTCGCTCGCATCCCCCAGGCAGACGGCACGCTCGTGGCCACCCCGGAGCACCCGGACGAGGACCTCATCCCGTCGCTGCTCGCAGCCTCGGACGTGCTGGGCACCGGCTGGTTCGCCGCCGACGCCGCAGCCGCCGGCCCGGGCAAGACCGTGGCCGTGGTCGGCGACGGCGCCGTGGGCCTCATGGGCATCCTGGCCGCCCAGCAGATGGGCGCAGAGCGCATCATCGCCATGTCCCGCCACGAGTCCCGGCAGAAGCTTGCCCGCGAGTTCGGCGCCACGGATATCGTCACCGAGCGCGGAGACGACGGCGTGGCCAAGATCAAGGAGCTCACCGGCGGCCTCGGCGCGCACAGCGTCATCGAGGCCGTGGGCACCCAGGAGGCCATGCTCCAGGCCATCAAGTCCACCCGCCCCGGCGGTCACGTGGGCTTCGTCGGCGTCTCCCACGGCGTGGAGCTGCCCGGCGACCTCCTCTTCGGCAGCACGGTCCACCTGCACGGCGGCCCCGCCCCGGTGCGCCGCTACCTCCCGGAGCTGATCCAGCTGATCCTGGATCGGAAGATCGAGCCCGGCAAGGTCTTCGACCAGCGCCTGCCGCTCGAGGAGGCCGCGGAGGCCTACCGCCTCATGGACCAGCGCGAGGCCATCAAGGTGCTGCTGGAGGTCTGAGCGGGTCCTCCAACTCCCAGTTTTCTCCAAGTCCCAATTTGGACTTGGAGAAAACTGGGAGACGTGGTGTGCTGAGCGCATCACACCTGAAGGAGTCCCATGAAGACGCCCGTCCCGGCCCCCGACACGTTCGAGCTCTGGGATGCCGTGATCACCGAGCAGCCGGACCGTCTCGCAGCACTGCTGGCCCGGCCGATGGATGACAGTGCCTATATGGCCTGGGACAAGCTCATGCGCTCGACTCCGCCGGAAGGGCTGGACCACAGGACCTGGTGGCTCGCACTCCGGATCGCGCGCCGACAGCGGGCCCGCGAACTGCCCCTGCGGCAGAAGGACGGCTCAGCATTCACCTACGTGCTGACCGATCGGATCCTCGAGGCCTGCGAGGACATTGCACGTCGCGCTGGGGGCCAGATTCAGCTGTCGCAGGCGGCCCTGGACCTCGGCAGCAGGGACAGCTACATCTTCCACTCGCTCGTGGAGGAGTCGATCACCTCGAGTCAGCTGGAGGGTGCCTCCACATCGCGGCGCGTGGCCAAGGAGATGCTCGAGACCCAGCGCGAACCGCGCGACCACAGCGAGCGGATGATCCTCAACAACTTCGAGGCCATGGAGTTCGTGCGCTCCCTGCGCGGCGAGGAGCTCACACCTGAGCTGGTGCTCGAGATCCATCGCGTGGTGACCGAAGGTGTCCTGGACGATCCCGCAGATGCCGGCCGTCTCGAACAGCCAGGAGGGGACCGCGTCCAGGTGTTCGGCCACGACGACCAGGTCCTCCACCGCCCACCTGCGGCGGAAGAGCTCCCCGAGCGGCTGCAGGCGCTATGCGATTTCGCCAACGGCCAGCATGCCGCCTACCTGTCACCGGTGGTCAGAGCGGTCACGATCCACTTCATGGTTGGCTACGACCACTACTTCGCCGATGGCAACGGGCGCACCGCCCGAGCTCTCTTCTACTGGTCCATGCTGCGCAGCGGGTACTGGCTCGTGGAGCACCTGACCATTTCCAAGATCCTGAAGGGAGCGCCCAGCCAGTACGCGTTCTCCTACTTGCTGACCGAAGACGACGACGGCGACCTGACCCACTTCCTGCACTACCAGCTGGGGGTCATCCAACGTGCCCTAGATGAGATGACGGCCTATCTGCAGCGCAAGACCGACGAGCTCGAAACGATGCGGCAGACAGTCAGCCCGTCCGCAGAGCTCAGTTCCAGACAGGCACAGTTCCTCGAGGCGGCTGCCGATGATCCTGCCCACCTGGTGACGGTCAAGCAGTACGCCGAGCGCTTCCGCGTCTCGGACGAGACCGCGCGCACGGACCTGAATCAGCTCACCGACCAGGATCTCCTGGTCAAGCGAAAGGTCGGCAAGGCCTTCCGCTGGGGTCCTGCCGAGGGTCTTGCGGGCCGGTTGCGCGGCTGACCTCGCTCAATTGTCGTACCCGGGCACCGAGCTGATCTGCTTCGCGGGCGTGCCGACCACCACGGCGCCCGCGGGCACGTCCTTGGTCACGGTCGAGGAGGCGCCCACCACCGCCCCAACGCCGATGGTGACGCCGGGCAGGATCGTGACGTTGGCGCCGAGCCAGACGTCGCCGCCCAGGACCACCGGAGCGGGGTGAATGTCGCCGCGCTTGGTCGGATCCGTGTCGTGATTCAGCGTGGTGATCACCGCGTTGTGCCCGATCAGGCAGCGATCGCCGAGGGTGATCCCGCCCTGATCCTGGAACGCGCAGCCGGAGTTGATGAAGACGTCGCGCCCGATGCGCAGGGCCTTGCCGAAGTCCGAGCGCAGCGGCGGAAAGACGGTCACGGAGGCGTCGATCTCCTGCCCGGTCAGAGCGCCCCCAGCAGCCGTCGGACCTCACCAGGGTCCTGATAGCCGGAGTTGAGCGCGGCGGTGATGCGCAGCGCCTCTTGGCTGATCTCGTGCATGGCCGCATGCAGGTCCGATCCGCCGCGGATGGTCTCCCCGCGGCTCATCCGCTCCAGCAGCTCCTTGCGCTCTACGGTGTGCTCCTTCGTCGTCTTTCGCCGCGTCCTGCCCGGTTCAGGCCGCGAGCATGGCCCTGACGGGGTCCCCCACTGCCAGCTCGCCCTCCGTCACGACCATGCAGCCGTAGGCCAGCAGCGCCCCGGGACGGATGCGCCGCAGCAGGGAATGGTCCTTCTGCCCGGTGACGGGGTCATGGTCGATGATCACGCAGCGCTCCAGCTCCCCCACGACCTCCAGAGTCACCGCACCGACCTCAAGGCGCGATCCGGCCGCGAGCGCCAGCGGGGCGTCGCGGTCGTCGATCACCAGATTGGGGCGGTAGCGGTCCGTGTCCGACGGCAGCCCCGCCAGCTCGGAGCGCAGCAGCACGCTCACAGGCGCACCCCAGACGATCGCGTCCGAGAAAAGGGTGCGGGCCAGCAGGACCTGCCGCCCGGCCTCGGCCGAGAGGCGCCGCGCGAGAGGTCCGTCGTGCACGCGCGCAGGGATCCGGCGGTCGTAGTAGCGGATCCGTGCCTCCTGATGGACCACGTGCTGGTCATCCCCGGGAAGATCCCCCGGCTTGACCACCAGTCGGACCATTGCCGGGAACTGCGGGGCCCGCAGGCAGGTCAGGTCATCGGCCCAGACCGGCGTCCAGCGACGGTCCCGGTCCAGCCCGCCGACCGCCACCCCGATCCGCTCATGCTGACTCCACCCCAGTCCCTTGACCAGGGTGGAGCCGATCCGCTCGAGGTGCGCCATGGTGGCCCGACCGGCGGCTCAGGCCTCCGGGATCTCCTTTCCGAAGTCCTCGAGCGTGACCTGGTGCGGCTCCGGTCCGCCGCGCTTGCCGGTGTTCAGGGCATCGAGCTGCCCCAGCTCGTCCTCGGTCAGCTCGAAGCCGAAGACGTCCAGGTTCTCGCGGATGCGCTCGGGATTCACCGACTTGGGGATCACCTGACGGCCTCGCTGCAGCTGCCAGCGCAGCATGACCTGCGCCGGGGTGGCCTGGTGCGCCTGGGCGATCTGGGCGATCGTCGGGTCGTCGAACGTGGTGGTCTCCTGGCCCTCGGAGCCGCGGTAGCTGGTGATGCCGCCGATCGGGGACCAGGACTGGACCAGGATTCCGTGCTCGCGGCAGAACTCCTCCACCTCGGTCTGGGCGAAGTACGGGTGGTACTCGATCTGGTTCACAGCAGGCACCGCGGTGGTGCGCTGCATGAGCTCCTCCAGGTGGCGGACCTCGAAGTTGCTGACACCGATCGCACGGACCTTGCCGTCTGCGAGCAGCTGCTCGAGGGCCATGTACGTCTGGATCGTGCGCTCGAACTCGCCTTCGAGGGCCTGGTGCAGGATCAGCAGGTCGAGCTGCTCCACACCGAGCTTGCCGGCGGCCTTGTCGAAGGCGTGCAGCGTCTCCTCATAGCCGTAGTCGTTGATCCAGACCTTGGTCTCCAGGAAGACCTCGTCACGCGGGACGCCGGAATCGCGCAGGCCCTGCCCGACCTCGCGCTCGTTGCCGTAGGCCGCGGCGGTGTCGATCAGGCGGTATCCAGCGCGCAGCGCGGCCTCGACGGCCTGGGCCGTCTCCTCCGGCTCGGACTGGTAGACGCCGAGCCCGATCACGGGCATCTCGACGCCGTTGTTCAGGATTAACGTGCTGGTGGGATTCTGCAGATCGGTCATCTGTCCATGATGCTCTGCGGCAGGGCATCTGCGGGAGGCCTTCTCCTCGACGCGAACACCCGCTCGCCACACGCGTCCATGTTGTGACGTGCGCGACATCGACGCAGACTGGCCTCATGGACACCGCACCCCGCCCCGCCCTGCACACCACGGTCCTGGACACCCAGAACGTGGCCTCGCTGGCTGACTTCTACCGTTCGCTGCTGGGCTGGGACTACGCGCCCGGGACCGAGAAGGACTCCGGCGAGTGGCGCACGCTGCTCGGACCCGGCGGCGTCAGGCTCTCCTTCCAGCGGGTGGAGGCGCTCCCGCCTTCGACCTGGCCGAGTCCCGACGTGCCGCAGCAGATCCACCTCGATCTGACTCTCGAGACCGTCGACGAGCTGCGGGCCCTGAAGCCTCGCCTGCTCGAGCTCGGTGCCGTCATGCTGCAGGACTCCCTGGATGATTCGGAGGAGCGGCTGCTGATCGTGGCAGACCCGGCCGGTCACCCTCTGTGCGTCTTCGTACCCTGATCCCTCACTCCCCCTGACGACTCCCCCGCTCCCTCGCCGACCCAGGAGACCCATGACCGCCGAGCAGGCCTTCTTCCATCGCACCGGCCCCACCACGTTCGAGCCCACCGAGCACGCCTCGGGCGCCTGGTCGGAGGAGGATCACCATTTCGCCTCCATCGCCGGCCTCGTGGTGCACGAGCTCGAGCGCGTCCGCTCCGACCAGGGCGACTCGCAGCTGCAGCTCGGCCGGATCAGCTACGACATCCTGGGGCGTCTGCCCATGTCCGAGCTGACCGTCGACGTCGAAGTCCTGCGACCCGGGCGGACCATCGAGCTGCTGCAGGCCACCGTGACCATCGCCGGACGCGCCGTCGTCATCGCCCGGGCCTGGTACCTCTCGCACGCGGACACCGCCGATGTCGTCGGCGGCCAGGCCGAGCCGATGCCCTCTCCGGAGGAGGTCGAGCCCTGGGAGATGAGCAACGGGTGGCCGGGCGGCTACATCGCCCAGATCCAGGCCAGAGTCGTGCAGCAGCGCCCGGGGCGCGCGACCGTCTGGCTCCACAGCCCGTCGGAGATCGTGGCCGGGGAGACCGCCGGCGACGTCGCCCGGTTCTTCTCCAGCATCGACGCCGCCAACGGGATCGCCGTCCGCCAGCAGACGGACCGGTGGACCTTCCCCAACGTGGACCTGACCGTCCACCTGCACCGGGTCCCGGAGGGCACCTGGACCGGCCTGGACACCGAGGTCATCTGGGGCCCGGACGGCGTGGGCCTCACCAGCTCCACGCTGCACGACGCCCGCGGACCCGTCGGCACCGCCGAGCAGGTCCTGACGCTGCGTCGGATCTGAGGGTCTCTGCGACTGGCCGAAACGACACCTCAACCTCATCGAGTGGCTGATTGCTCACCGTTTCGTCGCTGAAACGGTGAGCAATCAGCCACTCGAGGGAGGGGCGGTGGCGATTTGGCCAGTCGTGACGACGACGGGTGACGCGACTGCCTCAGCGGTGCGTGGGCTCAGCGTGATCGTCCGGACGACGACGGCCCCAGATCGAGGCCAGGATCCCGCCGGAGATGTTGTGCCACACCGAGAAGATGGCCCCGGGCAGGGCCGCCTCGGGCGTGAAGTACTGCGCGGCCAGGCCTGAGGCCAGCCCCGAGTTCTGCATGCCGACCTCCACGGAGACGGCGCGGCGGGAGGCCACCGGGAAGCGCACGAGCGCTGCGACCGCATACCCCAGGCCGTAGCCCAGCAGGTTGTGCAGGATGACGCCGACGAGCAGCCCCAGGCCGGCAGCGGCCAGCACCTCGCCGGAGCCGGAGACCACGGCGATCACCACGTAGGTGATGCCCAGTACCGAGACCCACGGCAGGATCGGCTCGATCCGCCGCACGAATCCGGGCAGCAGAGAGTGGATGATCAGCCCCAGGATGATCGGGACCAGCACGATCTGCACGAGCGACAGGGCCAGGCTCCCGGTGGGCACCTCCAGGAACTGACCGGCCAGCGCCAGGGTGATCAGCGGTGTCAGCAGCGGCGAGAGCAGCGTGGACAGCGACGTCATGGTCACCGACAGCGCCACGTCGCCCTTGGCCAGGTAGGTCACGACGTTCGACGACGTCCCGCCCGGCACCGAGCCCACCAGGATCATGCCCGCAGCCAGCTGCGGCGGCAGATCGAGGGCGGTCGCGATGCCCAGAGCAAGCAGCGGCATGATCGTGAACTGCAGGATGACTCCGGCGATCACGGGCAGCGGCCGCTTCAGCACGAGCGCGAAGTCCGGCAGGGACAGCGTCAGCCCCATGCCGAACATGATGATCATCAGCGCCGGCGTCACCCCCGCGCCCCAGCCGGCGAAGGCCTGCGGGAACAGCAGGGCGACGGCGGCTCCGGCCAGGATCAGCAGCGGGAACACCGTCACGGCGCGTCGGCTGCTGCGCTGCTCCTTGCTCGATCCGCCGGTCGATCCTCCGCCGGGTGCGGTCTGCGAGTGCTGGGCCATGCTCGCCCTCCCCTTCCGTGTGCGATCCGTCGAGCCTATCGGCGCCCCGCTCACGGGCGTGGGCTCAGCCCAGGTGCGCGGTCGCCGAGATCTCCACCAGGAACTGCGGGCGGGCCAGGGCGGCCACCCCGATCACGGTATGCGTGGGCAGGACGTCGCCGGTGAAATGCCGGGCGCGGGCCGCGCTGATCGACGGGGCCTGGGTGACGTCCGTGAGGTAGGTGGTCGTGGACACGATGTCGTCCATGGACCCGCCTGCTTCCTCCACCACCGCGCGCATTTTCGTGAAGACCTGCTCCACCTGGACGTCGATGTCGCCCTCGCCCACCGCGACAGAGGCGTCCACGACGCGACGGGTCCGGAAGCGCCGTCGTCGTTCGTATTCGAGGCGAGCGGCATCCCAGTCGTCGGAGCCGGCCAGCAGGTCCGAGAGCACGATCGCGTCCTCTATGGACTGGTTCGCGCCCTGCCCGTGGTGCGGGACGGTCGCGTGGGCGGCGTCGCCGAGCAGAGTGATCCGGCCGTCGGACCAGTGCGTGAGCGGCGGTCGGAAGAACAGCGCCCACCGCTCGGTCACGGGCACCGCGGTGACCATCTCGACGACGGGTGCGTCCCCGTCGGCGCAGTGCAGGACGGCTGCGTTGCCCGAGTCGTCGATCTGCGTCACGTGCTTGGACAGGTGCAGGGACTCCGGGTCCAGGGCGCCGAACAGGATGGCCTGCAGGTCCGCGCGGTGGATGCCCAGGAACGAGGCGCCGAAGCGGCTGCGGTACTCATCGTGCGACGACAGCCGTGCGATCCGCTCGCCGGTGCGGCCGTCCCGGAAGATCAGCCCATCCACCTCCGCGGAGACGGCCCCCAGGGGCTCGGCCAGGCCGAAGCGCTGGTCGTAGAAGCGCGTGGCGTTGGCCGACAGCGACACCGCCGCCCCGACCTCCCGCAGCACCGAGGTCTGCTCGTAGAGCTGGACGTCCAACCCCCGGTGCTGCAGCTCGATGCCCAGGGTCAGGCCGCCGATCCCTGCTCCGATGATGGCGATCCGCTTGCTCATGAGGCCTCCTCCGCAGGCCTGCGGCGAGCCTACGGCCTCGTGCTGCGCATCACATCCCCCGGGCCGCCAGCGCCCCGTGGCACGCCGCGAGCACTTCCGTCGCCGGCCCCCCCCCGCCCGGCAGGTGGACATGGGGACCTGGCCGAAGGCGCCGCGCGGCAGAGGATCCCGGCACAGCTGCGCGGTGCGCGGCCCATCCCAGTCGATGTGCACGAACCACGCACCGTCCTCCTGGACGATCTCGGCCACCGTCCCCACGGCGCACAGCTCCTGCCGCCGGGAGAGGTAGGCCCAGACCAGATCCCCGGGCCGCATGATCCGGAAGCCCGTGCGCAGGCACCAGCGGCGGATCGGCTGCGAGCGCCCGATCGCGTCCCAGACGGCCGTGGCATCTGCGCGGGTGCGCCAGTCGCCGGGCAGATGCTCGGCGTGGGCGGCGGGGTCGATGGGCAGCAGCCAGTGCGCAGATCTCATCGCGGCGAGTGGTCGAAGATCAGGCTCGTGTTGGTGGACGCGACCTCCTCGCGCATGCTGATCCGGTCGGAGACCAGGGCGCGCAGGGCCTCGGTGTCGCGCACCGCCGCGTGGACCAGGAAGTCGCGGTCCCCGGCGAGGAAGTAGACCTGCCGCGACTCGGGCAGATCCGTCAGGTAGGCCTGGAATCGCGTCAGGGAGCGACGGGCGTGCGGGTGGACGCGGATGCTGATGAGCACCTCGATCGACAGCCCGAGCGCAGCAGGATCCACCTCGGCGCGGAAGCCGGTGATCACCCCGGACTCGACCAGCGCACCCACCCGCTTGTGACAGGTCGACTCCGCCGCCCCCACTCGACGGGCCAGCTCGCTGATCGCCATTCGCCCGTTGCCGCGCAGCTCGCGCAGCAGGGCCTGATCCAGCTCATCCAGGGCACGAGGCGAGGCGGATTCTGCGGTGACCATGGGCTCTCCTGAGGGTCGGTCAGCGGATTCCGTCGATTATCGCTGAATGCGCACGGATTCCTCCATGGACCATGGAGGAATCGGCAGAGTCCTTCTAGTGTTCCGGATCACATCATCAGCAGCGCCCGCGGCCATCCGCACCGCACGGTCCCCCAGGAGGAGAGGCATGAGCCACGCCATCGTCATCGGAGCAGGAATGGTCGGTCTGGCCACCGCCTGGCACCTCCAGGAGCGCGGTCTCGAGGTCACCGTGATCGACAAGGAGGGCGTGGCCGCGGGGTCGTCGTGGGGCAATGCCGGCTGGCTCTCCCCGGGCAAGACCATCCCGCTGTCGCACCCGAGCCTGTGGGGCTACGGGCCCAAGGCGCTGCTGGACCCCGACGCCGCCCTGCATGTCCCCGCCCGCGTGGACCCCACGCTGTGGAGCTTCTTCGCCCGGTTCATGGCGCACGCGACCACCAAGTCGTGGGATCGCACCATGGCCGCGCTGACGCCGATCGACAAGCTCGCGCTGGAGGGCTTCGACGAGCTGACCGACGGCGGCATCGAGTCCTGGACGCGCAAGAGCCCGTTCGTCGTCGGGTTCGAGAACGAGAGGCAGTCCCAGGGGTTCCTGGGCGAGGTGGCCGGAGCGGTCCGCCACGGCCAGGACGTGCCGTTCGAGCCGCTCGAGAACCCCCGCGAGCTCGCGCCGATGCTCTCCGAGAACGTGAAGGTGGCCTACCGGCTGGAGGGCCAGCGCTACTTCGAACCCGGCCCGTTCATGGAGGCGCTGGGGCAGGCCTTCGTCCAGCGCGGCGGCACCCTGCGCACGGGTGTCGAGGTCACCGACGTGAACTCCACGCGGGCACCGTCGGTGACGCTGTCCACGGGCGAGCACCTCACCGCAGACACCGTCGTGATCGCCACCGGCGCCTGGCTGCCCCGGCTGGCAGCGCCGCTGGGCGTGAAGGTCAAGGTCCAGGCCGGGCGCGGGTACTCGTTCTCCGTGGCCACCGACCAGCCCGCCGAGCACCCCGTGTACCTGCCGCACGCGCGCATGGCCTGCACCCCCTATCAGAGGCGGTTCCGCATCGCCGGCACCATGGAGTTCAAGCACGCCGACGAGCCCTTCGACCCGGGGCGCATCACCGCGATCGTCAACGAGGCGCGGAAGCTGATGACCGGGGTGGACCTCGACGCGCGCCAGGACGAGTGGGTCGGCTCGCGCCCCGTCACCCCGGACGGCCTCCCGCTGATCGGCGCCTCGCAGGTCCCCAATGTCTACGTGGCCGGCGGGCACGGCATGTGGGGCATGGTCCTGGGGCCGATCACCGGGCGTCTGCTGGCCGATCAGATCACCACCGGCGCGATCCATCCGGCGATCACGCCGTTCGATCCGCTGCGCTGAGACGGATACTGGGGCCATGAGCCCCACCTCCGACGACGTCCTGGCCGCCGCCCGCATCCTCGAGGGCGTCGCGCACCGCACCCCGGTGCTGAGTTCGAACACGCTCGACGAGCAGCTCGGGTGCTCCGCGCACCTCAAGGCCGAGAACCTGCAGCGAGCGGGGGCCTTCAAGTTCCGCGGGGCGTTCACCGCGCTGTCTCGGCTGCCGCACGACGACGCCGTCGTCGCCTTCTCCTCGGGCAACCATGCCCAGGCGGTGGCCCTGGCCGCTGCGCTGCAGGGGCGTGCGGCCACGATCGTGATGCCGTCCGATGCCCCGGCGATGAAGGCGGCGGCCACGCGCGGCTACGGCGCCGAGGTGGTGGCCTACGACCGCCGCACCGAGGATCGCGCGGCGCTGGCGGCCAGTCTGGCCGAGGAGCGCGGGGCGCACGTCATCCCGCCGTTCGACCACCCGGACATCATCGCCGGGCAGGGCACGGCCGCCCTCGAGCTGCTCCAGGAGACCGGGCCGCTCGATCTGCTCTTCGTGCCGCTGGGCGGCGGCGGTCTGCTGTCAGGCTCGCTGCTGGCGGCCGGCCTGCTGGCACCGGAGTGCCGCGTGATCGGCGTGGAGCCTGCCGCCGGCGACGACGTCCAGCGGTCGCTGGCGCTGGGGCGCCCCGTGACGATCGATGTCCCCGAGACCCTGGCCGACGGCGCCCAGACCACTCGGGTGGGCGAGACGACCTTCGAGATCATCCGCGAGCGCGTGGACTCGATCATCACCGTGCCCGACGACGCCCTGGTGGCCGAGATGCGCTTCCTCGCGGAGCGGATGAAGACCGTGGCGGAGCCGACCGGCTGCCTGGGGCTGGCGGGACTGCGCGCCTGGGTTCAGGAGCACGACGTCGGCGGGTTGCGGGCGGGCGTGATCCTCAGCGGCGGGAACGTGGATCTGCGGAGGTTCGCGGCGCTGGTGGGGTGAGCGTGTCGCTCACTGCGACTCGGGCGCCGCATCCACCACAAGCAGGGAGCGCAGCGGCATCCGCGACCGCCAGCGGGGCGGCAGCTCCATGTAGTGCTCCAGCGTCAGACGCGTGATGTCGGCACCTCCGAACAGCCTCAGGTTCTGCCGCTCCCTCTCCAGATCGATCGCATCGCGGCTGTAGGAGCCCAGGGTCACGAACAGGCCCACCTCGCTCGCGGACAGCGTGCCGATCAGCTGCTGGACGTCCGGCCTTCCCCTCGTGGCCGTCGAGTGCTTGCACTGCACCTTGATGAGCGGGGGCTCCAGCCCCAGCGGATCCTTGTGCGCCAGGACGTCGACGCCGCCGTCCGTGCTGAAGGCAGTGACTCGCGCCTGGTATCCCATAGTGCGCAGCAGATCGGCCACGAAGTGCTCGAACTCCTCATGGCTGAGCTCATCCCGCAGTGTCCGGATGATGAAGTCGCGCGTGTGCTGGTCGATGCGGTCGGCATTCGGCTCATCTTCGGCGATGCGAACAGCTTCCGCGGCGGAATTGCTGCCAGTCGTCTTGCTGACCCGGGCCTCGAAGGTCTCATCCGACGCCGAGTCGAGGAACTCCTGGAAGACCCCGGCATGCCTGCTGACCCGGAACAGCGTGATCGCGGACCCGATCTCGTAGAGAGCGCTCTGCGGGAAGAGCCCGCGCGCGACCCCGGTCTTGAGCCAGCGCACCTTCCGTCGGTGCGGATGGCGCTCGGCCTCCGGATGGAACTCGTAGTCACCCTCCACCACACCGAAGTTCAGTGTGGAATCGGGCTTGTATGGCGCCACCACGATGTCACCGCGCTGGATCTCTGCCGCGAAGCGATAGAGCACCCCCACCCAGACCGGGATCGCCCCGGCCTTGGCATCCGGATTCGCGCGCAGCACCGCCTCTCGGATGCTCTCCCGATCCATGCCGACGACTCGCAAATCGCCGATCGCCTCCCAGCCGATCGAGACGAATCCTCCCGCGATCAGCTCGGCCCCCAGAGCGTCGTTGTGGATCCCCCACATCCTCGCCATCACTGCCCTCTTCCTGTCGGCCCGACATGCTGGTGTCCACTCTCGTCGATCTTCGGGAAACCACCGAACCGCTCCGACGCCTTCAGCGCGCCGAGGACGCAGATCCGAGCGCGTTCGCCTGAGGACCACCCCCTTGACCCTCATACCCCAAGGGGGTATATCTGGAGTCAGCATCTACCCCATAGGGGTATCACCACGAGCGAAGGAGCGCACCATGGCGACCACCGAGTTCAACGTCACCGGCATGACCTGCGGCCACTGCGAGATGTCCGTGCGCGAAGAGGTCGAGGAGATCCCCGGAGCCTCCGTGAGCCAGGTCAGCCACGAGACCGGCCGCCTCGTCGTCGAGAGCGACCAGCCCGTCGACGACGCCGCCGTGAAGGCCGCCGTCGAGGAGGCCGGCTACTCGGCCGAGCGCGCAGCGTGAGCGCCGCCGCCCGCCTCGGGTCCTCCCTCGCGGCGCTGGCGGCGGTCTTCGTCGCCGCCTTCTTCATCGGCGGCGCCGTCGTGCCTCAGAGCACCGTGGATTCCTGGACCCAGCAGGCCGAGGAGTCCTCGCACTCGCAGACCCCGGACGAGTTCGAGAACCCCGCCGATTCCGATCACTGACCCCCGGTCCACCGCACCGGGCCGGGGAGAGCACCGACTTCCAGGAAGAAGCACCCATGACCACCTCCGCGCCCACGGACTCCAGCGCCCAGCCGCAGTCTCCGGGTCCCGACGTCGAGCTGCTGCTCGGCGGGATGACCTGCGCGTCGTGCGCCAACCGCATCGAGCGCAAGCTGAACAAGCTCGACGGCGTGAGCGCCTCGGTCAACTACGCGACCGAGAAGGCGCGCGTCTCCGTGCCGGAGGGCTATGACAGCCAGCAGCTGATCAGCACGGTCGAGCAGGCGGGCTACACGGCCGAGCTGCCCAAGCCCAAGGGTGCGGACACCCAGAAGGACGACGACGAGAGCGAGGACCCCGAGCTGACGTCGCTGCGCCATCGCCTCATCGGGGCGGGTGTGCTGGGCGTTCCGGTCATCATTCTGGCGATGATCCCTGCACTGCAGTTCACCTACTGGCAGTGGCTCTCGCTCACCCTGGCCGCCCCCGTGATCGTGTGGGCCGGCTGGCCCTTCCACAAGGCCGCCTGGACCAACCTGCGCCACGGCTCGGCCACCATGGACACGCTGATCTCCATGGGCACGATCGCCGCGTTCCTGTGGTCGCTCTACGCCCTGTTCTTCGGCACCGCCGGGATGCCGGGAATGACGCACGCCTTCGAGCTGTCGGTCGAGCCCACGGACGGCGCCAGCTCGATCTACCTGGAGGTCGCCGCAGGCGTCATCTTCTTCATCCTGGGCGGGCGCTACTTCGAGAAGCGCTCCAAGCGCCAGGCCGGTGCTGCGCTGCGCTCGCTCATGGAGCTGGGCTCCAAGGAGGTCGCCGTCCTGCGCGACGGCGCCGAGACCCTCATCTCGATCGATGATCTCGCCGAGGGCGACGAGTTCGTCGTGCGCCCCGGCGAGAAGATCGCCACCGACGGCACCGTGGTCTCCGGCTCCTCCGCCGTGGACGCCTCCATGCTGACCGGCGAGTCCGTCCCGGTCGAGGTCTCCGAGGGCGACGACGTCACCGGCGCGACCGTCAACACAGGCGGGCGCCTGGTCGTGCGCGCCACTCGCGTCGGCTCCGACACGCAGCTGGCGCAGATGGCCCAGCTGGTCGAGGACGCGCAGTCCGGCAAGGCCGAGGTGCAGCGCCTGGCCGATCGGATCTCCGGCGTCTTCGTCCCGATCGTCATCGCGATCGCCGTGGCGACCCTGGGCGTGTGGCTGGGCGCGGGCTTCCCGATCACCGCCGCCTTCACCGCCTCGGTGGCCGTGCTGATCATCGCCTGCCCCTGCGCCCTGGGACTGGCGACTCCCACCGCGCTGCTGGTCGGCACCGGCCGCGGCGCGCAGCTGGGCATCCTCATCAAGGGCCCCGAGGTCCTGGAGTCCACCCGCAAGGTCGACACCGTGGTGCTGGACAAGACGGGCACCGTGACCACCGGCCGCATGACGCTGAAGAGCGCATATGTCGCCGACGGCATTTCCGAGGCCGAGGTGCTGCGCATCGCCGGCGCCCTGGAGGACTCCTCGGAGCACCCCATCGCGCGTGCCATCACCCGCGGCGCCCGCGAGCGCGTCGGCGAGCTGCCAGCCGTGGAGAGCTTCCAGAACCTCGAGGGCCGCGGTGTGCAGGGCGTCGTCGACGGACGCCTGGCGGTCATCGGCCGCGAGACCATGCTCGAGGAGTGGTCCCTGCAGATGCCCGAGGACCTCGCCCGCGCCAAGGAGCAGGCGGAGGCCGATGGTGAGACCGCCGTCGTCGTGGCCTGGGACGGTGCCGTGGGCGGCGTCCTGACGGTCGCCGATGCGGTCAAGGAGACCAGCGCCGAGGCCATCCGCCAGTTCCGCGACCTGGGTCTGACGCCCGTGCTGCTGACCGGCGACAACCAGGCCGTGGCCGAGACGGTGGCCGCGGAGGTCGGGATCGAGAAGGTCATCGCCGGCGTCCTGCCGCAGGACAAGGTCACGACCATCCAGCAGCTGCAGGACGAGGGCCGCGTGGTCGCCATGGTCGGCGACGGCGTCAACGACTCCGCCGCCCTCGCCCAGGCCGATCTGGGCATGGCCATGGGCACCGGCACGGATGCCGCCATCCAGGCCGCCGACATCACACTGGTGCGCGGGGATCTGCGCGCGGCCTCGGATGCGGTGCGCCTGTCGCGCAAGACCCTGGGCGTGATCAAGTCCAACCTGTTCTGGGCCTTCGCCTACAACATGGCCGCGATCCCGCTGGCCGCCTTCGGACTGCTGAACCCCATGCTCGCCGGCGCGGCCATGGCATTCTCTTCCGTGTCCGTGGTGGCCAACAGCCTGCGGCTGCGCGGGTTCCGCAGCCGCTCCGGGGCCGCACCTGCCGCCGCGACGGCCGACGAGCGCGAGCCCGCCGCCGCATGAGCATCCCGAACGACCAGGAGACCAGCACCATGAGCACCGATCAGGACGCCGCCGACGAGGCCCTCGTGGAGCAGACGGCAGAAGCCACCGCGGACATGGCCCCGGACAGCGAGCTCGATCAGGACGGCCATGCCCACCACGGCTACATGTCGGACAAGCAGCGCTACCTGGCCCGCCTCAAGCGGATCGAGGGTCAGGCCCGCGGCATCCACCGCATGATCGACGAGGAGAAGTACTGCATCGACATCCTCACTCAGATCTCCGCGCTGAATTCGGCCCTGCGCAATGTGGGCCTGGGCCTGCTCGACGATCACATGCGCCACTGCGTCCTCGACGCCGCTCAGGCAGGCGGCGAGGAGGCCGACGCCAAGATGCAGGAGGCCTCCCAGGCCATCGCCCGGCTGATGAAGGGCTGAGACCGGGCTCAGGCACCCGCGAGGGGTCGCTGATGCCGTCTTTCAGGGGCTGAAAGGCGGCGCTGGCGTCCCCTCGGCGCGTACCAAGGCCGCAGGAGCGGGTGACCCGCTAGATTCTCGGTGATTCACCATCGAGAAGAGGCCCCCACCATGCGCAAGCGCCCTGTCCTGCTCTGCACCGCAGCCCTCCTGAGCCTGGCCCTGGCCGGGTGCTCTGGCGGCAACGACGCCGAATCCACCACGGAGCCCTCAGCATCCTCGGCTCCCGAGACCACGCCGAGCTCCTCGGCCACCAGCTCGACAACTCCCTCTGCAGAGCCCTCCGACGAAGCCTCCGCCGCTGCGGAGCCCACTGCCGCCCCGACCGCCGAAGAGGCACCCGTGGAGGCCCCGGCAGAGACCGACGCAGCCGCGAGTTCCGGCATGTCGGCTGATGCCCAGGCGTTCTTCGCCGCCGGGGGCACTTGCAACTCGGACACCTTCCCCACGGGCGCTCCGAGTCCCGAGCTCATGGCCGAGCTCCAGGCCATCTGTGCGGCCCAGGCCGGGGATCAGCCGGGATACGCCGGACCGGGGTCCATCGACAACTACCCGATGTACCCCGACACCACGGATCAGACCGACTACGCGACCGAGGACGGAAGCGGCTACCAGCGCCCCGAAGCCGACGCGGACGGCTACGTGGGCCCCTCCGACGAGTACTACGCCTACGACGGGTACGTCGAACCCGGTTTCGAGTACCAGGTGGGCTCCGAGTGCTTCGATGCCGATCTGGGCCGCTGCAAGACAAGCGGTGAGATCCAGACCGAGCACATGGAAGGTATGGAGGTCGAGGAGCTCATGCAGGAGCAGGGCATGCCCCTTCCCTCGGATCAGTGACCGGGGAACACCCGAGTAGGCTCCGCCCCATGTCGCACATCGATCTCTCCGAGCACCCCGCCTACAAGGCCATGCTGCGCATGGACGGCGAGGCCGCCAAGGCCGTCGCCGCAGCCGGCCTCGATCCGCTGCTGGCTGAGCTGGTCAAGATCCGCATCTCCCAGCTCAACGGCTGCGCCTTCTGCCTGCGGATGCACACGCGCGACGCCCTCGAGAAGGGTGAGACGACCGATCGCCTGGCCGTCGTGGCCGCCTGGTGGGAGTCGCAGTACTTCACCGAGCAGGAGCAGGCCGCCCTGGGCCTGGCTGAGGAGGTCACTCGTCTGTCCGTCCCCGAGCGCACCGACTGGGACAACGGCTCGCTGAACGACGAGCAGGTCACTGCGATCAGCTGGCTGTCCATCGTGATGAACTCCTGGAACCGGATCGCGATCCGCAGCCACTACCCCGTGGGCCCGGACTCCGAATGAGATCCGCCTGACCCGCACAGGCACGACGACGGCCCCGGCAGATGCCGGGGCCGTCGTCGTCGGTGTGCACGCGCTCAGTAGTTCGCGGGCGGGTCGGAAGCCGGGAAGGACTCCCGCTCCTCTTCCTCGACCAACTGCTCCTCGCGCTCGACCTCCGACGGGCCGGGGTTCTGCTTCTCCGTCGGATCCTGCGGGTTCTCCGACGCACTGTTCTCGGACATGAACTCATCCTTCCACTCGGCGTTCACTCCACCATTGTCGGTCTTCCGCACCGCCGAGGTCATCCCTCAGTCCTCGGGCAGCTCCGCGAAGGCCTTCTTGGTGGCCTTGTACCAGCCCATGCCCTTGATCGGATTGCGCCAGCGGCCCTTCATCTCATCGCGCGCCTGCTGGTGATCGGTCTGGCCGGCCTTCTCGGCCTCCTTCAGGTGCTTGTCCTGCTGCTGGATGATCTCGTCCGCGCTCTCGCCGGTGAACGCGAGGTCGCAGGGGCCGCCGAGGTCGCGGCAGGTCATGGTCTTCATGGGGGGCTCCTTCTGAGTCGCTGGATGGATCGGATCCTACGGGGCGTCTCTGGGATAGCCTCAGCCCATTCGGCCCCCTGTGCCTGCGCCGGACCAACCGCACGACGAAAGCGACCCCGCCTTGTCCCGCACCACCCTCTTCCACGGCGCCACGGTCTTCACCGGAGAGGCCGCCTCCCCCACCGCCGAGGCCTTCGCCGTGCAGGACGGACGCTTCCTGGCGGCAGGGACGCAGGACGAGGTGCGCGCAGTCGTCGGGCCCGACGCCGTGGAGGAGGACCTGCTCGGGACCTTCGTGCTGCCGGGGTTCTGGGAGTCCCACGTGCACATGACCATGCTGGGCGAGACCCTGGACAAGGTCTCCCTGCGCGAGTGCGCCACCCTGGACGAGATCCAGCAGCGCATCGCCGAGGCGCGAACCGCCGATCCGCAGGCCACCCAGATCCTCGGAGCCAGCTGGTACCCGCATGCCTTCGCGCCGGGTCAGCAGCCCACGGCCGCCATGCTGGACGCGGTCGTCGCCGACATCCCCGTGATCCTGGACGCCAACAGCCTCCACGCCGCGTGGGTGAACACCGCCGGACTGGCGGCCCTGGGGATCACCCGAGACACCCCGGATCCACTGGGCGGTCAGATCGTGCGCGACGCCGACGGCGAGCCCACCGGGCTGCTGCTCGAGAACGCCGCGATCGAGTACGCCTGGGGGTATCAGGCCGCGCACTCCACCGAGGCTGATCAGGACCGCTTCCTGGACAACGCCTTCCGCTCCTACCTGGCCAGCGGAACCACGGGCGCCACGGACATGGGCTTCAGCGACTCGGACCTGGCGGTCTTCCGTCGTCGGCTGGAGCGCGACGGCCGCCTGCCCTTCCCCGTCGACGCCCACTGGATGCTGCGCCCAACCGGCGACCCGGAGGCGGATCTCGCGGAGGTCGAGCGGGTGGCCGCGATCCGCGACGAGATGGCCGCCGAGTTCGGCACCCAGTGGCTGCGGATCGTGGGCGTCAAGCTGATCCTGGACGGAGTAATCGACGCCTGCACCGCCGCCATGCGCGCCCCGTACGTGGGCGGCGAGCTCCCCGATCCCCTCTGGGAGCGCGAAGCGGCCCTTCGGGTGACCACCGCCGCCGACGCCCACGGCCTGCAGCTGGCGCTGCACGCGATCGGCGACCAGGCCAGCACCCTGGCGCTGGATCTGGTCGAGGAGTGCGTGCACGTCAACGGGCCACGGGAGGGACGGCGCCCCCGTGTGGAGCACCTGGAATCCGTCGCCCAGGACACCATCGAGCGGATGGCGCTGCTGGGCGTGACTGCCTCGATGCAGCCGGTGCACTGCGACCCCGCCGTGCTGGACAACTGGAGGGCCATGCTCGGCGACGACCGCGCCGTCCAAGGCTTCCCTTGGCACCGCTTCCGCGAGGCCGGCGTGCCGATCGCGCTGGGCAGCGACGCCCCCACCGCTCCGCATCAGGCCGCGCGCAATCTGTTCATCGCCCTGACAGCCCGGTCCGCGTTCGACGCCGGCCGGGATCCGTATCAGCCGGAGAGGGTCTTCGCCCCTGCCGACGCCCTGGAGGCGCTGACCTCAGCCGGCGCCCGGGCCTCCGGGCGCGACGGCACCGGCCGGATCGCTGCGGGGCTGTCCGCTGACTTCTGCGCGCTGGACCGCAACCCGCTGACCGATGACTCCGACGAGCTGCTGGAGATGCAGGTGCTGCGCACGGTCACCGGCTGATCCGGCTGTCAGCCCTGCTGCTCGGGCTCGGACGGCATCCACACCTCGGACTGCGAGTCCTCGGGGTAGTAGTGGCCGCCCGGGATGGTCTGCATCCCGCATCAGGCCGGTCGCGACTATGATCCAGATCACACAGACGCCGCCCGCCCCTGGCCCCCACCGGGAGCCGCACCCGCCCCCGAGCCCAGGAGCCCTCATGTCCCTCACCGACGCCCAGACCGCACGCACAGGTCAGGAGCTGCGCCGCCATCTCGAGGTCTCGGACCTGACGCGTCAGCAGCTGTGCGAGTGGCTCGACCTGTCACCGTCCGAGCTCGAGCACGTCCTGCAGATGGACGGCCACGCCCACCCCGTGACGACCTGGCTGGTCCGCGATGCGCTCGACCAGGCGGTCGCCGAGTCGGGTGCCGACGCCGGCGGCTGGTCGGTGCTCACAGCAGCCCGGCGCCGTGAGGCCCGCCTCTGGTTCCGCCTGCAGGACGTGCCGCCACGGCCCATGACCGGCCAGCCATGAGCGGAGGGTGCCGAAAGCCCCAAGGACATGTATCAGCAAGAAAAGGATTGCGGCAGCTGGGGTCCGTCTGTAACGTGCAGCACAAGAAGACTCTTCTCCACCCAGCTGACCCTCGGCTCACGGCCTGATCCTCCGGGCGCGGTGCCCGACGGCGGCGGAAAGCCTGATCCCCATGGCACAGGACCACCAACCACCTAGCAGCGTTGCCGCGGTCGGCCAGGCACCCTCTGCAACCCGGGAGCTCGCAGGCCGCCTGCGCACCCCCGAGGTCGCTGCGATATCCGTGGGCTTCATGGGCCCCGTCATGGCCATGAGCCTCAATGGGATCGGCGTCGCAGGCCTCGTGGGCGCAAGCGTCCCCTTCACGTTCGCCGTCTCGTTCCTGGGCACCATGCTGGTGGCCTACGCCTTCATCCGGCTCACGGGCTACGTGACCCACGCTGGGTCGGTCTACGCGCTGTCCGGGGTGACCCTGGGCGCCCGAGCCGGCTTCTTCGGCGGCTTCGCGCTGCTGGGCACCTACCTGTTCTTCGCGGTGTGCATCGCCGGGGCCTGCGCCGTGTTCTTCCAGGCCATGATGGCGGAGCTCGGCCTGGCCTTCGCAGACGGGTTGTGGATCCTGATCCCGGTGGTGGTCGGCGCGCTCGTGCTGGTGCTCAACCTGCGCGAATCGGCCGTCACGGCCCGCACTCTGCTGGCCATCGGCATGATCGGCATCCTGGTGATGCTGATCCTGGGCGTCGTCATCGTCGTGCGCGTGGCCTCGGGGAGCGCCCCGGTGTCCACGGGGCTGGACCTGTCCACGCTCGCTCCTGGCGGAGCTCCGCTGTCGGCCATCATGACGGCCTCCGTGTTCGGCTTCCTGTCATGGGCCGGCTTCGAGTCGGGGACGTCGCTGTCCGAGGAGGCCGAGGACCCCAGGAAGACGATCCCCCGCGCACTGGGCGCAGCCGTGGTGCTGGCCGGCCTGATCTACACGTTCATGATGTTCGCCCAGACCATCGGCTTCGGCACCGACGAGGCCGGAGTCGCCGCCTTCGCGGGTGCCTCTTCGACCCTGACCACGCTGTCGTCGACCTACATCGGAGCGTGGTTCGCAGTCCTGATCTCCGTGATCGCGTTCCTGGTGGCCTTCGCCTCTCTGCTGTCCTCGACGGCCGCCGCGGCGCGCCTGCTCTTCGCCCTGGCCCGCGACGGCTTCGGCCCGGCCGTCCTCGCCCGGACCAGCCCGAGCACCGGCGTCCCCGGCCCGGCCGTCGTGCTGGTCACGGCGTTCACGGTCATCGTCGCCTGCCTCTCGGGCGTCCTGGGTGCCGGCTCCGTGGATGTCTACTACTGGTTCGCCACCATCGCCACGCTGTGCATGGTGGTGGCCTACGGCATGACCAGCGTGGGCATCATCCGCTTCATCCTGCGTCCGGGCAGCGCAGTCCCGCGCTGGGAACTGATCCTCCCGGTGCTCGGACTGGCCTACCTGGTCTTCGTCTACGCGGTGCAGATCATCGGCCAGGAGGCGCCGTACACCTGGTTCCCCTGGATGGCCGGGGCATGGTGCCTGATCGGTCTGATCATCGTGATCGCCCGCCCGGCGCTGGCCGAGCGCATCGGCAAGCGCATGACGGCCGAGGACCTGGGCTGAGGTCTCCGGCTGAGGATCTCAGCCGTAGAGCGGACCGCCTCGGCTGAGATCTCTTCAGCAGCAGCCCGGTGACGTCGGCTCACCAGCCGCCGAAGCCGGCCGCGGCCTGAAGGTCAATGCGTCCGCCTTCGACATCCGCGACGGCCTGCCCCAGCAGCTCGATCCCGTGCAGCAGCTGCTCGGAGGTGATCGTCAGCGCCGGGGTGAGCTCGATGATGTTCGACTCCGGACCCACCGGATAGGCCACCGCGCCCAGCTCGAAGGCCCGATGGACGACGGCCGCGGTCTCGGCATCGGCGGCCGACCCGTCCGCCCGGCGCAGCTCGATCCCGGCCACGATGCCGCGGCTGCGCACATCGTGGATCAGCTCGTGACGCCCGGCCAGCCCTGCGAGCGCCGCAGACAGCTCCCGCCCCAGCTCGCCCGCACGCCCGATCAGGCCCTCGGCCTCAAGCGTCTCGAGCACTGCCAGCCCCGCTGCCGCACACACCGGGTTGCCGGCCAGCGTCAGCAGCGAGGCGCCCGGCGCGGCCTCCCACACCTGCCGCGGGGCGATCGCCGCGGAGAGCGGCATGCCGCCACCGAGGCCCTTCCCCAGGGTCACGACGTCGGCGACGACCCCGTCGCAGCCGCTGGCCAGCAGGGACCCGGTGCGGCCCATGCCGACCTTGACCTCATCGACCATGAGCAGCGTCCCCGTGCGATCGCACGCCTCTCGCAGCGCAGGCAGGAACGCAGGTGAGGGGACGATCAGCCCGCCGTCGGCCATGATCGGCTCGACCGCAGCGGCCGCGAAGCGCTCGGTCTCCAGCGCAGCCACGGCGGCCTCGACATCGCCGTAGGGCACCTGCTCGACCCCGGGATCCATGGCTATGCTGTCAGCGGCATAGAAGCCGGAAGCATGCTGCGCCGGTCCCAGTCCGCCGTGGTACGAGTTCTCGAAGACCAGGATCCCGGGCCGGTCCGACCAGGCCCGGATCGCCCGCAGGGCAGCGGAGTTGGCGTCGGATCCGCTCAGCCCCAAGTGCACGGCAGCCTGACCGCGCCCTGCGGACAGGGGCACGACCTCGAGCAGGTTCTCGGCCAGCCGCGTGCTCGCGGGGTTGGCGGCCGAGAGCACGCCCACACTGGGCATCCGCGCCGCTTCGGTCGCGATCGCCTCGACGACCCGGGGGTGCGCGTAGCCCACCGCGGCTGCGCCCCAGCCCGCCGACAGGTCGATCAGCTCCCGACCTGTCGGGGAGCACAGCACGCTTCCGCGAGCGTCTTGGACCTCGAGCGGGAAGAACCGCAGGTGCTCGGAGACAGCGATGACCGCAGCGTCGCGCGCGTAGAGGGATCCGTCGGTCAGGCCGACCTCCGTCGAATCCATGCTGCTGCGCGCCATCGTCGCTCCTTCCAGGGCCGGGGGGCCCGCGATCAGCTGTGCGATTCAGCTCCCAGATCCATCTCGATCATCTGCGCGGCGGCGAGGTAGCCGGCGCACATGGCCTGGGCGACGTGGCGGACGTCGTCGTCGCCGGGAAGGAAGTCGCTCGTGTGCAGACCGCCACCGGCCCCCGTCCCCACGAACATCATCAGCGCCGGGAGCTGCTCCCCGTAGAACGAGAAGTCGTCCGAGCCCAGCGAGCGCAGGGAGTCCGAGATCGAATAGTCCCGACTCTCCAGGTGCACGCGCGAGAGCTCGGTGAGCCCCGGGTGGTTGTCCAGCACCGGCTCCCCCGGGGTGATCGTCACCTCGGCCCGGCAGCCATGGGCTGCGGCGACCCCGGTGGCCACGGACTGCAGCTGCTCGCGCAACAGTCCGCGGGTCTGCGGATCCAGAGCCCGCAGGGTCCCTCGGGCGCGGGCGGTGCCGGGGATGACGTTGGCGGCCTCCCCCGCGATGATCGAGGAGACCCCCAGCACCGCCGAGCGCATGGGATCGACCATCCGGCTGACGACCGCCTGCAGCGCCACGACCACCTGGGCCGTTGTCAGCACCGGATCCACGGCCAGGTGCGGATAGGCGGCGTGACCGGGGGAGCCGGTGATCTCCACGACGAACTCGTCCGAGGCCGCATTGACGCCCCCGGGCACGCACGCCACCTGCTGGTGCCCCAGCGTCGGCTGGATGTGCGCGCCGATCATGGCTGCGCACTCCTGATCGCGCAGCACGCCGGCGGCCATGATGTCCTCCGCGCCGGAGGGATAGGTCTCCTCCCGAGGCTGGAGCACCGCCAGCAGCGAGTGCGGCACTCCGATCTCGTCGACGGCCCCGGCGAGGGCGACCAGAGCGGCCATGTGGACGTCGTGCGCGCACGCATGCATGACACCGCCGTTCCGCGACTCCCATTCCACGCCGGTGGTCTCATGGATCGGCAGCGCGTCCATCTCACCGCGCACGCCGATCGCCGGGCCCGGCCTTCCGAGCCGCAGCACCGACCCGGTCCTTGCAACATCCGTTCTGGTCATCCCCTCGGGCAGGGCGGCGACGACGGCATCGCGCGTCGGGGCCTCCTCCCCGGAGAGGCTGGGACGCCGATGCAGCTCATGCCGCAGTTCCACGGCGGCGGGCAGGTGCCGCTCCAGCGCGTCCCACAGGGGTGCGGCGTCCATCGAAGCAGTGCGCTCCTCTCTCATGCGCGGGACTGGGCCTCGCGCGTCTCGTCCAGTCCGTAGACACGGCATGCGTTGTCCCGGCCGATCATCTGCAGGATGCGCTCGGGCTCCTCCTCGGGCCAGTCTCCCTGATCCACCCAGCGATCCATGACGGCGGCGGTGGCCCGACGCCACAGCAGGGAGCCCAGGTAGTGCAGCTCCGGGGGGCCCCAGGCATCGGAGGAGTACAGCAGCTTGGAGAACGGGGTCAGCTCCATGGACTCGGCGACGATCTGGCGGCTGGCCGCCCCCGAGTAGTTGATGCTCAGCCCCACGTCGCAGTAGACGTGCGGGAAGACCTGGGCCAGGTAGCCGGCATTGCGATGGAAGGGGTAGCAGTGCAGCAGCATGATGCGGCTGCCTGAGCCCTCGATGTCGCGCAGCCAGCTGGTCAGCAACAGAGGATCGCAGCGGTGCAGGTCAAGATCGGGATCGCCGTAGCCGCAGTGCAGCTGGATCGGCAGCCCGGTGTCGCAGGCGACATAGAGCAGCCATCGCAGCAGCACCGGATCCTCCACGCGCAGCCCCTCGCCCTCGACGAGCTCGCCCAGCCACCGGCGCGCGGCAGCCAGGACCTCGTCGGGGCTGGGACGACGGGGCTCGAAGTCGAAGCCGAAGCGGTAGGCGATGATCGACTTCCAGCCTGCGGCCTTCTCGGCAGCTCGGGCCACAGCCGCCTCGAAGCTCTCCTGCAGCTGCTCCGGCGCGCAGTCCACAGCAACCTGCTCCAGCAGCGCCTCCAGACGCACGATCTCGTGGACGGAGCCGCTAAGGTGCCCGCGCATCTGTTCCGCGCTCCAGATGGAATCGGTGCCGAAGCCCGTGTCGACCACCCAGTCGGAGACGCCGGCGCCCTCCAGGAAGAGCTCGGCCAGCTCATCGGCCGTGCTCTGGCTGCGACGAGCCACGTAGGCTTCGGGCGAGGCCCCTGGCTCAAGGCCCAGCAGCGGCGCACAGTGCTGGCGGATCGCGAAGCCCACCTGGGAGTCGAAGACCGTGGTCCCCTCCGGGATCGGGCGATCCGACTCGGTGAGCAGCATCTCGAGCTGCTCGCGCGTGACGTCGCCGGACAGGGGGCCATGCATGTGGTGATCCACGAGCCGGATGCGCTGTGCGGACTCCCAGGTGCCCCGCGGGCTCGCGGCCGAAGTCTCAGTACGCATCGGCGACCTTGGCGCACAGCTGCTCGTCGGTCAGACCCTCGACCGCCCGCAGCTCGGCATGCTTGATGTGCAGGTAGGTCTGCAGCAGATCGGGGTGGAACCACCCGGACGCGATCTCGTCGCTCGCGAGGCACTCGAGCGCCTCCGAGACCGAGGCAGGCAGCCGCGGGACGTCGGCCAGCTCCTCGCTGGCGGTCTCCTCCGGCCACACCCGTTCCGGCTCGTAGTCGCGGGTGATGCCCTCGAGACCCGCGCGCACCAGGGAGCCCAGCACGAGCCACGGGTTCGATGTGGCGTCGGCGGCACGGAACTCCAGGTTGAGCTGCTGGGTCGGATCGCCGCCCCCGATGGTCGAGGTGGGGCAGATGCGCAGAAGCGACTCGCGGTTGCGCTCGCCCAGAAAGATCCCGCCCACGCTCCAGGTATCCGGAGCCAGGCGCAGGTAGGAGTTCGGCCCGCAGGCGCTCAGCGCCGTGAGCGCCTTGGCGTGGCGCAGGATGCCGGCTGCGAACTTCTGGCCGATCTGCGAGAGGTTCGCCGGACCGTCGTCGTCGTACAGGACCGGCGCACCCGTCTTGGCGTCATGCAGGGAGAGGTGGACGTGAACGCCGTTGCCGCCGGAATCCGGCGCAGACAGCGGCGCGAAGGTCACGCTGCGGCCGTGGCGCTGCGCGAGGTCGTGGATCAGGTCCCTGAGCAGGATCGCCCGATCCGCGGCGACGAGCCCCGGGGCCGGCTTGAGGGTGATCTCGTACTGCTGGGTCCCGTACTCGGGCAGCCAGTTCTCGGGATCGAGCCCCACGGCGTCGAGCAGCTCCACGAGCTCGGTGCCGAACGGCTCCGCATCGCGGAAGCGGCGCAGGGAGAACGGGGCGCTGTCCGCGGCATCGCGGATCGTGAACTCGTGCTCGAAGGAGGCGATGATCTCCAGCCCCGTCCGCTCGGTGAAATCCTCGAGCGCCCTGCGGGCGAAAGTCCGGGGACAGCAGTGCCATTCCCTGCCGTCGGGGTGGCGCTGCTCGGCGAGCAGGAGACGGACCTCGGGCTTGTCCTGGCCTGCGGGGATGTCGATCCCCGTTGTCGCATCTGGTACGAGGCGCAGGTCGCCGGTCGAGCCGAAGACATTGCCGTCGGCGATGTGGCCGAAGCAATCGATCGCGAGATTCGCGGGGACCCACCCGACTCCGCGACGAAGGGCCCGAGTGGTGTCGGCGGAGGGCACCGCACGACCTCGGGTGTGCCCCACCAGGTCGTTGGTGGCGATGAAGGTCAGGGTCGGAGCAGCCATGGTTCCTCAGACGGGCCGGGGGTCCGGAACAGCATCCGGACCCATGGGTCATCCTGCGTTTCAGAACGACGTGATCTGGTTCATTCTGTTTCGCACGTTACATCCATTGCCGGTCCGCGTACAGCCCCAGGCCTCATCGGCCGCACCCGCCTCCAGCTCGGCCTGGGCCTCGAACTGCGCGACCCGCTGCATCCCGGCATCGCCCAGGATCTCCGTCACGGCCGCCACCAGGCTCTCGGTGAGCGCTGTGGCCGCCACCGCAGAGTCGAACGGGGAAGCACTCTCCACGCGCGCCGGCAGCACGTGCCGCGCCGCATCCGCGATCGGCGAGAGCCAGCTGTCCGTCATCAGCGCCACGGTCGCACCACGACGGTGCATCTCCGCGGCCAGCTCGTGACTGTCCTGCGAGTACCGGCGGTAGTCGTAGATGACGAGCAGGGTCGACGACGATGCCGAGAGCACCGCGTCTCGGCAGGCGATGACCTCCTGCGGCAGCAGCTGGACCCCCGGGCGCAGCAGCTGGAGGTGGCGGACCAGGTAGTCGGCCTGCAGCCCCGAGAAGCGCCCACCCGCCACCACGATCCGCTTGCCGGGGTCGGCGAGCATCTGGGCCACCGCCGTGAACTCTGATTCCGGCAGCTCGTCATACGTCCTCTGGACGGCCTCCAGCACGGTCCGCGCTGTTCGGGCCAGGACTCCATCACCGCCCTCCGCCGCGCGCTTCTGCTCGTACTGGCGCAAGGGGGAGCCATCGTCATTGAGCTCGGCGATCAGCGCCCGCTGTAAGTCTGCGAAGCCCGAGTAGCCCAACCTGCCGGCGAAGCGCAGCACGGTGGGGGCGCTGACCTGCGCCTCCCCCGCCAGCTGCGCGACAGTGGTCAGCCCAGCGCTCGGATACCGCGCCAGCAGCGCACGGGCGACCTTCCGCTCGGCATTGCTGAGGCTGTCCATGGAGTCCTGGATGCGGAGGCGGATCGATGGCGTGGCAACGGGCATGAGGCGAGACTATCCGCCCTCGGGCCCCTGCGATCTGCGGTGCACAGTCCCTCTCCGCCATGTTCCCGAACCGCGGGCAGCCCCTCCCGGCAGATCACCGGCCCCACGCGATCCACAGCAGCAGGAGCGTCAGCAGGAACCCCGTGACCATGTTCAGCCACAGGAAGCGCCGCCAACCGCGGCGCGCCACCTCGCAGCGCTCATCGGGCACGTCATGGAACGGGAGGATGCTCACCAGGTACGGCACGACCAGCAGTCCGGCCAGCGCCGCGGGCCAGTCCGCCGCGGCCATCACGAGCCCGGCTGCGGCGTAGAGCCCGATCGCCAGCCGGACGGTCCTGCGAGCGCCGAGAGCCGTGGCGATCGACCCGATCCCCGCTTCCCGGTCGGCGATCACATCCTGCACCGCCCCGAAGGCCTGGGAGGCCATGCCCCACAGGAAGAACGCGAGCAGGGAGACGGCGGCCGTCGTCGTCAGGGGCGCGCCCGTCAGCGCCAGGCCGAAGGCCGCCGGGCCCACGAAGTGGGCGGACGACGTCATGGAGTCCAGCACGGGACGCTCCTTGAACCGCATGCCAGGGGCGGAATATGCCACGACGGCCACCAGGGTGACCACCAGGACCGCCGCTGATGCCCAGGACCCCCACCAGAGCAGCGCGAGCACGAACGGAACCGGCAGCAGGCAGGCCCACCACAGCGTCAGCCGGTGCCAGCGGGAGGCCAGCACGATGCCCTCGACCCCGCCCTTGCGGGGATTGCGCAGATCCGATTCGTAGTCGAAGACGTCGTTGATGCCGTACATCAGCAGGTTGTAGGGGATCAGGAAGAAGACCGTCCCCACCACCAGCTCGGCGGTGAGTCCTCCACCGGCCATCAAGTAGGCGGCCGCGAACGGATACGCGGTGTTGACCCAGCTCAGCGGGCGGGAGGCGCCCACGAGCTGCCGGGCGGCTGCCGTCGTCCCCTCGGTGCGCGTCATCGGCCGCTCCTCTCCCGTTCGCCGTCATCCGCCGGCCGAGCGAGAAGCTCCCACAGGGACGGCAGCAGCAGACCGGCCGCAATCGGCCAGGCCAGGTCCTCGATCGGTGCCAGGCCCACGAACCAGCCGTGCAGCTGCGCCTCGTCGTAGCGGAAGAGGTCCACCGCGATCATGAGGCTGTCGAACACGACGGTCAGCAGCAGCAGGCCGAGGATCGTCAGGGCCGTCGTCACCCACCAGGCAGCCCCGAGGCGTCGCCGCCAGGAGACCAGGCCCGCCACGACGGCCGTCGCGGCCACGAACAGCGCGGCGAGGACGGCATAGGTCATCGCGCACCCTCCTTCGGCAAGGCCCGAGAGCGATCGGCGGCCAGCGCGATCAGTCCCCGCAGCACGAGCGTGAGGTAGCAGAGGAAAGTGATGAAGACGATCTCCTCCAGGGGCAGCTCGGGCGCCAGCATGACCCCGGTCATCGGCCCCTGGCCCTTGCCGTAGTGCCCCGAGGCGATGGCCGCGAGATCCCACAGCAGGAAGACCGCGATCCCTGCAATGACGGTGAGCGCGCCGGCTCGCGGCGCCCGCCACAGCACCAGATGGAAACGGCGGTCGAGCAGTGCCATGCAGCTGGTCGAGATCAGCAGGGCGCCCAGGTAGATCAGCCCCGTCATGACAGCTCCCGCGCGATCCGGTCTGCGACGATCTCGGCGCTGATCAGGCACATGGGCAGCCCGATCCCCGGGATCGTGCTCGACCCGGCGTAGTAGAGCCCGTCCACCTTCCGAGAGCGGTTGCCGGCGCGGAACATGGCGCTCTGGCCGAGGGTGTGCGCCGGACCGAGCATGCTGCCTCGCCAGGCCCCCAGGTCCTCGGAGAAGTCCGCAGGGCCCACGGTGCGGCGCACCACGATGCGCTGGGCCAGGTCCTCGTGGCCGGACCAGCGAGCCACCTGGTCGATCGCGGCATCGGCGATGGCCTCGATCCGCGGATCACCGCCGCCGTCGATCCCTCCACGCCCCAGCTGCGGGTCGGCAGGCATGGGCACGAGCACGAACAGGTTCTCCTGACCCGCCGGCGCAGCCGACGGGTCGGTGGCCGAGGGCCGGCACACGTAGACCGAAGCAGGCTCCGGCACGCGACCGTCCGCGATGGCGGCGAAGTTGCGCCGCCAGTCCCGCGTGAAGAACAGGCTGTGGTGCGGCATCCGCTCCAGCGCACCGTCTACACCCAGCATCACGAGCACCGCGCCCGGACCGCTGGTGCGCCGGGTCCACCAGGATTCGGGGTAGGTCTGCAGGTGCTCGGGCAGCATCGTGGTCTCCGTGCGGTGCAGATCGGCCGTGGACACGACGACGTCTGCCGCCAGATCCCGCTCAAGACCCTCGGCATCGCGGAAGCGCACCCCCGTCGCCTGCGCGCTTGTCCCGCGACGGCCCCCTGCGCCCGTGCGGATCTCGGTGACCTCCGCCCCGGTGTGCAGCCGGGCACCAGCAGCCCGGGCCAGTCGCTCCAGGACGGCCATGAGCTCGCCGAAGCCGCCCTGCGGGTAGAGCACCCCGCCCGTGAGATCCATGGCGCTCATCAGGTGGTACAGCGCAGGCGTCCTGTCCGGCGAGGACCCCAGGAAGACGGCGGGATAGCCCAGGACCTGACGCAACCGCGGGTCCCGGAATCGTCGCGCCGTGAAGCGCTCGAGTGACTGCAGCAGCAGCGGGCCGAGCCGATGCGCCGATCCCAGGACGCGGCGATCCATGAAGGGCCGCAGCGAATCAAAGGACGTGTAGAGGAAGCGGGCCAGCGCCAGCTCGTAGGTGGAGCGAGCGGAGTCCAGATAGCGCTCCAGGACCCGGCCGGCACCGGGCTCGATCTCCTCGAACCGCTCGATGTTGGTCCGGACATCGGCCGCGATGTCCAGCGGCTCGTCGTGGCCCTCGAAGAACACCCGGTACCCCGGATCGAGCTGCTGCAGATCCAGCTGCTCGTCGACGCTCGTGCCCATCAGCTCGAAGAACCGCTCGAAGACCTCCGGCATCAGGTACCACGAGGGCCCGGTGTCGAAGCGGAAGCCGTCAGCCTCCCACGTTCCGGCTCGGCCGCCGAGGGCCCCCCGCGCTTCCAGCAGGTCCACGGACCAGCCGCGCCGGGCCAGCAGCGCGGCCGTGGCCAGCCCCGAGATGCCCCCGCCGACGACCACAGCCCGACGTTCCCGGCTCATGGGCGGCCTCCCAACGCACGCACGATGATGACCGCCTTGCGCGCATCGGGCACCCGGATCCTGGTGCGCCGGATCTGCGCGGCAGGGGTGCGGCGCAGGCGCCGTGAGAGCTCGGCGAACAGCCCGTGCGCAGCACGGACCGCCCGGCGGCTGTCGGGAGGCAGCTGGGCTATCGCCTCGGCAGCCACCGCCAGGTCGGCATCGATGTCATCCAGCAGCTCGTCGCGCCGGCTGTCGGTGAACGCCTCCGGATCCAGGCCGGGGAAGTACGTCCGCCCCAGCAGGTCGTGATCATCGGCCAGATCCCGCAGGAAGTTGATCTTCTGGAAGGCAGCGCCCAGCCGCTGCGCCCCGGGAGCCAGCCGCTCGTAGGCACCGCCGTCCGCCCCCAGGAAGCAGTGCAGGCACATCAGCCCGATCACCTCGGCGGAGCCGTATACGTAGTCGTCCAGGCTCTCGTCGTCGTGGGTGCGCAGTCCCAGATCGGCGCGCATGGAGGCGAAGAACGGGCGGATCAGCTCCGGACCGATGCCCCGCCGTCGTGCCACGGAGGCGAAGGCCTGGACCACCAGATTGGCGCTGCGCCCGTGCTGCAGGGCTCGGAGCGTGTCGGCCTCGAGCTCCTCCAGCAGCTCGGACCGCAGCTGCGGGCTCAGGCCCGGATCCGGGTCATCGACGATCTCATCGGCCACGCGCACCAGTGCGTAGAGGCTGCGGATCTCCGAGCGAGTCGGCTCGGCGAGCAGTCGCACGGCCCACCCGAAGGACGTCGAATAGCGGCCGATCACCTCGGCGGCACTCGCCGCGGCCACCCGGTCGTAGCGCGACACCGGCCTCACCGCCGTCATGACGCCTGCTCCCGAAGCGGAGCCGCACCGAACTGACCTTCAGCGCTGTGCGTCGTCATGGCTGAGGAGGCCGATGCCCTGACTCGCTCGATCAGCTGGGCCACCACGGCTTCCAGCTCTGCCGGGACGGCAGGTCGAGCTGCCAGGTGCAGAGCCTCCTCGAGCTGCTGGTCGGCCAGATCCTGGACGGCGCGCCGGGCACCGCACCCGGTGAGCAGATCACGGGCTCGATCGGCCTGCTCCTCGCCCAGCTCCGGGTCCCCGATCAGCGCGCTGAGTTCCGTCCAGCACGACGTGCCTCGAGCCAGGGCCAGCAGCGCAGTGGGCTTTGCCTCGCGAAGGTCGGAGATCACGGTCTTGCCGGTCAGCTCCTGGCGGCCGAAGACCCCCAGGAGGTCGTCCAGCAGCTGGAACCCGATGCCGACCAATCGCCCGATCACAGCCAGCTTCTCAAGCAGCTCCCACGGAGCATCGGCCAGGACGGCCCCGACCTGCATGGGCAGCTGGAAGGAGTAGGCGCTGGTCTTGAGCTCAGCCACCCGGAGAGCGTCCTGGAGCTGCAGCGCCTGCCCCTCGCCGACCCGGCTCAGGCGCACGTCCGCCAGCTCGCCGGATGCCGTGGCGTGGACCGCCTCCTCCAGCAGCTCGAGCAGCTGCTCGGTCTGGGCGGCCGAGGCGCCGCTGCGGGCCATCAGGCGCAGGGCCGAGACCAGCGCCAGATCACCGGCCAGGATCCCTGCGGCGGAACCCTGCCGCTGTGCCGCTGCCGCGCTCGCACCCGTCCTCCGGGCCTGCACCTCGAAGGCTCCGGAGACGTTCGGCCGCCCGCGGCGAGTGTCGTCGCCGTCGATCACATCGTCATGGACCACGAACGCGGTGTGCAGCATCTCGACCGCCGCAGCAGCACTGGCGACAGACTCGTACCGAGTGCCTCCAAGGGCCGCATGGACGGCGATGACGAGGTCGGGGCGCAACCCCTTCCCACCTCGGGCGGCTTCATCGAGCGCGCCCCACAGCTGTCCGTGCTCAGGCCCGAGACGTGCGGAGCGCTCCCCACCGCGCCTCCACACTTCCTGCAGCTCGCGCTGCACGGTTGTCGGCTTCTGCTGACTCATCACGTGGGCCAGCCTCGCACAGAAAAGCTAGCCTGCCTAGATAACTATTCAGATACCCTTCGCCCATGACCCGGCCCCCAGAGCAGGGGTCGTCGAGCGACTCCTACTGGTACGACGATTCCGCCCCCGAGCGCGAGCTTCTGCGCGCCATGCGACGCCTCCAGCGCGCCCGTCGCCTCATGCATCACCGGGCCACCGCCGAGATGGAGCTGAACCCCACCGATCTGAAGGCTCTGCAGCTGATCATCGCCGGCGAGCGCGCCGACGACCCCCTCACCGCCTCCGCCCTGGCCGCCGAGCTGGGGATCTCCACCGCCTCCACCGCCAAGCTGCTCAACCGCCTGACCAGCACGGGTCACCTCCGACGCGTGCGCCACCCCCGCGACGGGCGATCTGTGACCGTGATCGCCCAGCCGCTGGCCCACGAACGCGTCCGGGTTGTGATGACGCAGCCCCATGACCGGATGCTCGAGGCGGCCCGACGGGTCCCCGAGGAGTCCAGGCAGGCGGTGCTCGACTTCCTGGCGGACATGACTCAGGCCTTCGAAGGGACCGGAGAGCCGCCGCACCAGGCCGCGGACCGCAAGATCTGAGGATCCGGGCTGAACACAGGTCGGCCCTGACCACGGATGACCTCAAGGGCTCCCAGGAGGCGGCCTCCGGATCAGAACCCCTCGTTCGCCATGTTCGCGAAGCGGGAGTAATGGCCCTGGAACGCCACCACGATGGTCTTGGTGGGGCCGTTACGGTGCTTGGCCACGATCACGTCCGCCTCGCCTGCGCGCGGCGACTCCTTGTCGTAGACGTCATCTCGGTGCAGAAGGATCACCATGTCGGCATCCTGCTCGATCGAGCCTGATTCGCGAAGGTCCGAGACCATCGGCCGCTTGTCCGTGCGCTGCTCGGAACCACGGTTCAGCTGCGACAGCGCGATCACGGGGACGTCGAGCTCCTTGGCCAGCAGCTTCAGCGCTCGCGAGAACTCCGAGACCTCCTGCTGGCGCGACTCGACCTTCTTGCCCGAGCTCATCAGCTGCAAGTAGTCGAGCACCACGAGCTTCAGATCGTGCTTCTGCTTCAGGCGGCGGCACTTGGCGCGGATCTCCATCAGCGACATGTTCGGGGAGTCGTCGATGAACAGCGGCGCCGAGTCCAGCTTGCCCATGGTGGAGGCGATCTTGCCCCACTGCTCGTCCTGCAACGTGCCCTTGCGCAGGTCCTGCAGGTTGAGGGTGGCTTCGGCCGAGAGGATCTTCAGGGCGATCTCGTTGCGCGCCATCTCCAGCGAGAAGATCGCGGTGGTCATGTTGTGCTTGATCGCCGCCGAGCGAGCGATATCGATGGCGAACGTGGAGTTGTGCGTGGGGATGAACGTCCGTCCCGCCAGGAACAAGTGCTCCGGATGATCGACCTGCAGGCACCGGACCGGGACCGAGGCCACCGACTCCACGGCGACGATCGCCCGCTCGGTTCCCGGCTCAATGCCGCCGTCATGGCACAGCGGGATTCGGGCGTCATCCGGAATGCGCACGAGGTGGCGCTGCGAAGAGGCCGCGATCTGCCCCGTGGTCACCACGCTGGCCGAGCCCGCATCAGCCGCACCGGCTCCGACAAGCACGGCAGTCCGCGTATGCGTCAGCCACTGGTGCTCCTCATCGGCGATGATCTCGCTGCCGTCGTCGAAGCTGACCCGGTAGCAGGGCCGGTCGAGCATCACGTCGGTCGCGGCGCTCACCCGCGTGGGAGTGCCGTCGACGGCCAGGACGAGGTCGCCGACGGAGATCTCCCCCATGGTCGTCCACCCGGTGGGCGTGGGGATGGGGGTGTCCAGCGCGAGCGCCTTGCCCATGGCCGGCCTGGCCGCGATCACGATCATCTGCCCGCCCTGCAGACCGTGGGTCAGCTCGTCGAACTCGACGAATCCGGTGGGCACGCCCTGCATGCCGGAGCGGCCGCCAGCGTCCTCGATCTCCTGGACGGTGGACTCCACAACGTCCTTGAGGACCACGTAGTCCTCGGAATTGCGCCGCTCGGCCACCGTCATGATCTCGGACTGGGCCTCGTTGACCAGGACCTCGACCTCGCCGTCCTGCGAGTAGCCGAGCTGGACGATCTTGGTGCCGGCGGTGACCAGGCGGCGCAGCACGGCGCGCTCCTGGACGATCTCGGCGTAGAACCCGGCATTGGCCGCGGTGGGAACCGACGAGATCAGCGAGTGCAGGTAGGCCGGCCCGCCCGTCCTCTCGAGCTCGCCGCGCTTGGTCAGCTCGTCGGCCACGGTGATGGCGTCGGCGGGTTCGCCCTTGCCGTAGAGGCTCATGATGGCCTCGTAGATGGACTCGTGCGCCGGCTTGTAGAAGTCGTTGCCGCGCAGCACCTCCACGACGTCCGCGATGGCGTCCTTGGACAGCATCATGCCGCCGAGCACGGACTGCTCGGCGACGTTGTCGTAGGGGGGAGTGCGGATCTCTTCGGACACGACGGGGCCTTTCCAGCGCTGACTGCAGCCAGGACGACGACGGCCGCCCGGCCCGCCCATTCTGGCCCACCGAGCCGACGTCATAAGCCGCTCGGCCGGAACGCTTGCAATGACATGCGCGGGCTTTATCCACTGATTGTGGATAACTTGTGGATGCCCTGTGGGGCGCGCCGTGCAGGACTGTGCGCAACCGGTGCAGATCTCCCTGCCAGCTGTGGATATCCACAGGCTCAGACTTCGTGAACGAAGGATGAATCACCAGGTCAGAGTGTGATTCCAGGGTTTCTCCACGGCGTGTGCACAACTCTCCACAGGCCGTGTCCACACGAGACGTAGGCATTCCCACAGGGCTGTGTCGTCGTGCGTCGCCCGGCTCGGCAACCGAGCTCAGGACCCCATGGCCAGCTGCAGCAGCAGCATGAGAGTGGCCGGGCTGATCAGCACCGAGAGGATCATCACGATCACATTCCAGGGCCTGTGCCGCCGATAGGAGATCGTGCTGGCCAGCGCAGTGAGGAACGCCCCCACCTCCGCCAGCGTGGCCACGATCAGCCCCCCGAAGAACGTGAGGGTCATGGCCACGCCGGAACCGGTGTTGCCCAGCCCGAAGCCCGCCACGAAGGCCGCGAGCCCCACGATCCACAGGATGACGGCGATCGGCAGCAGCCGCGGCTCGGCCTTGCCCTTGCGGCGCTTCCGCTGCGCAGAGGCAGGCGCGGCGGAGAAGCGACCCGCTCCTGACCGGGCGGCGGCGGGCTGACGTCGGGCGCTGCGGGAACTGGGGAACATGGCGGACATGGTGCCATCACCTGCTGGATGCCGGCTCACGTGAAAGTGAGCGGCAACCCGCAGCCACTCACTGATGACGCGTCACGTTTGTCGCTATCCTGGGGGCATGACGACGGCACCCGACACCGAACCCCGCAGCCTCCCCTCAGACGCCGACGAGCCCGGGGACTCCCCCTCGACGACAGCTGGCACGGGCGGCGCCGGCGACGGCGTCGACTGGCTGTCCGCACATGAGGAGACCGTCTGGCGCCGCTGGCTTGCCGTGAGCAGCCGCATCCCCGCCGCCCTGTCCTCGCAGCTGCAGTCCGATTCCGGCCTGTCGCTTCAGGACTACGACGTCCTGGTCATGCTCAACGACAGCGAGAGCTCCTCCTGCCGGATCACCGAGCTCGCCGGGCTGCTGGACTGGGAGCGCTCGCGCATGTCCCACCACCTCACCCGGATGGAGAAGCGCGGCCTGATCGCCCGCTCAGCCGCCCCGGACGACGGTCGGGCGCAGCTCGCACAGCTCACCGAAGCCGGTCGCCAGGCCCTGGCCGCAGCCGCCCCGGGCCACCTGGGCGCCGTGCGCAGGTCGTTCTTCGACGCCCTCGATGCACAGGACATCGAGGACCTGGACCGCATCACCTCCCGGATCGCCCGCAAGCTCGACATCCGCCGCCCGGACTGCGCACCGATCGACTGACCCGCGCAGGCCGGCTGCCGCCCTGCGCGGACACGGCCTGGCGCATCACGACGACAGCGCGTTCGTCGTTCCCGCCGTCCCTCGAGCACGGCGGACCTAATGGTTGACATGTCACCTACATCGACGCATACTGTTCCGTGAAACGTCACGCGATGACCAGACATCTCCGGCTCATCGCGATGCGCACCCAAGGAGCGAGCACCATGCAGTTCGGCATCTTCACCATCGGCGACGTCACCCCGGACCCCACCACCGGCAAGGCGCCGTCCGAAGCTCAGCGCATCCAGTCGATGACCAAGTACGCCCTGAAGGCGGAGGAGGTCGGTCTGGACGTCTTCGCGACCGGCGAGCACCACAACCCGCCGTTCGTGCCGTCCTCGCCCACCACGCACCTGGCCTACATCGCCGCCCAGACCGAGCGGCTGCGCTTCTCCACGGCCACCACGCTGATCACCACGAACGACCCCGTGAAGATCGCTGAGGACTACGCCTTCCTCCAGCACCTCTCCGGCGGTCGTGTGGATCTCACCATGGGCCGTGGCAACACCGGTCCGGTCTACCCCTGGTTCGGCAAGGACATCCGCCAGGGCATCCCGCTGGCCATCGAGAACTACCACCTGCTGCGCAAGCTGTGGCGCGAGGAGGTCGTGAACTGGCAGGGCAAGTTCCGCACCCCGCTCAACAGCTACACCTCCACCCCGTGGCCGCTGGATGACACCCCGCCCTTCGTGTGGCACGGCTCGATCCGCTCCCCGGAGATCGCGGAGCAGGCCGCCTATTACGGCGACGGCTTCTTCCACAACCACATCTTCTGGAACATCGAGCACACCGCCTCGATGGTGAACCTCTACCGCCAGCGCTTCGAGCACTACGGCCACGGCGCCGCCGACCAGGCGATCGTGGGCCTGGGCGGCCAGATCTTCGCCGCTGAGACAGAGGCCGAGGCCAAGCGGGTCTTCCGCCCGTACTTCGACAACGCGCCGGTCTACGGCCACGGCCCGTCGCTCGAGGACTTCTCGCGGATGACCCCGCTGACGGTCGGCACCCCGGATCAGATCGTGGAGCACTACCTGGGCTACGCGGATCAGGTGGGCGACTACCAGCGCCAGATGTTCCTGCTGGATCACGCCGGCCTGCCCGAGGAGGTGGTCCTGGAGCAGATCGAGATCCTCGGCCGGGAGATCGCCCCGCGCCTGCGCGAGGGCTTCGAGGCACGTCGCCCGGCGCACGTGCCCTCAGACCCGCCCACCCACGAGACCCTGCGCGCCCAGGGCCCGGACTCCAAGCACCGCCAGGTCATCAACGCGCAGCCGCAGGACGAGCAGAAGGAGGATGAGCAGCGATGACCCGCCAGCTCGTCGTCGTCTCGGCGGGGCTGTCCTCGCCGTCGTCCACCCGCCTGCTGGCGGACCGGATCGCCCAGGCCGTCGAGTCCCGGGTCGGCGCCCGGGGCGAGGCCCTGGAGGTCCACCACGTGGAGCTGCGGGACCTGGCCCTGCCGCTGGCGCAGGCCATGACCACGGGCGGGCTGCCCGATCCGCAGCTCGACGAGGTCAAGCGCCTGGTCGCCCAGGCCGATGGGCTGGTGGCGGTCACGCCGATCTTCCGGGCCTCCTACTCGGGGCTGTTCAAGATGTTCTTCGACGTCCTCGACGACGAAGCGCTGATCGACCTCCCGGTGCTCATCGCCGCGACGGCCGGCACCCCGCGCCACAGCCTGGTCCTGGACCACGCGCTGCGCCCGCTGTTCTCCTACTCGCGGGCGGTCGTGCTGCCCACGGGCGTGTTCGCCGCGACCGATGACTTCGGCTCCGGGGACACCGGAGGCCTGGAGTCGCGGATCGCTCGAGCCGCCTCCGAGATGGCGACGGCACTGGTGGCCGAGTCCGCCGGGGTGGAGGGCTTCCTGCCCACCGAGCCCGCGCGGGCGCCACGTCGCAGCGGCGTGGACCTGGGTCCGGTCACGAACTTCGCGAGCCTTCTCAAGGGCCACGACGGCTCCTGACGGGCTGGCCGAGCTCTCGGAGGACCCATAGGCCGCCTGACCTGCTCATATGTCGAATGTGCCATATGAGCAGGTCTCGTCTCTCACAGCGGAACCGGCTGCCGCCCTGTCGGCATCCGATCCTGCCGCCTACACTGGGCTGCGGACACGGGGTGCGCCGCCGGCGCTGAGATCAGACCCGTGGAACCTGCTCCAGCTCGCACTGGCGAAGGGATGTCCCTGATGAGCTCCACCTCGAACATCGCCCCCCAGCCCGCCGTCGAAGCGGCCGGTCCATGGACGCAGTCGCTGTGGGACGCCGGCGCGCAGACGGCAGCCGAGATCCAGGACTCGAGATTCGTGCGCGCCCTGCTGGACGGAACCCTTGACGACGCGCGGTTCACGTTCTACCTCGCCCAGGACGCCCTGTATCTGGCCGGCTACGCCCGGGCCCTGGCGGCTCTGTCCGCACGCTGCGATCACGCCCCGGACCAGCTCGCGTGGGCACAGGCCTCGGTCGGCTGCCTCACGGAGGAGGCCCAGCTGCACCGCACCTGGATGGCCGCCCGTCCGGAGGCCGCCGACGAGCCCGCCAGCACCGTCACCGCGGCCTACACGGACTTCCTGCTGGCCGCCGCCCTGGGACAGGACCGAGCTGTCGGCGCTGCTGCAGTGCTCCCCTGCTTCTGGCTCTACGCCCAGGTCGGAGCCTGTCTGCCGACCGTGGAGCCGGATCACCCGTATGCCGCATGGCTGGAGACCTACCGCGATCCCGAGTTCGTGGCTGCAACCGCTGCAGCCCTGGAGCGCGTCGAGCGGGAGCTCGCACAGAGCTCGGAATCAGGCCGTGCGGCAGCACAGCGGGCCTATCTGGCAGGCTGCCGCCACGAGCTGGCGTTCTTCGATCAGGCCCTGACTCAGGATCAGTCGGAGATCATCCCGCGCTGAGAGCGCGGACCGACTGACGGGACCCTCACCACGGTCCCTTCCGGTGCCGCGGCGCCGTGTCGGCCACATGGCGGCCGCGGCGTCGTCGGGCCGACGGCGACGTGATGTGATCCCCGAACTCCTCCGGCTCGCGCTGCGCCAAGGGGCCCGTATGCGGATCCTCGGGGGCCTCCGCCAGCCCGATCCGATCGTGCAACCACCGCAGCGGGGCCGGTGCCCACCAGTTGGCCCGCCCGGCGATCCGCATGAACGCGGGCACCAGGACGCCGCGCACCAGGGTCGCATCGAGCAGGATCGCGAACGCCGTACCCAGGCCGAACAGCTGCATGAAGCTCACCTGGCTCGTCCCGAAGGCCGCGAACGACACCGAGAGCACCAGCGCCGCGAGTGTGTTGATGCGCCCGGTGTGCGCGAGCCCCTCCACGACCGCCATGCGGTTGCTGCCCGTCTGCTCCCACAACTCCTTCATGCGCCCGATCAGGAACAGCTCGAAGCCCACCGACAGCCCGAAGGCGATGCAGAACAGCAGCACGGGCATGGACATGTCCAGCGGGCCCCGCGTGAAGCCCAGGAACCCGGAGAGCCAGCCGTGCTGGAACACGAGCGTCACCACGCCCAGCACCGCCGGCAGGAGCACCAGCGTGATGGGCACGGCGATGTGCTCGGCCAGCCCCAGGTCCTTGATCACCTGCTGGCTGTTCGAGGCGATCATGGGCGCGGAGCCGCCCACCAGCACCTCGGTGCCGTCGCCGCGCTCCTGGCTCAGCTGGTCCACGAGCTCCGTGGAGATCTCAGTCTGCTCGGCCAAGGTGCCCTCGATGTGCGCGACGACCATGCCCGTGCGGCCGTCGTCAGAGCTCAGCGGGTCGCTCATGCCGGGATCGCTGAAGGCATGGACGGACACGATGCCGTCGTGCTCGCGCAGATCCGCGGCGATCTCCTCCCCCACGTCAGCGGAGTCGGCTGCCTGGGAGCCTTCGGGGGCTCGGACCAGGACGACGAGGCTCGCCTCCCCGCCGACCTCTTCGTGCACGATCTGCTGTGCCCTGGCGGATTCCGAGGTCGGGTCGGCGTAGCCGCCGCCGGGAACGTAGCACGGGAGACGACGCCGGCGTCGGTGCTGGTCGGCGCAGAAGTCGGCCGTCCTGGGGACGGGTCATGCGCCCGCAGCAGATCCGCGCCGCGCCCGTGCCCCGAGGGCCGGGAACAGATGCGAGATCACCGCGCAAGGGACCACATCAGGGCCTGCCCTGTGTCGCTGCGCAGGGCCGTCGTCGTCATCCGCCGAACGGTGACCTGTCAGGGGCAGAGCCGCCCCCCGCCGGCGCCCGACAGGCCCGGCAACGACGATGAGCCGCCGCCCCGGAAAGGGGCGACGGCTCGTCGGTCAGGCGTGCCGTGCAGGACGGCTCACCCGAAGGATCAGGCGGGGACGACCTCGAACTCGATGTTCGCGTTGACGTCCTCGTGCAGGCGCACGGTGGCCTGGTAGGTGCCGACGGTGCGGACCTGCTCGCGGATCTCGACCTTGCGCTTGTCGATCTCGCCCAGGCCGGCGGCCTTGACGGCGTCGGCGACCTGCTCGGCCTTGATCGAGCCGAACAGACGGCCCTCGGCGCCGGCCTTGGCCGGGACCGTGACGGTGGCCGAGGTCAGCGAGGCCGCCAGGGCCTGCGCGTCCTCGAGCGAGGCGAGCTCACGGGCCGCACGAGCGGCCTTGATGGACTCGATCTGGCGCTCGGCGCCCTTGGACCACTGGGTCGCGAAGCCGCGGGGGAAGAGGTAGTTGCGGGCGTACCCGTCCTTGACCTCGACCACGTCACCGGCGGAACCGAGGTTGGAGACCTCGTGCGTCAGGATGATCTTTGCCATGAGTGTGTTCCTTTCCGATCAGCGGCCGGAGCCGGCGTAGGGGAGCAGGGCGACCTCACGGGCGTTCTTGACGGCCTGGGCGATCTTGCGCTGCTCCTGGACGGAGACGCCGGTCACGCGACGCGCGCGGATCTTGCCGCGGTCGGAGATGAACTTGCGCAGCAGCGCAACGTCCTTGTAGTCGATCTCGGTGACGCCTGCGGCCTTGAGCGGGTTCGCCTTCGGCTTGGGCTTGCGAATCTCATGCTTCGCCATCGTGGTGCTCCTTCTGAAGCGTGGAGCCCGCAGTGCTCTGCGGGATGGAAATGTGTTGTGTCTCCCGGTTCTGCGCCGGGTAGGTGCGAGGGCTCAGGCGCTCGGGCCGCCGATCAGAACGGCGGCTCGTCGTCCTGTCCGGTGCCCCAGTCGTAGCTGCCGCCGGCGGACTGGCCCCAGGGATCGTTCTGCGGGGCCGCCTGCTGGCGCCCACCGCCCTGACCGCCCTGGTTGTAGCCGCCGGAGGACTGGCCGCCGCGGTTGCCGCCGAAGCCGCCCCCGCCGCCATTGTCCCAGCCGCCGGAGCCGCCGGACTGCTGTCCGCCGCCGCTGAAACCGCCGCCGGACCCGCCTCCGCGGGACTGGCGGTTGACCTTCGCCGAGGCGAAGCGCAGCGACGGGCCGATCTCATCGACGTCGAGCTCCATCACGGTGCGGCGGTCGCCTTCCTTCGTGTCGAAGGACCGGGACTTGAGCCGCCCTTGGGCGATGACGCGCATGCCCTTCTGCAGCGTCTCGGCGACGTTCTCCGCCGCCTCGCGCCACACCGAGCAGCGCATGAACAGCGTCTCGCCGTCCTTCCACTCGTTGGACTGGCGGTCGAACTGGCGCGGGGTCGACGCGATCGTGAAGTTCGCGACGGCCGCACCCGACGGCGTGAAGCGCAGCTCGGGCTCAGCGGTCAGATTGCCGATGATGGTGATGATGGTGTCGCCGGCCATGGGACTCTCCTTCCGGAGAACTCGCGGTGATGGGGCTGGTGCTCCCCCATCCTCCTCCGCCGCCCAGGACGGAGTCGGTGGGATCGCACCCGATGCAGCTCGCGCCGTCACCGGCGCCGATCTGCTCAGGCCTCGGCGGTCTCGGCGACGGGCTCGCCGTTGACGTCGTGGTGCGGGTGGATCCGCTGCTCCTCGGGGCGGATGATCTTGGTGCGCATGATCGCCTCGTTGAGGTTCAGCACACGGTCGAGCTCCTGCGAGGTAGCGGGCTCGGCGTGGAAGCGCACGACGGCGTAGATGCCCTCGGACTTCTTCTGGATCTCGTAGGCGAGACGGCGGCGACCCCAGATGTCGATGTTGTCGACGGTGCCGTTCTCACGGGTGACGACCTCGAGGAACTTCTTCAGGGTCGGCTCGACCGCGCGGTCGTCGACCTCCGGGTTGATGATGACCATCAGCTCGTATTCGCGCATGGAAAGAACCCACCTCCTTCGGGCTGGAACGGCTGCGGTCTCTCCGCAGCAGGAGGTTCAATGCGAGTCTGCGGCAGTCGGCCCCGACGGGGCCCTGTTCGCACAGACTGATCGACTGTACACCACCGCCGACCCGGGGTCCATGGCCGCTGCGGCATGCGACGGGCCCTCAGCGCCCGCCCGCTGCGGGGAGGCCCTCAGCGCAGCGCGACGTCGATCTCGGCGTCCCTGCCGTCGGAGGTGACGTCCACATGCACGGGGAAGCTGACGATCTCCTCGACCCTCTTGCCGTCTTCCAGGTAGGACAGCCGAGCCTCCGCCTGCGCCGTCTCGTCGGCGACCCAGTCGAGCTGCGAGTCGGAGTCCTCCTCGGCGACCAGCCACAGCGGCGGCCGCGAGACCAGCTCCCACTCGACCTCGGAGATCTCGGCCCCTGCCTTGGGATCCTTCAGATCGGATTCGGGGACCTCGATCTCCGCGTTGTCCGCGGCATCGGCGCGGGGCACGCCTCCCTCCGCCCAGCGGCGCGAGGCCGGGCATGCGTCGGGGCTCACGGAGGTCGAGTCCATGCAGCTCTCGACGCTGCGGACGATCTCCTGGTCCACCTCGGCCCACAGCTGCGGGGAGGGCTCCAGCTCCACGACGACCTCCTGCGGCTGCGGATCGCCGACCAGGACCTCGGCCGGATCGATCGGCTCGGCCAGGACGTAGTCGTCGCCTCGGGGCAGATCCACGGCGAACCTCCCCGGCAGGGCCTCCCACTGCCACTTGCCCCCGGCGCCGTCGGCCACGGTGCGATCCTCGGGGTCCAGACGGATCCGCTCGCCGTTGATCGAGAGGTCCCGGATCCCGGGAGCAGCCACCGTCAGCGTGCTGGCATCCACGCCGTCCATCTCCCAGCTGTCGTTGAGGGGCCCGGTGCGCCGGACCTGGTGCACCGACCAGGTGTGCTCCTCGCCCTGCTCGGCGCCCTCCGGGACCTGCCCGTCCGGCCAGCGCACCGAGGCGGTGACCTGGGCCCGATCGCCGTCGCGATGGACGTCCACGATCTCCCAGGAGCTGATCCGTCCCTCGGCCTGCCTGTATGCCGCATTCGGCATGCTCTCGGCGCCGGTCCCGCCCCGTGAGTCGCCGAACAGGGCGAGGGCCTGGCGCGAGCGTCCGTCGACCATGGCGTCGAGCCAGTCCTCGACCGGCTCCTCCGGGTCGCGATCCACCATGAACCAGTTCAGGGCGGTGCCGCCGGCGCTGATGAGCAGGACCACGACGATCAGCCAGGTCCACAGCGACCGGCGCAGGCGTCGGCGGCGCCGCTGCTCGGCGGGACCGAGCTCCTGGACGTCCTGATCGAGCTCGGGTTCTGCCTCTGCGGAGGCGCCGACCTCTTGGCTCATGCGTTCCTCGCGGCCACACCGATCTGGGTCGCACGGCGGCCTCGCTGCATGTCCACGGCGACGATGACGATGAACCAGATCAGGAACAGGTAGCGCGCCGCGGCCAGCAGGGCCTGCGGCGACCAGCCCCAGTCGCCGAACAGCGGCTGGGTCTCCCAGGCCCCGGCCGGGGCGTTCATGGTGGCCCAGTAGCCGATCTCCACGGCCTGCCACAGGAAGAACTCGAGCCAGCTGCGCCTGGCCAGGATCACCAGCGGGACGAGCCACACGGACTGCAGCAGCGACCAGTCCCGGCTGAAGAGCAGGAAGACGGCCAGCAGCATGAGCAGCACCTGGACGATGCTCGGCTCCTTGCCGGCCAGCACGCTCACCAGCAGCACCGCCACGACCCCGAGCAGGATCGCGATCATGGAGATCTGGTCCAGGTTCGCGGAGTCGATCGACAGTCCGGTGGCCGGTGCGCCCAGGGCGTTCCACACGCTCCAGCCGGAGTCGCTCGAGACCGGCGAGCGCATGGTCTCGCCCATGCGCTCGCGCCAGCGGTCGAACTCCTGGACCATGAACGGCCCGTTGACCATGGCGAAGACGATCAGCGAGACCACGAGCGCGCTGATGAAGTCGCCCAGGTAGCGGTAGCGCGCGGCCAGGAACAGGATGGCGATCAGCACGAGCAGCGGCAGGAAGCTGACCGTGGCGCCGAGCCCGATCCACACGCCGGCGACTCCCGGCGAGCCCCGGATGTAGGAGGCGACCGCGAGCATCATGAACATCACGGCCCACAGGTCCCAGGAGGTGAATCCGACCAGCAGGACGGTGGGCGCGAAGGCCAGGACCACGGGGTCCGAGGGCTGCTTGCCGGACAGCGAGGCGACCGCGGTGATGGTCACGACCCACACGAGGGCCGTGAGGAAGACGGTGAGGTCCAGGACCGTGTTCGGGGTGATCTCGAAGCTGAAGGCCTCGGCCAGACCAGTGGTCATCCAGCCCAGGATCGACGTGAACATGCCCACGACGATCGGCTGATCGCCCGTGGGGCCTCCCGTGAAGAAGCCGGAGAGCATGCCCCCGGGCGTCACGGAGAGGTCGCCGGGCTGCAGCTCGGCGGCGCACAGGCCCGGGAAGCGGGAGTCGACGCTCCACTCCGGCACGCGGCACGGGACCCGCAGCAGGAAGGAGAGCAGCACGGCCAGGATGCCGAGCACGAAGAGCACGAGACCGTTGGTCCCGCGCCTGCCGGGGCGTCCGTCAGCCATGGCGTCCTGCCCCTCCTGCTCGGGTGTCTGGTTCCCCGGCGGTGGTCAGCGGCCGCGCAGGGAAGGATCCGGCACTGCGATCCGCGCTCAGGATAGCCGGGGAGGACCCGGTCTCGGCGGCGCTCCCGCCGATCCGGTCCGGGTCGTAGGCCGGCAGGCCGCGCAGGAGGCGCACGACCACCCGGGCGCACAGCCACACCACGGCCAGGATGTGCAGCACGACGGCCGCGGCATAGAAGCGGCCCATCGCCTCCGCATTCGGCTGATCCGCGACCATCGAGTACAGCCAGGTGAAGACCGCGATCCAGTGCGCGACCTCGATGACCTGCCACACCGCGTACTCCCGCAGCCGGGGGGCGGCCAGGATCACCAGCGGGACGAGCCAGAGCACGAACTGCGGGGAGTAGACCTTGTTGGTCAGCACGAAGGCGGCCACGATCAGCAGGGACAGCTCCGCGAGGGTGGGCTCGCGCCTGGCTTTCAGCCCGAGCACCAGGACTCCCGCGCAGCACAGGGCGAACACCCCGTAGGCGATCACGTTGAGCGACTCCGCCGCCAGCGGCTGCGCGCCCAGCTCCGGCGCCCACACGACGTTCCACACGTGGTAGATCGACGAGAACCCGGCACCGCGCTCACCCGAGAAGCTCCAGAACCAGCTCCACTGCTGGCGGTCCCACAGGGCGAAGGGCACGTTGACGACCACCCATGCGACGACGGCCGAGACGACCGCCATGACCGCCGGGCGCAGCTCGCGCCGGCGCAGCGCCAGCACGATCACCGCCCCGAGCATCACGAACGGCCACAGCTTCAGAGCCGTGCCCAGTCCCAGCAGCACGCCGCCGACGGCCCAGCGGCTGCGCTGGAAGGCCAGAAGCGCGGCTACCGAGGTCAGCACCGGCCACAGATCCCAGTTGATCAGGGCCGTGGCGGCCACCGCCGGGGAGACGGCCAGCGCCGCGGTGTGGACCGTGGAAGTGCCCATGGCCGCGACCATCACCACGACGGCGAGCCACACGAGCAGCAGCAGCGCGGCATTGAGATCGAAGTAGATGTTCTGCACCGTCGGCACGGGCAGCCCCTCGCCCAGGCCGTAGGCGGCACGACCCGTCGCCGTGGCGATCAGGCTCTGCAGAAGCGGGTACTCCAGCAGCGCGGAGGGATCCTGCGACAGGTAGGCGAAGCTCCCGTCGGACATCCCCCGGGTCGTGAACAGGTAGCCGATGTCGGAGTAGCAGACGAGCTGCTGGGTGTGCGCCCCGTTCCACCCCAGCTGATGGCACGAGAAGCGCAGCAGCCAGGCCACGATCATGGTCCAGGTGCCGAGCCCGAGCAGCAGCCACAGCCACTGCCCGGAGCGCATGCCGCGCGGCGACCGCCAGCCCCTCCGGCCCGTCTCGGACTGCGCGGGTGCGCTCACTGGCTCTCCCACCAAGCCCTCAGCCGCTTCTCGGCCTCCTCCTCACCCAGAGAGCCCTCGTCCAGGCGCAGCTCGAGCAGGTGCTTATAGGCCTTCCCCACCTGCGGCCCCGGGGGGATGCCCAGGATCGCCATGATCTGCTCGCCGTCGAGGTCGGGGCGCATGGACTCCAGCTCCTCCTGATCGGCCAGCTGCGCGATCCGCTGCTCGAGCTCGTCGTACGTCCGCGCCAGGCGCGCGGCCTTGCGGCGGTTGCGGGTCGTGACGTCAGAACGGGTGAGGCGGTGCAGGCGCTCGAGCTGGGGGCCGGCGTCGCGCACGTAGCGGCGCACCGCGGAATCGGTCCACTCGGCGTCGCCGTAGCCGTAGAAGCGCATGTGCAGCTCGACCAGGCGGGTGACGGCGGCGATCGTGTCGTTGTCGAAGCGCAGCGCCTTCATGCGCTTCTTCACGATCTTGGCCCCCACCGTCTCGTGGTGGCGGAAGGTGACCGCGCCGTCCGGGCCGAAGCGCCGGGTCGCTGGCTTGCCGACGTCGTGCAGCAGCGCCGCCAGCCGCAGGACCAGGTCCGGGCTCGGCACGGGGCCGTCGGGGCCGGTCTCCAGCTCCGCGGCCTGCTCCATCACGGTCAGCGAGTGCTGGTAGACGTCCTTGTGATGGTGGGCCTCGTCGGTCTCGAGCTTCAGCGCGGGCACCTCCGGCAGCACGACGTCGGCCAGGCCGGTGTCGACCATGATCTCCACCCCGCGGCGCGGGGCCCTGCCGCACAGGAGCTTGATCAGCTCCTCCCTCACGCGCTCCGCCGAGACGATCTCCAGACGCTGCGACATCTCCGTCATGGCCGCCAGGACCTCCGGGGCGACCTGCAGGTCGAGCTGGGAGGCGAAGCGGGCTGCGCGCATCATGCGCAGGGGGTCGTCGTCGAACGACGAGTGCGGGGAGCCCGGGGTGCGCAGCACGCCGGCGGCCAGATCTCGCACGCCTCCGTGGGGATCCACCAGCTCCATCGACGGCAGCCGCAGCGCCATCGCGTTGATCGTGAAGTCGCGCCGGACCAGGTCGTCCTCGAGGGAGTCCCCGAAGGCGACGATCGGTTTGCGGGAGGAAGGGTCGTAGGCCTCCGCCCGGTACGTGGTGATCTCGAGCTGCTGATCCCCTCGACGCATCCCGATCGTGCCGAAGTCGCGGCCGATCTCCCACGTGGCATCCGCCCACCCGCGCACCGCCGCCAGGGTCTGATCGGGGGTGGCATCCGTGGTGAAGTCCAGGTCCGTGGCGACCCGGCCCAGGAAGAGATCGCGCACGGGGCCGCCCACGAGGGAGAGGTCGTGGCCGGCATCGGCGAAGCGGCGGCCCGCCTCCAGGACGACGGAGGGGACGGCGGAGGTGTCGAGCTGCTGGGTCATCACGCCCATCATTCCAGACCCCCGGCCTCTGCCCTGCGGGGACGCGTCGCGGACCGCCGGGGGACGTCGGCGGCTCCGCCCGTTCCCAGACTCAGCCGTTAGTGTTGAGCGCATGGCTTTCCCCGTACCCAGCGCACCCAAGAGACGGCCCTCCGGGCCCGTCGCTGCGCTGCCCACGGTGGAAGAGGTCTCGGCCGGCGGCATCGTCGTCGACTTCGACTCACCTGATCTGCCGGTGGCGATCATCGCCCGGATCAACCGCGGAGGGCGCCTGGAGTGGTGCCTCCCCAAGGGCCACCCGGAGAACGAGGAGACGGACGGCGTCGCCGCTGTCCGAGAGATCGAGGAGGAGACCGGGATCGCCGGGAGGGTGATCTCTCCGCTGGGCAGCATCGACTACTGGTTCTCCGTCTCGGGGCACCGCGTGCACAAGACCGTGCACCACTTCCTCCTGGAGGCGGTGGGCGGCGAGCTGACCACCGAGAACGATCCCGATCACGAGGCCGTGGATGTCGCGTGGGTCAAGATCGACGACCTCGGCCGCCGCCTGTCCTTCCCGAACGAGCGGCGCATCGCAGACATCGCCCGCGAGTTCATCATCCACCAGCTCTGAACCCCCGCTTCGGGCGCCTCACCACGGGCTGCCCGGCCCAGCACGGGCCGCCCCCGGCGCCCGACGTCCTCGAAGGAGACCACGTGGCTCGATCCGGTGCCATGTCCAGCGCCATCATGGCCTCCGGCACGCTCGTCTCCCGGATCCTGGGCTTCGTCAAGACCATCCTCATCACGGTCGCGATCGGCTCGCTGACCTCGGTGGCGGACATCTTCCAGATCGCGAACAACCTGCCGAACTACATCTACGTGCTCGTGGCCGGCGGCGTGTTCAACGCGGTGCTGGTGCCCCAGGTGATCAAGGCCTCCAAGGCCTCCGCCGACGACGGCGCCGACTACATCTCCCGGCTGCTGACCCTGGCCGTGATCGCCCTGGCCGGGATCACGCTGGTCGTGGTGGCCTGCACCGTGCCGATCATCCGGGTCATGACCCAGGACTGGTCGGATCAGCAGCTGGCCCTGGGCGTCACGTTCGCCCTGTTCACGTTCCCGCAGATCTTCTTCTACGGCGTCTACACGGTCGTGGGCCAGGTGCTCAACGCCAAGGGCGCGTTCGGCTGGTACATGTGGGCGCCCGTCGTGAACAACATCGTGGCGATCGCCGGCCTGCTGATCTTCATCCGGCAGTTCGGCAGCTTCGCGGAGGCAGAGCACTCCCTCGAGTCCTGGACCAGCGCCCAGACCCTGCTGCTGGCCGGGGTCACGACCCTGGGCGTGGCACTGCAGGCTGTCGTGCTGTTCTGGCCCCTGCAGCGACTGGGCCTCGGGCTGCGCCCCAAGTTCGGCTGGCGCGGCATCGGGCTCTCCCAGGCGGCCAAGCTCTCCGTGTGGACGCTTGCCACGGGCGTCGTCGCCAACCTCGCCTTCCTGGCGCTGACCCGCACCGCCTCGATCCCCACGGGCTTCCGCGAGCAGTACCTGGAGATGGACCCGCCGCAGCACATCGCCGGCAGCGCGTCGCTGGACCAGGCGGCCATGCTCTACTCGCTGCCCCACGGCGTCATCGGCCTGTCGATCGCCACGGTCCTGTTCAACTCCATGGCAGCGGCCTCCGCCCAGGGCGACGACGAGACCCTCAAGGCCTCGCTGTCCCAGGCCCTGCGCTACTCGGGCATCGCCACGATCTTCTGCACGATGGCCATGATCGTGTTCGCCGGCCCGCTGGGCATGCTCTTCTCCGGCGGCGTCCCCGAGTCCGGTGCGGTGATCGGGCAGGTCTTCGCGGTGATCGCGATCGGCGCCCCGTTCATGACCACGGCGTTCATGCTCGGCCGCCTCTTCTACTCCCGCGAGGACGCGCGCACCCCGTTCATGGTCCAGCTGGCTGTCTCGATCCTCACGGTCGCGGCCGCGGTGATCATCAGCCAGACCATGCCTCCGCACCTGGTCGTCTTCGCCGTGGCCGCCTGCTACGCCGGGCAGAACATCCTGATGACGCTGCTGTACCACGTGATCGCGGTGCGCACGATCGGCGACTACCGCACCGCCGAGGTCATCGACACCCACATCCGCGCGATCGCCGCTGCTCTCGTCACCGCCGTCGCGGCGACCGTCGTCCTGTACGCCATGGGCGGCTGGGACCCCGAGGGCTGGCCGTGGTCCTCGCAGCTCAGCGCCATCGGCACCCTCGCCATCGGCGGTCTCGTCAGCGCTGTGATCTACCTGTTCATGCTCAAGGTGTTCAAGCTCAAGGAGCTGCCCGAGCTGATGGCCCCCCTCACGGCGCGCCTGCGCCGCTGAGGTCCTCATCGGCTCGCATGGACCCCCGAGTACACTGCGACTGACCCGCCGCTCCCTACCCCGTTCTGCCGCTGACTGCGGCGGACCCGCAGATCCACAGGAGACCTCGTGGCCCAGCCCATCAGCCTCGGCACCGTCCTGGGTGGTCGCTACATCGTCCTCGACGAGGTGCAGACCACTTCCGACGGCGATCACGTGCTCGGCGGCAAGGACCAGATCCTCGGCCGCGAGGTCACCATCCTCGTGCCGTCGGAGGCGCACACGGCCCGCGTGGTCGAGAACGCGCGCACCATGGCCATCGGCGCCGTGGATGCCGATCTGCACATCCTGGACCTCGGCCAGTCCGGAGCCACGCCCTACCTGGTGACCTCGTTCGCCGCTCCCGCGGTGCTGCTCGAGGAGCTGCTGGCCGAGCCGGGCACCGTGGACGACGACACCCTCTCCGACGACATCTTCGGCCGCCCCCGCTCCTCGAGCTCGGCCGGCGCCTACGTCCTCGACGACGGCGAGCCGGATGCCCCCGAGTACGAGGACACCGCCGAGCAGGACTTCGGGCGCTGGGACGATCAGGACGACATCGAGACGGCCCCGCCCGCGCCCAAGGTCGAGAAGCGCCTGGGCCGCCCCCGACGCGCCTCCGAGGCCTCGACCCGCGCCACGCTGTTCGACCGCGCCGCCGCGGGCCGCGGAACGGAGCCGCAGCAGCGCATGCAGTCGGCCAGCGGGTCGATCGACCCCAGCTACGACGGCGACAACCGCTTCGACTCCTACGAGTACGACTACCAGAGCGCCCCCGCCGGCGCGTCGCGGCCCAAGTCCGAGGAGCCCAGGTCCTCGCGGCGCTCCGGGGCCTCCTCGCGCTCGGGCGCTGCGGCTGCCGGGACGGGTGCGGCAGCCGCAGCTTCGTCGTCCAGCGGCGGCTCGTCCGCCGCGCGCGGCTCGAGCTCCTCGCGCTCCGGCCGCTCCGGGGGCAAGGGACGGCTCGCGCTGATCTTCGCGCTGCTCCTGCTGCTCATCCTCGTGGGCGCGGGCATCGTGTTCGGCGGACTCGGCAAGGTCTTCAACTCCGGGCAGGTCTTCGGCCCGGAGGAGGAGCCCTCCGCGTCGGCCTCGCCCACGGAGCAGGCGGTCCCCGCTCCCACCACCGTCACGCGCCTGGTCCCGGACGACCCCACTCTGATGGCCGATCAGGACGCCACCCTGAGCCAGGCCATCGACGGCGATCCCGAGACCTCCTGGGTCAGCTACGGCTTCTCCGCCGCGGACTACGGCCAGCTCGTGTCCTCCGTGGCCCTGGCGGTGCGCTTCGAGGAGTCCACCCCCATGCACGAGCTCACGATCCAGCAGACCAGCGGCACGGGCGGCTCCTTCACGGTCTACGCCGCGGACAGCCCGTCGCTCGACGGCGCAGAGGAGATCGGCCAGGGCTCCTTCGACGGCCCGGAGACCACCGTGGAGCTCTCCGACGAGGCCGCGCAGGACGATCACCCCTACCTGATCGTCCAGTGGACCGAGCTGCCGTCGCTCGAGGAGCCGATCGCCGACTACCCCTACGGTCTGCGCATCGCCGAGATCGAGGTCTCCTGAGCTCGCAGCTCATTCCAGCTTGCTGACACATCGTCAAGTCAAGTTGCCGCGGTTGCCGGAATAGTTCCTGCTGTCCCCTGGTTATGCGGGCAGACGACGGATCGCAGCGCCTGTCACACGCGCACGATCCGCACCCGGTCCGCCCGGCAGCCGTCGGACCGCAAGCACCGCACACGAAGGAAGAAGGACCGCGAACGTGAGCCCAGACTTCAGCCCCGCGATCAGCCTCGACCTCTCCTCGAGCACCCCGGAGACGTCCGCGGCGCAGTCCGTGGCTGCCGATCCGAGCGCCACGGTGCACGACGTCGTCATCGTGGGCTCGGGGCCGGCGGGCTACACCGCCGCCATCTACGCAGCGCGCGCGAACCTCAAGCCCATCGTGCTCGCCGGCTCGGTCACCGCCGGCGGCGAGCTCATGAACACCACCGAGGTCGAGAACTTCCCGGGATTCCAGGACGGCATCCTGGGCCCCGAGCTCATGGGCACCATGCAGGCCCAGGCCGAGCGCTTCGGCGCCGACGTCCGCTACGAGGACGCTCTGTCGCTGAAGCTCGAGGGCGACATCAAGGAGATCACGGTCGAGGGCGGCGAGGTCCTGCGGGCCAAGGCCGTCATCCTGGCCACCGGCTCCGCCTACCGCGAGCTCGGCCTGGAGGACGAGAAGCGGCTGTCCGGCCACGGCGTCTCCTGGTGCGCGACCTGCGACGGCTTCTTCTTCCGCGAGCAGAACATCGCCGTGGTGGGCGGCGGAGACTCCGCGATCGAAGAGGCCACGTTCCTGACCAAGTTCGCCTCCAAGGTCACGATCATCCACCGCCGCGACGAGTTCCGCGCTTCCGAGATCATGCAGCAGCGCGCCTTCGAGGACCCCAAGATCGAGATCCTCTGGAACAAGGAGGTCATCGGCATCTCGGGCGAGTCCAAGGTCGAGGAGCTGACCCTGCGAGACACCGTCACGCAGGAGGCCTCCGCGCTTCCGGTGACCGGCCTGTTCGTGGCGATCGGCGCCGATCCCCGCACCGGCCTGTTCGCAGACCAGCTCGCGATCGATCCCGACGGCACCGTCCAGGTCGACGGCCGCTCGTCCCGGACCTCGCTGCCGGGCGTCTTCGCCGCCGGCGACGTCCTGGATCCCACCTACAAGCAGGCCATCACGGCCGCCGGCTCCGGCTGCGCCGCGGCGATCGACGCCGGGCACTACCTGGACGCCCGCGCCGGCTGATCCCAGGCCCTCCCACAGACCCTCACCACCCCAGAAGGAGCACACCATGAGCAACGCAGCAGCCGTCAACGAGTCCGACTTCGAGGCCGAGGTCCTCCAGTCCGACAAGCCCGTCATCGTCGATTTCTGGGCCGAATGGTGCGGCCCCTGCCGCATGGTCGGCCCGGTCCTGGACTCGATCGCCGAGGAGCACGACTCCGTGAAGGTCGTGAAGGTCAACGTCGACGACAACCAGGCCATCGCCGCCAAGTACGGCATCACGTCCATCCCGGCCGTGTACGTCTTCAACAACGGCGAGGTGGCCAAGCAGTCCATCGGCGCCAAGCCCAAGTCAGCTCTCGAGAAGGAGTTCGCCGAGTTCCTCGGCGCCTGATTCGCTCACTTGCCGAACGGCCCCCGGAAGCCCGCCATCGCGGGGGCTTCCGGGGGCCGTTCGGGTGCCTCTTCCCGCTGGTGAGATGCACACACGCACCGAGTGCCTCTAGTATTCAAGGAATTTCCCTCGTTCCCGACTCCGTAAGGTCTCCATGTCCGACTCCTCTGCCGCCTCCCTGGGCCGCGGCCACAGCGACCGCCGCGTACGGGTCCTGCGCGAGCGACTCGTGCGCGCCGGCCAGCTGCCCCAGGACACCGACCTGGACGGCCCTCAGGCCACCGAGTTCGACGCCGCCCTGGAGACGGCGGTCAGGGCCTTCCAGCAGAGCCGGGGACTGATCGTCGACGGCGTGGTGGGCCCGGAGACCGAACGGCGCCTCAGCGAGGCCCAGTACACCCTGGGGGACCGTCCGCTGCAGTGGGACCGCCAGGAGCCCATGCGGGGCGACGACGTGGAGCGCCTCCAGCACAATCTGTCCCTCCTCGGTCTGTACTACGGCCATCTCAACGGCGCGTTCGAGGAGAAGACCCACCTCGCCGTGCTGGAGCTGCAGCAGAGCCTGGGACTGGAGCGCAGCGGCCGAGTGGATCACCGCACCATCGAGGCCCTGGCCCGGATCAACAAGAACATCACGAACTCCAAGGCGTTCTCTCTGCGCGACTTCCACAATCTGGAGTCCGCCAACGGCGCAGTGCGCTCGCACCGCATCATCCTGGTGCCCAGCGCCATGATCGGGGAGCACCCCAGCCCTGCGGAGGCTCCCCCTGCGGATCGGCAGCGCAGTCGGGACCTCTCCTTGGATGTCGCAGCTCGTGCCCACGAGCTGCTCGCCGACATCGGCGCACATCCCGTCGTCGTCTCCGATCAGCCGCTCCAGGCCGCCGACGGCACGGTGATCGAGACTCCCGGCACCCTGGATGAGGCCCTCGAGGGCGTGCGCCAGCCCGTGGTCGTCGTGCTCGGATGCGATTGGAACCGCTCGGAGAAGGCCAGCGGCATGGCCTCGTACTTCTGGGGGAATTCCGGCGCCGAGCAGGACGCCCTCTCCCCGATCGGCCAGCGCGGCGCCTCGCTGATCCAGCGCGAGATGGTCGCACGCACGGGTGCACTGGATCTGGGCTGCCATGGCCGTCAGTGGATCGTCCTGCGCACCACGCCTGCGCCCACGATCTACCTGGACATGGGCTACCTCTCCAACCCCGGGGAGTCCGAGGATCTGGAGCGGGGGGAGTACCGAGCGCATATCGCTCAGGCGATCGCCGTGGGCCTGCAGCGCATGTTCGCGCAGTCCTCCCAGGATCACCCCACAGGGACGCTCAGCACCTCGGATATCGCTCGAGAGCTGGCACGACGACCCAAGGCCTGACCTCCTCCAGAGCGACGAAGAGCCCCTTTATGTGACGTACATCACATAAAGGGGCTCTTCTGCGTGTTCAGCGCTGTACCAGACGGTCAGGGAGCGAGGCGGTGCCGCACCCCGCCCGGAGCTGTCGTCACGACCGATCTGGGCGAGGTGCCAGCAGGCGCTCAGTCCTCCTGAGCCGCATCCTGCGTCTGCGGATCCAGCACCGAGATGATGCGATTGAGATCCTCGACGGAGGCGAACTCGATCGTCATCCGCCCCTTGCGGGCACCCAGGTTGATCTTCACGCTGGTGTCCAGCTTGTCGGAGAAGGCGTCGGCGATATAGTCCAGACGCTCCCTGTGTCGCTCCTGGGCCCTGGCCGCGGGTCGACGCCCCGGCTTGCCGCGCTTGGACAGCGATGCTGCCTCCTCAGCAGCGCGCACCGACATGCCTTCAGCAACAATGCGCTGGGCCAGCCGCTCCATCTCGGCAGGATCCTCCAGCGCCAGCAACGCACGAGCATGGCCGGCCGAGAGCACACCTGCCGCCACCCGGCGCTGAACCAGCGGTGGCAGGCGCATCAGACGCAGCGTGTTGGAGATCTGCGGACGGGAGCGCCCGATGCGTCGAGACAGCTCCTCCTGAGTGGCCCCGAACTCCTCGAGCAGCTGCTGATACGCCGCAGCCTCTTCCAGAGGGTTCAGCTGGCTGCGATGCAGGTTCTCCAGCAGTGCATCGCGCAGGAGGTCATCATCTGCGGTGTCGCGGACGATGGCGGGCACGGTGTCGAGGCCCGCGCGCTGAGTGGCCCGCCAACGGCGCTCACCCATCACCAGCTCGTAGGGCTGACCGTCCGGCTCTCGGGACGGCCGGACGACGATCGGCTGAAGGACTCCGAGCTCGCCGATGGAGTAGGCGAGCTCCGCGAGCTCGTCCTCGTCGAAGACCTGACGCGGCTGCTTCCGGTTGGGGTGGATGCTGCCCACGGGGACTTCCGCGAACACCGCGCCGGGGACTGAGGCGAGGTCCGACGTGTCGGGATCCGCAGGCAGTTCCGCAGCGGTCGCAGGGGTTTCCGCGGCTACGGCATCTGGCTCGACGCCTTCCGCGTTAGCCCCCGACGTTCCACGTGAAACATCAGCCGTCCGATCAGCGTCCGTCGCGCCCTCTGAGGGCTCGGTGACGGAAGTGTGCACCTCCGTGGTGGCGTCCGAGGCGGCGGGAGCAGCCGACTGCACGGACTCCTGCTGATCCGAGGCCTCGTCCGGAGAATCGGCAGATTCCGCTGATTCCGCGGACGAGGGAGTAGGGGTGAAGAACATGTCGGACGGGCGGCCGCTTCCTCCGCGGTTCTGCAGGGCTGCCCCCATATCCATCCGGGACTTCATGGCGCTCTGTCGAGCACTGGCCGAGACCGGGCGGCGACGGCCGCCCGTTCCACGTGAAACGGACGATGTCGTCTCCTCCGCAGAACCGCTCGACTCGGCGTGCTTGGGGTCCACCGCAATCGCCTTCGCATCCGCCTCGGAGACGGCGGCCCCGGCCGCAGTCGTCGCTCCGTTCCCCTTCTTCTTTGAGGACTTGGGGGCGGTGGAGGCCTTTCCACTCCGCGAGGCGGCAGTTCCAGACTTCGAGGACGCTCGTGTCGCCGCTCCGGTCTTGGAGCGAGCCCCCTTGGGAGACGACGACTTGGACTCCTCAGGCTGGGGTGCTCCCGTCCCGGAACGTGCAGCCTCCGACTTGACTCGCCCAGGTCGATCCGTACGGGAGTCGTTGCTCTCCGTCGCATCGGACGCATTCACCGCTGCGGTATCAGCTGCGACGGTCGACACCGACTGCGCTGCCGCGCTACCGGCCGGCGGCGCCTCTGTACCCCCAGCGTCGTTTCTCTGGACACTCGACTCCGAAGACGGCTTCTCGACAGGTGCACTGGGAATCAGGGCTCCGAGGCCTCTACCGAGCCCCCTCTTGCGCTCCGCCATGGACAACACTCCTCTACTGGACGACCCGGACAGTCTACGGAGCATCGACAGAGATTCGCGCGTTTCACGTGGAACCACCCGGAGTTCCGGGCCGAATTGTGACTGATCTGGCCTTGCTGGACGCATTCCAGTCGCGAAGGCATGGTCTTCGCGGCCGTTCCACGTGAAACATCGAGCGCCCCTGGACGCTATCCACTCCCGAAGCGGACTGCATCTGACGGTCTGGTGTTCGTTTCACGTGGAACATCGCTCAGTCACAAGGCCGTCCACGCGCACGTCCCGAATAGAATCCAGGAATTTCGCCGCGACTGTTACGACGTTGAAGACACGCGCCCATCAGCCGACTAGTCGTCCAGACAGTGCCCTAGGGGGCCATTCCCACAGCGTTCCACGTGAAACATCACGGCATGCGTACGCCCATTGCGCAGTCGGTACGAGGAGGACGTCACGCATCCTGCATTCCGTCCAAGTCCATGGCGTGTGCGCCTCACCCCTGAATCACCTCTACGTGCTGCAGCCGGTCTCCGTCTCCGGAGCGTGGATCGCGTGGATCACCCGCATGTCGCCTCGTACCGCACACCGGCCGGTGTATGCCCTTTGGCCCTCGCGTACCAGTGAGCTGACTACCGCGCGCAGAGCCTGGCTTTCAGAGCCGTGGCCTTCGGCCCTTGGCCTCCGCTCTGGACACAGATCATCGCATCTCGTGAGCTGCTACGGGTTGATGAGACCCGGCCTCAGTCCTGACAACGCTCGCACAGTAGGTTGTCTCAGTTCGCATGGCATCGTCGCCACACAGGGGCAGCACTTGTCCCATGATCAATGGTGCCCTCGCCTGGCGGCATGGCCAGCATGTACGGTGACTCGCCTTCGCGGTCCCGCCGCGCACTGCGGAGACTCTCGCCGTCGCGATGCGCTCCGCAGCACCCGCCAATCGAGGCACGGAGAGCAGACGGACACCAGAGACAGTGCGTTCCACGTGAAACATGGACTCGCGCACTGGCCGAAGACGGCCACCATGCCACCGACGAGCCGTCGAGGGTCCTGACGTCGGATCCAGTCGTCAGCTGGACCTCTTTCCTTAGCGTTTCTCACGTTCCTTAATGCGTCGCCCATCGCGCGCTGCAGAGCAGGGCATGCCGAGGCGTCTCCCAAGGGAAGAGCTTTTCCGCCTCTCACATGATCGCTGTGTGCCCTGGGACGACGGACAGCGGGCAAGACCCGGAGTTCGTCGGAGTCATCGGGGTCCGATTCCTCCTGCGCTTCCTCGGACAGCCGTCTCGCATGGACGACCGCCGACGCCCCTCGCCACCTTGAGTCAAAGACCGTACGGAGAAGGTCGAACCGCACGTTCCACGTGAAACACGCCGACAGAAGACGAGCGGGAGCAGTCGACATCCGCCGGCCGACGATGACAGCACCGTCTCCCTCTTGCAAGAGCTGGAATGACTACGGGCCCCGTTCCACGTGGAACGGGGCCCGCTTGGACCTGCAGAGCCTGCCCGATCAATGGATCACTTGCTCTTCGGCACGCCTCGCGCGGCGATCTCAGCGGCTGCCTCGAGATAGGACAGAGCGCCCGTGGACTGCGGATCGTAGTTCAGCACCGACTGCTGATAGCTCGGCGCCTCGGAGATCCGCACGGACCGGGGGATCATGGTCTCCAGCACCTGCTCCGGGAAGTGCGCCCGCACCTCATCCGCCACCTGGGAGGACAGGTTGGTACGGCCGTCATACATGGTCATGAGGATGGTGGACACGACCAGATCCGGGTTGAGGTGCTTCTGGATCATCTCGATGTTGCCCAGCAGCTGGCTCAGGCCCTCGAGCGCGTAGTACTCGCACTGGATGGGGATCAGGACCTCGCTGGCGGCCACGAAGGCGTTGATGGTCAGCAGGCCGAGGCTGGGCGGGCAGTCGATGAAGACGTAGTCGAGACGCTCCAGGCCCTGCTCCTCACGAGCCTCGGCGTACTGGTCCAGAGCACGGCACAGCCTCTGCTCGCGCGCCACCATGGACACGAGCTCGATCTCTGCACCGGCCAGGTCGATGGTCGCCGGCGCCACCACGATCCGATCGGACTCGGGGGAGGGCGCGACCACCTGAGCCAGCTCCATCTCATCGACGAGGACGTCGTAGACGCCGTCGACCTCCGAGCTGTGCGGCACGCCCAGGGCGGTGGAGGCATTGCCCTGCGGATCGTTGTCGACCACCAGGACGTTGAGACCCTGCTTGGCCAGGCCCACTGCCAGGTTGACGGCGGTGCTCGTCTTGCCCACGCCGCCCTTCTGGTTGCTGACCGTGATCACACGAGTGCGCTCAGGTCGCTGAAGCTGCACGTGCTCGAGTCGGCGACGTCGCTGATTCTCTTCCACGAGCTTCCTTCCGAGGGGGGTGTCTCCCGCGCCTTGTGCGGCGGCTGTCGCGCCGGCGTCCTGTCCTGCAGTCAACCGCGATCCGCGGTCCGGCTGCACTGCCGAATCCTGCGAGACCGGATCAGGGGGAAGACCGAAGTCATAGCCGTGAGGCCTGTCGTTCTGGGTCATCACGTCGCCTTCCTCGGTCTGATGTGACCTGCATCACATTACATGTCGCGGCCGCTGAGGGCCGGTCCCACACTACCCAAGACCCTTCTCCGGACCGTCGATCGAGGTCAGCGCCTCGAGACCGATTCAGAGGACGACTCGTACCACGGTGGTCGGCTCCTCGAGCAGCTCAGAGCCCAGGGTGAGCACCTCGGTCTGCGCGACGCGGTGCCGCTTGAGCTGCTTGCGTGCCTTATCGATCTCCTGCTGCGCCGACCGGCCCTTGAGCGCGAGCAGCTCACCGGAGCCCTGCAGCAGCGGAAGCGTGAAGTCCAGCAGACCGCCGAGCGCGGAGACAGCGCGGGCCGTGACCACGGCCGGCGCGGAACCGCCCGGCAGCTCTTCGACCTGCTCGCCGCGCGCACGAAGGACCTGCACGTTCTCGAGCTGCAGATCCTGGACGATCTCGTTCAGCCAGGTCACGCGGCGCTCGAGCGGCTCGATCAGCGTGAGCTCCAGATCGGGGCGTGCGATCGCCAGGCACAGCCCGGGAAGTCCCGCCCCGGAGCCCACATCGGCCACACGGGCGTCCTGCGGGATCAGTTCCTCCACCACGGCGCAGTTCAGGACGTGACGTCCCCACAGCCGCGGAGCCTCACGCGGACCGATCAGTCCGCGCACGATGCCCGATGAGGCAAGGTGCTCCACATAGCGCTGGGCTAGCTCGAGCCGGTCGCCGAACAGGCTCTGCGCGGCCTCGGCCTCACGCCCCTGCAGCTCGGGAGCCGGCTGGGCGACGGCGCCGTCGGACTTCGCCTGGCCGCTGCGATCAGAGCGTTCGCCTGGGTGCTGCTCCGTCATGCCTCAGCCGTTCGCCGAGACCACGATGTGGCGTCCGGGGCCCTCGCCCTCCGACTCGGAGTGCATGCCCTCCTCCGCCACGACGTCGTGCACGATCTTGCGCTCGTAGGGGCTCAGCGGGTCCAGGTGCACCGGCTCGCCGGAGTCCCGCACGCTCTGCACGGCACGACGGGCCAGCTCGCGCAGCTGCTCGGCACGGGCCAGCCGGTGCCCGGCGATATCGAGCACCAGCCGGCTGCGCTACTCCGTGCCGGCCAGCACGGCCAGCCGCACGAGCTCCTGGAGAGCCTCGAGCACCTCTCCGTCCTTGCCGACGAGCATGTCGAGTCCGTCGTCGCCCTCCTCCTCCGTCACCACGGAGAGGTAGGTGCGGCCGTTGCGGACCTCGATGTCGATGTCGCCGTCCAGGTCGGCGAGATCCAGCAGCTCCTCGAGGTAGTCCGCAGCGACTTCGCCCTCCTCCACGAGGGGGTCGAGCTCGTCGTCATCCTGGTCGCTCTGCTCGGCAGAGGCCGCAGCGGCCTCGTCGCCCTGCGGGACGTCCACACCGGCGACGACCGCCGAGGCGTCGACCTTCTGACCGGGCTCCAGGTCCTGGATCTGCACGCCCTCGGGCGCGGAGTCCTGAGCCTGCTCGCTGTGCTGGTTCTCGCTCATTCGTCTCTCCTGACGGAAGTGGTGCAGCAGCCGTCTCGACAGTATGACCCGAGCGGCGCCCTGAGAGGACCGGTCTCAGGACCCGGACTTCCCCTTGCCCTTGCCGGACTTCTTGCCGCCCGACGAGCCCTTGGAGATCGGCGACGACGAACCGGTGGTCGGCTCCCCGTTGATCACCGGCCCCTGAGCCTTCTCCGGCTGCTGGACATCGTCCTGGCCGGTCTCGAGCGGGCCCTGGCCCTTGATGCCCTTGGCCTTCTGGCGCTTCTTGCTCATGGGCTGCTGACGCTGACCGGCGGCAGCCTTGGCGCGAGCCTCCTCGATCTCGGCCTGGTGCTCCTCCTTGGTCTTGCCGACCGGGGGAAGGCCCTTGGCCTCGCGGCGCTCGTTGAGCTCGCGCTCGGCCTGCGAGCCGGGAGTGGGGTTGTTGCGGATGACCCAGTACTGCTGGCCCATGGACCACAGGTTGGAGACGGTCCAGTAGATCAGCACGCCGATCGGGAAGTTGATGCCCGTGATGAGGAAGATGATCGGGAAGATGTAGATGATCATCTGCTGCTGGCGGTACATCGGAGAGTTCTTGGTGGCCTCCGAGACGTTCTTGGACGCCAGCTGCTTCTGCGAGATGAACATGGTGACCGTCATGGCCACCACCAGCAGGGCCGCGATGATGATCGTGGCGGTGTGGTTGCCGTCGCCGGGCGAGCGCAGCGTGGAGAACAGCGGGGCGCCGAACAGGGTGCCGTCGTAGAACTGGTGGATCTTGTCCGAGGACAGGACCAGGATCCCCTCGTCCCGCTCGGCAGCGCCGGTCACGCCGTTGAGCACCTGGAACAGGCCGAAGAAGATCGGCATCTGGGCGATGATCGGCAGGCAGGAGGCCAGGGGGTTGACCCCGTGCTCCTTGTACAGGGCCATCTGCTCCTGGGCCATGGCCTGGCGCGAGACCTGGTCCTTCTTGCCCTTGTACTTGGCCTGCAGCTTGGCCATCTGCGGCTGGATCTCCTGCATGCCGCGCATGGAGCGGATCTGGCGCAGGAACAGCGGGATGGTCAGGGTTCGCATGACCAGGGTCAGGCCCACGATGGCCAGGACCCAGGTCCATCCGCTCGCCGCATCCAGCCCGATGAGGGTGAACAGCTCGTGGAAGAGCCACAGGACCGCCGAGACGACCCATTTGAAGGGCCAGAGGATGATGTCGAAGATGTTCATCGTGAGGAAGCTCCTTGAGCCGTCTGCGCGGCAGCCGGGTCTGCGCCGTGCTGGCGCGCGGACGTGGTCTCGTGTGCCGGATCGCGGGGTGTCAGCACGGCTGCGCGATCGGCGGGTGTGGGGTGGTTGAGCAGGATGATCCGCGGCAGCTCGGTCTCCGAGGAGAACCGGCGGCCGCCCTGCGGCACCCTGTCGATTCCGCCCGCCGCCCAGGGATGGCACCTGAGCAGTCGTCGCACGGTCAAACCTAGGCCCCGGACCGCCCCGTGGCGAACCACGGACTCGAGGCCGTAGGCCGAGCAGGTGGGGAAGTGCCTGCAGACGTCCCCGTAGAGCGGGGAGATCAGCATGCGGTAGAGCTTCAGACCCGCGATGATCAGGTTCTGCGGCAGCAGCCACACCGCCTGGACCGCACCCCGAGGGCGCACGAAGTCCGACGGTGCCTGCTCCCAGAGCTGCTCCTCATCCAGGACAGGATGCTGATGGCCGAGGCCCTGCGCGGTGCTCATGCCGGCACCTCGGCCTTCCTCGCGGCCTTGCGCCAGGCGGATTCCCAGTCCCGCCGCAGCTCGGCGAAGTCGGCCTCTGCCGAGGCGGGCAGGGCCCGCACCACGACGTCGAAGCCGGCTGGGCTGCCCTGGATCGTCATCCCGACGAGCTCCCGCAGCCGCCGCTTCACGAGATTGCGGCAGACCGCATTGCCGACCCGCTTGGATACCACGAAGCCCGCCCGGGACGGCTGGTCCCCGGACGTGGCGCGCACATAGACGACGACGTTCCGGCGCCCCTGTCGGGCACCGGAACGTGTGGTCGCTGCGAAGTGCGTGGAGGTGCGCATCCTGTGCTGTGCGGGAAGCACGCGCTCACCCCTTCGGTCTCGGCGGCGTCTGCGGACCGGGGCTCTGCTGAGCAGAGGCCGTCGGATCCGCGAGGGCGACGAGAGGGCTCAGGCAGAGAGGGAGGCGCGGCCCTTGGCGCGGCGCGCCGAGAGGATGCCGCGGCCGGCGCGGGTGCGCATGCGGGCGCGGAAGCCGTGCTTCTTGGCGCGACGACGGTTGTTCGGCTGGAACGTGCGCTTGCTCATTGATCTTCTCCGGATGCAGGACGGGCGTGCCCCTGCCCTGTGCGGATCCGGCGCACGCTGCCCGTGCAGAGCACGAGCGCGCAGCAGGCCGTCCGCCTGAGGAAGGGGTCCACCGCTGTGGTGGTCGATGGCTGTGCCGCCGCGAGGCGCATGGCGCCGGGCGCAGGTCAGACACAGGACTGATCGATTGTAGGCGCGGCGAGTGGGACGGTCAACCGAACCGTCGGTGACCGCCTCTCGCCCACATGCTGTGCACGTCTTCCGGAAATTCCTGTGGATAACCGGATCCCCGTCCTTGCCAGCAACGGTGCGCTCTCGCTCGTGTAACTACACGATTGTAGTTCTTTTCGGCCCCGATCGGGGCTAGGTCGGGGCTTCGAACGTGCTCTACGCTGAACCCTCGCGCTCGACCCCCGAGCCGCTGTCCACCGCTGTGAACAACTCTGTGGATGACCGGTCGCGAGCGCACCCGGGCACCCGCCCGGAGCCGACATCGCCCCCGAATCCCGGAGTCCCCGCCACTGTGAGTCCTCAGCAGAATCCGGAGCTCGACGCCCGTTGGGCCGAATGCGTCCGCGCCATGACCGAGGACCCGCAGATCTCCCCGCGCCACCGCGGCTTCCTGCGCCTGGCCAAGCCCCGGGGCCTCATGGGCACCACGCTGCTGATCGCCGTGCCGAACGAGCTGACCCGCGAGGTCCTGCAGTCCAAGATCGCGCCGGCCTTCAACCAGGCCGTCACGAACTCCTTCGGCAAGGACACCCTGGTCGCACTCGTGGTGGACACCGACCTGGAGGAGGTCTCCGAGCAGGAGATCGAGTCCGCATCCCGGGCCTCGCTGCCGCCGCTGAGCGAGCTCGAGGCCGAGCGCGGCCACACCGCTCCGCCGGCTGCCCAGGAGGAGACCGAGCAGGACTCGCTGTCCACCACGAGCTCCGAGTACTCCGGGGCCGTGAACACCTTCCGCTCGCCGTCGCCGCGACCGGCGGCGCCGCGGCCCTCCGCACCGGAGCCGGCCCGACGCCCCCTGCCCGAGCAGCCCGCGCCGCAGGACACCGCCTCCGCGCAAAGCACCGGCGAGGCCGCAGTCGAGGAGACCGGCCCTCAGGACACCTTCGTCCCCGCCGCTGCCCCGGGCCGCTCGGCTGCGGAGGACCACGGCACGGCCGGTGCGGCCTCGGCCGAATGGGATTCGAGCGCTCGGCTGAACCCCAAGTACGTCTTCGAGTCGTTCGTCATCGGCCAGTCCAACCGCTTCGCCCACGCGGCGGCCTTCGCGGTCTCCGAGACGCCGGCCAAGGCATATAACCCGCTGTTCATATACGGGGATTCAGGGCTCGGCAAGACCCACCTGCTGCACGCGATCGGGCACTACGCCAAGCGGCTCTACCCCGGCATCGCGGTGCGCTACGTGAACTCGGAGGAGTTCACCAACGACTTCATCAACTCGATCCGCGACGACGAGGGCTCCTCCTTCAAGGAGATCTACCGCAACGTCGACATGCTGCTGATCGACGACATCCAGTTCCTGGCGGGCAAGGAGCACACGCAGGAGGAGTTCTTCCACACCTTCAACGCGCTGCACAACCACGAGAAGCAGATCGTGATCACCTCCGATCTGCCGCCCAAGCAGCTCACGGGATTCGCCGATCGCATGCGCTCGCGCTTCGAGTGGGGACTGATCACCGACGTCCAGCCGCCCGAGCTCGAGACCCGCATCGCCATCCTGCGCAAGAAGGCCGATGCCGACGGCACCCAGGCCCCGCCCGAGGTCCTGGAGTACATCGCCTCGCACATCTCCACGAACATCCGCGAGCTCGAGGGCGCCCTCATCCGCGTCACGGCCTTCGCCTCCCTGAACAAGCAGGACGTGGACCTGCCCCTGGCCGAGCTCGTGCTCAAGGACCTGATCACCGACGACGACGGCGAGATCACCGCCGCCACGATCCTGGGGCAGACGGCCGCCTACTTCGACATCTCGCTGGACGAGCTGAAGTCCAAGTCCCGCACGCGCACGCTGGTCACGGCCCGGCAGATCGCCATGTACCTGCTGCGCGAGCTCACGGACATGTCCCTGCCCAAGATCGGACAGGAGCTCGGCGGCCGCGACCACACCACGGTCATGCACGCCGATCGCAAGATCCGGACGCTGATGGCCGAGCGCCGGCAGATCTTCAACCAGGTCACCGAGCTCACCAACCGGATCAAGCAGCAGCGCCACAGCTGATCTGCAGCGCAGCCCATGCGCTGCGCTCTGCCTCATCCCTTCAGGCCCCGGGCCCGCACGAGCGGACCCGGGGCCTGCGTCGATCTCCGGTCATCCACAGGACGGCGCGGCGCGGATGCGGGCTGCGAAACCCGTTCTCCACAGCTGTGGGAAGCCCTGTGGACAGGCTGTGCACGACACGATTCCACCGGTTGTGGACAGCGCTGTGGAGAGAACCGCGATCGCGGTGGACAGTCGAGGCAGATCCGGGGATCGGCCTGTGCACGGGCCCGGAATGACAAGAATGTGATTACACAGGCACGGGGCGGTCCGTGGATGGCGGTGCACAGCCGACCCACAGCCATGATCCGCGCCAGATCAGCCGATCAGGGTTTTTTCCACAAGATCCACAGCGGTTATGAACACTACTGTCCATTAATACCTCCCGCCGGACAACGAATGCCCTGACCCCCGATCCGGACCCGGCGAGCTCGTGTAATTACACGTTCAGCCGCACCGAGAGCTGTTCGCTGCCTGCCTCGAGCAGGTCACGGGGCTCCGCACCTCCAGGATTCTTGGAATTACAGAAACCCGGATCCACCGAAGCGCCGCTGCGACTCCCCGGTCTGCTCCGGCAGATGGCACAGGGCACAGCGCGCCGATAGCATGCTGTCGTCGTCTGTCCGGACCTCCGCACCGGACGCCGCGCGGACGACATCTGCGAACGAAAGGCGCCCCCACCGTGAAGTTCTCCGTCGAACGCGACGTTCTGGCCGAGGCCGTGACCTGGACCGCCCGATCGCTGTCCCCTCGCCCGCCCGTCCCGGTGCTCTCCGGTCTGCTTCTCAAGGCGGAGAACGGGCAGGTCTCCCTGGCCGGATTCGACTACGAGATCTCCTCTCGGGTCTCGATCGACGCCCAGATCGAGGAGGAGGGCACCGCTCTGGTCTCCGGCCGCCTGCTGGCAGACATCTGCCGCTCGCTGCCCTCGGCTCCCGTGGACGTCATCACGGATGACGGCAAGCTGACGCTGATCTGCCGCTCGTCTCGGTTCAACCTGGCGGCCATGCCCGTGCAGGACTACCCCGAGCTGCCCGGCCTGCCCGAGGTCTCAGGCGTCATCGACGGCGCTGAGTTCGCCCAGGCCGTCGCGCAGGTCAACATCGCCGCCTCCAAGGACGACACCCTGCCGATCCTCACCGGCGTCCGGATCGAGATCGACGGCGAGCGGATGACCCTGCTGGCCACCGACCGCTACCGCCTGGCCATGCGCGAGCTCACCTGGCGCCCCAACAGCAGCTCGCTGCAGACGGCTGCGCTGATCAAGGCCAAGACGCTCAACGACGTCGCCAAGACCCTCGGCCCGGCCGGTGAGCTGAACCTCGCCCTGTCGGACAGCACGGAGCTGGTGGGCTTCGAGTCCGGCGGCCGCCGCACCACCTCGCTGCTGATCGACGGCGAGTACCCCAAGATCCGCTCGCTGTTCCCCGAGTCCACGCCCATCACCGCCTCGGTGCGCACCTCCGAGCTGGTGGAGGCCGTGCGCCGCGTGTCCCTGGTGGCCGAGCGCAACACCCCGGTCCGTCTGGCCTTCACGGACGGCCAGGTGGCCCTGGATGCCGGCACCGGCGAGGACGCCCAGGCCTCCGAGGTCATCGAGGCCAACCTCCAGGGCGAGGACATCACCGTCGCCTTCAATCCCACGTACCTCTCGGAGGGCCTGCACGCCTTCCACTCCGAGTACGTGCGCTTCTCCTTCACCGCTCCGCCCAAGCCGGCAGTGCTCTCGGCGCAGAAGGAGCAGGACGGGGACGACGACGTCGCCTACCGGTACCTGCTGATGCCGGTCCGCCTCCCCAGCTCCTGAGCCCCGGACCTGCGTGCACGTCGACTCCCTCTCCCTCGCGGACTTCCGCAGCTATGAGCAGCTCCAGCTCGAGCTGACCCCCGGGATCACGGTCCTGCTGGGGCCCAACGGGGTGGGCAAGACCAACGTGGTCGAGGCGATCGACTACGCCGCCACGCTGGCCTCGCATCGGGTCAGCGGCAATGCCCCGCTGCACCGAGCAAGCACCGAGCGCGCCATGATCCGCACGGGGATCCGCAGGGCCGGGCACCGCACGAACCTCGAGTTCACTCTGAGCGAGGGCCGTGCTCCCACGGTGCGGATCAACCGAGGCGGCTCGGTCCGCGCCCGAGAGGCCCTGGGCATCCTGCGCACCGTGCTGTTCTCCCCGGAGGACCTCGCGCTGATCAAGGGCGAGCCCTCCGGGCGCCGGGCGTTCCTGGACGTGCTGGGCTCCTCCATGCGTCCGGCCCTGGCCGGGGTCATCTCCGACTACGAGAAGACCGTGCGCCAGCGCAACGCCCTGCTGAAATCGGCGCGGAAGGCCGGGCGCTTCACCCAGGCGCACGAGGCCACTCTCAGCGCGTGGAACGACCAGCTGGCGACCTATGGGGCCGCGGTCCTGCAGTCTCGTCTGCAGCTCGTCCTCGCTCTCGAGCCCGAGGTCCGCCGCGCCTACAGCAGCCTCTCCGACGGTCCCCGGATGCCTCGGCTGCGGTACCGCTCCTCGATCCTCCCGGAGAGCGCAGACGGTCGGGTCGATCAGCTTGCCCATTTCAGCACCGCGGATCTGCGCGAGCTGATGCTCCAGGCCTGCGCGGAGGCCCAGGACCAGGAGATCGAGCGGGCGGTGTCCCTGGTGGGACCGCATCGCGACGAGCTCGAGATCCAGCTCGGCGATCTGCCGGCCCGCGGCTACGCCTCCCACGGCGAGATGTGGTCCTGCGCCCTGTCCCTGCGGCTGGGCTCCTGGTACGTGCACCTGGATGACGACCGCTCCGAGGGCTCCTCCCCCGTGCTGATCCTCGACGACGTCTTCGCCGAGCTCGACGCCCAGCGCCGCAGCCGCCTGGCCGACATGGTCTCGGAGGCCGAGCAGGTGCTGGTGACCGCCGCCGTGGAGGAGGACGTCCCGCAGGAGCTGCTGGATGCCGATTCGGGGCTCACCCTGGTGCGCGTGAGCCCGGGCAAGGCCGTCGTCGATCCCGGATCCCGCACGTGATCCCCGCCCAGCAGCCGCGCGCCGAGCGCGACCGCGACATCGTCGATCCGGCCGCCGCCGCCCTGATGCGCGTGCGCCGGGGCGCCGAGGCCCGCGGCGAGGGACGGCTTCACGGCGCTGCGGCCAAGGCCAACCTGCGCAGCTTCGGCGCTGCCATGGAGGCGCTCACCGCCAGTCCCGTGCGCCGCCGGGACGCCGAGCGCGATCCGCGGCAGCTGGGCGGCTATTCGGGCGCCGGAGACTCGCCGCGGGATCCGCAGGGCATCGGCGGGGTCATGGATCGCCTGGTCTCCGGACGCGGCTGGCGGACCCCGGTCGCCGTCGGGTCGGTCATGACCCTGTGGCCGGAGCTGGTGGGGGCGTACGTGGCCGAGCACTGCGTGCCGGAGTCCTTCGAGGACACCGTGCTGCGCGTGCGATGCTCCTCCACCGCCCAGGCCGCCAACATGCGGATGCTGCAGTCCCAAGTGCTGTCGACCATCGAGAAGCGCCTGGGCCCGGGCATCGTCACGCGCCTGGACATCGTGGGCCCGGCGGCCCCCAGCTGGCGCAAGGGCCGGCGCTCGATCCGCGGCCGCGGGCCCCGCGATACCTACGGCTGATCCGGACCGCCGTCGATCGGCCTCTGCCTCGAGACCGTGGACGGCCTGCAGAGTGCTCGGCACCTCCGGAGACGACTTCCGGGTCAGCGAGCACCCCCGGAGGCACTCCTAGGGGCGTTCTCGTGCCGCTGACAGCGGGTTCAGGCCGTCCCGCACCCGGCATCTGCGCAGATCCGGTATGATGGGCCCGGATTATCGACGCAGCGCATCGAGCGCGCAGACCCCGCGGCCCCCCGAATGCTCCGGTGCGTCCCGCTCGCTCGCTGTCGTCGGGAGTGCTGCCTGCGCCCCGGACCCCGTGCTCCAGGACCCTTGCGGCCTCCATCATGACCATCAGGAGGAACCAGCAGCCCGTGTCAGAGGACAAGAGCACCGAAGGCGGCTACGGCGCCAGCGACATCACCGTCCTGGAGGGCCTCGAAGCGGTCCGCAAGCGCCCAGGCATGTACATCGGATCCACCGGACCGCGGGGCCTGCACCACCTGGTCTACGAGGTCATCGACAACTCCGTGGATGAGGCCCTGGCCGGCCATGCGGATCACATCGAGGTCGTGCTGCGGGCCGACGGCGGCGTGAGCGTCACCGACAACGGCCGCGGCATCCCGGTGGACATGCACCCCACGCAGGGTCGTCCCACGGTCGAGGTCGTCATGACGATCCTGCACGCCGGCGGCAAGTTCGGCGGGGGCGGCTACGCGGTCTCCGGCGGTCTGCACGGCGTGGGCATCTCCGTCGTCAACGCGCTGTCATCGCGCGTGGAGACCGAGATCCGCCGCCAGGGCTACGTCTGGCGCATGGAGTTCGCCGACGGCGGCCGCCCCCAGGGCGAGCTCGAGCGCGGCGAGCAGACCGAGGAGACCGGCACCACGCAGACGTTCTGGGCTGATCCGGAGATCTTCGAGTCCGTCGAGTACGACTTCGAGACCCTGCGCGCCCGGTTCCAGCAGATGGCGTTCCTCAATAAGGGGCTGCGCATCACCCTGACCGACCAGCGGCGCCTGGACGAGTCCGGCGACGAGGTCGCCGGCGAGTCCGCGCGCACCGAGATCATCACCGAGGTCGAGGGCCAGGACGCCTCCGAGGTCCCCACCGCGCAGTCCCCGGAGGCCGGGAGCGGCGCCGAGCAGGCGGAGACGGCCAAGGCTCCGGCGCTGAACACCGTGGGCGTGACCGCCGACGGCCACCGCCGGGTCGTCTACTGCTACGAGCACGGTCTGCTGGACTACGTCCGCTTCATCAACAGCGGCAAGAAGGCCGAGCTGGTCCACGACGAGATCATCGACTTCGAGACCGAGGACGTCGAGCGCTCCATCTCCGTGGAGATCTCCATGCAGTGGACCACCGCCTACAGCGAGTCGGTGCACACCTACGCGAACACAATCAACACGCACGAGGGCGGCACCCACGAGGAGGGCTTCCGCACCGCGCTGACCACGGTGATCAACCGCAAGGCCCGCGAGTTCAAGCTCTTGCGGGACAAGGACGACAACCTCACCGGCGAGGACGTCCGCGAGGGCCTCACCGCGGTCATCTCGATCAAGCTCGGCGACCCCCAGTTCGAGGGCCAGACCAAGACCAAGCTGGGCAACTCCGAGGCCAAGCCGTTCGTGCAGCGCGTGGTCGCCGACGAGTTCGGGGACTGGATCGAGCGCAACCCGAACTACGCCAAGGACATCATCCGCAAGGCCATCGGCGCCTCGCAGGCTCGTCTGGCGGCGCGCAAGGCCCGCGAGACCACCCGGCGCAAGGGGCTGCTGGAGTCCGGCGGCATGCCGGGCAAGCTCAAGGACTGCTCGTCCAAGGACCCGTCGAAGTCCGAGATCTACATCGTGGAGGGCGACTCGGCAGGCGGCTCGGCCGTGCAGGGCCGCGATCCGGCGCACCAGGCGATCCTGCCGCTGCGCGGCAAGATCCTGAACGTCGAGCGGGCCCGCCTGGATCGTGCGCTGTCCAACGCCGAGGTCCAGTCCATGATCACGGCCTTCGGCTCGGGCATCGGCGACGACTTCGACATCGAGAAGGCGCGCTATCACAAGATCGTGCTCATGGCCGATGCCGACGTGGACGGCCAGCACATCACCACGCTGCTGCTGACGCTGCTGTTCCGGTTCATGCGCCCGCTGATCGACCACGGCTTCGTGTACCTGGCGCAGCCGCCGCTGTACCGCATCAAGTGGTCGAACGCGCCGCACGACTACGTCTACTCGGATGCCGAGCGCGATCGCGCCCTGGCGGAGGGCCAGGCCTCGGGCAAGCGGATCCCCAAGGACAACGGCATCCAGCGCTACAAGGGCCTGGGCGAGATGTCCTACACCGAGCTGTGGGACACCACCATGGATCCTGAGCACCGCACGCTGCTGCAGGTGACCATGGAGGACGCCGCCGCCGCCGAGCAGGTCTTCACCATGCTCATGGGCGAGGACGTCGAGTCCCGCAAGGAGTTCATCCAGCAGAACGCCAACGACGTCCGTTTCCTCGACATCTAGTCGCAACGGAGCATATGCCGACTGCGGCATATGTGCCCGTCGCCGCCTCCATGGCGGTGACCGGCGGATCAGTCTCGAGCACCACGGCCCAGCGGCCGAGCAGACGCACAGACGCCCGCGGGCGTCGGGAGAAGGACGGGAAGCGCACGAATGAGCGACGACAGCCAGGTCACCCCGGAGGAGCCGGAGAACCAGCCGGGCACCGAGGTCGAGGCCGCCACGATCACCGGCGATCGCGTGGAGCAGGTCGACCTCCAGACGGAGATGCAGCGCTCCTACCTGGACTACGCCATGGCGGTGATCGTCGGACGAGCCCTGCCGGACGTCCGCGATGGCCTCAAGCCGGTGCACCGCCGCGTCATCTACACGATGTACGACGGCGGCTACCGCCCGGACCGGTCCTTCAACAAGTCGGCCCGCGTGGTCGGCGACGTCATGGGCCACTACCACCCGCACGGCGACTCGGCGATCTACGACGCCCTCGTCCGCCTGATCCAGGACTGGGTCCAGCGCTACCCGCTGGCCCTGGGCCAGGGGAACTTCGGCTCCGCCGGCAACGACGGCGCCGCCGCCCCTCGATACACCGAGACCAAGATGGCTCCGCTGGCAATGGAGATGGTCCGGGACATCCACGAGGAGACCGTCGATTTCCAGGACAACTACGACGGCAAGTCGCGCGAGCCCACCGTGCTGCCGGCGCGGTTCCCGAACCTGCTGGCCAACGGCTCCGCCGGCATCGCCGTGGGCATGGCCACCAACATCCCGCCGCACAACCTGCGCGAGCTCGCCGACGGCGTGCAGTGGTACCTGAAGAACCCGGGGGCCAGCCGCGAGGAGCTGCTCGAGGCGCTGCTCAAGCGCGTCAAGGGCCCGGACTTCCCGGGCGGGGCGCAGATCCTCGGCCACAAGGGCATCGAGGACACGTACCGGACCGGTCGCGGCTCCATCAAGATGCGCGCGGTCGTCTCCGTCGAGGAGATCCACGGCCGCACCTGCCTGGTGGTCACCGAGCTGCCGTACATGGTCAACCCGGACAACCTGGCCATCAAGATCGCGGACCTGGTCAAGGAGGGCAAGATCGGCGGCATCGCCGACATGCGCGACGAGACCTCCGGGCGCACCGGTCAGCGCCTGGTGATCGTGCTCAAGCGCGACGCCGTGGCCAAGGTGGTGCTGAACAACCTCTACAAGCACACCCCGCTGCAGGAGAACTTCTCCGCGAACATGCTGGCCCTGGTGGACGGTGTGCCGCGCACGCTGTCCCTGGACGCCTTCATCTACCACTGGGTGCGCCACCAGATCGAGGTCATCGTCCGGCGCACCACGTTCCGTCTGCGTCAGGCGCAGGAGGAGGCGCACATCCTGGTGGGCCTGCTGAAGGCCCTGGATGCCCTGGACGAGGTCATCGCCCTGATCCGCCGCTCGCCCACCCCGGACGAGGCCCGCACCGGGCTGATGGAGCTGCTCGGGATCGACGAGGAGCAGGCCCAGGCCATCCTCAACATGCAGCTGCGGCGCCTGGCCGCGCTGGAGCGGCAGAAGATCCAGGACCGCTTCGCCGAGCTCGAGCAGATGATCGCTCGCTTCGAGGCGATCATCGCCTCCGAGGACCTGCAGCGCCAGATCGTCTCCGAGGAGCTCGAGGAGACCGTCGAGAAGTACGGCGACGACCGCCGCACCGAGATCCTGTGGGGCTACGACGGCGACATGTCCATGGAGGACCTGATCCCCCAGGAGGACGTAGTCGTCACGATCACCCGCGGCGGCTACGTCAAGCGCACGCGCATCGATCAGTACCGGGCCCAGCGCCGCGGCGGCAAGGGCATCCGCGGAGCGAATCTGCGCGGCGACGACGTCGTCGAGCATTTCTTCACCACCACCACGCACCACTGGATCCTGTTCTTCACGACCCACGGCCGCGTATATCGCACCAAGGCCTACGAGCTGCTCGAGGCCGGTCGCGACGCCAAGGGCCAGCACGTCGCCAATGTCATGGCCTTCCAGCCCGGCGAGCAGATCGCCCAGGTCATGGAGCTGTCGACCTACCAGGACGCCCCGTACCTGGTGCTGGCCACGCGCAGCGGCCTGGTGAAGAAGTCCCGGCTCGAGGACTACGACACCAACCGCACCGCCGGCGTGATCGCGATCAACCTGCGCGAGGGCGACGAGCTGGTCTCGGCCAAGCTCGTGGACTCCGACGACGACATCTTCCTGGTCTCGCGCAACGGCCAGTCCCTGCACTTCCAGGCCGATGACGAGGCGCTGCGACCCATGGGCCGCGCGACCTCCGGCGTGACCGGCATGAAGTTCCGCGATGACGACGAGCTGCTGGCCGCCGACGTCGTGGCGAAGGGCACCGAGAGCTACGTTTTCGTGGTGACCGAGGGCGGCTACGCCAAGCGCACGGCCATCGAGCAGTACCGGCGCCAGGGCCGAGGCGGGCTCGGCATCAAGGTCGCCAAGGTCGGGGATGAGCGCGGCAAGCTCGCCGGCGCCTTGATCGTGGGAGAATCCGACGAGGTCATGGTCGTCATGGCCTCCGGCAAGGTCGTGCGCTCTGCGGTCTCGGAGGTCCCCGCCAAGGGCCGCGACACCATGGGCGTCATCTTCGCCAAGCCTGCCCCCAAGGACTCGATCGTGGGTGTGGCCTGGAATGCCGAGCGCCACATCGAGGACGCGGTCGAGGAAGCCGTCGAGAACGGCACGGCTACGATTGCGGATCCGACAGCCGATGCTGCGGATGAGGATGTCGTAACGTTGGACGAAGTCAACAACGGAGGTAACGAATGAGCCCCGAGGCACGCTCTGGTGCGGCTGGACGTTCGAAGTCCGGCGGCGCTGGTCGGGGATCCTCCCCCAGCCAGACCAAGAAGGCGGACAGCGCCAAGGCGTCGTCGTCCAGCAGCCGCACGCCCCAGCGGTCCTCGACCAAGGGACTGGTGCGGCCCGCGCCGCGCGCCAAGGTGCGCCGCGCGCGCCTGGTCGTGTCGCGCGTGGACACCTGGTCGGTGCTCAAGCTCGCGTTCCTGCTCTCGGTTTCGCTGGGCATCGTGGTGGTCGTCGCGGCCGTGCTGATCTGGATCCTGATGGACATCACGGGTCTGTTCAACGGCATCAACGAGCTCGCCGCCATGCTGGCGGGCCCGGGCGGCAGCACAGAGGTCCAGGAGATCGTCTCCCTGGGGCAGGTAGCGATCTTCGCGACCATCCTCTCGGTCATCAACGTCATCCTGCTGACGCTGCTGTCGGTCATCGCCGCCATGCTCTACAACCTGGCCGCCGGCCTGATCGGCGGCATCGGAGTCACGCTGACCGACGACTGACCTGCGCGGCGCCGATGACGGGGATCCTCGATTGGTCCCGGTCGCGGCGATCGTGTAGAGTCCCTATTCGTTCCGCGACGGACAGACCGCTTGGTCGGTTCGAGCGGACGTGATCGGTCCGCCGGTCACGGGCGTATAGCTCAGACGGTTAGAGCGCTTCGCTGATAACGAAGAGGTCCCAGGTTCAATTCCTGGTACGCCCACGGTTCAACGGCATCCCAGTGCATCGGAGACCGGCATGAAGAACGCTTTCACGGCGATCGTGCTGGTGGTCGGTGCCGCCGGAGCAGGAGTCGCCGCCTGGCGGCTGCGCTCCGCAGATGCCGATCGCGCCGCTTGGCGCGATGCCGCAGATCCCGTCGACTGAGTTCAGCTCGACAGGATGCTCCGGGGGCATGGCGCAATTGGTAGCGCATCTGCTTTGCAAGCAGAGGGTTAGGGGTTCGAGTCCCCTTGCCTCCACCGGATCCCATATCGACGACGGCCCCGCCTGATAACGGGGCCGTCGTCGTGCGCCCGCCACTGATCTCAGGAGCTGCCCCGTCATGGCCGTGATCGCCTTCCTCCATGCCCACCCGGACGACGAGTCCTCGCAGACCACCGGCACCATGGCCCGTGCCGCGGCGGAGGGGCACCGCGTGGTCGAGATCTTCGCGACCAACGGGGACTTCGGCACACCGCTGGAGGCGGCCAATGACGCCCAGGAGGTGCTCTCCGTCGCGGATCACCGGCGCACGGAGGCAGCCGCAGCAGCACGGGTGCTGGGCATCTCCCGAGTGGAGTGGCTCGGCTACCACGACTCCGGGATGACCGGCTGGGAGCAGAACGACGGCGAGGCCTGCTTCCACCGCGCCGACATCGACGAGGCCGCACGGGCCGTCGCCGCGATCCTGGACGACGAGGGCGCGGATGTGCTGGTGGGCTACGACTGGCACGGCGGCTACGGGCATCCCGATCACGTGAAGGTCCATCACGTGGCCCACCGCGCGGCCGAGCTCGCCGCTTCGCGGCCCCGGCTGCTGGAGCAGTCCATGAACCGGGACCGCCTCCGAGCGCTGCGCGAGCAGGCTCTGGCGGCCGGGGCCTCGCCGGACGAGGTCATGGATCCCGACGGCCCCGCCGATGACGGCAACGGCTTCGGCATCCCTGCCTCCCAGCTGGACTGGCAGCTCGAGCTGGACGACGAGCTGCTGGAGCTGAAGCGGCGCACGATGCAGTGCCACGCCTCCCAGGCGGACGTGCAGGGAATGCTGGCGATGCCTCTGGAGCACTTCCGGGCGTTCTTCGGGGTCGAGTCGTACCGGGAGCCGGGGCTCGAACAGGAGCTGTCCTCGCGGTGGCTGTTCGCCTGACGAAGGCGTCGCTGAGACCTGCACGAGCTGCGTTGCCAGCTGATGTTCAGGATCTGGGCATCACCTGAGATACTCATGGCGCAGATCACGTCGTGAGAAGGGTGAGTCATGTCCGCACCGAAGGAATACCTGGGGCCCATGCCCCACATCGATCCGGATGAGCAGCTCACCGCGATCCGCCGGTGGAAGATCATCGGCCCGGGCCTGGTCGTGGCCGGAACGGGTGTGGGCGCAGCCGACCTGGTCGCGACCCTGACGGCCGGCTCGCGCTACGGATACGCCCTGCTGTGGGCGGTCATCGTGGGCACCATCGTGAAGATCGTGCTCGTGGAGGGCGCCGGGCGCTACTCGCTGGCCACCGGCCGCACGATCTTCGAGGGCTGGCGCTCGCTGGGCAAGTGGACGGCGGTCTACTTCGCGCCGTACATCATGATCTGGGGCTTCGTGTACGGGGCCACGGCCATGTCCTCGGCAGCCCTGCCGATCGTGGCGCTGTTCCCGAACACCATGCCGCTGCCGGCCTGGGCCATCCTGATGGGCCTGGCCGGCTTCTTCATGGTCTGGTTCGGCAAGTACGCGCTGGTGGAGAAGCTCACGGCCGTGATGGTCGGCATCATGTTCGTGGTGGTCGTGGGTCTGGCGATCATCGCCGCACCCAACATCCCGAGCATGATCGCCGGTCTGGTGCCCATGATCCCCGAGGGCGGACTGGTCTACACGCTGGCGCTGTCCGGCGGCATCGGCGGCACCATCACCCTGGCGGCCTACGGCTACTGGCTGCGCGAGAAGGGATGGGCCAGCCCCAAGTGGATGCGCGTCATGCAGCTCGACAACACGGTCGCCTACGTGGTCACCGGCATTTTCGTGCTCTCCATGCTGATCGTGGGCGCCGAGGTGCTCTATGCGGCGGGCGTGTCCATCTCCGCGACCGACGCCGGGCTGCTCGATCTGGCCGACGTCCTCAACGATCGCTACGGCCAGGCCATCGGCACAGCGTTCCTGATCGGCTTCTTCGCCGCGTCGTTCTCCTCGGTCGTGGGCGTGTGGTCGGGCGTCTCGCTGATGTTCGCGGACTTCTGGGGCCACCACCGCGATCTGCCCTCGGGTCACCCGGCCACCCGTCCGGGTGGCAAGTACGTGAAGTTCTACCTGCTGTGGATCACGTTCCCGCCCATGCTCCTGCTGCTGCTGGGCCGTCCGATCTTCCTGATCCTGCTCTACGGCGTGCTGGGCGCGCTGTTCATGCCGTTCCTGGCGATCACGCTGTTGGGGCTGCTGAACACCAAGCGCACCCCCGACCGCTGGCGCAACGGCTGGGTCACCAACGGCGTGCTGATCATCTGCGCCGTGCTGTTCACGATCCTGGGCATCTACCAGGTCTGGGACACGATCCAGGACGTGATCGGCTCCTTCGGCTGATCCCCGCCCCGGGGTCCGGCGGCACTCATGCCCCGGCCCCGGCATCCAGGACGACGACGGCCCCCTCACCTTTTCGGTGAGGGGGCCGTGCGGTGTGCGGCCTCAGCCGCTGAAGGCGATCAGGCTCAGGCCTGGCCGTCCTTCTTCTCGTTCTGGGTGCCGTTGATCTGGTCCTTGATCTCGTTGACCGTCTGCTTGGCATCCTCGGTCACGGACTTGGCCGTGTCCTTGACGCTCGAGTCGGCCTTAGCGTCATCGACCTTCACACCCTGGCCGGCGGCCACGGTGGCGGACTTGTCGACCGGGGAGGCCGTCACGCGCGGGGAGGTCGAGGCCGGGGTCTTCCAGGGATCCTGGACCGGACGCGAGGCCTTGAAGGCGGCGGCGCCGGCGACCAGGCCGGTCACGACCAGGCCGAGGACGAGCAGGCCGCGGCCGCCGCCCTTCTGCGCCTTCTTCTGCTGCTTGGCGTAGTCCTTGGACATGCGCGCGGCGGCCTTCTTGGCGTTCTTGACGGCCTTCTTGTTGCCGGTCAGGCGCGCGACGGCGGCCTCGAACTGCTCGGGGGTGTCGGCGTCGGCGAAGCGCTGGGCCAGCTGAGCGGCCGTGGCGTTGTAGCGCTCGGACACGGCCAGCTTGCCGTCGTTGGCGGCCTTCAGAGCCTTGGCGGCCTGCGGGGAGGCCTTCACGGCGGCACCGACTGGAGCGACCTTGGCGGCGACCTTGGCGACCTGCGGGGCCGACTTGGCGGCCTGCACGGCGGCGCGGCTGCGCAGCTCGGAGGTGGCGCCCTTGGCGCTGGCGGCGCCCTGCTGGACGTACGGGGTGGCGGTGTGGATGCCGCCGGCCAGCGAGATCGCGCCGGAGCGCACGCCGTCCTGCAGGCGCGGCGCCAGGGCGCCGATCTCCTTGGCGAGCCAGTCGCCGGCGTCGACGACGCGGTTCTCCACAGCGGCCTGACGCGCGGCGGCTGCCTTGGCGGCCTTCTTCTCTGCCCTCTTGCTCATGGAAGCTCCCTCCTCAGGGGTCTAGGATTCTTGGTCCAGCATACGGGCTGTGCCTGGGATGACCCATGGTGGAGGCCGTCGGGTCACCCATCACTCAGGGAGTTTTCAGCAGACGGCTGTGCTTTTTCACTCGCGGCGGAACGGAACCGTCGTCGTCTCTTCTCCGCGACAAGCGAGCCGGTCATGGGATACTGGGGCCATGACTTCTCTTGCCACCGCTAAGGCGACCATCCACACGAACCACGGCGACATCGTCGTGGAGCTCTTCGGCAACCACGCTCCGAAGACCGTCAAGAACTTCATCGGCCTGTCCGACGGCTCCCAGGAGTGGGTGGACCCGAACACCGGCTCCAAGGGCGAGGGCCCCCTCTACAAGGACATCATCTTCCACCGCATCATCAAGGACTTCATGATCCAGGGCGGCGATCCGCTGGGTCAGGGCGTCGGCGGCCCGGGCTACATGTTCGACGATGAGATCCACCCCGAGCTCAGCTTCGACAAGCCGTACCTGCTGGCCATGGCCAACGCCGGCAAGCGCGGCGGCCAGGGCACCAACGGCTCGCAGTTCTTCATCACCACCTCGACCACCCCGTGGCTCAACGGCAAGCACACGATCTTCGGCGAGGTCGTCGACGATGCCTCCAAGAAGGTCGTCGACGAGCTGAACAGCGTGCGCACCGGCGGCATGGACCGCCCGGTCGAGGACGCCGTCATCACCTCGATCGACATCGAGCAGCTCTGAGCTGCACTCGCAGCACCCGATGATCCCGCGCTCGCGGCGATCGTCGACCCGCAGGGGCCCGGCCGATCGGCCGGGCCCCTGCGCCATATCCGACGGCGCAGGGCCCGCGACGACGGCGCCCCGCCGCCCAGCCAGGACCATCCATCGCACAGGAGCACACCGATGACCCAGGGACCCCACGAGCCGAGCGGCGAGCCCGGATCTCCCCGCGATCCCCGCAGCGACAGCGGCCCGCAGCTGCCGCAGTACGGGCGGATGGCGGACCCGTCGCAGCCTGTTGGGCAGCCGAGCGATCCGCTGCAGGGGGCGTCGTGGCAGGCGGGGCATCCTGAGGCGCGTCAGGCTCGGCCCGCCCCCTCGGTTCCCTCTGTTCGCCAGGCTCGCCGGCGCGGGGGCGCCATGACCGCGACCTGGGTGCTGATCGGGATCAACGTGGCGGTCTACGCGGTGCAGTGGCTGCTGAGCCTGATGGGGATCAACCCCCTGGTGCTGCTGGGCCTGGCCCCCGGCTACGTCTCGCAGGCGCCGTGGACGGTGATCACCAGCGGGTTCTCGCACTCGATATCCAACCCCGCGCACCTGCTGCTGAACATGTACACGCTGTGGATCTTCGGCCGGATGCTCGAGCCGGAGATCGGGCGCGGGCGCTTCCTCACGGTCTATCTGCTCTCGCTGCTGGGCGGAGCGGCGGCGGTGCTGCTGCTCTCGCCCGCCTACACGTTCACCGTGGGGGCCTCCGGCGCGGTCTTCGGGCTGTTCGGCGCCGTGCTCGCCCTGGCGCTGTGGGGCGGGCGGCGCTATCGCGAGAACCTGTCCGGGATCCTCGTGCTGATCGGGTTCAACACGGCCTTCGGCCTGTTCTTCCCCGGCATCTCCTGGCAGGGCCACCTGGGCGGCATCGTGACGGGCATGGTGGTGATGGGCGCGCTGCTGGGACTGCGCGGGCGCGGCCGTCGCCCCCGCGGCTGAGACGCTGTGCACATCGGCTGTCCACAGATTGTGTCCACAGCGGTGGACGAACGCCATTTGTGTAATTCCACAAGTGTGAACAAGCCTGTGGATACCGATCAGGGCGGATCGAGCCCGCACTGTTCGCAGACATGTTCGACTTCTTCACACCTTTCTCCACACCTGTGGATAACTTTGTGAACCGGGTGGGGACGGTCTCGGAGTCATCCCCGGGGCGGGATGCCGATCAGACCGCGCTACCACGACGGGGCGCGGCGACGGGCACGAAGACCAGACCCGGGTCCGATGTGCCGACGATGCCCCGCGGCGCATCGTGGAGCCATGACAAGAGCTGTTCTCCACGCCCATGACCTCGCACAGCACTACGGATCGACGGCCGCCCTGGGCGGGGTGAGCCTCACGATCGCCCCGGGGGAGTCCGTGGCGATCACCGGGCCCTCGGGCTCGGGCAAGACCACGCTGCTCCACGCCCTGGCCGGGATCTCGGTCCCTGATTCCGGGCAGGGCCGCCTCCGCACCGCGGACGGCTCGGTCGCCGTCCAGGAGCTGTCGGCGGAGGAGCGGGCGCGGCTGCGACGGGAGCACTTCGGCTTCGTGTTCCAGCAGGGGCTGCTGCTCGATGAGCTCCGCGACCCTGTCCCGCTCCGGCTCTGCCGTGCCCCCGCCGGCCGTGCTCCGATTGGAGCCACGACTACGCCGAGCCCGGGATGCGGATGCTGTACAGGGCCCTCAGCGCTGTGGCGCCGTGCATTCTCGGCCTGCCGCTCGTGCAGCTCGCTGGCGCTGCGGCCAAGCTGTCCGCGCGGCGGCGCGATGCGCGGCTGTCCTGGCTGCGCCTGCTGGGGGCAGGGAGAGCCATGCTGCATGCCCTCGTGCTCCTCGAGGCGCTTCTCCAGGCTGCGATCGGGCTGCTGGCCGGCCTGGGCATCTACGCGGCGCTGATCCCGGCCCTGGGCGGGCTGCATGTGGACGGTGTGCGGATCGGGGCCGCCGCCCTGGTGCTGCCCTGGTGGGCGATCGCTCTGCGCGTCGCCGCGCTGCTGGGCACGGCCGGTCTCGCCGCGGCCGATGATCGCTGGCAGGTGTGGTTCGGCCTGCACCGGCTGGGCATGCCCGTGGCGCAGATCGATCGGGCCCGTCGCCTGGCGGTGATGCGGCCGCTGCGGGTCCTGCTGGTCATCGCCGTGGGAGCGACCGTGATCGTCCTGTCGCCCATGATCGGGGCAGGGGCGCTGATCTCGCCGATGACTCTGGCGGCCGTCGTCGTCGTGCTCGGAGCCGGTGCGGCCATGCATGATCCCGATCGCCCTGCGGGCCACGAGGCCGGCACTGCGCCGTCGTGCCGAAGGAGGGCCTGCGGGGATGTGAGCCGTCCCCGGGACGGCGGCAACCGGTTGCCGGGGCTTGACCAAGATCAAGCCCCGGCCGCGGCGGCGGTGCAACGATCCAAGGTGCGGCCGGAACCGGCCGTCGGCTCAGCGCCTGCCGCGGGGGACTCCGTCGGCGGCGATGGGGCGAAGCCGTGCACAGGAAGAGGAGCCCATGCTCTCCGAGTCAGCCCGCCCGCTCATCGAAGCCACCGCGCCCGTGATCGCGGAGCGCCTTCCGGACATCGCGCCGAAGTTCTACCAGTCGATGTTCGAGGCGGAGCCGCAGCTGATCGAGGAGGGCATCTTCAGCCGCGCGAACCAGCGCACCGGTGAGCAGCCCCTCGCCCTGGCCGGCTCCGTGGTCGCCTTCGCCACCCACATCCTCAACCACCCGGAGTCCTACCCCGACGAGCTGCTCTCGCGCGTGGCCCATAAGCACACGTCGCTGGGCATCGTGGAGGGGCAGTACCCGATCGTGGAGAAGCACCTGCTGGGCGCGATCGCCGATGACCTGGGCGATGCCCTGACCCCGGAGGCCGCCGCGGCCTGGACCGAGGTCTACTGGCTCATGGCCGATGCCCTCATCAAGCTCGAGAAGGGCCTGTACTCCGAGCAGGCCAACGACAACGTGTTCAACGAGTTCACCCTCGTGGACAAGCGCGCGACCTCGGAGGGCACCTATGTCCTCACCTACGAGCCCGCCGACGACACCCCCATGACCGATGCGGTGGCCGGGCAGTACGTCTCGATCAAGGTGCGGCTGCCCGAGGGCATCGAGCAGTCCCGGCAGTTCACGCTGATCCCGGTCGACAGCCCCCGTCAGCGCCGCCTGGCCGTCAAGCAGGACATGGACGGGGAGGTCTCGCCGGTCGTGACCGCCATGGAGGTCGGCTCCACGGTCAAGCTGTCGAACCCGTACGGCGACGTGGTCCTCACCGGCTCCACCGCCCCGCTCGTTCTGATCTCCTCGGGCATCGGCGTCACGCCCATGGTCGCGTTCCTGGACCGTCTGGTCGCCGAGGGATCGCAGCGCCAGGTCACTGCGTTCCGCGTGGACTCCTCGGACGCGGCGGCGCCGCTGCTCGAGGAGCAGAAGGCCCTCATCGAGAAGCTGCCGGAGGCGCGTTTCGAGCGCTGGACGGTCGAGGAGGGCGAGGCCGACCACATCGGCCGTGCCGACTTCGGTGCCCAGGGCGTTGACGCGGGTGCGGAGGTCTACCTCTGCGGCAGCCTGGACTTCATGAAGGAGACCCGCTCTGCCCTGATCGGCGCCGGCATCCCGGGCAAGCAGATCCGCTACGAGATCTTCGGCCCGGACCTGTGGATGCTCCACGACGACGCCGTGGAGTACCACGCCGACGCCGAGTGACCTCGGTCGGTGAGTGAGTCGAGCCGGCGTGCAGTGATCTCGCACGAGGCCCGCCGCGCCTGGAACCCAGGTGCGGCGGGCCAGCCGAGGCCCAGGTGGTCCTGGGGCTCCAGGACGCGGGAGACGACGTAGCCGAAGAGGATGCCCCAGAACGCGGCGTGGATGTTGAACAGGTCCAGCCCCGAGACCGTGACCACGAAGGTCACCAGGGCGCCGAACGTGAAGCGCGTGGAGAACGCGGTGACGAACGCCCCTTGCAGGGCCTTGATCATCGCGATGCCGCCCAGCGCCAGCACGAAGGCCTCCGGGGTGGCGAGCATGAACCGCGTGAACACCGGGGCGAACAGGGCGAAGACCAGCGAGAGCACGCCGTAGGTGACAGCCGCCGTGTACTGCCGCTGCTTCTGCCCCGATGCCGTCAGGAGCACGTTCGTGGGGCCGGTGACGCAGGCGGAGACCGCGCCGACCGACGCATTGACGATCGAGAAGGCGCCGGAGGCCACGGCGAACGAGTTGATGGGCGGATCGTGCTCGGCCTGGCGCAGCACGGCGATGCCCTGGCCGTTCTGCACCACGAGCACCGTCATCGCCAGCGGCACCAGCAGCTCGAGCTGGGCGGCCAGGGTGAACTCGGGGGCGGTGAAGACGGGCTGGGCCGGCACGCGGCCGTCGGCCTCGAAGCGGAACTGGCCCGTGGCGACCACCATGACCAGCCCGATCAGCAGGGTCCCCAGAACCGGGGGCATGCGCTTGCCGAGGGCGGGCACCGCGGTGAGCAGGACGATCACGATGACCATCGGCAGGGCGATCGCCGGGGCAGAGGTGGAGGCGTCCACGACGTCCGTGCCGAAGCGCAGGAAGATCGCCGCGACCATGGCCATCACGATCGGCATGGGGATCGCGGCCATGGCCCTGCGCACCACACCGGTCATGCCCAGTCCCATGACCAGGACACCCGTGGTGAAGAACGCACCCACGACCTCCGGGAAGGACAGGTGCTGCAGCGACGGCCCCAGCAGCACGGTTCCCGGGATCGACCAGGCGAAGCCTAAGGGGCGGCGGAACAGCAGGGACATGAAGATGGTCGCCAGCCCCGCCGAGAGGAAGATGCCGAAGACCCAGGAAGCGATCTGCTCATCCGACAGCCCGCCGGAGGCACCCACGGCCAGCGTCACGGCGATCGGCCCGGAGGCTGAGAAGATCAGGCCGATCAGGCCGTTGACCGCGTACTCGGGACTGAGGTCGCGCAGCAGCTGCCGAGGCCCGGCGGGGGAGAGGTCGGGCCGCTCGAGGACCGGAGCACGCTGCCGTGTCGACATGGGACTGCCCGGTGGCTGGACGGCGGACGGATTCCGCTCAGTCCACCAGAGCCGGCCCCCCAGCGCACCCCGGCACCTGCGCCCACCTGATCCTGGGTATGGCATACCCAGGATCAGATACTCCGTCCGCGCCGCTGCGACGGCATCATGGAGACAAAGCCGCAGGACCGACGATGAGCACAGCGAGGGAGGACGGCGTCCATGAGCGCAGGCAACGAGTTCGGGGACTTCCTCAAGGCCCGGCGCGCTGCGCTGGCCCCCGACGACGACGGGCCCCGTCGGCGAGTCCCCGGTCTGCGTCGCGAGGAGGTCGCAGCGCGGGCAGGGGTGAGCACGGACTACTACACGCGCCTGGAGCAGGGCCGGCACAAGCGGCCCTCGGAATCGGTGCAGCTCGCCCTGGCCGAGGCGCTCGAGCTGGACCCCACCGCCGCCCGCCACCTGCAGGATCTGGCCCGGGCGCTGGCACTGCCCCAGCGGGCCAGGCCCCCCACGGCGGAGCAGCAGCGCCTCAAGCACTCGCTGCTCGAGACCTTCACCGATCATCCGGCCTTCGTGCGCGGTCGCCGCACGGAGGTCCTGGCCATGAATCCGCTGGCCGCCTCCCTGCTGGCGGACATCCCCGCCCGCGCCCCCGGGCAGCGCAGCCTCATCCACTGGGCCTTCCTGGACCCCGAGGCTCGCGAGAAGTACGTGGACTGGGAGAAGGTCGCCTCCTCCATGGTCGGCACCCTGCGCCTGGATGCCGGGCGCCACCCCGACGATCCCCAGCTGGCTCAGCTCGTGGGGGAGCTGTCTCTGCGCAGCGAGGAGTTCCGCACCTGGTGGGCGGATCACCGGGTGACCGAGCGCCGCGACGGCCTCAAGCGCCTGAACCACCAGCTCGTGGGCCGCATCGATGTGCACTACGAGGCCCTGGAGGTCACCGGCGCGGAGGATCAGACGCTGTTCCTCTACTCCACCGAGAAGGGCTCGGACTCCGAGGCCCGGCTGCGGACCCTGGCATCCTGGCTGGCCGAGAACCAGCCGGGACCAGTCAGTATGCCGATCTCGGAATCCATGAGCTGAGGCTGCGGGAGCCGATGAGGCGGGACCTCGCCGGAGGCTCAGGCCGCAGGTGCAGCGCCGGGGGCGCCGGCCCCGCCGCCCATCGACGGCTCCGTGTTGGTGTCCACGCCCACGGTGATCGACAGGGTGTACCCGCTCTTGGCATCACCGGTCACGGTCGCCAGCTGGGTCTGCCCGCCGTCGTCGCTGAACACGTTGTCCGTGTCCAGGGACAGCGAGGCCATGTTGGTCACCGAGGACTCGTAGCCCGCGGTCGCGTAGGCCTCATCGCAGGTGGCCTGCGGGATCGCGATCTGCGAGATCGACGCCGCGTTGGACTGATCGGTGATCGATGCCTCATCCGGGAAGACCTCGAAGTGGATGTGCGGCCACCGACCCGTGTAGCAGGCGGGGAAGATGCTGGTGAAGGTGACCTTGCCGCTCGAGTCGGCGATCTGCACGCCGCGCAGGTAGTTCTCATCCTCGATGCCCTCGGAGTACATGGAGTACTCGCCATCGCGGTCGCAGTGCCAGACGTAGACAGCAGCTCCGGCCCAGGGCTTGTAGCTGTCGGCCATGTTCACGATGGTCATCTCCAGGGTCATGGGGATGCCCTCGGCCGTGGCGGAGCCGGTGCCGAAGCTCGAGCGGATGTCGCTGCGCACCACGCCGGACTCCTCCAGGACGTCGGGCCCGTTCGAGCCGTCACCGGGGTAGGGGCCGGCGGTCTCATCGGGGATCTCGGAGGCCACGTCGATCGAGGCGTCATCGGTGGGGGTCGCCGAGCTCGTGGCGGAGGCCGACGAGGACGCCGAGGAGGAGCTCGAGGTGGGCGCGCAGGCCGCCAGCCCGAAGGCGGTGGCACCCAGGCCCAGCGCCGAGAGCGCGCTGCGACGGGAGACGAGCGTCTGCAGGTCGAAGGACAGCCCCTGGTCCTGGACTTCGTCCTCGGGCCGCTCGAGCGGGCGCCCCTGGTAGTGCGGCATCCCGTCGATCATCTCGACCCGAGGGTCGTTCTCGTTGTCGGCGGGCGGCTCGGCAGTGGGCTCCTGAGAGGCGGAGTCCTGGGAAGCGGTGTCGCGGCTGCGGCGCAGGAAGAGCACGGCTGCTCCTTCGTGATCGGGGTCCGCCCGGCGCTGCTGCCGGGCTGTCTGATCACGAAGCTACGAGCGGCCCTTGTGCCGAGGTTCGCCTGGACCTGTGCTGGGGCTGTGAGGTGCTGACGGCAGAGAATTCTTCGATCGAGCGGCTCACCGGCGGGGATTGCGCCGCGCGATCGAAGTGCTCAGCGCCGTTGCGAAGCCGCACCACAGGACGTAGGGGACCAGGGCTGCCCCCGCTCCTCGATGGGCGGAGCCCGCACGTCGGCTCAGGTCTGCGCAGCTGAGGGTCAGCACGGCGGCGTGCACCGAGGCCAGTTCGAACTCGCGGGCCCGGAAGAAGGTCCAGCACCAGCCGGCGTTCAGCGCGAGATTCACGGCCAGGGATCGACGCAGCCCGGCGCTGCGACGACTCAGCTGCCGGGACAGCGGGCGGGAGCGCCGCGCGGGGACCCGCGGCCGCTGCGGCGGCACGAGCTCGTGCTCATCGGCCTGCGCTCGCTCGCGGTGCCGGGCGAGGTTCGTCAGCGCCAGCGCCGACGAGCACGCGATGACCGTGTAGAGGCCCGTCCATACGATCGGGAACGCGACTCCCGGCGGCTGCCATGAGGGCTTGTCCAGCTGGGTGCACTCGGGGGAGCGCACCGCCGGACCCGTGGCGAGCGAGCCGATCGCTGCCGTGGTGGTCACGGCGGCGCCGGTGGCCAGCAGCCGGGGTGCCAGGCGCGGTGCGCGCCGGGAGCGGCTTCTGCGCAGGATCTGCACGGCTCAGCCTCCGAAGGCCAGCGGCTGCATGCCGCGCACGCCCGGCTCGACGGCGTAGATCGATCCGGCCGCCGGCTCCTCGTCATCGGGGAGGTTCTCCCGCGACGTCGTGATGAACAGCCGGTCCAGGTCCGGGCCGCCGAAGGTGCAGGCGGTGATCTGGCGGACGGGCAGCTCGATCACCTCGGTGAGCTCGCCCTCGGGGGAGTAGCGGTGCACGGCGCTGCCGCCGTTGAGCGCTGTCCATATGCCGCCCTCGGCATCCACGGTGAGGCCGTCGGGGTGCCCCGCGTCCTCCGGGATCCGCACGAAGGCGCGGGGGTCGACGGGTCCGCGCTCCGGGTCGTGGTCGAAGACCGTGATCTGTCCCGTGGGGGTGTCGTTCCAGTAGGCGAGGTCCCCGTCCGGGCTCCAGCCGATGCCGTTGGCGATGGTCGCGCCATCCCAGGCCGTCTGCGGCTCGGTGCCGGGCCCGTCCCAGCGGTAGACGCTCGAGGCGCCCTCGGTCTTCTCATAGGCCATGTCGCCCAGCCAGAGCCGGCCCTGGGGATCGCAGCCGCCCTCGTTCGTGCGCAGCCCGGAATCCTCGAACAGGGTCACGATCTGCTCGAGATCCGAGAGATCCTCCTGGCGGGCCAGGCCGATGCCGTTCTCCAGCCCGACGACGGCGCCGCCGCCCACCCGCGGGCGCAGCATCGAGGCGATCCGGGAGGGGACCTCCAGGCGCTGATGGCCGCCGTCGTCGTCGATCTCGATGATCGCCCCGTGGAGCATGTCCACGAACCTCAGGCGCCCGGTGGCCGCCCACCAGACAGGGCCCTCTGCGTGATGGGCGATCGAATCGGTGATGCGCTGTGCCTTGATGGTCATGCTCCTCAGCGTAGGACGCCGGGCCGGAGCCTGGGGAGGCTCCGACCCGGCGTGGTCGTGCGGTGGCGTATGCCGATCAGGCGACGGGCGAGCCTCCGTTGACGTTGAGGACGTCGCCGGTGACGTAGCTGGACTCGGGGGAGGCCAGGTAGACGTAGGCCGGGGCGAGCTCGGTGGGCTGACCGGCGCGCCCGATCGTGGCCTGGCGGCCGAACGAGGTCAGCTGCTCCTCGTTCTTGTTGTCCGTGACCTGCAGCGGCGTCCAGATGGGGCCCGGAGCCACGGCGTTGACGCGGATGCCGCGCTCGACGAGCTGCTGGGCCAGGGCCTGGGTGAAGGCGTTGATGGCGCCGTTCGAGGACGCGTAGTCCACCAGGGTCTCCGAGGGCTTGTAGGCCTGCACGGAGGTGGTGTTGATGATCGACGAGCCCGCCGGCATCACGTTCAGCGCCGCCTGCGTGACGCGGAACATCGAGAACAGCTTGATGTCGAAGGTGTTCTCGAACTGCTCGTCCGTGATCGCCTCGAGGCTCTCCCAGTGGTACTGGCGCCCGGCGTTGTTGACCAGGATGTCCAGGGCGCCGAGCTCATCGGCGACCTTGCCGGGCAGCTTGCGGGCGAAGTCCTTGTCGCGCAGGTCGCCGGGCAGCAGCAGGGCCTTGCGGCCAGCGCCCTCGATGACCTCCTTGACGTGCTGGGCGTCCTGCTCCTCCTCCGGGAGGTAGCTGATGGCCACGTTCGCTCCCTCGCGGGCGAAGGCGATCGCCACGGCGGCGCCGATGCCGGAGTCGCCGCCGGTGATCAGGGCCGTGCGGCCCTCCAGGCGCCCGGTGCCGCGGTAGGTCTCCTCGCCCAGATCGGCGCGGGGATCCAGGTCGCGGTCCAGGCCGGGGGCCTCCTGGGACTGCACCGGCGGGTCGATCTGCACGTAGCGGGTCGTGGGGTTCTGGAAGGTGAGCTGGTCGTGCTTCTCGTTGTTCGTCATGCTTCGAGCCTAGAACATCAGCACCCTGACTGTCTGTGTCGAGCCTGGTCCTGACCTGGCTGTTCGCTGACGGCGCGAACCCCCGTTGTGATTGGCTCAGGGCCGTGTCATGGCGGGGCCTTCCGGTGCGGCGGATCCGCTCACAGCCAGCGGGTAGTCGGTGTAGCCGGCGGCCTCGTGCGTGTAGAAGGTGGAAGGGTCGGGTTCGTTGACCGGCAGGCCCTCGCGCCAGCGCTGCACCAGATCGGGGTTGGCGATCATGCTGCGGCCCACCACGGCTGCATCGCCGGCGCCGCTGTCCACGATCGCGCGCGAAGTCTCCAGATCGGTGATCTCCGCCCACCCGGTGTTCAGCAGGAGCGGGCCGTCGAACAGCTCGCGGACCAGGGCGACCGAGGGGTCCTGCGGATCCGCCACGAGCAGCGAGACATAGGACAGGCCCAGCCCGCCGATCTCCTGCAGCAGCGTGCGGTAGGTGGCCTCGGTCTCCTGCGGATCGGTCTCCGCCGTGCCCTGCGCTCCGTTGCCCGGGGACAGGCGGATCGCAGTGCGATCGGCTCCGACCTCCTGGGCCACGGCGCGCACAACCTCCGCCACGAACGACGCCCGCGCCGCAGGCGTCCCGCCGTACCGGTCCGTGCGCTGATTCGACGCCGGAGCCAGGAACTGGTGCAGGAGATAGCCGTTGGCGCTGTGCAGCTCGATCAGATCCACCCCGGCGTCGACGGCCCGGCGTGCGGCGGCCGCGAACTCGTCGCGGACACCGGCCAGCTCCTCGGTGCTCAGCTCGCGGGGCACGGGGATCTCGTCCTTGCGCCCGTCCTGCAGGTGCAGGGAGGTGCCGGGGGCGATCGCGCTGGGGGCCACGGGCTGCTGACCGCCGTTGATCTCCGGATGCGAGATGCGGCCACCGTGCATGACCTGCATGGACAGCCGCCCGCCCTCGGCATGCACCGCCTCGGCCACGCGCTTCCACCCGGCGGCGTGGGCGTCGTTGGCGATGCCGGCCTGACCCGGGTAGGACCGCCCGACGGCTGCGGGGAAGGTGCCCTCCGTGGTGACCAGGCCCGCCGAGGCGCGCTGGGCGTAGTACTCGACGTTCAGGTCCGACGGCGTGCCGTCGGCCTGAGCGCGCAGGCGGGTCAGCGGTGCCATGACCACGCGGTTGGGGATCTCGAGAGCTCCCAGGGTCAGCTGGTCGAACAGATCGGGCATGAGCGGCCTCCTTGGCGGCGGGACGGAACTGTTCGGTTCAAGACAGGACGAGTCCGACATATTCCGTCGCTTCATTCCCCGCCCTTGGACGAGAGGTACTCGTCCAGCACCGCCGAGCCGAGCTCCTCGGGATCCACGGCCACCACGCGGCCGTCGGCCCGGCGAGCCATGGCGTTGAGGAAGCGGCTCAGGCCGGGGTCGTCGCCGAGCTGGAAGAACGTGGTGTGCGCCCCGGTGCGGGTGACGCGGTCCAGCTCGGAGACGGTCGCCTGCAGCGTGGGGGTGGAGGTGGGCCAGTCGAAGTGAGCGTCGCCGCTGGGCAGCAGGTGCGCGGTGGGCTCACCGTCGGTGACGATCAGCAGGATCGGCTGCATCGACGGGTGCCGGCGGAAGAACCTCCCAGCCAGCAGCAGGCCGTGATGCAGATTGGTGCCCTGCTCGTGCACCGGCGGCATGGCGGTCAGCTCATTCTCGTCCAGGCTGCGCGCCCAGCGCCCGAAGGAGATCAGCTCGAGGGAATCGCCCCGGAACCGGGTGCTGATCAGGTGATGCAGGGCCAGGGCGGTCTGCTTCATGGGCAGCCACCGGCCCTCGGCGGCCATGGAGAACGACGTGTCCACGAGCAGCGCCACCGCCGCCTGCGTGCGGTCCTCGGTCTCCTGGACCTCGACATCCTCCACGCGCAGTCGCATGCCGCGGGACGGATCGCCGCCCTCCCCGACGGTGCGCTGGATCGCGTTGGTGATCGTGCGGGTCACATCCCAGGACTCCAGGTCCCCGAACTGCCAGGCCCGGGTGGAGCCGGTGAGCTCTCCCGAGGCTCCGGTGTGGCGGGTGTCCCGTGAGCCGGGGCGGCCGGAGAGCTGCTCGGCGGTGTCGCGCAGCAGCGCCCGCCCGAGCTGGCGCACCGCGCGCGGGGAGAGCCGCAGCGCGCCGTCCGATCCGCGGTGCAGCAGCCCGGAGTCGCGCAGGGCCTTCTCGAGATCGCTGAGCGTGCGGGCATCCACGGCGGCGTCCTGGCCGAGCTGCCGGCCCAGGGCGTCGAGGTCGATGTCATCCAGGGCCGCGCCCTGATGGCTCTGGGAGAGCTGATCGGCCAGGGCATCCAAGTCCGCGATGTCCTGCAGCACCCCGGTGCCGTCGCCGAGTCCCAGGCCCTCCTGGCCCTCGAAGCGCTCGGAGCCGCTCCAGTCCTCGCCGGGGCGCAGGGCCTGGAGGTTGGCGTCGAGCTGACTGAGCTGCTCCATGAGCTGCGGGGAGCCGAAGGCCTGGGCCGACAGCTCCATGAGCTCCTGGCGCTGCTCCGGCGTCATGGAGTTCATCATGCGGGCGGCTGCCGCCGAGCGCTGGGCCAGGGCGTCGATCAGCTCGTCGATGTCCTGCGGATCCTCCGGGAAGTGCTCCCCGTGCTCCTCCATGAACTGCTCGAAGTCCTCAGGGGTGTCCTCCCCGCGGGCGTGCTTGGCCAGCAGCTCGTTGAGATCGGCGAGCATCTGCGAGATCTCCTGGCGGTCCTCCTCCGTGGCGCCCTCCAGGGCCTGCTTCATGCCGGCGAAGCGCTGATCCAGCACCTCGCGGCCGAGCTTGTCCTTGATCTGCTCATAGGTCTGCCGGGCCTGCTGAGAGGCCCAGTCGTAGTCCGCCAGCTCGGACACGGCCGCGGCCGTGGACGACGGCAGCGCACCGAGCTGCATCTCCCGCAGCTGCCGGTCCGTGGGATCCATGCGGGCGTCACGCAGCAGCTGCTCGCGCTCCAGCCGCACGGCCTGCTCGAGCAGGCTCTTCACCTCATCGAGCGTGCCGCCCAGGCTGTGCTTGCCGAGCAGCTCGCGGCGGCGCTGGTTCACCCGCCGGGAGAGGTCGTCCAGGCCGCGCTGGCCGCGACCGCCGCGGCGCAGGAACTCGCGCAGGGCATCCTGCGGCGAGTACCCCTCCATGACATCGCGGCCGATCGCGTCCAGGGCCTCCGTGAGGTCCGGCGGCGGCGCCAGGGGATCGGGTCCCCCGCGATAGCGGCCGTAGCGGCTGTTGCGATACGCAGGCACTGCGCACCTTCTTTCCGTGGTGCAGGGACGACGAGCGCGGACCCGGTCAGCGGCGCCGGGAGCCCGTGCTCAGCCGTAGATGGTGCCGTCGTCGTCGGCGTCCTTGGAGATCTTCTGGGCCAGGAACAGCCACTCGAGGGCCAGCTCGACGGCCGCGGCGCGCTCGCCGGCGGACTCGGCGCCGAAGGCCTGGGCGATCCGGTCGTAGAGCTCCTGGCTCTCCTCCGGCAGCTCTGGCAGCTCCTCCAGCAGCTCGTGGGCGGGGATGTCCGCACCGGTGGTCACGGTGACGGTCCCGTCCAGGGCCTCGATCAGGGGGTCCAGGTCCACTCCGCGCAGCCGTGCCGCCAGGGTCTCGGCGGTGGCCCGGCGCAGCAGGTGGTCCAGGACGGCCTGCTCGCGGCCCTCCTCCCCGGCCTCGAACTCGATCTTGCCGGCCAGCACGTCCACGGCGGCGTCGATGTCCACGAGCCGTGCGACGGCGGTGTCCTCCCGGTACACCGTGGCTCGGCGCAGGGCGGCCGCGGCCGTGGTCTCCGCACCGGCGATCGAGAAGCGGGCCGAGACTCCGGAGCGCTGATCCACGGCCGGCGACTCGCGCAGCAGCCGGGTGTAGCGCGCCAGGATCTCCAGCAGGGCCTCGGGGACCTCGGCGACCAGGTCGGCCTCCTGCGAGATCACGGCCATCTCGTCCGCGAGCTCGATCGGGTAGTGGGTGCGGATCTCCGCGCCGAAGCGGTCCTGCAGCGGCGTGATGATCCGCCCGCGGTTGGTGTAGTCCTCCGGGTTGGCCGAAGCCACGACCAGCACGTCCAGGGGCAGGCGCAGGACGTAGCCGCGGATCTGGACGTCGCGCTCCTCCATGACATTGAGCATGGCCACCTGGATGCGCTCGGCCAGATCGGGAAGCTCGTTGATGGCCACGATGCCGCGGTGGGCGCGGGGGATCAGGCCGTAGTGGATGGTCTCCGGATTGCCCAGGCGGCGGCCCTCGGCCACGCGCACGGGGTCGACGTCGCCGATGAGGTCCGCGACCGACGTGTCCGGGGTGGCCAGCTTCTCCACGTAGCGCTCGTCGCGGTGCCGCCAGACGATGGGCAGGGAGTCGCCCTCGGCGGCGATGCGGGTCCGGGAGGCGTCGGTGATCGGATCCAGCGGGTGCTCGTGCAACTCCGAGCCCTCGATCTCCGGGGACCACTCGTCCAGCAGGCCCACCATGGTGCGCAGCAGACGGGTCTTGCCCTGTCCGCGCTCGCCGAGCAGGACGATGTCGTGCCCGGCGATCAGGGCGCGCTCGACCTGCGGCAGGACCGTGCGGCTCAGGCCGTGCAGACCGGGCCAGGGGTCGCGGTCCTCCGCCAGGGCGTCGAGCAGGTTGGCCCGCAGCTCCTCACGCAGGGTGCGGACAGGGAGATCGGCGGCGCGCAGCTCGCCCAGGGTGCTGATGTCAGGGTGATCGGTCACACCTTCACGCTAGCCCTGCACCGCGACAGCACAAGTGGCCTGGCAGTACCCGGCTGGGTGCTTTCGCGCTGAGCGCACTCGGTGCCTCCGCCCCTCTTCCGCAGTCGGCCGTGGGCGGTACGGTGAGCGCGTGAGCGACAGACAGACCGAGACCGACAGTTCCCAGACCTCCGCCGAGCGCCCCACGCTGATCCTGCTGGTCCGCCACGGACTCACCCCCACCACGGGAAAGGTCCTGCCGGGTCGTGCACCGGGGCTGCACCTGTCCGAGAAGGGCCTGGCGCAGGCCGAGCGGCTGGCCGAGCGCTTCCAGGGCCTGGCCGTGGACGCCCTGTACACCTCGCCGCTGGAGCGCACGCGGGAGACCGCCGAGCCGGTCGAGAAGGCCACCGGGCTCACCGCCGAGGCGCAGTCGGACCTGCTCGAGTGCGATTTCGGCGAGTGGACCGGCGAGAAGCTCAAGCACCTGGCCAAGCTGCCGGAGTGGACCGCCGTGCAGCAGAGCCCCTCGAGCTTCCGCTTCCCGGACGGGGAGAGCTTCACGGAGATGCAGTACCGCATGGTCGAGGGCATCCAGCGCCTCTGCGATCGGCATCCCGGCCAGACCGTCGTGTGCTTCTCTCACGCGGACCCCATCAAGGTGCTGCTCAACCACGCGCTCGGCTCGCACCTGGATCACTTCCAGCGCATCTCCGTGGATCCCTGCTCCGTCTCGGCGATCTCGTATATGCCGGGACGGGCACCTTCTGTTCTGCGCATGAACACGACCGACGGCTTCCTGTCCGACCTGCTCTCGGACTGATCCCCCCCCCATGAGCGCTGACGAGCACGTCCTGCAGCACGGGGAGATCGAGCTCGTGGGCCTGTTCCGCGAGTCCTCCAACTCCGCGCTGCTCGTGGACGTGACCGACGACGACGGCCGCACCGTCCGCGGCGTCTACAAGGCGGAGGAGGGCGAGAAGCCCCTGCGCGACTTCCCGCCGCGCATCTACCGCCGGGAGCGGGCAGCCTACGTGCTGTCCGAGGCCCTGGGTTGGGGGCTGATCCCCACCACGGTGCTGCGCGAGGAGGGGCCTTTCGGCCCCGGGTCGATCCAGCGCTTCGTGGACCACGATCCGCAGGAGCACTACTTCACGCTCTACGACTCCCATCCCGAGACGCACGACGATCTGCGGCGGATGGCGGTCTTCGACGTCATCGCCAACAACACCGATCGCAAGGGCGGCCACGTCCTGCACGGCGCCGACGGCCGCATCTGGGGGATCGATCAGGGGCTGTGCTTCTCGGCCCCGGACAAGCTGCGCACCGTGATCTGGGAGTTCGCCGGCGAGCCCGTGCCGGAGGGGCTGCTCGAGGACCTGGCTCCACTGGCCGAGCAGCTGCCCGACGAGCTCGAGGAGCTGCTCTTCCCGGTCGAGCAGATGGCCCTGCAGCTGCGGGTGCAGATGCTGCTGGCAGACCCGGTGCTGCCGCACGATGAGACCGGTGGATATCGGATCCCCTGGCCGCCGCTGTAAGGCCCGTCGTCCCGGGCGCTGAGCTGGCATGCTGGGGGGCAGGAATGCTTGCCCCCCAGCACAGGAGACCCCAATGACCTTCCGCCTCGTCGCCTTCGACATCGACGGCACCCTGCTGGGCAGCGACCGCCAGCTCCAGCCCGGCACCCGCCTGGGGCTGGAGGCCATCCGGGAGGCGGGCGCTCAGATCATGCTGGCCTCCGGCCGCCCGATCCCCGGTCTGAAGCAGCTGGCCGAAAAGCTGGAGATCGGCGAGGATCTGATCCTGGCCGGCATGAATGGGTCGATCATCGTGGACCAGGCCTCCGGGGAGGTCATCGCCCGCCGGGAGATCGACGCCCAGACCGCGCAGGAGATCATCGACCACGTGCTTTCGCGCGGCCTGATCGTGATGATCCCGCTGGGGGAGGAGCTCTTCGCCTCGGAGCCCGAGCACCCGCAGGTCCGCCATGAGGCCGAGGGCAACGCGCTGAGCATCCGTCCGCTGCCGCAGGTCGCCGATCTGCCGGAGCCGGCCACCAAGCTGCTGTTCACCGGGGAGCGCCCCGAGCTGCTCGAGCTGCAGAAGGAGCTGGACCGGGATTTCGCCGATCGCGCCGAGTGCACGTTCTCCTCGCCGATCTACTTCGAGGCCACCGCCCGCGGCGTGGACAAGTCCTCGGCGATCACCGACTACTGCGCGGCCAAGGGCATCCCGCTGGAGGCCGTCATGGCCTTCGGCGACAACGGCAACGACATCACCATGCTCTCCGCGGCGGGTCTGGGCGTGGCCATGGGCAACGGCATCCCGGAGGCCAAGGAGGCCGCCGATGTCGTCACCGCCACGAACGACGACGAGGGCATCGCCCGCATCCTGGAGCAGTACTTCCCGTTCTCGCTGTCCGAGGTCGATGCGCAGGACGAGCGGCGCGAGGACCGCACCGAGACTCCGGAGCCGACCGGGCGCGGCTGAACCTCATTCAGCACCGCCTCAGGCCCATGGAGCTGCCAGCATCCTGGCAGTTCCAGGGGTTTTCCGATGGTGTGCTGGCAGCACGGCCGGGCGAGAGGGCCGCGGCTCGTGCCTGCCGAACGCCGGGCGCTCACAGCGCCGCAGCGACCTCCACGCCCTGCTTGATCGCGCGCTTGGCGTCGAGCTCGGCGGCCACATCCGCTCCGCCGATGATGTGCAGGCTGATGCCGGAGTGCTCCAGGGGCTCCACGAGCTCGCGCTGGGAGACCTGACCGGCGCACAGGATCACCGAGTCGACCGGCAGCACCAGGGGCTCGCGCGGGGCGTCGGCGGCATCGGTGCCGGACGAGTCCTCGGCGGGCACCGTGAGATGCAGGCCGTCGTCGTCGATGCGCACGTACTGCGCGCCGGTGATCTGGTGGACGCCGCGTGCCCGCAGGGCCGCGCGGTGGACCCAGCCGGTCGTGACGCCCAGGTCCTTGCCGATCGAGGACGCGCGGCGCTGGATGAGGTGCACCTGGCGCGGCGACGGCTCCGGCTCGGGCTTGCGCAGCCCGCCGATCTGGGCGTTGGGGCCGCTGAGCGGAGCCACGCCCCATTCCTTCTGCCAGTCCTCCACGGGCGTGGGCTGCGGGCCGCCGTGGGTCAGGAACTCGCACACGTCCACGCCGATGCCGCCGGCGCCGATCACGGCCACGCGCTCGCCGGCCTGGCGGCGTCCGCTGACCAGGTCCGGATAGGTGATGACCGACGGATGCTCGAGCCCCTCGATCTCGGGGACGCGCGGCTCCACCCCGGTGGCCAGGATGACGTGGTCCCAACCGGCGTCGATCAGCTCCTGGGCGCTCACCCGGTGCCCCGTGCGGACCTCCACCCCCAGGTCGTCGAGCCGCTGGGTGAAGTAGCGCAGCGTCTGGGCGAACTCCTCCTTGCCGGGGATGCGCTGGGCCAGGGCGAACTGCCCGCCCAGGTGGTCCTGGGCCTCGAAGAGCTCCACCCGATGACCGCGCTCGGCGGCGGCCACCGCGGTGGACAGGCCTGCCGGGCCGGCGCCGATCACGGCCACCCGCTGCGCGGTGCGCGTGGGCTCGAGCACCAGGGTGGTCTCGCGGCCCGCCCGCGGGTTCACCAGGCAGGAGGCCCGCTTCTGGGAGAACGTGTGGTCCAGGCAGGCCTGGTTGCAGGCGATGCACGTGTTGATCCGGTCCTCGCGGCCCTCGAGAGCCTTGCGGACCCAGGCGGGGTCGGCCAGGAAGGGCCGCGCCATGGACACCAGATCGGCCTGGCCCTCGGCCAGGATCGCTTCCGCGTCCTGCGGCATGGAGATGCGGTTCGACGCCGCGACTGGCACCGAGACCTCGGCCTTCAGCGCGGCGGTCGCCTCCGTAAAGGCAGCGCGCGGGACGCTCGTGACGATCGTGGGCACGCGGGCCTCGTGCCAGCCGATGCCGGTGTTGAAGACGTCGACGCCTGCGTCCTCGAGCTCATGGGCCAGGGCGACGACGTCCTCCCAGGCCTGGCCGCCGTCGACCAGGTCCATCAGGGAGATCCGGTAGATGATCGGCAGCCCCGGGGCCGCGGCGCGCACCGCGCGCACGACCTCCACCGGGAAGCGACGACGGCGCTGGGCGTTCCCGCCCCACTCGTCGTCGCGCTGATTCGTGCGCTGGGCCAGGAACTGGTTGAGCAGGTAGCCCTCCGAGCCCATGATCTCGACGGCGTCGTAGCCGGCCTCCTGGGCGAGCACGGCGCAGCGGGCGAAGTCCTGGATCGCGGCCCGGACCTGCTCGTCGGTCAGCTCTCGGGCGGGGAACGGGCTGATGGGGGACTGCGTGGCCGAGGCGGAGACCGCCTTCGGGTGATAGGCGTAGCGCCCCGCGTGCAGGATCTGCAGGGCCAGCAGGCCGCCGGCCTCGTGGACGGCGTCGGTGAGGATCCGGTGATGGGCCGCCTGGGCGGGATCCGAGAGCTGGCCGCCCCCGGGGGTGAGGCGGCCTTCGCCGTTGGGGCTGAAGCCGCCGGTGATCATCAGGCCGGCTCCGCCGCGGGCGCGCTCGGCGAAGTACGCGGCGAGCTCGGGGAACTGCTCGGGATCGTCCTCCATACCTGTGTGCATGGAGCCCATGAGGATGCGGTGGGGAAGCTCCAGCCTCCCGATGCTCAGGGGGGCGGAGAGGCGGGGGTGCTCGGTCATGCTGCTCCTGGGTGCGACGACTCTCAGCAGGTCGATGCAGTGGGGTATGTGATCTGCGCCATCATAGTGACGAAGCGTCAGCAGTAGCGAACATCACATTCGATTGTTGAACAATCGCCCTCAATGGTCCATCCTGTTCCAACCACAGCAAGGAGGCCGACTTCCATGAGCGCCATCACTTCCGGGCAGCCCCGGATCGATCTCAACGCCGACTGCGGGGAGTCGCTGACCTCCTGGTCCATGCCGGACGGAGCCGAGATCCTCGAGGTCGTCTCCAGCGCCAACGTGGCCTGCGGCTTCCACGCAGGCGATCCGTCGGTCGCCCGCGAGACCTGCCGCATCGCCTCGCAGCGCGGGGCGGCCATCGGCGCCCACGTCAGCTACGACGACCTCAAAGGCTTCGGGCGCCGCTTCATCGATGTGGTGCCCTCGGAGCTCACGGATCAGGTGATCTACCAGATCGGCGCCCTGCAGGCCTGCGCCCGCTCGGTGGGCGCGCAGGTCCGCTACGTGAAGCCCCACGGCGCGCTCTACAACACGATCGGCCACCACGAGGCCCATGCCGAAGCCGTCGTGCGGGCGCTCGCGGAGCTCGGCGACGAGCTGCCGATCCTGGTCCTGCCCGACTCCGAGATCGAGCGCCAGGCCGCAGCCGCCGGCATCCCCACGGTGCGCGAGGCCTTCGCCGACCGCGCCTACACGCCGGAGGGCCGTCTGGTCTCACGCCGCGAGGAGGGCTCGGTGCTGCACGATCCGGCCGAGATCTCCGCCCGCGTGGTCCAGATGGCCACCCAGCGCACGGTTACCGCGATCGACGGCTCCACCATCTCCGTGGATGCCGAATCGATCTGCGTCCACGGCGACACCCCCGGAGCTCTCGAGATCGCCCGGCAGGTCTCGGCGGCGCTGTCCGAGGCCGGCGTCGAGCAGCGGTCGTTCCTCTCGTGAGCGAGTCCCGCGCGTCGTCCGAGGTGCCGCAGCGGCGGCTCCTGCCGGTCGCCGATCACTCGCTGCTCATCGAGTGCGCCGACCTGGCCGACGCCGTGGCTGTGCATGCCGCGCTGTCCGAGCAGGGCTTCCGCGGGGTGGGCGGCGCCTCGACCGTGCTGATCCGCACGAGCGACCGTCCTGCTCTGGAGGCCGCGCTCGCACGCATCCCCCGGGGCTCACTGGCGGATCAGCCGGGCCGGGAGATCGCGCTGGACGTCGTCTACGACGGCGAGGACCTCCACGAGCTGGCCGAATCCCTGGGCGTCTCTGCCGACGGGCTGATCGGGTGGCACACTGCGGAGCCCTGGATCGCGGCGTTCGCCGGCTTCGCTCCGGGCTTCCTCTACTGCGCTCGAGCGCTGGAGTCCGTGGATGGCCTCCAGCTGCCCGATGCCTTGCGCGGCACGCCCGAGATCCCGCGCCGTAGCTCGCCGCGCACCGCCGTGCCCGCCGGCTCGGTGGCGCTGGCCGGGCAGTTCTCGGCGGTCTACCCGCGCAGCTCCCCGGGCGGCTGGCAGCTGCTGGGGCGCACGACGACGCCCATGGTCGATCTGAACCAGGATCCGCCGGCGCTGCTGGCCCCGGGCGACCGCCTGACGTACCGGGCGGTGCGCGAGGCCGTGGAGATCCAGCCGGCCGCAGACCCGGAGCCGAGCGAGGTCGATCCCGCGCATCACCTGGTGGTCGAGACCGCCGGGCTGCAGGCGCTGATCCAGGACCGCGGTCGCCCGGGGCGCTCCGACGTGGGGATCTCCTCCTCCGGGGCTCTGGACCGTGCCGCCGCTGATCGAGCCGCCCGGCTGGTCGGCAATATGCCGGGCACGGCATGCCTGGAGAGCGTGCTCGGTGGTCTGAGCCTGCGGGCCGCGGGCGATCAGGTCCTCGCCGTGACCGGCGCTGCTGTGGAGCTGGAGGTCGTCCCTGCGCCGACGCCGGACACGGAGCCGACGGACGCGGCGCCATCGGAGGAGCAGGCGCCCGTCGCGACGGACTCGGCCGATGTGCCTGAGACCGAGCAGACTGAGCCGGACGAGCGTGCCGAGCAGTCGACGAAGGCTCCGAGGGTCGACTCGGGCTGGCGTCCTCGCGCCGGTCTGCCCTTCGCGCTGAAAGACGGCCAGACGCTGCGTGTGGGAGCTCCCTCGGACGGGCTGCGCGTGTATGTGGCTGTGCGCGGCGGCATCGACGTCCCCGCGGTCATCGGCAGCGGTGCGACCGACACTCTCGCCGGGCTCGGCCCCGCGGCGCTGTCCGACGGCGACCGCCTGGCCGTGGGCCGTGACCCCGGCACCGCAGTGGACTGGCCGCTCGAGGTCGCCGGCGCTCCGGTTGCCCAGCCGACTCCGCCGAGCGGGCCGCTGGAGGTCCGCGTTGTCCTGGGCCCGCGCGACGACTGGTTCACACCTGAGGCCCTGGAGTCCTTCCAGGAGCAGGAGTGGGCCGTCGCGGCGGCCTCCGATCGCGTGGGCGCCCGACTCGAGGGCCGGGAGCTGGCTCGCAGCATCGAGCGCGAGCTGCCCAGTGAGGGGACGGTGCCCGGCAGCATCCAGGTGCCGGCCTCCGGGCTGCCCGTCGTGTTCCTGAGAGACCACCCCGTGACCGGCGGCTACCCGGTCATCGCCTGCGTGCTCGAGGCCGATCTGGACCTCATGGCCCAGGCCGCTCCCGGCAGGACGGTGCGCTTCATCGCCGTCGACCCCGCCACCACCACCGCTTCCACCGACACCGTCGCAGCGCCTGCTGCCGAGAACCACTGAGGAGACCATCGTGCAGAAGGTCCTGATCGCCAACCGCGGCGAGATCGCCGTGCGCATCATCCACGCCTGCGCCGAGGCCGGCCTGAGCTCGGTGGCCGTCTACGCCGATCCCGACGCCGACGCCCCGCACGTCCACCTGGCGGACGAGGCCTATGCGCTCGAGGGCACCAGCCCGACCGAGACCTACCTGGATCAGGAGGCGATCCTGGCGATCGCCCAGCGCGCCGGTGCAGACGCCGTCCACCCCGGTTACGGGTTCCTGTCCGAGAACGCCTCGTTCGCCCGAGGAGTCATCGACGCCGGCCTGACCTGGATCGGACCGAAGCCCGAGACCATCGAGAAGCTCGGCGACAAGGTCCAGGCTCGCGACATCGCCCGCACCGTGGGGGCCCCGCTGGTGCCGGGCACCGACGGCCCGGTGGCCTCGGGTGCTGAGGCCACCGCCTTCGCCGAGGAGCACGGGCTGCCCGTGATCATCAAGGCCGCTCACGGCGGCGGCGGGCGCGGCATGCGCGTGGTCCGCGAGCTCTCCGAGGTCGAGGACGCCTTCGCTTCGGCCGCCCGCGAGGCCCAGAGCGCGTTCGGGCGCCCCGAGTGCTTCGTGGAGCGCTTCCTGGACGAGCCGCGCCACGTCGAGGCCCAGGTGGTCTGCGACTCCCACGGCGGCGTGGCCGTGCTCGGCACGCGCGACTGCTCGCTGCAGCGCCGCCACCAGAAGCTCGTGGAGGAGGCCCCGGCGCCGTTCCTGAGCGACGAGCAGCGCGAGCGGATCCACACCGCCGCCGCCGAGATATGCCGCGAGGCCGGTTACGTGGGGGTGGGCACCGCCGAGTTCCTGGTGGGCCGCGACGGGCTGATCTCCTTCCTGGAGGTCAACACGCGCCTGCAGGTCGAGCATCCGATCACCGAGGAGGTCTACGGCGCCGACCTGGTCCAGTTGCAGCTGCTCGTGGCCGACGGCGGGCACCTGCCCGAGGGTTTGGGCGCCCAGCCGCAGGGCCATGCCTTCGAGTTCCGCATCAACGCGGAGGACCCGGGCCGCGGCTTCCTGCCCGGCGGCGGGCGCATCGAGGCGATCGACGCCCCCACCGGCCCCGGCATCCGCCTGGACTCCGGCGTGCGCGCCGGTCAGGAGGTCGCCACGACCTTCGACTCGATGCTGCTCAAGCTGATCGTGCACGGCGCGGATCGGCAGGCCGCGCTGCGGCGGGCCCGTCGTGCCCTGGCCGAGATCCGCATCCACGGCGTGGCCACTACAGTCCCGTTCCACCGCGCGGCGGTCGAGGCCCCCGAGTTCGCCGCCGAGACCGCTGGGGACTTCACGGTCCACACGGCCTGGATCGAGAACGAGTTCGCCGAGCGGCTCAGCGCCGACGACGGCTACGCGGCCGACTACCTGCGCGCCGCCGAGCTGGGGCGCTCGCGGTTCAGTGTGGACATCGACGGCCGCCGGGTGATGCTGGGCGTGCCCAAGGCGCTGGCCGCAGCGCTCGAGTCCGGTGGGCAGGCGTCGTCGTCGGGCTCTGCGGAGACCGACGACGACGGCGCGATCAAGGCCGGTGTGGGCGGCACGGTCCTGAAGTGGCTCGTGGAGGAGGGTGCGCAGGTCCAGGCCGGCGACGACCTGCTCGTGCTCGAGGTCATGAAGACCGAGTCGAAGGTCGCTGCGCCGTGCGCTGGCACCCTGTCCGAGCGGGGCGCGGCCGAGGGCGATGCCGTGACGGCCGGTCAGGTGCTCGGACGCATCACGTCATGACACGGGAGGTCATCCTGGCGCCGACTGGCACGATGAGCTCATGACCATCGAGAGCAAGGCGCCGCTGCCCGACATGACCGTGCTCGCGCCGGTGCGCGATGCGGTGGACGCGGAGCACGAGGGTCGGGGCGCGGTCGCGCGCGGAGCCGAGGTGCTGCGCCGCGGCGTGGTCACGGGCCTCCTGCGACCGGGCGCCCGCCTGCCCGAGGAACGGCTGGCGGCGGTCCTGGGCATCTCCCGCAACTCCCTGCGCGCAGCCTTCGACGAGATCGAGCAGGAGCACCTGGTCGAGCGCGAGCGCCATCGCGGCATCCGCGTATGCCTTCCGGATGAGGCCACGGTCCATCAGCTCTACCGCGCCCGGCTGGCCCTCGAGGGGGCGGCTCTGCGCTGGCCGGAGGCGGGGACTCGTCATCGTGCGGTCGAGCAGATGAGCGCCGCCGTGGAGACCGGCCGCTGGGCCCGCAACGCCGGGCAGGTGGCCGCCATGGCCGAGGCCAACGACGCCTTCCACCGGGCCGTCGTCTCGCTGTCCGGCTCGCTCCGCCAGCTCGAGCTCATGAAGCGGGTGCAGTCCGAGCTGCGCCTGCTCTTCCACACGCTCGATGACACTCCGGCGTTCCACCAGCCGTGGGTCGAGCGCAATGCGGCGCTCGTGGACCTCGTGGCCCAGGAGCGCGATGCCGAGGCGACCGACCGGATCGGGGCATACCTGCGGGACTCCCGGGGCATGATCCTGGAGCTGTGGGGCCGCTCTTCCTGCAGCCGGCCATCACCGGCGAGCGGAAGGCCGTGTGGGTCCTGCTCGTGATCGCCCTGCCGCTGCTGGGCTCGTTGGGCTGGCTCTTCCTGGGGCGCCCCGCCGCCCGCCGACAGCTCGCCGCCGTCGGACAGGGTTGAGGCACCCCTCTCCGGCGAGCCCCTCGGGCTGTGCAAATTCTTGTACAGGGAGGTCGAATGAAGACGATGACCTATTCCGAATCGCGCCAGCGCTACGCCGAGGTGCTGGACTCTGTCGTGATCACCCGCTCGGGTCGCGAGTCCGCCGTCATCCTCTCGCTGGAGGACTACGAGTCCTTGCGGGAGACGGCGTACCTCATGCGCTCGCCCGCCAATGCCCGGCGTCTCCTGGATGCCATACCGGAAGGTCCTCAAGCGCATCAACTGGCTTCTCGAGGACATCCAGCGCAACAGCAATGAAGGCATCGGCAAGCCCGAAGCGCTCAAGCACGACTTCGGCGGCTTCTGGTCGCGGCGGATCACCGATGAGCACCGACTGGTCTGCAAGGTCGTCGAGGCTCGTGTGCTGATAGCCCAGTGCCGCTACCACTACGGCCGCTGAGATGGGCCCGCGCGTGGTGAGCTGCGCTACAGTCTGAGACTGTATCCCCTAGTGGGGGCTCATATTCTCCACCGAAGGGGCATGCCATGAAGACCGTTTCGCGCCGACCGATCACTCTTCTTGCGTCCGTGATGCTGCTGGCATCGACCGCGGCGGGAGCATCCGCGGCCACGGCGGCATCCACTGCGTCGCCGACGGGCGGGGACATCACCAAGAAGCAGCACGACGTCCTGCTGCGCAACTTCACGCCCCAGGAGATCGTCGAGCTCGACGCGATCTCGAGTCAGGCGGAGATCCAGGAGATCGTGCGGCTCACCGGAGGGTCATCATCCCTCCGCCTGGCTCAGACTTCCGCTATACCTCAGGCCTCCGCTGCTCCTCTGGCAGCGGCGACCGACGAGACCAACGGCTGCAGCTATTCACCGGATCAGTGGGGGCGCGCTGATTTCAAGCCCACCTGCGACGATCACGATCGGTGCTATTCGTCCACGAGCTTCGTCGATCGATTGGACTGCGACACGGTGTTCCTGTCCGGGCTCACGGCGTCCTGCACCCGGGCCTACCCCACCGAGATGATCCGCCGCAACGCGTGCCTCGGGGTGGCCGATGTCTACTACTACGCGGTGCGAAATGCGGGCGGAGCCTTCTACGAGGGGCAGGGGCTGAACAACTAGTCGGCCGAGTCAGGGTGAAGTCCGCGGCGTGCCGGCCGTTCACGCAGGTCACAGCACCGCGATCTTCTGCCAGACCTTGCGGGCCATGTCGGAGGTCAGGGTCTCCAGGCCCTCCACGCCGTCGATGATCTCGCCGTCCGTCGTGTCCTCGGCGAACAGGGCAGCGGTCTTGCCCACGAGCGAGAGCATCTCCGTGCAGTAATCCAGGTAGTGGCGCAGCTGCTCGCGGCTGAGATCCAGGCCGCCGTCGGCGCGCGAGCCCCGCTCCAGGCGCTCGGGCACCTTGGTGAGCTGATGCATGTCGATCACGTGGGCCAGGGAGCGCAGGCGGTGCAGCAGCCGCATCACGCGCGCCCGCTCCATCCGCTCCGGCACGGCGATCAGGAAGAACACCGCCAGGCCCGCGAACACCGCGTTGTTGATGACGGTCTCCAGCAGCGGCAGGAAGTCGATCGGGCTGATGGCCTCCGGATCGGCCCAGATGTCGGCCGCGGCCAGCGCGATCGTCAGCGCCACGAACACGACGATGAGCACGACCAGCAGCCGCGACATGAAGCGGGCGAACCGGATGCGACGGCGGCTGATGCCGCCCTCCGAGCCGACCTCGTCCACGAGCGCCGCGAGCTCGCCGCAGACCTCCCACAGCCCGCGATCCGGGAAGCGGGAGCGGATGCGCTGCTGGAGCGCGCGCGTGGAATCGCGCACCGCCTCGTGCTTGAGGCTCTGGTACCGGCTGCCGTCGGGAGGGCTGTCGTCGTGGTCGTCGGGCCGCTCGGCCAGCTCATCGAGGTAGGACACCAGGAGAGGGTAGGGCACGCAGCGGCCCGCGCGGCGCCGTCGTCGGCAGGGTGCTGATCAGTAGGCTGTGGGGCTTCCCCGCGACCCCCGACGACGAGGCTGATGTGACCCCTGCGCGCTCCCGGATGACGACCCCCGCCAAGATCGGCATCGGCTGCGGCGGCTGCCTGGGCCTGCTGGTCCTCGCCTTCGTGGCTCTGGTGGTCATCGCGCTGATCGTCGGCCCGTCCTCCGAGGAGGCCGAAGATCCGCGGCCGGGCTCCTCGGCGTCGTCTGCACCGCAGGCGCCGGAGGCCCCGTCATCGGAGGCGCAGGAGCCTGGCGGGGCCGAGTCGTCCGAGGCAGCAGAGGCACCCGAGGCGGTCGAGACGTCGGCGCAAGCCTCGGAGCCCGAGAGCTCGCCCGCGCCCGTCGACGACAGCGCCGCCTCCGACTCCGCTGAGGCCCTGACCGTGCTGGAGACCCTCGACATCAAGGGCCGCGCGCCGAAGACCGGCTATGGCCGCGATCTCTTCGGTCCCACCTGGCACGACGTCGACGGCAACGGGTGCAGCACCCGCAATGACATCCTGGCCCGCGACCTCACGGGCATCGAGCGCGAGGACGGCTGCTCCGTGTCCTCCGGTCTGCTGCAGGACCCCTACACGGACACCGCGATCGACTTCACCGCGGGAATGGACACCTCCGCCGAGGTGCAGATCGATCACGTGGTGGCGCTGTCCGATGCCTGGCAGAAGGGCGCCCAGCAGCTGAGCGAGCAGCAGCGGCTGGTCTTCGCCAACGACCCGCTGAACCTCCTGGCCGTCGACGGTCCGACCAACCAGTCCAAGGGCGACGGCGACGCCGCGACCTGGCTGCCGCCGAACCGCTCCTACTGGTGCCCCTACGTGGCGCGGCAGGTCGATGTGAAGGCCAAGTACGACCTGTGGGTCACCCAGCCCGAGCACGACCGGATGGCGGAGGTGCTGCGGGACTGCGAGGGGGAGTCGTCGTCCGAGTCCGGTTCGGGCTCGGACCAGAGCTCGACGCGGGCGCCCGCCGAGAGCGCACCGCAGCCCGCCCAGGAGCCTGCCCCGGCACCCGCTGCACCGGGCGCAGCCTTCGCGAACTGCTCCGAGGCCCGGGCCGCCGGTGCCGCGCCCCTGTACCGCGGCATGCCCGGCTATGCGCCGCGCATGGATGGCGACGGCGACGGGGTCGCCTGCGAGTGACCGGCGTCGCGGCCGTGTGACGCTTCTCGCGGGTCGGATGGCCCCGGAGGCCTGGCAGGCAGAGCGAGCCGAGGTCTAGCGTTGAGGGTTCTGCCGCGAGCGTGAGGCCTCCGCCGCGGTGATGCAGTTCTTCATCGATCCATCATCCCGGGAGGTGTCCTGTGACCGCTGTGCATGAGACCCAGGGCGGCGCCGTGCTGTCGCCGACGCGCCGCCGCATCGCGCTGATGGCCCTGGCCCTCGGAGGCTTCGGCATCGGCTCCGCCGAGTTCGTCTCCATGGGGCTGCTCCCGCAGATCGCCCAGGGGCTGCTGCCCGAGATGATGGACGCGGACCCGGAGCAGGGCGTGGCCCGCGCCGGATGGGCCATCACCGCCTACGCGCTGGGCGTGGTGGTCGGCGCCCCGCTGCTGTCCCTGCTGGCCGTGCGCCTGAGCCGCACCCGCCTGATCGTAGTGTTCGCGGGACTGCTGTGCGTGTCCACCCTGGCCTCCGGGCTGATGCCGAGCTTCGAGCTGACGCTGCTGGCCCGCTTCATCGCAGGGCTGCCGCACGGCGCCTACCTGGGGGTGGCCTCGCTGCTGGCGGCCTCCCTCATGGGCCCCGGTTCGCAGGGCAAGGGCGCGGCCGTCGCCCTGTCCGGGCTGACCGTGGCCAATCTGGTGGGCGTGCCCATGCTCACGGCTCTGGGGCAGGCGGCCGGATGGCGCGCGGCCTTCCTGACGATCGCCGCGGTCTTCGCGCTGACCGCCGTCCTGGTGGCCACCACGATCCCGTCCCAGCCCGCCCCGCAGGGCCGACGGACCCAGGACGAGCTGCGCGCCTTCTCCCGGGTCCAGCTGTGGGTGGTCATGCTGATCGCCGCGGTGGGGTTCGCCGGGTCGTTCGCCGTGTTCAGCTACATCGCGGACATCGGCCAGCAGGTCGCCGGCATGAGCGCCGGATTCATCCCCGTGCTGCTGGCGGTGGCCGGACTGGGCATGACCATCGGCAACGCGATCGGCGGCTTCACGACGGACCGCTCCCTGGACAGGACGCTTCTGGTGGCCTTCCCGCTCTACATCGCGGCCATGGTGCTGATGGTCTCCGTGGTGACGGACCCGGTCGGGCTGAGCATCGCGTTCTTCCTCACCAACATGGGCCACGCGACGCTGGGCCCGTCCATGCAGACCTGGCTCATGCGCATCGCCGGCCCCTCCGAGATGCTGGGCGCCTCGCTGCACCACGCGGCGTTCAACGTGGCGAACGCGCTGGGCGCGCTGCTGGGCGGCATGGTGATCTCCGCGGGCCTCGGCCTGGCGGCCCCCACAGTGGTCGGGCTGGTCGTGGCGAGCCTGGGCTTCACGATGCTGCTGGGCAGCTTCGCCCTGCTGCGCCTGCGCTCGCGGCGCTTCCGCCGCGAGCTCGACACCGCGCAGGTCCCGGTGCAGTCCCCCGAGGCCGCCTCGGCCCGCTGAGCTCGCCCGGCCCGTCCTGGCCGCGCGGCTCGCAGGTGCTCGCGCAGCCGATGCACCCCCGTCTTGACGGGCGTCCTACGATGAGATCACCGCGTGCCGGAGACGCCGGTCGCGGATCGCGAGGAGGATGACATGGATCCCCTGTACACCACCGAGGCACTCGCCACCGGAGCAGGACGCGACGGCAGCGTGACCGTCCCCGACGGAGGCCTGGAATTCGATCTGGCTTCGCCCCGGGCCATGGGGGGCAGCGGCGACGGGAACAACCCGGAGCAGCTCTTCGCCGCGGGCTACGCGGCCTGCTTCCACTCCGCACTGCAGCTCACCGCCAGGCAGCGCGGCAAGGACCTGGGCGACTCCTCCGTGGGCGCCAAGGTCTCCATCGGCAAGGAGGGCGAGGGGTTCGGCCTGGCGGTCGAGCTCGAGGTCGTCATCCCGGGCATGCCGCACGACGAGGCGCAGGAGCTGGCCGATGCGGCGCATCAGGTCTGCCCGTACTCCAATGCCACGCGCGGCAACATTCCGGTGGAGGTCACGGTCTCGGACGACTGATCCGCGGCCTCACGGCACCTGGTACGACGCGTTCGGGGCATCTGTGATGAGCATGTGCCCCGGCGCGTGGCCGATCGCGAAGGGGACGCCGCTGGCCGCGATCGCCGCCTGGGGCGTGACGCCGCAGGCCCAGAAGACCGGCAGCCATCCGTCGGGGATCTCCACGGCGTCGCCGTAGTCCGGACGGGAGAGGTCCTCGATGCCGATCGCGGCCGGATCGCCCACGTGCAGGGGCGCACCGTGCACGGCCGGGTAGCGCGAGGTGATGCGCACGGCGTCGGCGACCATGGATCCGGGCAGCGGCCGCATGGAGACCACGGTGGGCCCGTGCAGCCGGCCCGCAGAGCCGGCCGGGATCGACGTCCGGTACATCGGCACGTTCACGCCCTGGTCCTGATGCGCCAGCGGCAGCCCGGCCTCCAGCAGCGCGGCCTCGAACGTGAAGCTGCACCCGATCAGGAAGGCCACCAGGTCATCGCGCCACAGCTCGGTGACGTCGGCGGGGGAGCCCACGAGCTCGCCGTCGCGGTGGACGGTGTAGCGCGGGATGTCGGTGCGGATGTCGCCGCCGGGCAGCAGGTCGCTGCTGAGCTGACCGGCCTCGAGCACGCCCAGCAGCGGGCAGGACTTGGGGTTGCGGTGGGCGAAGAGCAGGACGTCGTACGCCCAGTCCTGCGGCACCGCGATGAGATTGGCCTGGGCGAAGCCGTCCGACCACCCGGAGGTGGGGACGGCCCGCCCGGCGCGGAACAGCTCCCGAGCGGCGGCAGGGCTCAGCTGGGAGACGGGGGTGTCGTCGTTCATCGGAGCTCCTGCCGTCGCGCGGGTCATGGTCTTCAGGATGCCAGAGGCGTCACGCCCAGAGGGCCGCGATGCCGGACAGGGACTTCCAGCCGAGGATGTAGGTCAGGATCAGCACCAGGGCGCCGATGATGGCCAGCCACTTGGGGTAGCTGTAGCCGTGCAGCAGGTCCCGGCGGAACCAGGCCACGATCATGATCACCGTGAAGCCGATCGGCAGGATCAGCCCGTTCACGGCACCGGCCACGATCAGCAGGGTCGACGGCGCCTGGCCGAGCAGCAGGAAGATGATGGCCGAGAATACGATGAACGCGACCGTGAGGATGTTGCGGGTGCCGGCCTTGGTCTTGTCCGAGGTGAGGAACGAGACCGAGGTGTAGGCCGCGCCGATCACCGAGGACACGGCGGCCGCCCAGAGGATGAGGCCGAACAGGCGCAGGCCCACGGCACCGGCGGCCTGCTCGAAGGCCTGGGCCGCGAGGTTGTCGCCGATCAGCTCCGCGCCGCCCGCCACGACGCCCAGGATCGCCAGGAACAGCAGGAAGCGCATGATGCCCGTGATGATGATGCCGATCACGGAGGAGCTGGAGATCCGCGTGGCGTTCTCCGGTCCGGTGATCCCGGAGTCGACCATGCGGTGCGCGCCGGCGTAGGTGATATAGCCGCCGATGGTGCCGCCGATCAGGGTGACGATCACGACGTAGCTGATCTGCTCGGGAAGGACCATGTTCTTCATGGCCTCGCCCACGGGCGGGTCCGAGACGACGGCCACGTAGCCGGTCACCAGGATCATCACGACGCCCAGGCCGATCACGATCTTGTCCAGGGCCATGCCGGCCTTCTTGGACAGGAACACGGCGATGGCCAGCACGGCGGTGATGAGCCCGCCCCACTTGGCGTCCAGGCCGGTCATCGCGTTGATGCCCAGGCCGCCGCCTGCGGTGTTGCCGATGTTGAACACCAGGCCGCCCAGCGCCACGAGCGCGGCGACGAGCCAGCCGACGCCGGGCAGGACCGCATTGCCGAGCTGCTGGGCCTTGAGCCCGGAGACGCCGATGACGCGCCACACGTTCAGCTGCACGGCGATGTCCACCAGGATCGAGACCAGGATCGCGAAGGCGAAGGCCGCGCCCATCTGGACGGTGAAGTTGGCGGTCTGGGTGATGAAGCCCGGTCCGATGGCGCTGGTGGCCATCAGGAAGAGGGCGCCCAGGATGGCCTGACGGGACGAACTCGAGACCATGCCGGGGGCGGCCTTGGGGGTCTGCGCGTCGGTGGAGCCGGCGTCCTGCACGGGAGCCTGCTCGGGGTGGTGCTGGATCATGGTCTGCCTCGAGACGATCAGCGGGGCGGCGTGGTGCGGCCCCAGGTTGTGCGCGCCGGGGGTGCGGTTCACCGTCGGCGTGGAGCCCTTCGCAGAGGGGAGTCCGGGTCAGTGGAGGACACAGTACAGATTGTTCAACAAATTGACGAGATCTGCACCACATCCGGGTTGATCTCCTTTTTGTGACCTGTCTCACGGTCGCCTACCGTAGAGTCACTGACCCCTATCACCAGGAGCCCCCGTGCGCGAGATCAGCATTCCGCCTGCTGTAGAGACCCCCCGAGACACGAACGTGACGGAGCTGCTCCTGCGCAATGCGCGCAAGCCCTCCGATCCGGCGATCTACTCCCACCGCGTGGGTGAGCAGTGGATCGATCTGCGGGCCAGCGAGGTGGTGGAGCAGGTCACCGCCCTGGCCAAGGGACTGGTGGCCGCCGGCATTGAGCCGGGGGACCGTGTGGGGCTCATGTCGCGCAACCGCCTGGAGTGGAGCCTCATCGACTTCGCGATCTGGTTCGCCGGTGCGGTCTCCGTGCCGGTGTACGAGTCGTCGGCGCCGTCGCAGCTGCACTGGAACCTGGCGGACTCGGGCGCCACGGCGCTCGTCGTCGAGACCCCGGAGCACAAGGCCGTGTTCGAGCGGGCAGCCCAGGACAAGGACCTCTCTGCCGTGCACAGCGTGTGGTGCTTCGACGAGGGCGCGCTCGATCACCTGCGCGAGGGAGGCAAGGACGTCCCGGACGAGGAGATCGAGCGCCGCCGCGATCTCGCCGGCCTCGACGATCTCGCCACGATCATCTACACCTCCGGCACCACCGGGAAGCCCAAGGGCTGCGAGATCACCCACGGGAACTTCGTGGAACTCGCGGACGCTGCCAGGCTGTCGATCCCCGAGGTGGTGCAGGAGGGGCGTCGCACGGTCATGTTCCTCCCGCTGGCCCACGTGTTCGCCCGCTACGTCTCGATCCTCACGGTGGCCGGCGGCTGCACCATGGCCTACACCGCGGACATGAAGAACCTGCTGCCGGACCTGCAGAGCTTCCACCCGGACTTCCTGCTCGTCGTCCCGCGCGTGTTCGAGAAGGTGTACAACTCCGCCCAGCAGAAGGCGGAGGCCGGCGGCCGCGGGAAGATCTTCGACCGCGCCGCGGCCGTCTCGATCGCCTGGTCGCGCGCCGAGCAGGCCGGGAAGGTGCCGCTCGGGCTGAAGATCCAGCACGCGATCTTCGACCGCCTGGTCTACGCCAAGCTGCGCGAGGCCATGGGAGGGAAGGTCACGCACGCGGTCTCCGGCGGCGGCCCGCTGGGCGAGCGCCTGGCGCACTTCTTCCACGGCGTCGGCCTGATGGTGCTCGAGGGCTACGGCCTCACCGAGACCACCGCGCCGCAGACCGTGAACACCCCGACCGCGCTGCGCATCGGCAGCGTCGGGCGTCCCCTGCCGGGCAACGCGGTGCGGATCACGGACATGGGCGAGGTCCAGGCCAAGGGCATCGCCGTGATGCGCGGCTACTGGAACAGCCCGGAGAAGACCGAGGAGGCCTTCGAGGACGGCTGGTTCCGCACCGGCGACCTGGGCGAGCTCGACGACGACGGCTACCTGCGCATCACCGGGCGCATCAAGGAGCTGATCGTGACCGCCGGCGGCAAGAACGTGAGCCCGGTGGTCCTGGAGGACCAGATCCGTGCGCACACGCTGGTCTCGCAGTGCATCGCCGTGGGCGACAACCGCCCGTTCATCGCCGCGCTGATCACCCTGGACGAGGAGGCGCTGCCCGGCTGGCTGGAGGCCCACGGGCTGGATCCGGAGATGACCCTTGACGACGCCCGCCAGAACGACCAGGTGCGCGCGGCGATCGCCGAGTCCATCGACAAGGCCAACCAGGCGGTCTCGCGCGCCGAGCAGATCAAGGAGCACCGGATCCTGTCCTCGGACTTCTCGGAGAACGACGGCACCCTCACCCCGTCGCTGAAGCTCAAGCGTGCCCAGGTGCTGCGGACCTACGAGGACGTCGTGAACGAGATCTACGGCGGCCCGCGCAAGGACTGAGCGGACGGGGCGGGGAATCAAGCGGGCCCGGGATCCGCTGTACGGGTCAGAGACCTAAGCACCTGCGATCCCGAAAGGCCCGCGCCATGCCCCTTCCTCTGTCCGTCCTCGACTTCGCCTCCGTCCGCAGCGGAAAGACCGTGGGGGAGGCCTTCCAGGAGTCCGTCGAGCTCGCACAGGTCGCCGAGCGGCTGGGCTACGAGCGCGTCTGGTACACCGAGCACCACAACATGAGCTCGATCGCCTCGGCTGCCCCGGCCGTGCTGATCGCGCACATCGCCGCTCAGACCGAGTCGATCCGGCTCGGCTCGGGCGGCGTCATGCTGCCCAACCACGCTCCGCTGATCATCGCGGAGCAGTTCGGCACCCTCGCCGAGCTGCACCCCGGGCGCATCGATCTGGGCCTGGGCCGCGCGCCCGGCACCGATCAGGCCGCCGTGCGCGCCATGCGCCGCGACCCCCGTGCCGCCGAGGAGTTCCCGCAGAACGTCAAGGAGCTGCAGGCCTTCCTGCGCGACGAGTCCGTGGTCCCCGGCCTGCGCGCCGTCCCCGGCGCCGGCACGAACGTGCCGCTCTACATCCTGGGCTCGTCGATGTTCGGCGCCACCCTGGCCGCCGCCTACGGCCTGCCGTACTCGTTCGCCTCGCACTTCGCCCCGGAGGCCCTCGAGCAGGCCACGCAGGCCTACCGCGCGCAGTTCCAGCCCTCCGAGGTGCTCGATGAGCCGTACGTGATCGCCGCGGTCAACGTCGTGGGTCGCGACGACCCGGACGACGCGGCGCAGGAGCTCGAGTGGTACCGCCGCTCCCGCGTGCGCCAGATGGCCGGACGCGGCCGGGAGCTCTCCGAGGAGGAGCTCGACCTGGTCATGCACTCCCCGGCCGGGCAGCAGATCCTCAACATGATCCGCTACACGGCCGTGGGCGACGGCGCCCAGGTCAAGCAGTACGTGGAGGACTTCGCGGCCCGCGCCAGCGCCGACGAGATCATGGTCGCTCCGGTGGGCTCCACCTCCGAGGGTGCCATCGACTCCCTGCGCGTGCTGCGCGAGGCCTGGGGCCGTTGAGGCAGCCTTCACCCCGATCCAGGAATCGACCGGAAGGGCAGCAGCCATGCCCCGTCTCGTCTACGTCACCTTCTCCTCCGACGCGGCCCCTTCGGAGCCGAGGGCGCTGAGGCCTATGCCGAGGCGCCGGTCTCGCACGGCAGGGGATGCCTGTCAGCGGAGCCGCTGAGCGGCCGGATCGACGGCGGCCGCCGTGCGGGGCCAGAATGGCAAGCATGATGAGTTCTCTGCGGCCCCGTCAGATCCGTGCCGAGCGCCGGCGCCAGCTCGCCCGGCATCGACGCACCATGCGCAGGCTTCGCAGGTCGGGAGCCGGGAGCTCCGCGACCTCGGCTCTCACTGCGTCGACCACTGCGGTGACGACCTTCCCCAGGGCGGCGGGGAGGTCGCCCGACGCGCTGGGTCGCCGCCAAGCGCGCATGTATGCCGTGACCGGCATGCTGCATCTGGCGGTCCCCGGCGTCTACCAGAGCATCATCCCGGAGGCGCTGCCCGGGACGCCTCGCCAGTGGGCTGTGTGGTCGGGCGTCGCCGAGCTCGGTGTGGCCGGGCTGCTGGCTATACCTCGGACCCGTCGGCTGGGCGGTGCGGCGTCGGCCGCGCTCCTCGTGGGCGTGTGGCCGGGCAACATCAAGATGGCCGTGGACTGGCGGGACAAGCCGTGGCCGGCTCAGGCCGTCGCGATCGGGCGCGTCCCGCTGCAGATCCCGCTCATCCGCTCGGCGGTCGCCATCGCCCGCGGCTGAAGCGGTGCGGGCGTCGTCGAGCGTCAACTGGAACGCCGAGGGGACGTAGCTGACCCCGTACGCGCTGAGGGGACCCGTCCGACGCCTTCCTGCACCTGGAAGGGTGTCAGTTGCGTCCCCTCGGCGACGAAAGCGTCCGATGGGTCCCCTCGACGATGAATGCCGCGGCGCAGGGCGACCAGACGGCGTCGTCGTGCGGGATGCGCTCGCTCAGCGCCTCCAGGGGGCCTTGCCGCGGGCGGGCTCGTCGGCCCGGGGCTCCGCCTCGGTGTCGGACGGGGCCTCGGAGCCGGACTCACCGGCAGCCTCCACGGACGACATCTCGCCTGTCGCCTCGTCGGCCCAGCGGTCCTTCTCATAGTCGTACTCCGCCGGCTCGCCGTTCTCGTCGGTGCGGCGGTACCACTCGGTGTACTCGGGGGAGGTCGAGTCGAAGTCGCGTCCGGCGGAGGACCCCTCGGTCTCGTGCTTGACGGCCAGGGCGAAGTCGTCGCCGTGCTCGGACATGCCCGTGCGCATGGCGTCGTCGATCGCCACCCGCGCGTACTGGACGCGCAGCATCATGGGGTCGGTCGACAGCAGCCGGAAGAACGCCGGCATGATGCACAGCAGGATCACGGCGAAGGGCAGGGCCGCCACCGTGACGAGGTCCTGCAGCCCCTGCAGGGCATCGGCCCCGCCCACGACCAGCATCACGGCGGCCACGCCGGCCAGGGCCAGCGCCCAGAAGGCGACGACCGGCTTGGTCGGCTCGGGGTTGCCGCGCTGGGACATCGAGGCCATGACCACAGAGGCCGAGTCGGCCGAGGTGATGAAGAAGACCGCCAGCAGGATCATCACGGCCACCGAGCTGATCTGGGACATCGGCAGGGCGTCGAGCATCTGGAAGAGCATGTCCTCGGGGGAGGCCGCTCCGGCGATATCGCTGCCCGAGCGCTGCAGCCAGATGGCGGTGCCGCCGAAGATCGAGAAGGCGAGCACGCAGATGGCGGTGGGGGCCAGCAGCACCACGGTCACGTACTGGCGCAGGGTGCGCCCGCGCGAGATCTGCGCGACGAACGCGCCCACGAACGGCGCCCACGAGACCCACCAGGCCCAGTAGAACAGGGTCCAGTAGCGCATGAACTCCTCGGCGTCGGGGCCCTTGGAGGCGGACATCGAGAGCATGTCGAACATCTCGCCGAAGTACGTGGCCACCACGGAGGGGATGAAGTTCAGCAGGAAGACCGTGGGGCCGACCACGAACAGGAAGAATGCGACAGCTGCGGCCAGCATCATGTTGACGTTCGACAGCAGCCGGATGCCCTTGGCGATGCCGGAGACGGCCGAGATCAGGAAGCACGCGGTGAGCACGGCGATGATCCCGATCAGCACGGCGTTGGACACCGGGCCGATGCCCGCCACGACCTCCACGCCGCGGCCGATCTGCAGGGTGCCCAGCCCGAGCGAGGCGGCCGTGGCGAACAGGATGCCGATCACGGCGAAGGCGTCGATCAGCCGCCCCCAGACGCTGCCCGGCGCCCGCTGGCCGAAGATCGCCGAGATCAGCAGGGGACGGCCGCGGCGGTAGGCGGCGTAGCCCATGGCCGCGCCGACCATGGCGTAGATCGCCCAGGCCTGCAGACCCCAGTGGAAGATCGTCTGCGCCATCGCCGAGTGCATGGCCTGCAGCGACTCGGGCTCAGCACGCCCCGGCGGCGGGGTCATGTAGTACGTCACAGGCTCGTAGGCGCCGAAGAAGATCAGGCCCACGCCCATGCCCGCCGCGAAGAGCATCGCGATCCAGGAGCGCATGGAGTAGGCCGGCTGCTCGCCGTCCTTGCCGAGCGGGATGCGCCCGAAGCGGGAGAAGCCCACGAACAGCAGGAACAGCAGGACGACGGCCGCCAGGGTCGTGAAGATCCAGCCGCCGTAGGTGACGGTGAAGCTCAGGGCGCTGGTCGAGGCGGAGGTGAGGCTCTCGGTGGACAGCGCGCCCCAGAGGATGAAGGCGACGATGAGGCCGCCGGCCACCCCGAAGGTGATCTTGTCGGTGCGGTAGCGCACCCGCTGCTCGTCGACGGCCACCCCGGGGACGAGCCCCGGGTGAGTGCCGTGGGGGTACTCGGCGTCGCCGGAATCGGGAGCCTGCTCGGAAGCCGGGCTGGAGGAGGGCATAGGGAAGCTCGAGTTTCGGTGGAGGGAGGGGCCCGAGAGGGCCGGTGAGCGCTCCACGGTATACCGACGGGCTCAGGCTCCCGGTGTGATGCCGCTCGCTGGGGCCGTGGGCGGCGGGATCTCGTCGGATGGGATGAGGGCCCGTTCATGCTTCCGGACGGCGACGCGGCCGCGGCGCGCTCCTACGCTGAGAGCCATGTCCGCCACCACGTCCCAGACCGCCGCCCCGTGGGCTGCGTCGGCGCCGGAGACGCCCCGTCAGCCCTGGAGTCCGCGCAGGCTGCAGCGCCCGTGGGTCACCGCGATCCTCACGCTGCTCGCCTTCCTGCTCGGGCCGGTGGTCTGGGGGCTGATCCTGGTCGTGGTGCTGACCCAGGGCGATCCGCTGGACCCCTTGGACGTGTACGGCCCGGGCCGGCCCGTGGTCCTGCTCTCGGTCCTGGATGTGGTCCTGGGACTGATCGCGGTGGCACTGGTTCCCGTGGCGCTGCGGCACGGGTTCACCGATGCTCAGGCGCTCGAGGGCGGCTCCGTGGATCCGGCGGAGCTGGTGGACCGGCCCGAGCCCCGCTCGGCGCTGATCGCCGCCCTGATCATCGGCGTGTGCGTGTCCCTCTCGGTCTCGGCGTGGCTTGCCTCGCTGTTCACCATGATCTCGATCTCCTCACGGGGACGTCGGTCGTGGGCGGGGCTGGTCTACGTCGTCACGGTGGCCGCGACCATCGTCGGGTACTTCATCCAAGACTCCGCCGAGGGGTGGTTCGACGGCCTGCTGGTGTGCGGGGTCTCGGCCGTGATGCTCCTGGTGCCTGTGCTGATCGGCATGTACCGGTGGTCCCGCCGCCGCCGGATCCGGGCCCTGCAGGCCGAGGCGCTGACGGCCCGACGGGAGGCGGCCGCCCTGGTGCGCGAGGAGCACGCCCGCGCGGAGCAGTCCCGGGCGCAGGAGCGCACCCGGATCGCTCGGGAGATGCACGACACCCTCTCCCACCGCCTGGCCCTGATCAGCACGTACGCCGGTGCGCTGGACTACCGCGAGGACCTCGACCGCGACACCGTCCGCTCGACCGCTCGACTGGTGCAGCAGACGGCCGCGACGGCGTCGGCCGAGCTGCGCACCGTGCTCGACATCCTGCGCGACGACCCCGGGGACACCCGGCCCGAGCCCGATCTGCGGCAGCTGCCCGAGCTGCTGGCGGAGTTCCGCGCGGTAGGCGCCCGGATCGAGATGGTCGGCCGGGAGGTCGTCGACGCCGAGGCCGTGCCGGACACTGCGGCGCGCACGCTCTACCGGATCCTGCAGGAGGCGCTGACCAACGCGGTCAAGCACGCGCCCGGTGCGCCGGTGACCGTCCGCTGGTCTCGTCGCGCCGGGGCGGTGTCCCTGACGGTGAGCAATCCGCAGGTCGCCGACGCGCATCCGGAGCCCAGCGGCTTCGGCCTGGTGGGACTCGACGAGCGCGCTCGCGGTCTGGGTGGCACGATCAGCACTGAGCGCACCGAGACCATGTTCCGATTGGAGGCGTGCATCCCATGCCGCAGCTAGACAGCGATCCCGTCCGCATCCTGCTGGTCGACGACGAGTCCCTCATGCGTGCCGGGCTGAAGCTGCTGCTCGACGGCGCCGAGAACCTCCAGGTCGTGGGCGAGGCCGCCGACGGCGCGGGGGCCGCCGAGCTCGCCGGTCAGCTGAGCCCGGACGTGGTCCTCATGGACATCCGCATGCCCCGTGTCGACGGGATCGAGGGATGTCGGCTCGTGCGCGCGCTGCCGCAGCCGCCCGAGGTCCTGATGCTCACGGCCTTCGACACCGACTCGTTCATCCTGGACGCCCTCGAGGCCGGGGCTCTGGGCTTCATGCTCAAGGACACCCCGCCGCGCCAGCTCGTCGAAGCCGTCCAGGAGACGGCCGCCGGCCGCTCCACGGTCTCCCCGCAGGTGCTCTCGCGGCTGATCGCCGTGGCCACGGCGCAGGGCAGGCAGCTCGGCACCCTTGAGGCGAGGCCGGGCTCCGTGTCCGTCTCGGACGGGGAGCAGTCCTCGTCGCAGGGCTCTGCTCCCCGGCCCCAGGTCGGGTCCGGGCCGGGGCTGGACGTCCTGAGCGCCCGGGAGCGCGAGATCGCCGAGGCCGTGGCCCGGGGACTGACGAACTCGGAGATCGCCGAGGAGATGTTCCTGTCGATCACCACGGTCAAGACGCACGTGGCCAGCATCTTCGCCAAGCTCGAGGTCACCAACCGCGTGCAGGTGGCCATCCGCGTGCTGGGCGCCTGAGGCGGCCGGGGCCTGGGCGCGCAGGACTCTGGGACAGCGCAGGGCGCTGAGACGACGCAGGGACCCCGCCGGTGCGATCCGGCGGGGTCCCTGGTCCGCGTGGTGCTGCGGTCGCGCGCGCTCAGGCGGCGGAGACGCCGAGCTGCGCGGCGAGCTCCGAGAGCCGCCGCGCCATGTTGACGTCCTTCTGGGTGATGGCCTCGACGTCGTGGCTGATCAGCGAGAGCTGCACGGAGGGGTAGGTCAGCAGGACGTCGGGGTGATGTCCGACCTCCTCCGCGATCTCCGCCAGCGCGGTGACGAACTTGAGGCCGCTGAGGAAGTCGCCGGTGTCGAACGACGCGCGCAGCACGCCGTCCTCCACGCTCCAGTCGGCGAGCTGAGCCTCGGCGATCTCCTGGTCGGTGAGCTGTCCGGTGCTGTGATCCATGCTCCCAGCGTAGGACGGCGAGGAGCATTCGGGCAGGGGGCTGATGATCCGCGGCGAAGAGAGGCCCAGGCCCCCTCCAGAAGGATGAGCGCCCGAAGTCGTCCCGGGGGCCGATGACCGGAGATGGTCGTCCTCAGTAGCTTCTGGAGCATGACGAGCGAGCAGCAGAACCAAGAGGGGGCTGAGGCCCCGCAGGACGTCGTGCAGCCTGCGCCGGGGCGGCCTCAGCCGGAGATCTGGCGCCTGCACCACCCGCAGCTCGGGCCGTTCAGCGTGGCGGTGGGCAATCGCGCCCAGCTCACCGAGGTCGATCCGCAGTTCCGCAGCGACGACATGGAGGGCCCGCAGAAGGGCTGCGTGTTCTTCCGCGGGACCCGCGTGCTCGCACGGGCCTCGCAGCTCGGCTCGCATCGCGTGGCCGTGCACCCGGAGGACGACGACGCCCGCACCGGATCCTCCGACGAGCAGCCCGACCAGGCGCCGGCCCCGGAGGCCAAGTCCCTGCTGCTCTCGTTCGCCGATCCCCGCATCGTGGTGAAGGCGGTCGGCGGCGGGACTCGGGTCGCCCACGTCCGCTTCAAGGACGGCAGCCAGGTGGCCGAGTTCGCACCGCCGGAAGGATCGTGGGCCGCACGTCGCCAGGCGGCCATGGAGGCCTCGCCCTGGAAGCGCGCGGTCTACCCGCTCATGGAGGGGATGGGGCGAGCGGGGGCGGCGATCGCGGGCATCGTGCTGCTGCCGCTGATCCTCCGTCTGCTCGATCCGGTGTGGAGCTTCCTGGGCCGGCTGCTGCCCGATCTCGGCATCCCGTGGCCGCAGATCAGCCTGCCCCGCCTCCCCTGGCCGGAGATCGACCTCCCCTCGATCCCCTGGCCCAGCATCGAGCTGCCCGAGTGGGCTGGTTTCCTGCTGGAGTACTCCAAGGTGTGGGTGCCGCTGCTGATCGGCATCGCGGTGGCCGTGGGAGCGCTGCGCACAGCTCGGCGGACCCGGCGCACTCGCCAGGACTGGCAGGTCCGGCCGTCGACACCTGCGACGTCCGCCGACGACCGGAGGCCGTCCTCCGGCGACGAGGCGGCGACGGAGGCCGACCGCCTCTCTGCGCTGCCGGGCGCCGACGCCGCGTCAGCGCCGGCCGCGGATCAGGAACCGTCGAGGGCCGAGCGCAGCGCTCGCAGCTCCAGGCACCAGCCGCCTGCCTGGTCGTCGTAGGTCGGCCGCAGCGCGGCATCGGAGGCCCCGCCGTCGCGGAAGCCGGACTCCAGCATCCGGACCATGCACGAGCCGTCGTCCAGGGGATCGACCCAGAACTGCGTGAGGGTGCGAGGATCGTCGGAGCCCTCGAAGCCCTCCCAGCGGTAGGCGATGAACTCGCCGTCGAGCCTGTCCTCGACCGTGAGCGCGAAGGTTCCCTGCACGGGGTCGGTCACCGTGTGGCGGTCGCCGTCCGAGGTGATCTCGTGCTCGCGGATCCGGCCGTCGTTGACCCACCACCCCGGGCGCGAGATCAGCTCCCAGGCCTCGTGCGCCGGGGCAGAGATGCGCACCGCGCCCTCGATGTGGTTCGGCACCCGGCCCTGCTCCGGGGCCGGTGCGGGCATCCGGTCCTGGTCCTCGGTGCGCAGCGCGATGCGGCGCAGCGTCTGCACATCCAGTCGGTGCATGGCGAGCATGGCCTGCGTGGAGCGCCGCGCGGCGACCGGGTCGGAGTCGGCCTGCAGCCGCATCATCTCCCGCGGGACGATCTGCCAGCTCATGCCGTAACGGTCCTTGCACCACCCGCACATGGACTCGCTGCCCTCTCGGGTCAGCTCCTCCCAGTACCGGTCGACCTCGGCCTGGTCATCGCACATCAGGGAGATGGAGACGGACTCGTCGAGCTGGAAGTGCGGTCCTCCGTTGACGGCGCCGTAGCGCTGGCCGCCGAGCTCGAACTGGACGTAGAGCACGGAGCCCTCGCCGACGGTGAATGGGTTGCCTCCGTGGTCGTGGAACACCTCCAGGATCCGCGAGCCGGGGACCAGGGAGGTCCAGTACTCGGCGGCCTCGAGGGCCTGGGTGTCGAACCAGAGATCGGTCTGCACGGAGGGCATGGGGTCCTCGTTCCACGACGACGGGCGCGCACCGGCGGCACCGGTGACGGCGCGGGCGCCGGAACGTCCTCAGTCCAGGGTGACCGGGGCCGTGCGGAAGCCGCCCACGGGCGGCTGCTCGGGCACGGAGGCGCCTGCGCGCCCGAGCGTACCGGCGTCCAGCAGGACGCGCACGAGCTCGCGCAGGGGCGCGGTCACTGCGACGCTCCTGCGTCCTGATCGTGGGCCTGCTCAGCGGCCTCCGCCGCAGCCTCCCGGACGCCCTCGCGAGGCGCCTGGATGCCGACGTCGTGCAGGTGATGGCGCACCTCGTGCAAGAGGTAGTCGATCAGCCCGGCCACGGTGAAGGCGCGGCCGTCGGCCCGTGAGCCCGTGCGCCTGAGCTGCTGCTCGTCCAGGCCGTCCAGCAGGGCGGCCGTCTCATCGGCGGCCTGCGCGTACTCGGCGGCGACGACCGCCGGGTCCTGGGCTCCGTAGTCGGAGTCCACGGCGACCTGCTCCCCGTCCCAGGAGCCGAACCGCGGGTCGTCCTTCTCGAGCAGCAGTGAGATCCGCTCGTGGAACAGCCCCACCACACCGCGGGTGTGCGCGGCGTACTCCAGCGGGGACCAGACCTCAGCCGACGGGCGCTCGCGGACGTCGTCGCGCTCGATCGTCTCCTGCCACGAGGCGGCGGAGGCGCGAAGGGTCTCGGCGGCGGAGAGCTCGCGCAGTCCCGGGGCGAAGCCGCACTCGGCGCAGGGGCCCTCGGTCACGAAGGCCCAGTCGACGGTGTCGGTAGGGGTCGGGGTGGTGCTGTGAGTGCTCATGTCCTGAACCGTAGGCAGGCCGAACCCGCGATGACCAGGAGATGCCGCGGGTTCTGCGCCCCCGCAGCACGACGGGCCTCCCTCTGGTCAGAGGGAGGCCCGTCGATCGAGTCGGCTGGGGATCAGCCGGCCTCGGGGATGGTGATCGTCTGGCCGACCTCGAGCTGGTCGACGTTCGAGAGGCCGTTGGCCGCCGCGATGTCGTCGACCGTGATGCCCGACAGCGTCGAGATGTAGCCCAGGGTGTCGCCCTGGGTGACCGTGTACGGGCCGGGCTGGATCGACGGAGCCGCGCCCGGGTCGACGCCGACGGACTCCGGCACGCCGCCGTTGTACGGATCGACCGCTCCCGAGGCGGCACCGCCCTCAGCGCCTGCGGCATCCTCAGCGCCTGCGCCGCCCTCGGCGCCAGCAGCACCGCCGGCGGCGGCGTCGCCCTCAGCACCCGCAGCCGCGTCGCCACCCTCGGCACCTGCTGCGGCATCGCCGCCAGCGGCACCCTCACCGCCGGCTGCGGCATCGCCGCCCTCAGCACCTGCCGCCCCGCCGGCGGCGGCATCGCCGCCCTCAGCACCGGCGGAAGCGCCAGCGGAGGCACCACCCGACGCTCCCTCGGACGCCCCGCCCGAGGCGGACGAGCTGGACTCCGAGGCGCTGGAGTCGGAGGAGGACGAGTCGGAGGAGGCGTCGTCGCCACCTCCGCAGGCGGACAGCGTGAGCCCGGCGGCCAGGACGAGGCCCAGGGGCGCGAGACGCAGATGCTTCTTCTCGGGGAACTGGAGAGCCATGGGGTGCCTTTCGATGAGATCGTGCCTGTCGTCACCCGCGAGAGCGCCGTGACCTGCGCTGATGGCGGCACAGGACCCTCGAGGCGTCGGACTGTCGGTCCGAGGCCCAGAGTAGGCCCGTCTGGTGATGGGGGCCACACCATGGTTTCCCGGGCATGTTCCTCTGCCCGTGCGCGTCGCCGTTCCCGGGCTGTCGTGGAGCGTCGATAGCCTGGTGGGATTGCGCGTCGGGTCCGTCTGTCGGGCTCCGTCGTCGTCCGACCTCAGCGCATCCGCGTTCATCCCCTGCATGAAGGAGAGATCCTGTGAGCATCCCCGCCTCCGAGGCACCGCAGCCGAACCCCCTCTGGAGCTCGCCGGACTGGTGGAGGCAGGCGGTCGTCTACCAGGTCTATCCGCGCAGCTTCCAGGACGCCGACGGCGACGGCCTGGGGGACCTGCGCGGCGTGACCCGTCGCGCGGACTACCTGCGGGACCTGGGAGTGGATGCCGTGTGGCTGAGCCCGTTCTATCCCTCGGAGCTGGCCGACGGCGGCTACGACGTCGCCGACTACCGCGACGTCGACCCCCGTCTGGGCACCCTCGAGGACTTCGACGAGCTCGTCGCGGCCCTGCACGAGCGGCAGATCAAGGTCGTGGTCGACATCGTGCCCAACCACAGCTCGGATCAGCACGTGTGGTTCCAGAAGGCGCTGGCCGCCGGGCCGGGCAGCCCCGAGCGCGCCCGCTACATCTTCCGGGAGGGCCGAGGCGAGCACGGCGAGCTGCCGCCGGCGGACTGGACCTCCATTTTCGGCGGCCCGGCCTGGACGCGCGTCACCGAGCCGGACGGCACCCCGGGGCAGTGGTACCTGCACCTGTTCGCCAGCGAGCAGCCGGACTTCGACTGGTCCAACCCGGAGGTCCACCAGGAGTTCCTGACCACGCTGCGCTTCTGGTCGGACCGCGGGGTGGACGGCTTCCGGATCGACGTCGCCCACGGGCTGGCCAAGGACCTGCCCGAGCAGCTGCCGGCCAGCGCCGAGCTGCCGGACGAGTTCGAGTCCCTGGGCGCACATCCCTTCTGGGATCGCGACGAGGTCCACGAGATCTACCGCGAGTGGCGCCAGGTCTTCGACGAGTACGACCCTCCCCGCACCGCCGTGGCCGAGGCCTGGGTCCATCCCGACCGCCTGGCCCGCTACGCCAGCTCGGAGGGGCTCGGCCAGGCCTTCAGCTTCGATCTGCTGGAGGTCCCGTTCGACGCCTCCGAGTTCCGCCGCGCCATCCGGAAGAACCTCGCGGAGGCAGCTCGCTCGGGAGCCTCGAGCACCTGGGTGCTGTCCAACCACGACGTCGTCCGCCACGCCACCCGCTACGGGCTGGACCTCGGCGGGTTGCATCAGGCCCTGGGGGAGTTCCCGCGCAACTCCGCCGGCGGCGAGAACCTCAAGGTCGCCTCCCAGCAGTGGCTGCTGCTCGAGGACGGCATGCCGCTGCTCGACCGGGAGCTCGGCGAGCGTCGGGCGCGCGCGGCCGTCATGCTCCTGCTCGCGCTGCCCGGCTCCGCCTACCTCTATCAGGGCGAGGAGCTCGGCCTGCAGGAGGTCGTGGAGATCGCGGACCACGAGCGCCAGGACCCGTCGTTCTTCCGCAATCCCGGGGTGGACCAGGGCCGCGACGGCTGCCGCGTCCCGCTGCCGTGGGATGCGGATCAGCCGCACAACGGCTTCGGCGGGCCGCCCCATCTGCCGCAGCCGGAGTGGTTCGCCCGCTATGCGGCCGCCCAGGAGGCGCAGCAGCCGGAGTCCTTCCTGTCGCTGTACCGGCAGGCGCTGAGCCTGCGCCGGCAGCTGCAGGGCGATGAGGTGCTCCAGTGGGGCGGCCTGGACGCGGACGAGGTCCTGCATCTCGTGCGCCCCGGCGGCTGGGAGTCCGTGACGAACTTCGGCTCCGAGCCGGTGGACCTGTCCCAGGGCGAGGTCCTGCTGGTCAGCGCCCCGCTGGAGGACGGCCGCCTGAGCGGACGCTCCACCGCCTGGATCCGCCGCGGCTGAGCACCTGCTGGGCGCCGCACCGGCGCGGCAGCTCTGGTGCGGCGCCGGGCCCCGGTGGCAGGCTCACCTCATGCCGCATCTGATCATCGAGACCACCGCAGACATCGCCGCCGCACCGGGCTATGACGCCCAGGAGCTGATCCGAGCCGGGCTGGGTGCCCTGCAGGAGATCGGCCAGTACGACATGTCCTCCGCCAAGGCCCGGGCGCGCGTGCTCGAGGACTTCGCCGTGGATCACCCGCATGACGGCACGGGCTACGTGGCAGTGCAGCTGCGGGTCCTGCCCGGGCGCAGCCAGGAGCTGAGGACGCGCACCGCGGAGGCGATCCTCGAGGCGGTCGCCGGGGCAGTTCCGGAAGGGCCGGCAGGCAGCGTCTCCGTCGAGGTCGTGGAGATGGTGCGCGAGAGCTACGTCAAGCGGAAGCTGGGCTGAGCCGCGCTCGCTGTCGCTGCGCCTTCCGCCCGGGAGCCCGTCATGAGGGCCTGCGTCGTCGCCCCTGACGCGTAGGGTGCTTGAGTGATGACCAACCCCCCGGAGGCACCTGTGGACCAGCGCCGCTCTGCCCTGTACATCGACTTCGACAACTTCTTCGGCGGGCTCCTGCGCTCCGACCCGCAAGCCGCCGTGCGCATCGCCGAGCGCCCGCAGGTGTGGATCGAGGGGCTGACGCATCCGAACGGCGCCCCCTCGCGGCGCTGGCTGCAGCTGCGCTGCTACCTGAACCCGGGCGGCAGCGTCCCGCATCCCACCGAGCCCGGGCAGCGCATCCGCTTCGATGCCTTCCGCCCGTACTTCACCCAGGCCGGCATCGAGGTCGTGGACTGCCCCGCGCTGACCAAGCAGGCGAAGAACGGCGCGGACATCCGCATCGTCGTGGATGTCATGGCCGCGCTGAACCAGGGGGCCCTGTTCGAGGAGTTCGTCCTGGCGTCGTCGGACTCGGACTTCACGCCCCTGCTGCAGGTCCTGCGCGCCGCCGATCTGCGCACCTGCGTGATCGCCACCGGCTCGACCGCGATCGCCTATGAGGCCCTGGCGGACGAGTACCTCGACGAGCAGGACATCTTCGATCTGCTCGCTGCCACGGAGGGCGCCGAGCAGGCCGAGGAGGAGGCGGACGCGGAGTCCCCGGCGGACGATGACTCCGAGGACTGGGATGACGACGACCCCGCAGTGCTCGACGAGGACGAAGACCTCGAGGACGACTACGACGACGAGGACGACGACGAGCCCCGCCTGCTCCCGGAGCGCGGGGCGAGGGATTCCGGCGAGGATCGGTCGCAGGACGCGGACTGGGAGGACTTCCGGTCCTTCGTGACGCGGGCCTACCGCCGCTCGACCGCGCCGCTGACCTACACGCATCTGTCCCGGCTGGCGCTGGAGGAGCTCGGCGACGGCCTCAAGGCCAGCAAGTGGTTCGGAGCCGGGTCCTTCAAGAAGGCGCTGGAGCGGGTCGGGCTGCCGCACGCCCGCTTCGACGACCGCTGCGTCTGGGACGACACCCGTCACAAGGCCCCGGCCAAGACGGGCTCCGGCTCCTCGGGCGGGCGCCGCGATGACCAGACGGTGAACTCGTCCGTGGAGTCCAAGGCGCAGCACCAGGTGCGCGTCCCGGAGCCCGTGGGGCGCTTCTGCACGGTGGCCAAGGCGCCGCGGCTGTCGCGCAAGCAGTGGAACGCCGTGTTCACGGTGCTGGAGGAGTACTCGCGCACGGCGGAGAGCTTCAGCCTCTCGGAGGCCACCACGTGGTGCCAGCAACGGGCCAAGCAGCTGGGGCATCACCAGATCTCCCGCGAGGACCTGCTCTACGCGATCCGCGGCTGCACCGATGCCGGCATCGACCTGGCCGGCGATGATCAGCCGAGCAAGGACGTGATGCGCAGCGCCGTGCACGCCTCGATCGTGGAGCAGGCCCGCCGCGTGGGCTTCAACGCCAGTGCCAAGGACACCCGGGCGCTGGCCGACTGGATCGGGCTGGACTGATCCCTTCCCGCTCCGATGCTCTGTGAGGCATCGGAGCGGGGTCTCACCAGAGGCCGGTGCGACTCAGGACCGGCAGCAGGACCACCAGCAGCGCGCCGGCGGCCGTGACACCCAGCAGGATCCGCAGGGCCGCCCTGTCCTTGGGCAGCGAGCCGCGCAGGGGCGGGTCCAGGAGCAGTCCAACGCCCGCGCCGAAGGCCGCCGCGCAGCCGATGAGCAGGAGCAGGTTCGCGGTGGGGCTGAGGATCGTCGCGATGCCCAGGGCCACCGCCAGGACGGCGGCGATCGCCGCGGGCCCTGGGCGGGATCCCGACGCACGGGAGCGGTTGCTGCGGTTCTCGGATGCTGGTTCGTGCATGTGCTCTCCTTCCCGACGGCCGGCTGCCGTGGACTCACAGGCCGGCGAGCTGGTCCTTCCAGGCCGCCCGCCAGCGCTCGAGCTGCTCGATCGAGGGCAGCTTGGTGTGCGTGGCTGTCAGGAACGCCCGGCCCTGGCCCTTGGCCTCCGCGGACACGACGGCGCGCGTGCCGTCGGCAAGGCCGATCCGCCAGTGGCGCCGCTTGGCCGTGCCGGTCTCCCGAGGGCCGTCGACGATCGCCGCGCCATCGATCTCGGTAAGCTTCTGGGCTCGGGCCAGCCAGGCCTCGAAGACCTCATCCATGGTTCCGGGCAGCGTGCGGGTCGCGGAGACCTGGAAGGTTCCGTCCGCGACCTGTCCCTTCACGCGGCGGCCGGTGTCCTGCTCGTAGGCCACGGCCACCGACTGCGCCCACCAGCCCGGGTTCTCCACGCGCTCGCCCATGGCGGCAAGCGCGATCCTGGCCAGGCCGGCGTGATCTGCGTCCGCGGCGCCGCCGTTCGCCATGATCCGCCGCCACTCCGGCCACGAGGTCCCCGTTGCCCGCTCGATGGCACCTGCCTTCTCCGGCGCGCTGCCCTGCGGGGCCTCCGTCTGACTCATGACCCCAGAGTAGCCAGAGCCTGTACTCGCGTCAGGCGCGGGCGTCCAGATATGTGACCCCGCTCTCAGTGAACCATCAGGGAACTGGGTGACTGTGCGGAGCGAATTCGTCAGAAAAGTTGATGCAGATGGATGCCAAACCTGCTTATGGTTTCCTCAGGCAAGCAGCCCCCGGACCGAAGGGACTCTGTCCGACAAGGGACGATCCATCGACCCGGGCCCCGCATCAGTCCACAAGATCGATGCGGGGACGTGCACGACACTTGACTTAAGGAGCACGACATGGCGAACAACATCAGCATCGAGGACCTGCAGCGCAGCACCGTCATCGATCAGGACGGGGACAAGGTCGGCAAGGTCGGTCAGGTCTACCTGGACGACGCCACCGGTCAGCCCAACTGGGTCACGGTCAACACCGGCCTGTTCGGCGGCAACGAGACCTTCGTCCCGCTCGATGAGGCCACCCAGGACGGCGACGACCTGCGCGTGCCCTACACCAAGGCCTTCATCAAGGACGCCCCGAACCTGGACGCGGACTCCCACGTGGATGAGTCCCAGGAGGACGAGCTCTACCGCTACTACGGCCTCCAGGCCGGCGGCACCGAGCGGGTGCGCGATGGCCGCGATGGTGCGGTCGACGGCCGCGACGCCGCTGCCGCGGGCACCGCTGGCACGGCCGCAGGTGCGGCCGGCGCGGCGCACACCGGCGACCGCCGCGACGGCGACCGCCGCGACAACGACCTGCGCGACGGCGACGCCCGGCACCGCGACAACGCGGCCGACGGCCCCCTCGCCGGCGATCGCCGTGAGGGCGACCTGCGCGACGGCGATGCCCGTCACCGCGACGATGTCGCTGCTGCAGGCACCGCCCGCGGCGATGACGCCAACTCCGTGGTCCGCCACGAGGAGGAGGTCAACGTCGGCACCGAGCGCGTGCAGACCGGCCGTGCTCGCCTGCGCAAGCACATCGTGCACGACACCGAGACCGTCACTGTCCCGGTCGAGCGCGAGGAGGTCGAGATCGTCCGCGAGCCGATCGCCGATGGCGAGCACGGCGGCCGCCTGTCGGACGAGGACGTCGAGGTCAGCCTCTCCGAGGAGCGCCCCGTGGTCGACAAGGATGTCGTGGCCAAGGAGCGCGTGGGCCTGGACAAGAACGTGGTCCAGGATCAGGAGCAGGTCCAGACCGATGTCGCCCGCGAGGAGGTCGACATCGAGCGCGACGCCGATGCCCGTGGCGTCGACGGTCGTGACGTCGACGGCCGCACTGATCAGGATGGTCGCAACGACCGCATCTGATCCGGTCCGGGTCCGCTGACCCGATCTCCGCCGGCCGCGTGCTCCTCCGGTCACGCGGCCGAGCCGAAGGGGCGCTTCGCACCATGGGTGGGCGAAGCGCCCCTTTCACATGTCCGGGCCGGCTCGGTGCACCGCTGCGCACCGGAAGTGCTGACGAGGCCCCGCCGGGAGCCGTGGAGGGCTTCCGGCGGGGCCTCGCTGCTGCGGGTGCCCTCAGACCCGGTCTGCGGTGGCCAGCTCGGGGCGGCGGCGGGCGAGGGCGGCGCCGATGACCCACAGGACGACCACCAGGGCGCCGGTGGCCAGCAGCTGGAAGCGCACATCCGGCACACCCATGCCCAGCACGATGATGGCCGCGATGATGGCCAGCGCCAGGTAGTTGACGTAGGGGAAGCCGCGGCCCTTCACGGGCATGGGGGTCCCGTCGCGCTCGGCGCGCCGGCGCAGGATCAGGTGGGAGACGATCGTGGCCACCCACGTGACGATCAGCGTGGAGCCCACGATGTTGAGCAGGATGCCCAGCACGGCCTCGGCCCACAGGTAGTTCAGCAGCACGCCCACGAAGCCCAGGGCGACCGAGGCGAGCACGGCCAGCAGGGGGACGCGGCGGCCGTCGATCCGGTGCAGGGCCGCGGGCGCCAGGCCGCGCTCGGACAGCGAGTAGACCATGCGGGAGGCCCCGTAGAGGTTCGCGTTCAGCGACGACAGCAGGGCGACCACGATGATCACTCCGAGCACCGCGCCCAGCCCGGGCAGGCCGGCGGCGTCCAGGGTGGCCACGAACGGCGAGGCCAGCAGCTCGTCCGAGTCCCAGGGCAGAGCGATCACCATGAGCGCGACCGAGCCCATGTAGAAGATCAGGATGCGCCACACGATGGTGCGCACCGCGCGGCGGATGTTCTGCGCGGGGTTCTCGGTCTCGGCGGCCGCCACCGCCACGATCTCGATGCCGCCGAAGGCGAAGGCCACCACGAGCAGGCCCGCGGCCACGCCGCCCAGGCCCAGGGGGAAGAAGCCGCCGTGATCGCTCAGGTTGCTCAGCCCCGGGGACTCGGTCGGCGTGCCGCCGAGCAGGAACACGATGCCCACGATGAGGAAGGCCACCACGGCGCCGACCTTGATCATGGAGAACCAGAACTCGAACTCGCCGAACTTCCCCACGCCGAGCATGTTGACCGCGGTGAAGGCGACCATGAACACGAGGGCCAGCACCCACTGGGGGAAGACGGGCCACAGGCCGTTGAGCAGCTGCGCGGCTGCCGTCGATTCGGCGGCGATCACCAGGCATAGCTGCAGCCACCACAGCCATCCGACCGTGAACCCGGCGGCCGGGCCGAGGGCTCGGGACGTGTAGACGGAGAAGGCCCCGGAGGAGGGGTGCGCGGCCGAGAGCTCGCCCAGGCTGCGCATCATGATGATCACGACGATCCCGGCGATCACGTAGGACAGCAGCACGGCTGGTCCTGCCGTGTGGATGCCTGCTCCCGAGCCCACGAACAGCCCGGCGCCGATCGCCGAGCCGAGGCTCATCATCACAAGATGGCGGCCCTTCATCCCGGCGCCGAGGCTGGAGGATCCGATGGGTGCGGTGCCGCTGTCCGGCGCGTCCGCGCGGGAGGAGGGAGAGCTCATGCGGGTGAACCTAGCATCGGCGCGGGGCCGTGGCGGACGGGGCGCACCGGGTGACTCATTGCACAGCGTGCAACATTGCACTCAGTGCAAGGTGCCCGCTAGGGTCCACTGCGTGAAACTGTCATGCCGCACTCCGCCGACGGACAAGCGCGAGGCCACCAAGTGGCGCAATCGCCGGGCGATCGTCGGGGCCGCCGCGCAGCTCACGGCGGAGCACGGGATCGACGGATTCAGCGTCGAGAGCCTCGCCGAGCGGGCGGGCGTCTCCCGGCGCACGATCTTCAGCCACTTCTCCTCGGTGGACGAGGCGATCTTCGCGTCGTTCGCATCCAAGGTCGATCAGCTCTACGAGGAGGTCGAGAAGGCCTTGGGGGGCGAGCCGTTCGCGACGCTGTCGGAGGCGTGCCTCGCCTTCACCGCCGCCCTGCGCTCGGTCGACATCCTCACGCCCGTGCATCCGTCCATCGTCCTGCTCTCGGCCATGGACCAGGAGCGGCAGCGTCCGAATGCCGAAAGGCTGCGCAGCGAGGAGATCTGGATGATCGGGCTCATGGAGGGCATGGTGCGCTACTGCGTCGACTCCCTCCGTGAGCGCATGGGCGAGGCCGAGCTCTGGGAGATCCGCCTGCTCGTGGAGATGGCCATCGCCGCGATGTCCTCGAGCGTCAAGCAGTGGGCCGAGACCACGGACCAGACGCTCTCCGAGCGCAACCGCCGCACCTGGACCACCCTGTTAGATCGGTCGCTGACGCGGCTCGAGACCGGGTTCGCCCGGCCCGAGCCCTGAGCGCACCGAGACTCCTGCATTCCCCGAAACAACCGCCGGGCGGCGTCGCTGCTCGGAACCGTCTCCTGAAGGGAGCCACGCCAGTGGCCAAGTTCCTCTACCGCCTGGGCCGGGGCGCAGCCACCCGCGCCTGGGTGGCGATCATCACCTGGCTCGTCCTGCTGGGCCTCGCCGGGGGCGCCTTCGCGGCGTTCAGCGGGACCCTGTCCAACTCCTTCGAGATCCCGGGCACCGAGACCCAGCAGCTGGCCGACCGTCTGGCCGACGAGCTGCCCAAGGCCAATCAGGGCATGGGAACGGTCGTCTTCAGCACCGAGGACGGCTCGGAGTTCACGGATGAGCAGAAGACCGAGATCGGCGAGGCTCTGGATGCCGCGGCGGACGTGGACGGCATGGCCTCGGCCATGAACCCGTTCGACGCCCAGGCGGATCTCGACGATCAGCGCGACCAGGTCGAGCAGGGCGCCGAGCAGCTGCCCCAGCTGATCGAGCTGCGCGACAGCGGCCGTCTCGATGCTGCCGTGCAGGCCGGCATGCTGCCCGAGGGCACCACAGCCGAGTCGGTCACGCAGCAGGAGCAGCAGCTGCAGGTCGGCCAGGACACCATGGACATGATGGGCGACTACGGCTTCGTGTCGCCCGAGGGGTCCACCGCGGTCGCCACGGTGAACTTCGACGAGGACCAGATGTCCATCGAGCAGTCCACCAAGGACGATCTGATGGCTGCCGTCGAGGATCACCCAGTCGACGGCGTGGAGGTCGACTACTCCAAGGAGATCGCCCAGGAGATGTCGGCGATGGGCGCCGGCGAGATCGTGGGCGTGGTCGTGGCGGTCGTGGTCCTGCTGATCATGCTGCGCACCGCGGTCGGCGCGGCCCTGCCGGTGCTGACCGCGTTCGTGGGCGTGGGCTTCTCCACCATGCTGGCGCTGTCGCTGTCGGGACAAGTGCAGATGGCCTCGGTGACCCCGATGCTCGGCGTGATGCTGGGCCTGGCCGTGGGCATCGACTACTCCCTGTTCCTGCTCAACCGCTACCGCACCGAGCTGCGCCGCGGCACGGAGGTCACGGAGGCCATCGGCCTGGCCACGGGCACTGCCGGCTCGGCCGTGGCCTTCGCAGGCATGACCGTGATGATCGCGCTGATCGGCCTGTCCGTCACGGGCATCCCCTTCTTGGCGCTCATGGGCGCCGTGGCCGCGCTCGCCGTGCTGGTGGCCGTGCTGATCACGCTGACCCTGACTCCTGCCCTGCTCGGGCTGGTGGGCAAGCGCCTGCTGCCCAAGTCGCAGCGCGATGTCACGGTGGATGAGGCCGAGCACGTCAAGACGCCCCTGGCTGTGCGTCGCCCGCTGCCGGTGCTGCTGGCGGCCGTGGCTGCGCTGGCGATCCTGGCGATTCCCATGGGGTCCATGCGCCTGGGCCTGCCCGACGGCTCCACCGAGCCGCAGGACTCGACGCAGTACGCGGCGTACACGACGGTGGCCGAGGAGTTCGGGGCCGGCAAGAACGGCCCCATGACGGTCGTGGCCGATCTGCCCGAGGACGCCACCGAGCAGGAGGCGCAGGAGCTGCAGCTGGCCGTCGGCCAGGAGGTCTCCGAGCTCGACGACGTCGCCTCCGTGGTCCCCACGCCGATCGATGTGGACTCCGGAATGGCGCTGCTGCAGGTCGTGCCCGAGAGCGGGCCGTCCGATGAGGCGACCGAGACCCTCGTGGACGACATCCGCGGCCTGTCCGGGAACGTGGAGGCGGCCGGCGATCCGACGATCGGCGTGGCCGGCATGACGGCGGCCAACATCGATGTCTCGCAGGTCCTCTCCGATGCGCTGCCCGTCTACCTGGCGGTCGTCGTGGCGATCTCGATGGTCCTGCTGATCCTGGTGTTCCGCTCGATCCTGGTGCCGGTGATCGCGTCGCTCGGCTTCCTGCTGTCGCTGCTGGCGGCCTTCGGCGTCGTCGTGGCGGTTTACCAGTGGGGCTGGCTGAGCTGGCTGTTCAACGTCACCGAGCCCGGGCCGGTGCTCAGCTTCCTGCCCACGCTGATGGTCGGCATCCTGTTCGGCCTGGCGATGGACTACCAGCTGTTCCTGGTCACCGGCATGCGAGAGGCCCATGTCCACGGCTATCCGGCGCGGAGCGCGGTGGTCCGCGGCATGGTGGGCGGCCGGGCCGTGGTGACCGCGGCGGCGATCATCATGACCTCGGTCTTCGCGGGCTTCATCTTCTCCCACATGGCGATGATCCGGCCCATGGGATTCGGTCTGGCCACGGGCGTGCTGTTCGACGCCTTCCTGGTCCGCATGACGATCATCCCGGCGCTGATGACGCTGCTGGGGGAGAAGGCCTGGTGGTTCCCGCGCTGGCTCGATCGCATCCTGCCGAACGTGGATGTGGAGGGCGAGTCCCTGCAGCAGGGCAAGCCCCAGGCCGAGGCCCCGGCCTCGCGCGACGAGCGGCTGGCCCGGGAGGTCGTCGCCGCCGAGGAGGAGCAGGCGCTGGCCGGATCCTCCCGGTCCTCGCGGGGCAGGCACGCAGCCGAGTGAGCCGGGCCCTCGGCTGAGCGGCGCCCCGGGCCCCCGCGAGGGGACCCGGGGCGCCGCTCGTCCTGCTTCTCGCTTATCGTGAACAGCTCTGGATAACGCACCCGAAGGGTGCCATCATGGAGGCATGGAGACATCCGCCGACTGATCAGATCGATCGGGCTCCGCCAGACGCGGAGCGCAGGCTGATGGCGACGGAAGGAGCAGAACCATGGCTGAGGCATTCCCGAACAACGCCAAGTACACCCTGCCCGGACTGACCCCCGAGCAGGGAAACCGCATCGCGACGATCCTGCAGGACCGCCTGTGGGCCCTCAACGACCTTCAGCTCGTGCTCAAGCACGCGCACTGGAACGTTGTGGGCCGCAACTTCATCGGAGTCCACGAGATGCTGGATCCCCAGGTCGACGAGGTCCGCGCGGCCGTCGACGACATCGCCGAGCGCATCGCCGCGCTGGGCTACTCCCCGGACGGCCGCGCCAGCTCGCTGGTGCAGGGCCGCACCTGGGACGACTACTCCGTGGGCCGGGCCGGTGCGCTGGAGCACCTCGGCGCCCTCGATCTGGTCTACAGCGGAGTCATCGAGTCCCACCGCAAGGCCATCGACGAGGTCGGCGAGCTCGACCCGGTCACCGAGGACATGCTGATCAGCCAGACCGGCGGCCTCGAGGCCTTCCAGTGGTTCGTGCGCGCGCACCTGGAGAACGACGAGGGCGATCTGGCCACTCGCGGCGCCACGTCCGAGAACGACGCCGCCCAGCGCGCCATCGGCAACGGCTGAGCGAGCTGAGCGCCCCGCTCGGTCCGCCTGAGCGGCATTGAGGGAAGGGCCCCGACGACTCCGGTCGTCGGGGCCCTTCCCTCTGAGCGCCCCGCTCGGCGCCCAGAGGGTGGGACGCCCCTCACACTGTGCTCTCACCGCATGTCCGGGCATGTAGCGTGCTGCGGCATCCCTGTGCGCCTCAGCCCCGGCCCGGGACGCCGAACCCCCGCCCAGAAGTCCAGGAGGAACCCGTGTCGCCCTCAGTCGAAGAGCCCCGGCCCGCGCAGCCCGACCTCGAGCCGGCGCGCGTGCGCACCCTGCTGGTCATCCTCATCACCGCCGCGTTCGTGGTGATCCTCAACGAGACGGTGCTCTCCGTCGCGCTGCCCGATCTCATGGACGAGCTGGACATCCCGGCACCCACCGCGCAGTGGCTGACCACAGGCTTCATGCTCACGATGGCCGTGGTCATCCCCACGACCGGTTTCGTGCTCCAGCGCTTCGCCCACCGCCGGGTGTTCATGGCGGCCATGGTCCTGTTCACCCTGGGCACCCTGCTGGCCATGCTGGCCCCCGGATTCCCCGTGCTCATGGTCGGGCGCGTGATCCAGGCCTGCGGCACCGCGCTGATGCTGCCGCTGCTGATGACCACCGTGCTCAACGTGATTCCGGTCGAGCGCCGCGGCTCCGTGATGGGGCTGATCTCCGTGGTGATCTCGGTGGCCCCGGCCGTGGGGCCCACGATCTCCGGGCTGATCCTGGACTCGCTGAGCTGGCGGTGGCTGTTCGCGATCATGCTCCCGATCGCGCTGGCCGCCCTGGCTCTGGGTGCGTGGCTCATGCCCGCCATGGGGGAGCAGCGCCGAGTGGGCCTGGACCTGATCTCGGTGCCGCTGTCGGTGCTGGGCTTCGGCGGGCTGGTCATGGGGCTCAACGGCATCGGAGCCTCGGACGCGGCCATCCCGGCGGTGCCGGCCTTCGTCGTCGGCGTGATCGCGCTGGTGCTGTTCGTGCTGCGCCAGCGCTCGCTGCAGCGCGAGGACCGCGCCCTGCTGGACCTGCGCCCGTTCACCTACCGCGTCTACACGATCTCGCTCGGGCTGATGATCGTGTCCTTCGGCGGCCTGTTCGGGATGATCATCCTCCTGCCCATCTACCTGCAGTCGGTGCAGGGCCACTCCACGCTGACCACTGGGCTGGTCATGCTGCCGGGCGGTCTGATCATGGGCCTGCTCTCCCCGTTCGTCGGACGGCTCTACGACCGCCACGGCGCGCGGGTCCTGGTCATCCCGGGGACGATCCTGCTCAGCCTCGGCATGTTCACGCTGAGCCGGCTCGCGCTGGAGACCCCGCTGTGGACCGTCGTGATGGCCCACGTGATCATCTCCTGCGGCCTGGCCCTGCTGATCACGCCGCTGATGACCTCCGCCCTGGGCAGCCTGCCGCAGCCGCTCTACTCGCACGGCTCGGCGCTGCTGAACACCCTGCAGCAGGTGGCGGGCGCGGCCGGCGGCGCCCTGTTCATCACGCTGATGTCCGTGGGCACCCTGGCCGCCGTCCGGGGAGGGGAGTCGGAGCTGGAGGCCACGGCGCACGGCGTCCATGTGGCCTTCCTGGTGGGCTTCGGGATCGCCCTGGTGGCGCTGGCGCTCTCGTTCGTCGTCCCGCGCAAGCCGGCGAGCCCCGCGGGGCGCCAGACCCTGGACTGATCGGCGCACTGCCGTGAAGGCGCCCGGTCCGGGAGGACCGGGCGCCTTCCGTCTCTGTCACCGTCAGCGGGTGGCGGCCTCGAGGTGCTGCAGGACGTGGCGGTACGGCTTACCGGTGGCCTCCGTCATCCCGAGCTCGCAGGTGCGGTTCAGGGAGGCGTAGGCGTCGAAGCCGTGCTCGCCCACCTCGGCGGCCTCCCGGCGCGTGGCCGAGGCGGTCAGCTCGGGGTGCAGCATCCCCCGGTCCCCGGCGTAGGCGCAGCAGCGCCACTCGAGGGGCACGACGACCTCCTCGGCCATGGCCTCGGCGATCTTTCGCAGGGATTCGTTGAGCCCGAGCTGGGTGGAGGAGCACGTGGGGTGCAGCGCCATCGACTCGAGGCGCTGTCCGACCCGGAGCCGAGGCAGCAGCTCCTGGGCCGCGAACTCGACCGAGTCCACGAAGCGCAGACCGGCCCAGGGGGAGTCCGGCCTGGCCGCCGCCTGCATGGCCTCGAGGCCCTCGGTGCACGACGACGCATCGCAGACCACCGGCAGGCGACCGTGGTCCGTGGCCTCCCAGAGCATCGGCAGCGTGGTCCGCGTCATCCGCTCGAAGCCCGAGGTCATGCCCTTGGACTTCCACGGCGTCCCGCAGCAGGTCGAGGCCAGTCCCTCGGGCACGGCGATCGGCACCCCTGCCCTCTCGCACAGCCGCAGCAGCGCCTGGGCCGCCGACGGCTCGCCGGCCTCGGAGCCGCCGAACATCGAGGACACGCAGGCGGCGAAGAGGACGGCCTGCGCCTCCGGAGGCGACTGCGGCTCGGGTCGGGGTCCTCCTCCTGCGGGCAGATGCTGCGAGTACAGCGGCACGCGATCCGAGCCGAGCACGGCTCGCGCCGCCGCGGTGGCCGCGCGGGGCAGAGCGGCGGGAACGGCGTCGGCCGCGCTCAGCGCGCCCGAGGCCGCCCGCACGCCCACGTCCCATCGACGCGCCGCCGTGTCCCAGCCGAGGTCCTCGATGCGGGAGGCGCTCTCCGCCCGCAGCCGTCGGACCAGATCGCCGGTGTCGATGTCCACGGGGCAGGCCGTCGAGCACATGCCGTCCACGGCACATGTCTGCTCCCCCAGGTAGGCGTACTCCCGCAACAGGGCCTCGGCCTGCTCCCAGTCCCCGCGCTGCTCGGCGTCGCGGATCTCGCGACGCCCCACGATGCGCTGGCGCGGCGTGAGCGTCAGATCCTGCGACGGGCACACCGGCTCGCAGTAGCCGCACTCGACGCAGCGATCGACCTCCTCCTCGACCGTGGGAGCGATCTTGAGGTCCTGGAGGTAGCAGCGGGGATCGTCGTTGAGGATCACGCCCGGGTTGAACGCCCCGCGCGGGTCTACGAGGGCCTTGAGCTCGCGCATGACCTCGTAGAGCTCGTCGCCGTACTGGCGGCGCACGAACGGCGCCATGATCCGCCCAGTGCCGTGCTCGGCCTTCAGCGAGCCTCCGGCGTCCAGGATGAGCTCGACCATCTCGTCGGTGAAGCGCTCGTAGCGCGCCAGCCCGTTCGTGTCTGCGAACTGCTCGTTGAGCATGAAGTGGACGTTGCCGTCCTTGGCATGGCCGAAGATCACCGACTGCTCGTAGTCGTGGGCGTCGAACAGGCGGTTGAGCTCGTTGCAGGTCTCGCCCAGGCGCTCCACCGGGACCACGACGTCCTCCAGCAGCGCGTTCGCCCCGGAGGGCCGGTTCCCGGCGACGGCGGCGTACAGGCCCTTGCGCACGGTCCACAGCCCGGCGCGGGCTGCGGCATCGCTGGTGAGCCCGGGGTCGGCCGACAGGTCCAGGCCGACGAAGTGCTCCCGCGCTGCACCGCTGCGCTCGGCGAGGTCCTCCGGGCTCGACCCGTTGTACTCGACCAGCAGCGCGGCGTGATCGGCCACGTCGATGTCCATGATCTGGCGCGGTGCGGTGCCGGAGGCCTGGGCGACCCGCAGCGAGGTCGCGTCCATGAGCTCCACGGTCGCCGAGCCGATCTCCACGAGCCCGGGCACCGCCGAGGTGGCCTCCAGCAGCGTGGGGAACACGAGCAGGCCGGTGGCGACCTCAGGGGCGATCTCGACGGTGCGAAGCACAGCCTCGGCCACGAAGCCCAGCGTGCCCTCCGAGCCGATCATCAGCCGCTGCAGGATCCGCACCGGCTCGGTCTCGTCCAGGAACGCGTTGAGGCCGTAGCCCATGGTGTTCTTCATGGCGAAGAGCCGCTCGATGGTCGCTGTGGAGGCGGCATCACCCGTGACACGGCGGCGCAGGCGCAGCAGACCCTCGTGCAGCTCGGGCTCGGCCTCGCGCAGCTGCCGGTCGGCGTCGTGGTCCGCGGTGTCCAGGACCGTGCCCGAGGGCAGCACCATCACCATGGACTCGAGCGTGCGGTAGGTGTTCTGCTCCGTGCCGCAGTGCATACCAGAGGAGTTGTCCGCGATGACCCCGCCCAGGGTGCAGGCGGACTCGCTGGCGGGGTCGGGGCCGAGCTTGCGCCCGTACGGGGCCAGCACCGCGTTGGCCTCCCGCACCGTGCTGCCCGGGCGCACCCGCACCCGCGCCCCGTCGTCCAGGACCTCGACGCCGCGGAAGTGCCGCCGCACGTCCACGAGGACCTGGTCCGTGACGGCCTGCCCGGACAGCGACGTCCCGCCCGAGCGCAGGGTCAGGCCGGTGTCGTGACGCTCCAGGATCCGCAGCAGGGACCCGAGCTCGTCGGCCGAGTGGGGGCGGACCAGGGCGCGGGGCTGCAGGAGGTAGTGGGAGGCGTCGTGCGCGGCCGCTCGGCGCTCGAGCTGCGAGTCCACGAGCTGGCCCGGCCAAGCGCCGAGATCCCGCAGCAGGGGATCCTGCGGCTCCTGCGGGGCGCGGGAGGCGAGTCTGGCGGGCAGCGGCAACGTTGACTTCATGAGACTGATTCTCCCACGCTCGCACGGGGATCGCGTGATCTGCGTCGCTGTTAGACGACCCGTGGCCGTCGGCGGGGAGACTCTCGGCGCCGACTCCATCGGCGGAGATTCCGGCGGGAACGACCGAGCCCTCTGGGATCTATGCTCCTGCCATGATCTCGATCGGGCCCCTCGTCGTCCTGGGCATCGCGCTTCTCGTCATCGTCGCTCTGGTGCTCATCATCGTGGTGGTGATCGTGCGCGCCTCCAGCGACCGCTCGCGCCGACGTCCCGGCTCAGGCGCCGATGGCGCGGCCCTGGGCGGGGCCACGTACGCGGACTCCCAGGGCTGGGGCTCCGACGACAGGCACCATGACAGCGGCTCGGGCTGGTTCGGCGGCGGCGACTCCGGCGGCGATTCCGGCGGGGGCGACGGCGGCGGCGGAAGCGACTGAGCGGGTCACCGCTTTGCTCCGGGGCCGCGGCAGGGAAGCATGGAGCCATGGCCTCTGATTCCCGCGCATCCGTCGTGTCCGACCGTCCTGAGCTGAGCGATCTCTCGAGCACGACCGAGGCCGTCGAGGCCGCCCGCAATCGGGCCGTCGCGCAGCTGCGCGAGCTCGTGGCCGAGCGGAAGGTCGCCCCGTGGCAGGCCGCCGGGTTCCTCGAGCGCTTCGATGAGCACTTCCCGGCGCTGCTCGAGCTCTTCCGGCGCACCTACGGATCGGGTGAGAAGGCCGCCGTCGTCGTGGTGGAGATGGGAGCGCAGCTGGCCAGCGCGTGGGCGCAGCGCCCCGCGCAGCTGCGCGCGGTGGACGACACCCGCGGCGAGGATCCCGAGTGGTACCTGCGTCCCACGGAGGTGGGCGGGGTCTGCTACATCGACCGCTGGGCCGGCGATCTGGCGGGGCTGCGCTCGCGGATCCCGTACCTGCGCGAGCTCGGTCTGACGTACCTGCACGTCATGCCGCCCTTCAAGGTGCCTGCGGGCAACAGCGACGGCGGCTATGCGGTGTCGTCGTACCGCGAGCTGCGTCCCGATCTGGGGACCATGGCGGAGCTCGCGGACACCGCCGGGGAGCTTCGCGAGGCCGGCATCAGCCTGGTGGTCGACTTCGTGCTCAACCACACCGCCAGCGACCACAAGTGGGCGCAGCGGGCGAAGGCCGGGGACCCGGAGTTCGAGGAGCTGTACTGGATCTACCCGGATCGCGAGATGCCGGATGCCTTCGAGCGGACCACGCGCGAGATCTTCCCGGACGATCATCCCGGCTCCTTCACGCCTGTGGCCGCCGATGACCCCCGCTGGGTGTGGACCACGTTCCACGACTTCCAGTGGGATCTGAACTGGACCAATCCGCGCGTGCTGGCGCTCATGGCCCAGGAGATGCTCTTCCTGGCCAACCAGGGGGCGGAGGTGCTGCGCCTGGATGCGGTCGCGTTCCTGTGGAAGCAGCTCGGCACCACCTGCGAGTCGCTGCCGCAGGCGCACTGGATCGTGCAGATCCTCAACCGCGTCTGCCGCATCGCCGCCCCGGCCACGATCTTCAAGTCCGAGGCCATCGTCCACCCGGACGAGGTCGTGCAGTACGTCCACCCCGACGAGTGCCAGATCTCCTACAACCCCCTGCAGATGGCGCTGACCTGGGAGGCGCTGGCCACGCGGAAGGCCACGCTGCTCGACGACGCCCTGGCCGAGCGCCACGAGCTGCCCGCCGGGACCGCGTGGGTCAACTACGTCCGCAGCCACGACGACATCGGCTGGACCTTCTCCGACGAGGACGCCGCTCGCCACGGGATCGACGGCTACGGGCACCGTCGTTTCCTCAACGACTTCTACACGGGCCGCTTCGAGGGCTCCTTCGCCGACGGCGTCGCGTTCCAGTACAACCCCCGCACCGGCGACGCCCGCGTCTGCGGCACCACGGCCTCGCTGGCCGGCACGAGGACCGAGCCCGAGCTCGGCGTGCGCCGCGTGCTGCTGGCCCACGGCATCGCGTTCTCGACCGGCGGGCTGCCGCTGATCTACCTGGGCGACGAACTGGCGCAGACCAACGACGAGGACTGGGCGCAGGACCCCGATCAGGCCGGCGACGCCCGGTGGGCCCACCGCCCGCGCTTCCCGGAGGCGGCGTTCGAGCAACGGCTGGACCGCTCGAGCGTCCCCGGGCAGGTCTATGCGGGGCTGCGGCACATGCTGGCCGTGCGTGCGGCGACCTCGGAGCTCGACGGCGCGGATCTGATCGGCTTCGACGCCGGCAGCGAGCACCTGGTCGCGTATCAGCGCCCGGGTCTGGATCCGGAGGGGCGCCCGTCGGTGATCCTCTGCCTGGCCAACGTCTCCGAGGAGTCGGTGCGGGTCGAGGCCCTGACGCTGTCGGGCTTCGAGCCGGAGGCGACCTCGCTGCTGGCCGAGCAGGACACGGCGCTCGATCTCTCCCAGGGCCTGGAGGTCGGCCCGCTGGAGACCCTGTGGCTGAGGGTGCGCGCCCGCTGAGGCACCGCCCGCCCCGGTCGAGGCCGCACCTACGCAGCTGATCAGCGCTGATCGGGCGCGGATGTGCGGCATCGGCGGCGCGTCAGCGGGTCAGGACGACGATTCGGCGAGGTCCTGATCGACCGTGCGGCCGCCGCCCAGCATGACCCCGGCTCCCATGAGCAGAACGGCGCTTGCCATCAGCATGGCCAGGGGTGCGGCCCAGCCGCCGGTGGCCTCGCGCAGCAGTCCCACCACGAACGGGCCGGCCGCCGCGAACAGGTAGCCCACCGGCTGGGCGAAGCCCGAGAGACGAGCCGTGGTCTCCGGGGTGCCCGAGCGCGTCACGATCAGCGACAGCGCCAGCGGGAACGTGAACTGGCCGATGCCCAGCAGCAGCACCCAGGCGATCATCCCGGCAGCGGGCGCCAGCAGGAGGCCGAGCCAGCCGCTGAGCATGCACAGGCCCAGGGCGGTGGTCCAGGCGGTGATCCGCTGCGAGCGGGCGGCGATCTGCGGCATCAGCAATCCGCCGGGGATGCCGAACAGGGACATGGTGCCCACCAGCAGGGCCGCCGTGCCCGCTGAGACGCCGGCGTCGCGGTAGATCTGCGCGAGCCAGCCGAACTGGACGTAGGCGTTCATGGACTGCAGGCCGAAGAACGCGCACAGCGCCACCGCGGTGCGGGAGCGGTGGATCGGCAGACCCGTGGCGCGCTCGCCGACGCCGTGGTCGCGGCCGCGCACCCGCAGCAGCATGACGGCCCAGATCGCCGCCGCGAGCAGCGCCACCACCGCCCAGGTGCCCAGCGCATAGTGCCACCCGGTGCCCTCGCCGCCCAGGGACAGCAGCGGAGCGGTGGCGAACATCGGAAGCGCCGCGCCGAGGCCGAGCCCGACGGTGTATACGGAGGTGACGGCCGCCGTGCGCTGTCCCGAGTATCGCTTGATGACGGCCGGAACGAGCACGTTGCCCAGGCCCATCCCCGTCAGCGCGAGGGCGCTCAGCAGCAGGAAGACCACGGCGGAATCGGTCACGGAGCGCACCAGCCCTGCGAGGCCCACCAGCACCAGGCCGCCGCAGGTGGTCCCCACGAGACCGAATCGCCGTGCGATGCCCACCGCGGTGAGCCCGGCGAGTCCGAAGACCAGCCCGGGCAGCGCCGTGAGGATGCCGGCGACGGCCGCGGAGACGCCCAGGCCGCTCTGGATCTCCTCCAGCACGGGACCGATCGATGTCGCGATGGGGCGCAGGTTCAGGGAGACGGCGGCCGCGGCCAGCACCAGCAGCGTCAGGGACAGCGCAGCCGGCGACGGCCCCGCCGCCGGCTGGACCGTCGCAGCGTCCTCGAACGGCGTCTCGTCGTGGCGCTTGAGTTCCGGGATCTCAGGGGTCGACGACGGCATTCAGCAGCTCCTGGGTGCGGAGGTCCAGGCGTGGCGCACCAGCTGCTCCAGGACGCCCGGATCGATATCGGCGAGCTTGTTCACGTATACGCAGGACACGGCGGTGCGGTGCTTGCCGAGCTGTCCCAGCAGCTCCTCGGAGCGGGGATGGCCCTGCAGACCGTACAGGCTCACGGCCGACTTCCGCGGGCTGAAGCCCACCCGGAAGGTGTCGCCCTCGCGTCCGCTCGCATAGCGGTAGTGCATCTCTCCGTAGCCGATCATCGACGGTCCCCACATGAACGCCGGCTGCTCTGTGACTCGGTCGAAGAGCTCGAGCAGGGCGCGGCCGTCGTCGACGCGGCGCTGCGGAGACAGCCCGTCGATGAACTCCGCCGGGCTGACGTCGGTGGGGTGCGTCTTGAGGTCGGCAGCACCCTCCCCGGTGTGTCCTGCGGTGACCACGGCGTCGCGGGGCTGCGGTTCGGGAACGTCCCCGCCCAGCGACATCCCCCGCTCCTCGAGGGCGGCCTGCAGCCGCTCCAGAGCGCGGGCGCCCACGCCGTGCAGCGCCAGCAGGTCGTCGTGATCCGCACCGTCCAGGGACTCGAGGCTCGTGTGCCCCGCGGATTCCAGGGCGCGGCGAGCGGGCGCGACGAGGCCGCCGATCCTGTCCAGGGGAGTGGTCATGGCCCGAGCGTACGGGAGAATCGGAGTCCCGCCGTCCTGAGCCGAAAGAGGATGAGATGTCCGCGAGCTGCCGCTGCTGCCAGGGTGAACAGGCCCGGGTCGATGCCTCCGGGCGCGTGCAGATGGATCCCGATCACCGTCTGGCCTGCGTCAGCCGGGTGCCCATCTTCCGGGGGCTGCCTGAGGAGGATCGGCGTCGGATCGCCGCCCGCGCCACGACCCGCCTGGTACCCAAGGGCGAGGTGGTCCAGCAGCAGGGCGGCATGCCCGCGCTGCAGATCGTCCACTCCGGGCAGGTCAAGCAGTGCCTGCTGGCCGAGGACGGCACCCAGCGGCTGCTGCGGATCCTGGGGCCGGGGGAGTTCATGGGCGAGCACTCGGTGCTCACCGGACGGCCCGCCCCGCGGGAGGCCACGGCCATGACGGTCTCCCAGGTCTGCACGCTCTCGCGCCTGGACGTCCAGCAGTGGCTCGAGGAGACCCCGCAGCTCGCGCTGAGCCTGCTCGATGCCGTGACCGCTCGGCTCGAGGACACCGAGGCGCGGCTCAGCGAGCTCGTGGGCACCACGGTGGGTCACCGTCTGGGCGAGTACCTGGCCGGTGCCGCCGACGGGGTTGAGGGCGTGCCGTTCGACCTCCCGATCAGCAAGCGGGACCTCGCCCAGCTGCTGGGCACCACTCCCGAAACCATCTCCCGGAGGCTGCGGGCGCTGTCGGACGAGGGCCTGCTGCGTGTGGGGCCCGGTCGGCGGATGGTCGTCATGGACATCGCGGGCATGCTGCGCGCCTGATCCTCCGGGGCCCCGGGTCTCACACGCCCAGGAAATCCCGCCAGGACGGCAGCTCGCGCTGCGCCTGCAGGTAGCCGGCGGCGTAGGAGGCCTGCAGCCGGGGCAGGCGGCGCTCGCCGTTGGAGACCGGCATGTGGTCCGGGACGAAGACCATGGCATCGCCCGAGGCCTCGAGGTCGAAGACCTGCTCGCGCATGCGGTTGTAGTTCTCCGCGCGGGCCTCGAGCGCCTCCACGACGGCCGGCAGGTCACGGAACCGACGGCGAATCACGGCGCTGAAGCGCTCGGCCGCCTTGGTGAAGCCGCGCTCCTGGCTCAGCACGATCAGGAACTTGGTGTAGCCGTCGACCTGCGCGGCATCCAGCGGGATGCCGCCGGAGGGGCCGATCGCGCCGTCGTAGTAGAGGTCGCCGTCGCGCTCGACCGGCGGCATCACCAGCGGCATGGACGACGACGCTCGCGCCAGGCGCATCAGATCCAGCTCGCTGTGGATCGCCTCCCGTCCGACGTAGTGCATGGTGCCCTTCGAGGCGTTGAACGTCCCGATCCGGAACGAGGCCGGGTTGGCCAGGTAGGTCTGGTAGTCGAAGGGCAGAGGACCGCCCGGTCCGGCCGCATCCTCGTAGATGAACTGGGAGTTCAGCAGACCGTGGCCGCGGGCGAAGGTGGAGAGGTTCCCGAAGTCCGGCTCCTGCGAGAACTCCACGAAGGACCGGCGCGCCCGCCAGATGTCCCGGGACAGGTAATGCGCGGTGTGGCTGGCCCCGGCGGAGATCCCGCAGACGTAGTCGATGTGGATGCCCGCGCTGAGCAGCGTGGTGACCACTCCGGCCGTGTAGCTGCCGCGCATGCCCCCGCCCTCGAAGACGAGAGCGACGTCCTTGACGTTGCTGGTCAGGGGCGCAGGCCTCGTCTGGGCCTGCGGATCGGTGTCCTGGCCTTCCGTTTCCATGGCCAAGAGCCTAGTCAGCTCCGCCGGCAGTCCGGATTCAGGCGAACGTGAGGTACGCGGCGATCAGGGCGGCGGTGACCAGCACCGGAATGACCAGGGTGATCACACCGACATCCTTGTAGGACTCGCGGTGCGTCATCCCGCAGACCATCAGCAGGGTGATCACTGCGCCATTGTGCGGCATGGAGTCGAGCCCGCCAGAGGCCATGGCGGTGATGCGGTGCATGATCTCAAGGCTGATGCCCTGCTCGGCCGCCTGCTGCGCCAGGTCTTCGCCGAACGCGTTCAGCGCGATCGTCATGCCGCCAGATGCCGACCCAGTCACGCCGGCGATCACCGAGGTGGAGACTGCGGAGGAGACCAGGGCGCTGTCTGAGATCCCGAAGATGCCGTCCCGCACCAGCGCGAACGCACCCAGGGAAGCGATCACGGCGCCGTAGCCCACTTCGGAGGCTGTGTTGAAGATGGGCAGCAGGGCGTTGCGGGCGCCGTCGGCGACCCCACCCACCAGCCACTTGGCGTCCTTGAGACTGAGCACCAGGATGCTCACAGCCGCCAGGAACAGAGCGATGAGCACGGCCCAGACCCCGGCGCGCTCGTCGACGGTGACGCCGCCGAAGCGCTCCTCCTGCAGGTAGCCCCAGTCCAGGGCGGGGAACAGCAGGATCGTGCAGCCGAAGTTCACGGCGAAGACCAGCAGCACGGGGATGAAGGGGACGACGTGGTTCGGCGGCGTCAGGGACTCTGAGCCGCGCGACGGGCTGCCGGACATCACGACCGACTGGGCCTGTGTGCTGACGTCTGCGTCGGCCCCGCTGCGCCGCTCCAGAGCGGTGAGATCCGCGAAGCTCTCCCCTGCGCCCATGAGGCGGCGCTTGCGGTACTCGAGCCAGACCATGCCGAGCGCGAAGATCGCGGTACCGCCGATGACGCCGATCAGTGGTGCAGCGAACGACGTGGTCTGGAAAGCCTGCGCAGGGATGATGTTCTGCACCTGGGGCGAGCCGGGCAGCGCCGTCATGGTGAAGGTGAGCATGCCGTGGGCGATCGTGGCGGGCAGCAGTCGTCGGGGGATGTCGGCCTCGCGGAACAGCTCGCGGGCCAGTGGGAACATCACGAACACCACGACGAACACGCTGATGCCGCCGTAGGTCAGCAGACCCGTGGTGAGCACGGTCGTCAGCATGGCCTGACGTGAGCCCAGACGGCGGGTCATGGTCTGCGCGATGTCGGTGGCGTAGCCCGACATCGTCATCAGCTTGCCGAAGATGGCCCCCGTGAGGAACATGGGGAAGTAGCTGGTGATGAAGCCGCCGAGCGCTGGCATGAAGATCTCGGTGTATGAGGCCAGCAGCGGGGCCTGCGAGAACAGCATGGCCACGATCGCGGCGGTGGGCGCGGCGATCACGACCGTCACGCCCCGGTAGGCCAGCGTGATGAGCAGCGCTAGGGATACGAGGATCCCGATAATCCCGAGGACCATGGTGTTCTCCTGCTTCTTCAGGCTCGCTACGGCGGCGGGACGACGAGCCGCCGCCGGGCCCCCGGGCATGAGGTGCATGCTCGGGGCGCTGGCGGCGGCTCGCGCCGACGCGCGCGGTCAGTTCGTGGGGAATCCCAGGTCGATCTGCGACTCGCTGGGCTCCGGCCACCTGGTCGAGACGACCTTGCGTCGCGTGTAGAAGTTGAAGCCCTCCGGGCCGTACATGTGGGTGTCGCCGAACAGCGAGTCCTTCCACCCGCCGAAGCTGAACGCGCCCACCGGCACCGGGATCGGGACGTTGACCCCGACCATTCCGACCTCGATGTCGAATTCGAACTCGCGGGCGGTCTTGCCGTCGCGGGTGAACAAGGCAGTGCCGTTAGCGAAGCGGCTGGAATTGATCAATTCGACGGCCTCGTCGTAGTTCTCGACCCGCACGACGCACAGCACCGGGCCGAAGATCTCGTCGTCATAGACCTTCATGCCCGGGCGCACGTGGTCCAGCAGCGAGACGCCGGTGAAGTATCCGCCGCCTTCGAACTGCTGGTCGCGGCCGTCGAGGACGACTTCCGCGCCCTCGTCGGCGGCACGTGCCACATAGCCCGTCACTCGCTCAAGGGCCTCGGCGGAGACCAGCGGGCCCATCTCCGAAGAGGAGTCTGTGCCTGGGCCGATCGTGAGCTTCTCGGCGCGTTCGCGGATCTTCTGCACCAGGTCATCGGCGATGCTGCCGACTGCGACCACCACAGACACAGCCATGCAGCGCTCGCCAGCGGATCCGTAGGCGGCCGAGACCGCGGCATCAGCGGCGGAATCGAGGTGGGCGTCGGGCATGACGACCATGTGGTTCTTGGCCCCGCCCAGGGCCTGGACGCGCTTGCCCTGCTCGGCGGCCTTCACATAGATCGACTGGGCGATCGGGGTCGAGCCGACGAATGAGATCGCTTCGATCTGCGGATGGGTGATCAGCTCATCGACGGCCACGCGGTCCCCCTGCACGACGTTGAGCAGGCCGTCGGGCAGACCGGCGTCCTTGAAGGCCTGGGCGATCAGCAGCGAGACCGAGGGGTCACGCTCCGAGGGCTTGAGGACCACCGCGTTGCCGGCGGCCAGGGCTGTAGTGGCCATCCACAGCGGGATCATCGCGGGAAAGTTGAAAGGGGTGATGCAGGCGACGACCCCTACAGGCTGGCGGACCTGGTGGACATCGATCCCGGTGGACACCTGCTCCGCGTATTCGCCCTTCAGGTGATGCATCAGTCCGGTGCAGAAGTCGACGTTCTCGAGACCGCGGGAGATCTCACCGGCGGCGTCCGAGAGCACTTTGCCGTGCTCGGAGGTGATGGCTGCGGCCAACTCCCCCTGGCGCGCCAGCAGGATCTGACGGGCCTTGAAGATGACCTGGCTGCGCTTGCCCAGGCCCACCCGGCGCCATGCGCGCTGGGCTTCTGCTGCGCTGCGCACGGCCTGATCCACCAGGGCAGGATCGGCGAGCGCGACGTCCTTCTGATGCACTCCTGTGGCCGGATCGAAGACGGGACTGCGGCGAGCGGAGTCCTCCAGCACGCGGCCGTCGAGGAAGTGCCCGATCACGGGGAGCGTCTGTGTCTCAGTCATGTGTCTGCCTCTCTGCGGTGACTCGGATGTGGTTGTCGTTCAGGGTCAGCCGGAGTAGCCCGGGGCAGAGCCGTCTGGGGAGACGAACTTGGTGATCAGGGTGCAGTCCATATCGCCCAGGCCCTCGTCCATGAGCTGCTGGAACTGGCTCTGGGCCAGCTTCGCGCCTGGCAGATTCAGTTCCGTGAGCTCGCCGGCGTCCAGGGCCAGGGTGATGTCCTTCAGGGCCAGGTCGGCGCGGAAGGTCGCGGCGTAGTCGTTGTTCGCGGCTGCGGAGTCCACCACACCGGGCACCGGATACCAGGTCTGCTGTGCCCATGAGCATCCGGAGGAAGCCGAGACGATGTCCCAGAAGACCTTCGGATCCAATCCCATGCGTTCGGCCAACTGGGAGCCCTCGGCTGCGGCGATGACGTTGATGAACAGCATCATGTTGTTGCAGATCTTGGCCGCAGTGCCATTGGTGGGCCCACCCGCGGCAATGGTCTTGCCACTCATGGGCTCGATGTGCCCGGTGGCCCGCTCGACGTTCTCGGGGGAGCCGCCGAGCATGAAGCCGAGGGTGCCGGCGGCCGCGCCCGAGATGCCGCCTGAGACCGGGGCGTCCACGAATGCGAAGCCGCGCTTCTCGGACTCGTCGTGGGTGAAGCGCGAGGTCTCGATGTCGACGGTCGAGCTGTCGATCAGGAGGGTGTCGGTGCTGGCGTGAGCCCAGATTCCGTCGTCGCCGTCATAGGCCTCGCGGACGTGCGCGCCTTTGGGGAGCATCGTGAAGACAGCGTCGACGCCATCGACGGCCTCGGCGATGCTGCCGACGGGCTGCACCCCTTCGGCCTCGGCGCGTGCCAGGACCTTCTGGTCCAGGTCGAAGCCGCGCACGGTGTGCCCTGCCTTGACGAGATTGCTGGACATGGGACCGCCCATGTTCCCGAGGCCGATCCATGCGTAGATGCTCATCGTGATCCACTCCTTCGCCGTGATGTGTCCCAGATCACGTTAAAGATCCACTTCTGTGCGGACAATGAGGTTCTGCCAGGCAGAATTGCACTTGGTGTGTGCGTATATGCACACTGTCGTCATGAAGTGGGATGGCGCGGCTCAGCATCTGGACGGGATCGTGGCCTTCCTGGCTGTGGCGCGACTGGGGCGGTTGACCGCCGCAGCCGAGTCGATCGGGGTGAACCATTCGACCATCTCCCGTCGGATCGCGGCCCTTGAGACCTCTCTGGGCGGGCGCTTGCTGGTGCGCACTCAAGGGGGCTGGGAAGTCACGGAGCAGGGGCGGCAGGCACTGGGGGCCGCGGAGCGGATCGAGGAAGCGCTCGCGGAGCTGGCCGCGGATTCGTCGTCTGGTCGCCTCACAGGAATGGTTCGCGTGAGTGCTCCGGAGGCCTTTGCCTCGTGGCTGGCCACCCCCGCACTGGCGCAGCTGCAGAATGACCATCCCGACGTCAGCGTGGAGCTGGTGAGCGCGACGCAGCGGGCTCGGCAGTACCGCACGGGCCTGGACCTGGAAGTGGTGGTGGGCCGGCCTCACGTGCACCGCGCCGAAGCCTCGTGGCTGCGGGACTACTCGCTGAACCTCTACGCCACGCGCTCCTACCTCCAGCGCTCGGGTACCCCACGGTCACTGGTGGATCTGGGTGAGCACCGTCTGAACTACTACGTCGAGTCCATGCTCGCGATCGACGACCTGGACAGGGCCACGGAACGGTTGCCGCCCATGCCTCGCGGAATCGCCTCCACGAGCGTCCACTCGCACTTGGCGGCCACGCTGACAGGCTCCGGCATCGGCCTGCTGCCGGACTTCGCCGTGGCCGATGAGCCGCGGCTCATGCGGGTGCTGCCTGACGAGTTCTCGTGGCGGCTTTCCTACTGGGCGGTCGGCCGCCAGGAGGCGGTGCGCAATCCGCTCGTCCAACAGGCCTACGTCGCGCTGCGCGGCGACCGGCCGACGACGGGATGAGGTTGGGGCCGCACGCGCATGCTCAACCCGTGACCTCCATGGACAGCTGGTAGCGGTCGCCGCGGTAGACGGAGATCGAGTACTCGATGGGGATCTCGCCGTCCGCGCCCAGGCTGAAGGAGCGGCGGTGGAACACCAGAACGGGCGCCCCGGGGGCGATGTCCAGCAGCTGGGCGTCCTCCGGGGACGCGCCGGCGGCCTGCACCGTCTGCTCTGCACGGGTGATCCCGACTCCGGTCTCGGCGAGCATGCCGTAGAGCGAGGCGGACCAGTCCGTCTCCATCGGCAGCACACCCTCGGGCACCCAGCAGTCGTCGACGCTGACGGGGGTGCCGTTGCCCAGGCGCAGACGCCGGATCCTCAGGGCCCGCGCGGCACCGAGGTGCGCGGCGGCGGTCGGCGGAGCGTCCTCTTGGCTGAGCAGGACCGGCACGGTCGAGGGCGCGAGCCCTGCGGTGCGCATGTCCTCGTGGAAGGAGGCCAGATGCAGCCGAGAGCGGGCAGGGGACGGGGCCACGAAGGTGCCGCGTCCGTGCTCGCGCACCAGCAGCCCGTCGCGCACGAGCTCGGCGATCGCGTGCCGCACGGTGATGCGCGAGACTCCGTGCTCCTGCTCGAGTCGCCGCTCCCCGGGCAGCTGATCGCCGGGGGAGAGTTCCTGCGTGATCAGGCGCGCCAGCTCCGCACGCAGGCGCTCGTGCTTGGCCGCCGGGGCCTGGTCCTGCGACGAAGGCGGCGACGCCTGCCGTTGCGGCAGCGACTGCGCGTCCGGAGCGGTCACGGCATCACGGCGCGGGCTGCAGTGCGAACAGAGGACCCAGAGCCTCGACGTGCGCGCCGGCAGCCGCTTCCAGCTCGAGGCGCTCGGGCGCAGTGTCCATGGCCACGACCGGAGTGCACAGGCTCAGTCCGGCCTCGCGCACCACGGCGGCGTCCACGCGCAGCATCGGATCTCCGGGCTGGACCGCCTGCTTCTTCTCGACCAGCACCTCGAACCCCCGGCCCTTCAGGCCCACGGTGTCCAGACCGACGTGGACCAGGATCCCGGTGCCATCCTCGGCGATCAGTGCGATCGCGTGCGGCATGGCCTTGAGCACCGTGCCGGCCACGGGGGCCACCACCTCGACGGTCGCGGCGTCGTCGGCGGGCATGAGCGCCAGGCCGGCGCCCACCATGCCCTGGGCGAAGACCGGATCCGGGACTTCGTCGAGCCCCATGATCCGCCCCGCGAACGGGACGCGGATCTGGAGGCTCACAGCAGGTCCTGGATGTCCTCGGCCAGGTTCTCGGCCTCGGGGCCCACCACGACCTGGACGATGCCGCCGGAGACCATGACGCCGTGGGCGCCGGCCGCCTTCAGCGCGGGCTCGTCGATCACGGAGGAGTCCGCGACCTCGGTGCGCAGGCGCGTGATGCAGCCCTCGATGTCCTCGACGTTCTGGGCGCCGCCGAGCGCTCGCAGGATGTCCTCGGCCTTCGACATGGTGTCCTCCTGGTCTCTGCCCGTCCGGCGGGCGTCGGGGCCCGGCTGTCGGGCATCGGGATCGCGGGGGAGCGGATGCTCCCAGGTCATTGACAGGTTCGCATGAGGTCGCGCACAGTGTCACCCATCACTGGTCATAACCAGTAGGGCAGAACGATACGGAGCGAGGAACCCCATGTCCACGGCGAATCCGGCGGCCGCGGCCGGCGACGGGGCAGGCGCGAGCCAGCCCGAGAAGAAGCCCTCGCGGGCCATGCAGCAGCTGCAGCGCTTCGGACGCAGCCTCATGCTCCCCATTGCCGCGCTGCCGGCGGCGGGCATCCTGCTGCGCCTGGGCCAGGACGACATGATCGGTCGGTTCGAGAACAGCGAGCTGCTGATGGGCGTGGCTGCGGTGCTGGCCGGGGCGGGCGACGCGCTGTTCGCGAACCTCGGCTACCTCTTCGCGGTGGGGCTGGCCTTCGGCTTCGCCAAGAAGGGAGACGGCTCCGCCGCGATGGCCGGTCTGGTCGGCTACCTGGTGCTGCTCGGCGTGTTCGATGCCATGGCCCCGATCGTGCTCGGCGCGCCGGAGGAAGGGGCGGAAGACCCTGTCATCAACTACGGCGTGCTCGGCGGCATCCTGGTCGGCGTGATCGCCGCCAAGCTGTGGGAGCGCTATCACCGCATCAAGCTGCCGGACTGGCTCGGGTTCTTCGGCGGGCGCCGCTTCGTGCCGATCGTCGTGGCCGCCATCTGCGTGCCCCTGGGCGTGGTCATGGCGCTGGTCTACCCGTTCTTCGACGCCGGCCTCACCTGGCTCAGCGATGCCGTGGCGCAGAACGCGGTCGTCGGCGGCGGCATCTACGGCGTCATCAACCGGCTGCTGATCCCTCTGGGCCTGCATCACATTCTGAACTTCCCCCTGTGGTTCCAGATCGGCGAGTACGACGGCGCCCACGGCGATATCTACCGCTTCTTCGCCGGTGATCCCTCGGCGGGCATCTTCACCACCGGCTTCTTCCCGATCATGATGTTCGCCCTGCCCGCAGCGGCCCTGGCGATCTACCACGAGGCCAAGCCGAAGAAGAAGAAGGTCACCGGCGGCATCATGCTCTCGATGGCCCTGACCGCGTTCGTCACCGGCATCACCGAGCCGCTCGAGTTCTCATTCATGTTCGTGGCCTGGCCGCTCTACCTGATCCACGCCGTGCTCACCGGCACGTCGATGGCCCTGGTCAACGCCCTGGACATCCACATGGGGTTCAGCTTCTCCGCCGGCGGGATCGACTACCTGATCAACTTCGGCCGGGCGCAGAAGCCGCTGCTGCTGGCGCTGATCGGCATCGGCTACGCGGTGGTCTACTACGTCCTCTTCCGCTTCGTGATCCGCAGGTGGAACCTGCGCACCCCGGGGCGCGAGGACGAGTCCGTGGACGCCGAGATGCAGGGAAAGGTCTGACGTGCTGCGGGTCGTCGTGGTCGAGTCGCCGCAGCGCGCCGGCGAGCTGGCGGGAGAGGCTGTGGCCGCCGTCGTCGCTGCGGCCGAGCGTCCGGTGCTGGGGCTGGCCACAGGCTCCAGCCCGCGGCCCGTCTACCGCGACCTGGCCCGCAGGGTCCACGACGGCAGCCTCAGCCTGGCGCGCACCCGGGCCTTCCTGCTCGACGAGTACCTCGGCCTGTCGAGCGAGGATCCTCGGTCCTACCGGGCGGAGATCGAGCGGGAGGTGGTCGAGCGAACCGACCTGCCGAGTGCGGCAGTGCGCGGCCTGGACGGTGCCGCCGAGGACGTCGAGGCCGAGTGCAGCGCCTATGAGCGGACCATCCGCGGCGCCGGCGGGATCGATCTGCAGCTGCTGGGGGTCGGCACCGACGGGCACATCGGCTTCAACGAGCCGGGCTCTGCGCTGGATTCGCGCACCCGCCCCTTGGAGCTGGCCCCGCGCACGCGGCAGGACAACGCCCGCTTCTTCGGCGACGATGCGGAGCAGGTTCCCACGCACTGCCTGACCCAGGGCATCGCCACGATCCTGGAAGCGGGCGAGCTGCTCCTGCTGGCCTTCGGGGACTCGAAGGCGGAGGCGATCCGCCAGGCGGTCGAGGGCCCGGTTACCGAGCGCTGGCCGGTCACCGCGCTGCTGCGCCATCCGCACGCGACCGTGGTCGTGGATCGGGCCGCGGCCTCCCTCCTGGAACGGGCAGACTCTTCGGCATGACCGAGCGCATCTTCCACTCCACGACCGTCGTCCTGCCCAGTGGTCCTGCCCGCGAGGCCTGGGTCGGGCTCGACGGGGAGCGGATCTCCTCCGTTCTCGAGGGGGCATCGACTGCCGATCTCGGGGGCGCGCCCGTCGAGGAGCTCGGCGACCGCATGCTGGCGCCCGGCTTCGTGGACCAGCACGTCCACGGCGGTGGGGGCGGTGCCTTCTCCGATGGTCCCGAGGGGGCGGCAGCCGCATTGAGCGCGCACCGCAGGGCGGGCACCACGACGTCGATGGCATCCCTGGTCACCGACACGATCGACAGCCTCGAGCAGCAGATTCGCGCGCTCGTGCCGTTGGCGCGGGCGGGGGAGCTCGCGGGGATCCACCTGGAAGGGCCGTGGCTGGCCGAGTCCCGCTGCGGGGCCCACACCCCGGAGCTGCTGCGGGACCCGCGCCGAGAGGACCTCGAGCGCCTGCTGGCCGCGGGGAAGGGCACGATCCGCATGGTGACCCTCGCCCCCGAGCGCAAGGGCGCCCTGGACGCGGTCCGGCTGCTCGCCGATCGGGGCGTGATCGCCGCGATCGGGCACACCGACGCCGATGAGGAGGTCGTCGGGCGGGCTCTCGAGGCCGGAGCGAGCGTGGCGACCCACCTGTTCAATGCCATGCCCTCGATCCATCACCGCACGCCAGGGCCCATTCCGCGTCTGCTCACCGACTCGCGTACGACCGTCGAGCTGATCGCCGACGGCGTCCACGTCCAGCCGTCCGTGCTGCGTCTGGCGATCGAGGCCAGTGCCGGTCCCTGGCTGCTGATCACCGATGCCATGGCCGCTGCCGCCGCTCCGGACGGTGCCTACCGCCTGGGGCCGCTCGACGTCGACGTGGTGGACTCCGTGGCTCGCATTCGCTCCACGGGAGCGATCGCCGGCTCGACCCTGACCCTGGATCGCGCCGTCCGCTTCGCGATCCAGGAGGTGGGGATCGACCCGGCCGACGCCGTCCGGGCGGCCTCTCAGACGCCCGCGGACCTGCTGGGACGGCCCGACCTGGGCCGTATCCAGGCCGGCGCCCGGGCCGATCTGGTCGTACTGGGCGACGACAGGACGGTCGAGCGGGTGATCCGCGGAGGCGTCGATCTCTGAGGTCACGGGCACGGGGGGCGGCAGTGGGATGATCGGAGTCATGACCGATCAGTCCTCCCCCTTCACCGGATTCCCCGTCTCGCCCGTCTATGACGGCATGACCTCGACCGCCGTGCGCGATCTGCTCGACGTGCTCTCCGTCTCCGGCGTCATCTCGTTCGCCGGGGGAGCTCCGGCCGCCGAGTCCTTCGAGATCGACGACGTCCGGGAGTGCTTCGACTGGGTCTTCGCGAACCGGGGCGCCAAGGCCCTGCAGTACTCGTCGACCCCGGGGGAGCCCGAGCTGCGCGAGCAGGCGGCCCGCCGCGTCTCGCGCACGCTGCCCACGACCGCGGATCAGATCCAGATCACCACGGGCTCGCAGGAGGCCATCTACCTGGTGGGCCACGCGATGCTGCGCCCCGGGGACGTCGTGCTCGTCGAGCGGCCCACCTACCTGGCCGCGGTCCAGGCCTTCGCATCCTCCGGCGCGCGGCTGATCGGGATCCCCTCAGACGACGACGGCGCCCAGCCAGAGGCGCTCGAGGAGCTGATCCGCGAGCACGACCCGCGCTTCGTGTACCTGATCCCCACGTTCCAGAACCCGTCGGGCGTGTCCATGCCAGCTCAGCGCCGTCGTGAGATCGCCGAGGTCCTGCTGCGCACCGGGGCCCCGCTGGTCGAGGACGACCCGTACGGCGAGCTGCGCTTCGAGGGCGAGACGGCCCCGCAGATCGCCGCGTTGCCCGGGATGGCGCGGCAGACGCTGCTGCTGAACTCGATGTCCAAGATCATGTCCCCGGGCATCCGCGTGGGCTGGATCCGCGGCGAGGGCCCCATCATGAACACGCTGTCGATCGCCAAGGAGGCCATGGGCCTGCACTCCTCGGTCGTGGATCAGCTGGCCGTGGCCCGCTACCTGGAGCACTACGACGTCGACGCCCACGTGGCCGAGGTCGCTGCGCTGTACCGGGGGCGCCGCGACGCGATGGCCGCAACGCTGCCGTCGATCCTCCCGGAGGGCGCCACCATCACCCGTCCGGAGGGCGGCATGTTCCTGTGGGCCACCCTCGGCAACGGGATCGACACCACCGCGCTGCTGCCCATGGCCGTGCAGGAGGGCGTCGCGTTCGTGCCCGGGGCGTCGTTCTTCGCCCACGACCCGGACCGCACGACCATGCGGCTGTCCTACGTGACGAACCCGCCGGAGGTCATCGACGAGGGCGTCGAGCGGCTCGGGCGGGCGCTGCAGCGCTGGCGGGGCTGAGAGGCGGATCTCGATGCGGGGATGCATCCGAAACATCCGGAGCATAGGTCACCCTTGCATGAGACGATGAGGACGCCCAGAGTCCCACTGCCGGGGCCGGCTCAGACGCGCGAGGAGATGTTCGGTGCCCGAGTTCACGTTCATGCGGGAGATCCAGATCCCTCAGGACATCTTTCCCCTCCTGATCCAGGGGGAGCAGCCCGTCTGCGCCTTCGCCACGTTCCGCGACGGCTCCGTGTTCACCAACAAGCGGCTGATCCTGCGCGATGTCCAGGGGATGACGGGCAACAAGGTCCAGGTCATGTCGCTGCCGTACTCGCAGATCGTCTCGTGGGCCTCGGAGAACGCCAGCTCCTTCGACATGGACTCGGAGCTGACGCTGAACACCCGCGCCGGGATCTTCAAGCTCAACCTGCGCGGCGGGATCGACGTCCGCGCGCTCGACAACCTGATCGCGCAGGTCGTGCTGGTCTGACCCTCTTCCCCATTGCCGAGTGGATACTCAGTTGCGCTGACCATGCGAACAGCGCAACTGGCTGACCACTCGACAGGGGTGAGGACGGGCGGTCCCGTGCGCTGCACAGCGCACAGGGCCGCCCGTTCTTCGTCCGCGACGCGGGGTGGTTCCATGCGTTTGCGTATGTTATCGAATCGTGAGCGTCACATAGCGATCGTTTTGCAAACGTGATCGAATGTGCGGTCGCACAGTGGTTTGCTTCAGCTACTGGGGCCGCCGCACCCGCGACAGGGCCTCAGAACTTCCGTTCACCACCCAGACACCGGGAGCTCTGCCATGAAGAAGACCACCGCCACCACTGCCCTGGCCGCCACCATCGGCCTCTCCGCTTGGACCATGACCGCTGCATTCGCCGTCGCGCCCGCACCTGCGCCTGCCGATCCTGCCCCTGTGGCCGCGCCTGCTGAGGCTTCCCCCGAGGATGTCCAGGCGCCCCTCGAAGACGGCATCGTCGACGAGTCGGGTGCCACGGCACCCGCCGCGGAGGAGATCGTCATCCCCGACTGGGCCCGCGACCTGGAGAACAACGTCTCCTGCGCCGATGCCGTGGGCACTCCGTACCAGGACAACGTCCTCAAGCCGGGCTGGCCGTCGATCCTCGATGCCGACGGCGACGGCATCATGTGCGAGTCCAATGGCGACGACGACGCCGCACGGGCGCCTTCGCTCGATCCGTGGGAGGGCGCTGGCCCGCCCCTCCCGGTCGGGTACGTGTACCCGAACTGCGACACCGCCTTCGCCGTCAGCGGCCGGCCCTACCCGTTCCCGATGTTCATGCAGTTCACGGGCCCTCACCTGGACATCGACGGCGACGGCATGGCCTGTGAGACTAATGGCGACGACGACGCGGCCTTCACCGGCGTGATCCACGAGGCCCCGCTGGTGACCGAGCCGGTCGCTCCGGCTCCGGCGCCTGAGACGCCCACGGGTGAGGCTCCGGCCGCCGAGGCCCCTGCCGCTGCCGCTTCGGCCGCGGAGGGCTCCCAGGTCGAGGAGGTTCCGGTGGGCGGTGCCGACACCGGCGTCTCCGAGTCGCCGAACCGCACGGGTCTGCTCGCCGGCGGAGCGATCGCCGCGCTGGTTGGCGGCGGGCTCCTGCTGCGCCGCGCGCGCCGGCACTGACCCGCTGGCAGGTCGGGGGGCTCGGTGTCCGGGGATCGCCGCTCAGCACCGAGCTCCTCCTTCCTGCGGGTGGGCTGCGTCACAGAAAGAAACCATGACGGGGCATTGGAAATGCACTGCTGGTCAGTGGTCAGATGACTCGGCATGTTGTTCGCGTTCGCGACGGCATGATCATTCATCTCACTCCAGAGGAGCCCCCCATGAAGAAGTTCGCAGCCGGCGCCGGCGCCACCGTCGTCGCCCTCGCCGGCCTGTCGGGTCTGAGCATCGCCCCGGCCGTCGCTGCCCCTGGCACTTTCGACAACTGCGCTGAGGTCTACGCGGCCGGGGAGTGGCGCATCTCCAGCGCGGACCCCAGGTTCACCCCGGGCCTCGACGGAGACGGTGATGGCTTCGGGTGTGACAACCCGAAATACCGCCCTGCGCAGCAGACTCCGGCGACCAGCACGCCCCAGAACCCGAGCGTGACCAGCCCGCAGGCCCCCGCCGCAGCCGATCCGGCCGCGGTGGAGCCGTGGACCTGGGACAACTGCTCGGAGGCCTTCGCCAACGGCGTCTCCAACATCCCGGCCGGCACCCCCGGCTACGGAACCCACCTGGACAGCGATCTGGACGGCATCGGCTGCGAGCTCGACGGCAGCGACGCCGCCGCCTTCCCGACTCCGGTCGACGGCAGCGCCGCCGATCAGGCCGCCAGCACGACTGCAGAGGCCTCGCAGGTCACCGAGGTCCCGACGGGCGCCGCCGAGACCGGTGTGCCGGTCAAGGCTGACTCGAACCCTGCTGGCACTGTCGGCCTGTCGGTGCTGGCGCTGGGCGCCCTGGCAGGCTCCGGCCTGCTGGTGCGCCGCGCCGTCAAGGCCTGACTGGCGCTGATCTCGGACCGGGGTCAACGCCTCGGTCCGCTTCCGGTGGCCGCGATGCCGTGAGGCATCGCGGCCACCGGGCCGCCCCCGCCGAGCCTGTCGGAAGGGATTTTGATCGCAGAGAGGATCACGACCATGAGGATCGTCCCGCCCGCTCGCCTGGCCGCGGCACTCGGTCTCGTCGTGGTCCTGAGCGGCTGTTCGGGCGGCGAGGTTCAGGACGATCGGTCTCCGGGGCCTTCTGCCTCGACGGCCTCCGCCGCCTCGACGACGCCCTCCGCGGCAACATCAGCGTCGTCGTCGGGCCAGGACCCCGCCGTCATGCCCGAATCCGCCCCCACGGCCGTGCGGATCCCGGCGATCGGCGCCGACTCCGAGCTGCTGCACCTGGGACTGCGGGACAACGGCTCGCTCGAGGTCCCGCCCACGGGTCCTGACTCCCCGGCCTCCTGGTACGACAAGTCGCCGACTCCCGGTGAGCTCGGGCCGTCGATCCTGCTGGGCCACGTCAACGAGGAAGACGGCAGCGACGGCGTGTTCGCGGGCCTGCGCGATCTGCAGCCCGGCGATGAGATCCAGATCGAGCGCGAGGACGGCTCCACGGCCACCTTCGCGGTCGACTACGGCGAGGCCTACCCCAAGGACGACTTCGCCACGGACAAGGTCTACGGCAACACCGACGACTCCCAGCTGCGCCTGATCACCTGCGACGGCTACGACCCCGAGACCGGGCTGTGGGACGACAACTACGTCGTCTACGCCACGCTGACCCCCTGACCCCGCGCCGAGTGGATGCTCAATTGCGCTGTTCGCCCCGATAGCGCAACTGGGTATCCACTCGGCGGGGGAGGTGGGGCGGACCGGCTTAACCACGCACCCGGGGCTCAGAGCTCGAGCAGCATGGTGCCCTCGGCGGCCGTCGAGACCTCCGGGATGCCCTCCGCCACGAAGCCGTACCCCGGGTCCTGTTCCGGCAGGTGCAGCGCCCATGCGGCACCGGCCCATTCGTAGGTCGGCAGGGTCGCGATCGGCATGGCGACCACACCGAAGTCCCCGCGCTCGAGCACCAGGCGCGTGTAGTGCGCGAACTCGGGGCGACGATCGATCTCTGTGGGCTCGAAGCGCGGACCCTGCCAGTTGACGTTGCCGAGCGTCGCCTCACGGAGGATGGCCGGCGCCTCGTCGGCTTCGAGCGGCCGGACCGTCAGACCGGTGAGACGTGACTGCGGCAGCATCAGGCGGCCCCGCCGTCGAGCCGCTGGGGGGAGGAAGCAGAGGATTCGCGGCCCACCGAGCGGAAGAACCACGTGTAGAACGCGGTCCAGCCCAGGAGGAAGATCGCCAGCTCGACCGCGCGCGGGGAGACGCCCAGCAGGCGCGGCAGACCGCGACCGTGAGCGCTGAGCCCGCTGCGCCGCGCGAGTGCGGCGATGCCCGAGATCGCTCCGGTGACCGGCATGAAGCGAGCCAGCCGAGCGGGGGCGGTCCAGGCCGCGAGGCCGCTCAGCGGCATCGTCTGCGCCCCGGCTGAGCGGGCGTAGAGCTTGTACGGGGTGCCGGTGAACGGGCCGATCATCATGGCGGGGAATCCGCGATCGCGCATCTGCGCGTCCACTTTGGCGACCATCGCGGGGCTGATCGCTGGGATGCGTGCCGCCAGGGCGGCCGATCGCCCGGGGTCGGTTCCTGCGGCCCAGCGGTGGACCACTGCCCCGCCGAGGGCGGCTCCCGCCGTTGCGGTGAGGGTCAGCGCCTGAGCTCGTGCCGGGCGGCGCAGCCCCACGGCGGAGGTCCAGGCGTCGGGGACCACGAAGAACACGGTGGCCTCCGCGAAGCCCCAGGTGAACGCGACCCCGTGCTGGAACAGGGCCCATCCGATCCCGCGGCGCTGCTCGCTCATGTCCGCATCCTGCCAGCTGCAGCACGCGTCGGGGAGGAAAGGCTGGACTTCCAGCGTCATGGGTGGTCAGATTGCATGATCCGCCATATATTCATGATGGCAAACACTCCGCGGCGGGCCCGCGGAATCCTGGCCCAGGAGGCGCAGTGAGCATGTCCTCGCAGGAACCGCGCGATGACCCGAGTGCCCATACCGAGTCCGACGGGGCAGCCGCCACCGGGGAGCGGACCATGCGCCGCGAGATCCCGCAGCGCAGCACGTCCTGGGCGCGGGCGGCGGCAGCGGCCGTCGGGCGCACGGGGATCACGCCGAACATGATCTCCTCGGCCTCCGTCGTCGTGGCCGCGATCGGGTGCGCGGCCCTCGTGGGCTCGGGGTGGGCGGTGTACCTCCACGACGACGGGGTGCGGGCGGCGCTGCTGATTATCGCCGCGCTCATGGCCCCGCTGCGTCTGCTGCTCAACATGCTCGACGGCATGGTCGCCGTCGAGGGCGGCAAGCAGTCCCCGGTCGGCGATCTCTACAACGAGGTCCCTGATCGGCTTGCCGATCTGCTCTTCCTGGCGGGGGCCGGCTATGCGGCCGCTTCGATCCACGGAGGGATCACGATCGGCTGGGTCGCCGCCTCGCTGGCGGTGCTGACCGCCTACGTCCGCTCGCTCGGAGCCGCGCAGGGGCTGTCGAATCACTTCGACGGGCCCATGGCCAAGCCGCGGCGCATGTGGCTGCTGATGCTCGGCTGCCTGCTCTCGCTGCTGGAGCCGGCGCTGCTCGTCCCTATGGGCCTTCCGCGGGGCTCGGTGCTGGGCGTCGTGCTGGGTGTGATCGCACTCGGCTCGCTGGCCACCGTCGTGATCCGGCTGCAGCTGATCGGCAGTGATCTGCGGACAAGGGCCGCCGGGGCCGAGGGCGTGCCCGGCGCCGCGCCCGGTGGACAGGAGTGCTGAGCGGCATGGGGATCGCCATGATGCCTGCGGGGATGCTCGGTGCGGGCTGGCTGCCCGAGCGGGTCGGCATGATCGGCGGGGCGGCTGCGTGGCTGCTGCTGGGCGCCGTCGTCGTCCTGGTCCTGGCCTCGATCGCCGTGCTGGCGATCTCCGCCCGGCTGCCGGCGCCCAAGGAGGGCTTCAGCACGGAGCTGCGGCAGCGGACCTGGGCCTGGTGGTACATGATCGGCGTCCTGGGGGCTGCGCTGCTGCTCGGGGAGACCGTGACGCTGCTGCTGTTCGCGGTGCTGTCCCTGCTGGCGCTGCGCGAGTTCGCCGCCCTGCTGCCGGATCGACGCCATGACCGCACGGCGCTGATCTGGCTGGGCATCATCACCCCGCTGCACTACTGGTTCCTGTGGGAGCACTGGTATGGGATGGCGGCGATCTTCATCCCGGTCTACGCGTTCCTGTTCCTGCCCGCGGTCGCGGCGCTGCAGGGGCGCACGGAGCACTTCCTGTCCCGCGCCGCCTCGCTGCAGTGGGCCCTGATGGTCTGCGTGTACGCGGTCTCCTACGTCCCGGCGCTGCTGCAGCTGCCGGTGGCGCTCGCGGAGGGGAAGACGGCTGCCGAGGGCTCGGCACCCGGCTCGGGCGGCTGGCAGGGGGCGGCACTGATGCTGTTCCTGGTGATCGTGGTCCAGGGCTCCGACGTCCTGCAGTACGTCTGGGGCAAGACGCTGGGCAAGCACCCGGTGGCGCCGTCGGTGAGCCCGAACAAGACGTGGGAGGGGCTGATCGGTGGAGTCCTCTCCGCCACGGCGCTGGGAGCTGCGCTGTGGCGGGCGACCCCGTTCGCGCCGTGGCAGGCGGCGCTGCTGGCGCTGGTCAGCTGCGTGATGGGCTTCGCGGGAGGTCTGGTGATGTCGTCGATCAAGCGGGATCGCGGCGTGAAGGACTTCGGCGCGGTGATCCCGGGCCACGGCGGGATCATGGATCGCTTCGACTCGCTGGTCTTCGCCGCTCCGGTCTTCTTCCACCTGGTGCGCTTCTTCTTCTCCCCCTGACCTTCCTGGGCCGAGTGGATGCCCAGTTGCGCAGAATGGGCGAACAGCGCAACTGGGTATCCACTCGGCGGAGGGAGGGGAGGGTCAGGAGGGGTCCGGGGCCAGGACGCCGCGGCGCGCCAGCTCCGGGCGCAGGCCCTCGCCCACCCAGTAGGCCTCCTCCAGATGCGGGTAGCCCGAGAGGATGAAGTGCTCCACGCCCACCGCGTGGTACTGCTCGATCAGATCGGCGACCTCCTCGTGGCTGCCCACAAACGCCGTGCCCGCACCGCCGCGCAGCAGGCCGACGCCCGCCCAGAGCCCGGGGTGGACCTCCAAGTCGCGGGCGCTGTCCGGGACGGTGTCGCCGTGCAGCTCGGTCATCCCCTTCTGCGCCGTGGACTCGGACGCGGCCAGATGCTTCTGCGAGGCCTTCACCTCCTCCGGATCCATCTGCTCCAGGAAGCGCTGCGCCACGGCCCAAGCGTCCTCGGAGCGGTCCCGGGTGATCACGTGGGCGCGCACGCCGAACTCCAGGGTCCGGCCCTCTGCGGCCGCCAGCTCGCGCAGCCGCTCGATCCGTGCACCGACCTTCTCCGGGACCTCGCCCCAGGTCAGATGCACATCCGCCCGGCGCGCGGCCACGGGCAGCGCGGCCTCCGAGTTCCCGCCGAAGTACAGCGGCGGCACAACAGCAGGCTGCTCGAAGGCCCGGGCGTCGCGCGTCTTGTAGTGGGTGCCGTCGAAGTCGACACCACCCTCGGCCCAGATCGACGAGACGATCTCCATGAACTCATCGGTGCGCTCGTAGCGCTGATCGTGATCGAGCCAGTCGCCGAAGCGCTGCTGCTCGGCCGACTCCCCGCCGGTGACGATGTTGAACATCAGCCGCCCACCCGAGATCTTCTGGTAGGTCACGGCCATCTGGGCGGCCAGCGTGGGGGTGATCGTGCCGGGGCGGAAGGCCACCAGGAACTTCAGCTTGGAGGTGGCCCCGATCAGCGCGGCCGTGGCGATCCAGGCGTCCTCGCACCACGAGCCGGTGGGGGTGAGCACCGCATGGAAGCCGTTGGCCTCCGCCGCGCGAGCCACCTGTGCCAGGTAGTCGAGGCTCGGCTCGCGGGGCGTCGTCACTGCGCGGTCGTTCGAGTGCGGTCGGTCGACCACGGAGCGGCCGTCGCCGTTGGTGGGGAGGAACCAGTTCAGGGTCACGCTCATCGCGCAGGAAGCCTTCTCTCGAGCCGTGGGATGCTTGCCGTCGGCTCGAATCTACGTCCCCTGAGGCGCGCGTCCGGGAAATGCGACTCGATCCGTAGGAATAGTTGACCGAAGGGCACGGATCCCGGTCGAGCGCATGTGACGAGATGACGCCGGACTGCGGAGAATTCCTACATGTTCGGTAGGTTTCGGACTCCGACAGCTTCGCCCCTCCCCAGATCGGATGCCCCCATGTCCTCTCAGGCCACCGAGACGGCCCCGCCGTCGTCGGAGACGACCGACGACACGGACAGGGCCCGTCGCCCGCAGGGACGACGACGGCGCGGGCGTCTCCAGCGGATCCGCACCACGGCGCTGAGCCTGATCGTGCTCGTCCTGCTGTGGTGGCTCGTCACGGCCGTCGGCCTGGTCCAGCCGCTGTTCCTGCCTTCGCCGGGTGCGGTGTGGTCGGCCTTCGTGCAGGCCAGCTCGTGCCGTCCGGTCGATGACGACGCCACCCGGTGGGCCTGCGGTGAGCAGGGCTACTTCCTGTGGGAGCACCTGGCGCACAGCCTGCGCCGGATCGCGATCGGTGTGGGCGTCGGCGCGGTCGTCGGCGTGGCTCTGGGCGTGGTGCTCGGGGCGTTCCGCCCGGTGCGCGAGATCGTGGAGCCGTTCCTGCACTTCCTGCGCGCTCTGCCCCCGCTGGGCTACATCGGCCTGCTGATCGTGTGGTTCGGCATCGGGGACACCTCCAAGATCTGGCTGCTGTTCCTGGCCGCGTTCCCGCCGATCGCCGTGGCCACCATGCAGGGGGTCCAGGGCGTGCAGGTCGCGCGCGTGAACGCGGCGCGCTCGCTGGGGGCCACCCGCTGGCAGGTGATGCGCCATGTGACCATCCCGTCGGCGCTGCCGGAGGTCATCGGCGGCATCCGCATCGCCACCGGCTTCACCTGGACCACGGTGGTCGCCGCCGAGCTGAACAACGGCATCCCCGGCATCGGCGGCCTGGCCTATGTCTCCGGAACGCAGCTGCAGACGCCGCTGACCATCGCCTGCATCATCGTGATCGGCCTGGCGGCGGTGGGGCTGGATGCTCTGATCGCGGCCGTGGGTCGCGTGGCGACGCCGTGGCAGGGCCGCGCATGAGCGCCCCCGGACAGCCCAGCCACAACGGGCACGACGACCCCCAGGAGCCCTTCCCGATGGACGACCGGAGCATCTCCGCCAAGATCCGCCTTGCGGCCGCCGCCAAGGACTACACGACCGACTCGGGGGACACCGTGCACGCCCTGGCCCCCACGGACCTGGAGATCCGCGAGGGCGAGTTCGTGTGCATCGTGGGCCCGTCCGGCTGCGGCAAGTCGACGCTGATGGACATGATCGCCGGGTTCCACTCGCCCTCGAGCGGAGTCGTGGCGGTCGACGGCGACCCGGTCACGGGCCCGTCGGCGGCGCGCGGCGTGGTCTTCCAGCAGGCCAATCTCCTGCCCTGGAAATCGGTGCGGGCCAACGTGGAGCTCGGCCCGCTGCTGCGCGGCGCGCCGGCGCAGGAGCGCCGGGAGATCGGCGAGCGTCAGCTGCGGCTCGTGGGCCTGGAGTCCTTCGCGGACCGCAAGCCCTACGAGCTCTCGGGAGGCATGCAGCAGCGCGCCCAGATCGCCCGTGTGCTCGCCAACGACCCGGACGTCATCCTCATGGACGAGCCGTTCGGCGCACTCGATGCCCTGAGCCGCGAGCGGCTGCAGGTCGAGCTGCGCGGGATCTGGCGCCAGGACCGCAAGACGATCGTGTTCATCACGCACTCGATCGACGAGGCCGTCTACCTCGGCACCCGCGTGCTCGTGATGAGCCCGCGCCCGGGCCGGATCGCCCTGGACCTGCCGGTCGAGATCGGCCGGGACCACGACGACGTCTCCGTGCGCACCAGCCCCGAGTTCACCGCCCTGCGGGAGCGGATCGCCGGGGCGATCTACGGGGACGCCGCAGGCACGTCCCGCAGCACGACGGTCGGCGAATGATGATCAGCCACGAGGAGCGCCCCATGACCACCAGCATCCGCAGGGGCTCCGTCGTCGTGTCCCTGGCCGCCGTCGCTGCCCTGCTGCTCAGCGGCTGCACCGCAGCCCAGACCGAGCGTCGTCTCAATGCCGAGCACGGCGGCGCGGTCGCCGAGTGCCCCTGGGAGGCCGATGAGTCCGTCACCGGCACGATCGACCTGGGCTATCAGCTGCTGCCCAGCGGCGACCTGATCGTGCGCGATCAGCAGGTGCTGGAGACCTGCATGCCCAACGCCGACATCCGCTGGACCCAGTACGCCTCGGGTGCCGAAGTCGTGCAGGGCTTCGGCGGCGACTCCCTGGACATCGCGACGGTGGGCTCGTCCCCGGCGGTGAAGGCGCTGTCCGCGCCGCTGGACTTGCCCGTGGAGGTCGTGTGGATCCAGGACGTGATCGGCGAGTCCGAGGCCCTGATCGGCGCGGAGGGCATCACCGACCTCGAGGACCTGCGCGGCGGCAGCGTGGGCGTGCCCTTCGGTTCCACCGCCCACTTCAGCCTCCTGGCGCTGCTGGAGCAGGAGGGCCTGTCCGACGAGGTCACCGTGATCAACCTGTCCCCGGATGCCCTGCTCGGGGCCTGGCAGTCGGGGGAGATCGACGCCGCGTACATCTGGGACCCCACGCTCGGGGAGCTCGAGGCCGACGGCGGCACCCGGCTCGTCTCCAGCACCCAGGCCGCAGAGATCGGGGCGCCGACCTTCGACCTGTCGGCAGCCGATTCCGGGTTCGCCGAGGAGAATCCCGAGGCTATGGAGCAGTGGACCCGGGCGCAGGACTGGGCGGTGCAGATGCTGCAGGACGATCCCGATCGCGCCGCCGAGATCCTGGCGCTGCAGATGGGCTCGGATACCGAGACCGTCCGCCGCCAGATCGACGGCACCGGCTACCTGCGCGCCGGCGAGCAGCAGGAGCAGTTCTTCTCCGGGCCCCTGGCTGATGCCCTGATCGACACCGGGGACTTCCTGGACCAGCAGGGAGAGATCGACGCCCCCGCCGATCCGCAGCACTACCGGGACGCGGCGGCGTCGTCGGCGATCGAGGAGGTCGCGGGCTGACTCGAGGGCAGCAGGCGGGGAACCAGCCGCACGAGCATCACCATGCCCACGAGTTCGACCATGGTCTGCATGACCACGGCCAGCGGGATCAGCGGGGCCTGGTCCGCGACGGCCACCGCCAGGGGCAGCACCACTAGGGAGTTGCGCGCCGTCGCGCTGAAGACTGCGGCGCGCGCCGAGGCCACCGGCAGTCGAGCGGCGCGGACGACCAGCACGGTCAGGGCCGTCATGAGCACCAGGAAGGCCACGTAGACCGGAACGGACAGCGCGACCTCGGCCAGCTGGCCGCGCACCGCAGCGACCTGCGAGGCGATCACGGTGAGCAGCACCAGCATCAGTGCCGGGACCATGAGGGCCTGGCCGAGGGCCTCGATGCGTCGGGCGGTCAGGCAGACCTGTGAGCCTCGGGGTTCTGCGGAGACTGCCGCCGCGTCGTCGTCCGGTTCGCCGCCGCGGCCTACCGCGAGCTGCACGACGACGGCCGCGCCCAGCGGCACCAGCAGCATCCACACCAGGGCGCTGAGGAACGGCCCGGGCTCGATCCGCAGGGGGACGTCGGGCCCGGCCAGCAGCCACAGCAGCGGGCCCAGCAGGAGCATCTGCGCCAGCATCAGCAGCGGGGCCGCGGCGGTGAGGCGGGCGCGGTCACCTCCGGCCAGCCCGGCGAACACGATGACCCAGTCGATGCACGGCACCAGCAGCACCACCAGGACCCCCAGCACGAGCTCGGGATGACCGCTCAGCGGGCGGGTCAGCAGCCACGCGACCACCGGGACCACCAGGAAGTTCAGCCCCAGCAGCACCAGCAGGAAGCGGCGGTCGCGCAGTCCGTCGCCCAGCTGCGTCAGCGGGATCCCCAGGAACGTGCTCCACAGCAGCACCGCGATCAGCGGCGGCACGGCCGGCTCCCACGTGGACGTCACGGCGGGGAACGCCAGACCCAGGGCCGCGCCGAGGACCATGGTGGCCAGGTACAGAGGCACCTGATGCCGCTCCAGCCACGCGACCATGACCCCTCCGCTCCCGAGCTTTACGAACCTCCAGTCTCCGGTGGCCGCCTCGGCGGCACAAACCAGGGTCGCCGCGAGTTGCACGGGCATGACCGATGCACTGCCGCCCTCGCCCACCGCCGATCTCGAGCTGCGCCACGACACCGCCGCGCACGCCTTCCAGGCGCTCGACGGCGGTCGCGTCGTCGGCGAGGCCCACTACACCCCGTACGAGACCGACGGCCGCTCCCAGCGGATCTTCGACCACACCCTCACCCAGCTCAGCCATCGCGGCCGCGGCGTGGCCGATCGGCTGGTCTCCTGGGCGATCGCCGAGACCGTGGCCGAGGGCATCGAGCCGCAGGCCACCTGCTGGTACGTGCAGGGCTGGCTGCGCGAGCACCCGGAGGCACTGGCCGGTTGAGTCGGCGCCGCCGTCGTCGACCCGGGAGTTCGTGACATGTCACGGGGCCTGTGCTGGAATGACCCCGTGAGCAACGTGGAGCCCGTCCCGCTGGAGACCATCTGCACCGCCGAGCCGGGGCACGAGATCCAGATCCTGCCGCCGCGCATCGTCCCGTTGGGCGGGCCGCGCGCCATGGACGTTCGACGGGTGCTGCCGCAGCGCAAGCGCTCGCTGGTCGGCGCCTGGTGCTTCCTGGACAGCTACGGCCCGGACGATGTGGCGCAGACCGGCGGCATGGACGTCCCACGCCACCCGCACACCGGTCTGGCGACGGTCTCGTGGCTGTTCACCGGTCAGATCGACCACCTGGACTCGGCCGGCAACCGCGCCGTCGTGCGTCCCGGCGAGATGAACCTCATGGTGGCCGGGCGCGGGATCACCCACCAGGAGATCTCCACTGCGGACACGACGGTCCTGCACGGCGTGCAGCTCTGGTACGCGCTGCCTGAGGCCACGCGCCACATGGAGCACCGCTTCATCCATCACGTCCCGCAGCTCGTGCGCGGGGAGGGCTCGCAGATCCGCGTCTTCATCGGGCAGCTGGCCGGCGACGACGCCCAGGTCGAGACCTCCACGCCTCCGCTGCTGGGCGCGGAGATCCTGCTCGAGCCCGGTGCCGTGCTGGAGCTCGACGTCCAGGCCGGCTTCGAGCACGGCGTCTACTTGGACTCCGGCTCCCTGAGCGTGGACGGTGTCGCCGTGGAGGCCGAGCACCTGGCGTACATCGGCCCGGGTCGGGAGAGCCTCCGGCTGGAGGTCGACGACGACGCCGAGCCCGTGCGCCTCATCCTGCTGGGCGGCGAGCCGCTGGGTGAGGAGATCGTCATGTGGTGGAACTTCATCGGCCGCACGCACGAGGAGGTCGTGGCCTACCGGGCGATCTACCAGAACGAGCTCGGCTTCGAGGATGCCCCGTCCGAGGAGATCCTGGCCGCCGCGGGCCTGAGCCCGGACGATCCGCCGCGCTTCGGGCCCTACCCCGACGGCGAGCCCGATCCGTTGCCTGCCCCGCCGCTGCCGAACACCCGGCTGCGCTCGCGGGGCTGAGGCGCCTCAGCGGGTCTCGGCCGGCGAGCCGATCGCCTCGCGCAGCGCCTCGACAAACCCCTCCGGGGAGCTCACCGCGTGCGGCAGGGGCACCGCGACGGTGTCGCGGTGGGGACCGTCGACCAGCAGGAGCGTGAGCTCGCGGTCGGAGAGGGACACCGGGTAGGCGCGCCCCGTGGCGCAGCGCACGCCACCCGGCGCGTCTGAGTGCTCGGCGATCGGCGTCGACGCCGGGCGAAGCTCGGTGAGAAGGCCCGTCAGGTGCGTGCCCCATTCGGAGCGCAGCAGCTCGACGGTCTCGAGCTCCTCTGCCGGTCCGGGCCACGACGGCCGCGGGGCCAGGGCCTCGCGATCCAGCATGTGGCACCCGGGGATGTGGTGGATCGTCATGCGCAGGGGCTCCACGCGCCACAGCTGCGAGCCCGGCCAGCAGGTGAAGGTCCGGGCGATCTCGCTGGGCAGGGGCCCCTCGGAGAGCAGTGCGGTCTCCTCGTCCTCCGTGCAGCGGGTGACCACGGCATGGCCGCTGAGCTCGGCGACCGTCATGCGGATCTCGGCCACGGGGGCCTCCGCTGCGATCGTCATGGAGACGTGCTGCGGGCGCTCGATCGGCATGGGCGGCCACTGCCCCTCCTGCGGGGACACCACCATGTAGCGGGTGCCGTCCTGTGCGGCCCCGTGGAAGGACGTGTCCTGGAGGTGCCCGCGGACGCCGTCATGGCAGGAGATCGTCATCCGGCCGGCGCCGTTGAGCAGGCGTGCCGCGGCATCTGCGGCGGCGACGTCCAGGTGGCAGGGGGTGCCCTGTGCCGGAGCGGCTGTCTCGGCGTTCTCGCTGGGGGTCATGATCGCTCCAGAGGGTGTCGGCTGCGGTGGTGCGGCGGGGCCCGTCGCACCCTCGATAAGGTGAGCCTAACCTGATCTTGAGGTGCGCCGTCAAGAGCGGATGCCCTGTTGCGGGTCGAGCTGAGCGTCGTCGTGCCAGGATCGGGGCATGCACATGCCCTCTGAGCCCGTCTGGAGCTGGGTCGAGACGCCGATCGGCGACGGCCTGATCGTGATCGGGCCGCAGGGTGCGATCCGGGCGGCGTTCTCCCGCCCCGACGGCACGGGCATGCCCAGCGAGGAGTCCGTTCTGATCGAGGCAGGCGCTCAGCTCGGAGCTGCGCCTGCGCACGACCCTGCCGCGCTGGCCGAGATCCTGGAGCGGATCGAGGCCTGGTTCGACGGCTCCGTGCAGGACCTCGACGTGCCCGTCGACCTCGCTCCGGCTGACGGCTTCAGACGGGCGGCGTGGGAGCGGATCGCGCAGATCCCGTACGGGCAGACCCTGGCCTACGGGCAGCTGGCCGCCGAGGCGGGCCGTCCCCGAGCCGCACGTGCGGCGGGGACGCTGTGCTCGGAGGTCCAGGTGCCCCTGTTCCTCCCGGTGCACCGCGTGACCCGCGCCGACGGCAGCACCGGCGAGCCCGACCCCCGCCATGCCGTGCGCCGCATGCTGATCGACCACGAGCGCGCGGTCCTGACCGGCGACCCATCCCCCTGGGCGTGAGCGCTGCCCCGTCGAGGCCGTAGCACCGCATGCCCCCACCGTTGAGGCCGCACAGTCGCATGCCATCCGCGCTGATGGGTGGCCCTTCTGCGGCCTCAACGCGTGCGGCGGCGAGCCGATGCAGGTCGATAGGGTTCTGCGCATGACGACCGATGAGAAGACCCTCCAGCGGGTCGCCGCCATGCCGTTCGCCTCGGTGTATCCGCACTACGTGACCAAGGTCGAGAAGAAGGGCCGCACCCGCGAGGAGCTGCACGCGATCATCACCTGGCTGACCGGCTACGACGACGCCGAGATCCAGCACCACCTGGACGCCGAGACGCCGTTCGAGGAGTTCTTCGCTCAGGCGCGGCTGAATGAGAGCGCCGAGCTGATCACCGGCGTGGTGTGCGGTGTCCGCGTGGAGGAGATCGAGGAGCCGCTCATGCAGCAGGTCCGCTGGATGGACAAGCTGGTCGACGAGCTCGCCAAGGGCAAGGCGCTCGAGAAGATCCTGCGCGGCTGAGGTCTCAGAAGCTCACGATGCCGGTGATCGTGACTTCGGCGGGCCCGCCGACCCACACGTCCTGACCGTCCGAGCGCACGCGCACCCGTCCGCTGCGACCGATCGCCGTGCCCTGCGCCGCCGTGTACTCCTCCGGTGCCACCCCGGCGCGGATCAGCCACGTCCCGAAGCCCGCCTGGAGGCTGCCCGTCACAGGGTCCTCGCGCATGCCGTGCTCCGTGGGCACGAAGGCGCGGACCTCCACGTCGGCATCCCGTCCCGGCTCATGCGGGCCGAAGACGCCCAAGCGCAGATCGTGCTCCGCGATCAGGGCGGCGTCCGGCTTTAGGGCCAGGACGGTCTTGGCATCCGCCACCACGATCCCCAGCCACCCGGGCCCGTTGTCCACCCAGTTGGCGCCCTGGACATCGCCGGGCTTCAGCCCGAGCGCCTCGGCGGCCACGGCGAGCGTCGAGGACTCGACCTCGCCGTTGCGGCGCAGGGGAGGGGCCGAGAAGGACAGGCCGTCGTCGTCGGACAGGACGGTGATCAGACCCGCACCGCACTCCTGGATCACGGTGCCGTCGCGGCGCAGGGCACCTCCGGCGGCGAGCCAGGCGCGTGCCGAGCCCAGGGTGGGGTGCCCGGCGAACAGCAGCTCCTCCTGCGGGGTGAAGATCCGCACGCGGTAATCGGCCCGCTCGTCCTCCGGCGGCAGCAGGAAGGCAGTCTCGGAGAGGTTGGTCCAGCTCGCGAACTGGGCCATCTGCTCATCGGTGAGCTCGGCGGCGTCGTGCACGACGGCCAGCGGATTGCCCCCGTGCGGCACCGCGGAGAAGACATCGACCTGGGAGAAGCGGAAATCGACCATGGTCGTGAGTCTGGCAGCGGGCTCGGACGGCACAACGGCCCCGCGCGGTCATGGCGATCGTCGTGCTGAGGGCGGATCGGCTCTTCTGCGACGTCAGCCGTAGGTGGCAGGCTGGAGGCACAGTCAACCGCGGACCCGCGTGCGGTCCGTTCGAGAGGAGCCCGACCATGAAGCAGTTCATCGTCCCCGCCGGCGGCGGCCTGGAGAATCTCCGGGTCGACGACGTCGCAGAGCCCGGCGCTCCCGGCCCCGGCGAGATCCGCGTGCAGGTCAAGGCCTCTAGCCTGAACTTCCACGACTACATGGTGATCTCCGGCGAGATGCCCCCGAACGAGGATCGCGTGCCCCTGGCGGATGCCTCCGGCGTGGTCGCGGAGGTCGGCGAGGGTGTCGACGAGTTCGCGGTCGGCGACCACGTGGTCTCCGTGTTCTTCCCGTTCTGGCAGTCCGGCGATGACGTCGAGTCCTCCTTCTCGAGCTCCCCGGGCGACGGGGTGGACGGCTATGCCCGTGAGTCCGTGGTGCGTCCGGCGAGCTGGTTCACTGCAGCGCCCGAGGGGTGGACCCACCCGGAGGCCGCGACCATCACCACCGCAGGCGCCACCGCGTGGCGCTGCCTGGTGACCGAGGGCGGGCTGAAGCCCGGGCAGACCGTGGCCCTGCTGGGCACCGGGGGCGTCTCGATCCTGGCGCTGCAGATCGCCAAGGCCATGGGTGCCACGGTGGCGATCACGTCCTCCTCGGATGAGAAGCTCGCTCGCGCTCGCGAGCTCGGCGCAGACATCACCGTGAACTACAACGACGACCCCGAGTGGGGCCGCACGATCAAGAAGCAGACCGGCGGGGCGGACATCGTCCTGGAATCGGCCGGTGCGCAGACCCTGCCGCAGTCGCTGCGCGCCGTGAAGCCGGGCGGGGTGATCTCGCTGATCGGCGTGGTCGCCGGCGGCAACGGCGAGATCCCCACTGCGCTGCTGATGACCAAGCAGGTGCGCCTGCACGGCGTGCTGGTGGGCTCGCGGGCCACGCAGCAGGAGTTCGTGACCGCCATGGACGGCCTGGGCATCCGGCCGGTGCTGGACCAGACCTTGCCCATGACCGACCTGGCGAGGGCCTGCGAGCTCATGGGCGGGCAGTCTCACCTGGGCAAGATGGCCCTGGAGTGGTGATTCGCCGCCACTGAGCGCGCGTGCGCTCGTCGAGATCCCGCTTCCGTGCGGCCGACCAGCCGAGATCCCGCCAGAATGCGCGGAATCGCCGGATCTGCGCACGGAAGCGGGATCTCGGCAGGAGAGTGAACAGCATGGACCTGATGCCCTATTGGAGGGGCGTCCGGGCTGAGGTCGCCGGGTTGCCTGAGCAAGTGCCGGAGGCATGGGCCTTCGGTGCCGAACCCGCGCAGGCCGACGAGCTTCTGGCTCTGGTGCTCGCTGGAATCAAGACGGCAACTGCGTCATCGCTGTGGGACTACGAGGCCGAAGGCGAGCCGCTGCCGATAGCGGGAGGTCTGAGCATCATCCTGGACGGTCGCGGTGAGCCGCGCGCTGTGATCCGCACGACCGACGTGCACGTGGCCCCCTTCTGCGAGGTCGGCGCAGTGCACGCGCACGCCGAAGGGGAGGGCGACCGGTCCCTGGCGCACTGGCGCGCTGTCCATGAGCAGTTCTGGCGTCAGCACTCCCCGGGCGGCCGAGGCTTCGACGATCAGATGCCGGTGGTCTGCGAGCGGTTCACGCTGGTGCACCCGCTTCCGCCCAACTGACGCTTCCGTGCGGCCGACAAGCCGAGATCCCGCCAGAATGCGCGGAATCGCGGAATCTGCGCACGGAAGCCCGATCGCGCACGGAGGCCTGATCTCGGCAGGTGTGATGCGCTGAGATCGGCTCGACAGCGATTCCCGCGCCAGGCTAGGGTGCGACGCTTGTGCCCGCATGGCCCGGCGGGCATCGCCCCGTCTCCGCAGCCTCCACGAGGGGCATCGTCGGGCGCGCTAGATCCCCTCGCCCTCGGGAGGCCGCATCCGAGCACCTGACCCTGGAGACATGACTTCATGACGACTGCGACCACCTCCGCCGCCCAGCGCAGCGGACAGCACTCCGCGCCCTCGGTGCTCACCGCGCTGCGGAACCCGCGGATCCTCACGCGCGAGGTGCTCGCCGGGCTGGTCGTGGCTCTGGCCCTGATCCCCTAGGCGATCTCGTTCTCGATCATCGCCGGGGTCGACCCCAAGGTGGGCCTGTTCTCGTCGTTCATCATGGCGGTGACCATCGCCTTCGTCGGTGGCCGTCCCGCCATGATCAGCGCCGCCACGGGAGCGGTCGCCCTGGTAGTCGCGCCCGTGGTCCGCGACTACGGCACGGCGTACTTCATCGCGACGGTGCTGCTGGCGGGCTTGTTGCAGATCCTGCTCGCGGTGCTCGGTGTGGCCAGGCTGATGCGGTTCCTGCCGCGCAGCGTGATGGTCGGATTCGTGAACGCGCTGGCGATCCTGATCTTCATGGCCCAGGTCCCCGAGCTCATCGACGTCCCGTGGGCGGTCTACCCGCTGGTGGCGATCGGACTCGTGATCCTGGTCTTCATGCCGCGGCTCACCAGGGTCGTTCCGGCGCCGCTGGTGTCGATCGTGCTGATCACCGCCGTCGTGGTGGCCCTGGCCATCGACGTGCCGGCCGTGGGCGACAAGGGCGAGCTGCCCCGCAGCCTTCCCGAGCTGTTCATCCCGAACGTCCCCCTGACCTGGGAGACGCTGACGATCATCGGTCCCTTCGCGCTGGCGATGGCGCTCGTGGGCCTGATGGAGTCGCTCATGACCGCCAAGCTCGTCGATGACATCACCGAGACGCGCTCGAACAAGACCCGCGAGTCCTGGGGGCAGGGCGTGGCGAACGTGGCCTCGGGCCTCTTCGGCGGCATGGGCGGCTGCGCCATGATCGGGCAGACCATGATCAACGTGAAGGCCTCGGGCGCGCGCACGCGCATCTCGACCTTCCTCGCCGGCGTCTTCCTGCTGATCCTCATCGTGGTGCTCGGCGACCTGGTGGCGATCATCCCCATGGCCGCGCTGGTGGCGGTGATGATCATGGTCTCGGTCGGCACCTTCGACTGGCACTCGATCAGGCCCTCCACCCTGCGGCGGATGCCCAAGAGCGAGACGGCCGTCATGGCGATCACCGTCGCGGTCGTCGTCGCCACGCACAACCTGGCCATCGGCGTCATCGTGGGCGTGCTCGTGGCCTCCGTGATGTTCGTGCGACGGGTCGCCCACCTGGTCGAGGTCAGGCGCGAGATCGTCGAGCGGGAGGGCACCCAGGTCGCCCACTACACGGTCGAGGGCCAGCTGCTCTTCGCCTCCAGCAACGATCTGACCACCATGTTCGACTACGCGGCCGACCCTGAGCATGTGGTCATCGATTTCGCGCGCTCCCACGTCTGGGACGCCTCGACGGTGGCGGCCCTGGACGCGATCGAGACGAAGTACGAGCAGCACGGCAAGACCGTGGAGTTCGTCGGCATGGACGAGGTCACCACCGCGTTCCACGCCCGCCTCACGGGTGGTCTGGGCGCCGGCCACTGAGGCTTCTGCGCGCCCTGCCTGCCGAAATCCTGCTTCCGTGCGCCCGGCGTGCCGAGATCACGTCAGAATGCGCGGATTCGGCGAATCTGCGCAGGGGAGAATGATCTCGACGGCGGCGGTGCACGGAGGCCGGATCTCGGCGCCCGTGGCGATCGTCACGCAAAGTGCAGTTGTGCAGAAATAACGCGAGTGCAAAAATGCATGAGTGCAAGAAGTGAGTCTGAGGGAGCGCAAGAAGGCCCAGACGTGGCACGACATCCACGTCGTCGCCGCTGAAGCCGTGCTGGAGCGGGGTCTGCAGGCCGTGACGGTGGAGGACATCGCCGCGTCCGTGGGGATCTCCCAGCGCACGTTCTTCAACTACTTCCCCACCAAGGATCACGCGGTCATGGGGGTGCGCGAGCCGATCATCCCGGAGGGCGTCGCTGAGCGCCCGCCGGAGGGTGCGAGCACCCTGCGCGGCGTCGTCGAGCTCTACATGCAGCTGGTGGCCTCCGCCATGCCCGCGAACTCCGCGAACTTCCGGGTCCGCCTCATGCAGACCCACCCGGACCTCGGGCGTCTGCTCAAGGACACGATGCACGGCTGCGAGCACATCGTGCGCGATCTGCTCCGCGGCTGGGCCGAGCAGGGCCTGGAGCCCCGGATGCTGGGTCCCGGTCCTGACCTCGACGAGCGCATCAGCATGCTCGTGCTCACCGCCGGTGCCGCGCTGCGCTTCGTGTTCTCCCGCCCGGACCGTGTTCCTGGCTCCGAACCTTCCCCGGAGGACCTCGACCACGCGGTCGACGTCCTCGTCAGCCTCATCAGAACGGACCACGTATGACCAAGACACCTCCCTGGGGCGACCCCGCGCAGGGGCGCCCCTCCGACGAGCACCAGTCCACGGGCTCGCTCACGGCCGTGGACTCGGCCAGCCTGGGGCTCCCCAGCTCCTCGCCGATGACCGGCCAGCTGACCGCCGTCCGCGGCGCCTCCGACGGGCGCCGGGCGGAGGCGGCAGAGCGCAATCAGGAGGTTGAGCAGGCCGACCAGCCGCGCCCTCGCCTGATCCCGATCTTCATCGCGCTGATGCTCGCGATGCTGCTTGCCTCGCTGAACCAGACCGTGCTCTCCACCGCGCTGCCCACCATCGTGGGCGAGCTCGACGGCGTGCACCAGATGCAGTGGGTCATCACCGGCTACATCCTGGCCTCGACCGTGACCATGCCCTTCTACGGCAAGATCGGCGACCAGATCGGGCGCAAGCCCCTGCTCGTGGGCGCGATCCTGGTGTTCATGGCCGGCTCCGTCGTGGGCGGGCTGGCCCCCACCATCTGGTGGCTGATCGCCGCCCGCGTGGTCCAGGGCCTGGGCGGCGGCGGCCTGATCATCCTCTCCCAGACCGTGATCGCCGACATCGTCCCGGTGCGCGAGCGCGGCAAGTACATGGGCGTCATGGGCGGCGTCTTCGCGCTGTCGTCGGTGGTGGGGCCGCTGATCGGCGGCTGGATCACCGAGGGTCCGGGCTGGCGCTACGCCTTCTGGATGAGCGTCGCGCTCGGCGTGATCGCCCTGGCCGGCGTCGTCTTCTTCCTCAAGCTGCCCAAGCACAACGGCCGCGTCTCCGTGGACGTGTGGGGCATGCTGACCCTGGGTGTGGCGACCGTGGCCGTGATCCTGACGATCACCTGGGGCGGCAGCACCTACGACTGGGCCTCGGCGCAGATCTTCGGGCTGATCGCGATCGCCGTGGTGTTCACCGGGATCTTCATCGTCATCGAGTCCCGCGTGGCCGAGCCGGTCATGCCCCTGGGCATGTTCCGCAGCCGCACGTTCCTGCTGGCCACGGCCTCCGGAATGATGATCTCCGTGGCCATGTTCGGCGCGATCGGCTACATGCCGACCTACCTGCAGATGGTCCACGGCGCCAGCGCGACCAGCTCGGGCCTGCTGATGACGCCCATGATGGCGGGCGTGCTGATCGCCTCGACCGGATCGGGAGCCCTGGTCTCGCGCTACGGCCGCTACAAGGCCTACCCGCTGGTCGGTGCGGTGCTCGTGGTCATCGCCCTGCACCTGCTCTCCCAGCTCACCGCTGAGGCCGCCGTGTGGCACGTGTGCCTGGCGCTGGGGGTCATGGGCGTGGGCCTGGGCCTGATCATCCAGATCCTGGTGCTCGCGGTGCAGAACGTGTTCCCCGGCTCGATGGTCGGCACGGCCACGTCGGGCAACAACTTCTTCCGCCAGGTCGGGGCCACGATCGGCTCGGGAGTGGTCGGCGTGATCTTCGCCGGTCGCCTGACCGACCTGATCGCCGAGCGGATGCCCGCCCAGGCCCAGGCGGCCATGCAGGGAAGCGGCTCGGACGCCTCCTCCGGGCTGACGCCCGAGCTGGTGGACTCGCTGCCGGCGCCGATCCAGGACGTGATCACCTCGTCCTACAACGACGCCCTCACGCCGATCTTCATGGTGATGATCCCGCTCGTGGTGCTCGCGCTGATCCTGATGGCCTTCATCCCGGAGACGCCGCTGGCCACCTCCATGAAGCGCGACGTCCGGTCCGAGGGCGGCGGCGCCGACGACGCCCGCGGCGAGGTCTCCGGCTCCGCTGCGCGCCCCGCCGCTGAGGGGGCCGACGTCGACCGGTCCGCTGCCGATCGCACCGCCGACGACGAGCGCCGCGACCCGGCGCCCGAGCCCCTGCCGGTGCTCGACGCCCAGGAGCAGCCCCGCCGCTGACCTGCGCAGCTCAGCCGCTCCCACAGCGCCCCGCCGACCATGGTCGGCGGGGCGCTGTCTCGTTAGGCTCGAGGGCATCGAGCGACGCGGATCACACCTGTTCCGCGCGCATCCCCGCGACGCCCGCTGCGGGCGCGCAGAAGGAGGACAGCCCTGTGACTCTTCTGGACACCTCGGCCTTCGACGGCCGCATCTTCACCGGCACGTGGGAGCAGGGCGAAGGCGAGCCGATCGTCGTGCGCAACCCTGCCGACAACGCCGAGCTGGCCACGATCGGCTCGGCCTCGGCGGAGCAGGTCCATCAGGCCGCCGCACGCGCCGTCTCGGCGCAGGAGAAGTGGATCGCGTTGAAGCCCTCCGAGCGCGCCTCGGTGCTGCGCCGCGCCGGCCAGATCATCCAGGAGAACCACGACGAGCTCGCCGGCTGGGTCATCCGCGAGACCGGCGGCATCCCTGCCAAGACCGGGCTGGAGGTCGGCAATACGGCCGCCGAGTGCTTCGAGGCCGCCGCCCTGCCGAGCCACCCGCACGGCCAGTGGCTGCCCTCCGACGGCGCCCACTGGTCCTTCTCTCGCCGCCGCCCCTGCGGCGTGGTCACGGTCATCGCGCCGTTCAACTTCCCGCTGCTGCTGGCCATGCGCTCCGTCGCCCCGGCCCTGGCCGCGGGCAATGCCGTGCTGCTCAAGCCGGATCCGCGCACCTCGGTCATCGGCGGCTTCGCCCTGGCCCGGATCTTCGAGGAGGCCGGGCTGCCCGAGGGCGTCCTGCAGGTGCTGCCCGGCGGCGGAGACATCGGCGCCGCATGCGTGGAGGCCGAGGGGGTCCGCGTCATCTCCTTCACGGGCTCCACCGCCGCGGGCCGGAAGATCGGCGCCGTCGCCTCGGAGAAGCTCAAGCGCGTGCACCTGGAGCTCGGCGGCAACAACGTGGCGATCGTGCTGCCGGGGGCTGATGTGGACCTGGCCGCCTCTGCCGGGGCCACCGGCTCGTTCTTCCACCAGGGCCAGATCTGCATGAGCACCGGCCGGCACATCGTCCATCAGGACGTCCACGACGAGTACGTCGACCGGCTGGTCGCCCGGGCCGAGGCCCTGGCGGTCGGCGATCCCTCGACCGGGCAGGTCCACCTCGGCCCGATCATCGACGAGAAGCAGCTGAAGAACATCGACTCGGTCGTCCAGGACTCCCTGACGGCCGGCGCCGTGGCGCGCACCGGCGCGGATCACGACGGCCTGTTCTACCGCCCGACCGTCCTCACCGACGTCACGCCGGACATGCCGGCCTGGTCGCAGGAGATCTTCGGCCCGGTCGCCCCGGTGCACCGGGTGGCCTCCGTGGACGAGGCCGTCGAACTGGCCAATGCCTCCGAGTACGGACTGTCGGTCTCGATCATGGGCCCCGTGGGCGAGGCCATGAAGGTCGCCGATCGCATTCGCTCTGGCAAGGTGCACATCAATGAGATGACCGTGGCCGATGAGGCCAATGCGCCCTTCGGCGGCGTGGGCGATTCGGGCAACGGCAGCCGCTTCGGAGGTGCTGAGGCCAATCTCGAGGCCTTCACCGAGATCCAGTGGGTGACGGTCTCCCCGGACGAGATCCAGCACCCGTTCTGACCCCACTTCAGCACGGTGCCCCGCCGACGGTCATCGACAGGGCACCGTGCTCCCGGAGGTCTCAGGCCTCGAGCGTCCCCCCGCTGCGGGCCACCACGGCGCCGCCGACCCAGGTGCCGTCGTCTCCGGTGCTCACGCGCATCAGGGCGCTGTGGCCGACGGCGCGGCCCTGGGCCACCGTGAACGACGCCGGGGCGAGTCCGCGCGGCACGAGCCAAGAGGCGAAGGCAGCCACGAGGGTCGCGGTGGCCCGCTGCTCGTCGATGCCGCGGGACGGGGCGAAGGAGCGCAGCTCGAAGTCGGCGGGGCTGCCATCGGCGTGCGGGCCCAGGACGCCGACCATGTGCTGGCCGAGCTGGTCGATGTCCGGCTCCATGGCCAGCACGGTCTCGGCGCTGTCCGCGAGCAGCCCCAGGAACCCGGTCCCGGAGTCCAGCCAGGCCGACCCCTGCACCTGATCGGGCTCCAGGCCGAGGACCTCGCAGATGATCTCGACGGTGAGCTCATCGGGTTCTCCGCGGTCGAACAGCGGCGGGGCCGTGAAGCTCAGGGTCTCGTCATCCTGCACCTGGACCGGGGTCAGCCCGATCTCGCTCTGCTGGACGAGGGTGCCGTCGCTCGCCGAGGAGCCTTCGCGGTCGAGCCAGGCCCGGGCGGCCGCGAGGGTGGACATGCCCGCGAAGCGCACCTCGGTCTTGGAGCGGAACGCTCGTGTGCGGAAGTCTGCTCCGCTGTCGGTGGGGGAGAGCACGAAGACGGTCTCCTCGTGCGGCAGCCACTCGGCCAGGCCGTGGATCCGCTCCTCGGAGAGGCCGTCGGCCTCGAGCACGACGGCGATGGGGCTGCCCTCGAAGGGCTCGGTCGCGAAGACGTCGATGACGGCGTGGGGAAGGGCACTCATGGCCACGAGCGTAGGGCGCGAAAGCCCCTGGATCGGTCGCAGAACAGGCTTTCGGAGCCCTTGCAGAATCAAGAGCGGACGGGTCGATGCGGACTCGTCGGCAGGACCCCGACGACCGCTCAGCCGGCTCGGTCGGAGCCGGGCGTCGGCACGGTGCGACCCCACCGCAGCACCCATCGCACGCTCAGCCCGGCGACCAGGGCCCAGAAGGCCGCGGACATCCCGGCCACGCTGACCCCGGAGGCGACGACGGCGAAGGTCACCGCGGCGGGCACGAGATCCTCGGTGCGCTCGAGCGCGGCCCTCAGGGAGGAGGCGAAGGTGCTGAGCAGGGCGAGTCCGGCCACCGCCGGGATGACGCCCTCCGGAGCCAGGCTCACCAGCGCCCCGAAGGCGCCTGCTCCCCATCCGATCAGCACGAGCAGGCAGCCGGAGGCCACGCTGGCGATCCAGCGCCTGGAGCGGTCCTCTCCGGCCTCGGGCCCGGCGGCCAGGGCGGCGCTGATGGCGGCCAGGTTCACGCCCGGGGCCCCGCCGGTGGCGCCCAGCAGCGAGCCCAGACCGGTCACGGTCATGCTGCGGCGCCACGGGATGCGATACCCGAGCCCCTGCATGACCGCGGCACCCGGCACGTTCTGCGAGGCCATCGTGACCAGGAACAGCGGGACGGCCAGCCCGAGCACCGCAGGCGCGCTGAGCTGAGGGGCCGTGAGGTGAAGGTGCGGCACGAACCCGGCCGGGTCGATGCTCTGCCCGGTGCGCAGCACGTGCACGGCCACCACGACCGCGGCCGCGGCGAAGGCCGAGGGCACGGCCCAGCGCGGGAACAGTCGGAGGCCCACGAGCCACACGAGGATCACGGGCAGGACGCCGGCGGGCTGGGCCACCGCTGCCTCGATGGGGCCCAGGCACAGCTGGAGCAGCACGCCGGCGAGCATGGCCTGGGCCACCGCCGGCGGGATGCGGGCGATGAGATCCCCGAGCGCCGGGATCAGGCCGGTGGCGACCACGAGCAGGCCGACCACCAGGAACGCTCCGACAGCGGCCGGCCATCCGCCCTCGACGGCCCCCGTGGAGGCCAGCAGGGCGGCTCCGGGCGTGGACCAGGCGATCGTGATCGGCTGCCGGGACCAGACGGCCAGCAGGATCGAGCCCAGGCCCATCAGCACGGTCACGACCATGAGGCCACCGGCCGCCTGCGCGGGATCGGCCCCCACCGCGGACAGCCCGGCCAGGACCACCGCGAACGTGGAGGTGAAGGCCACCAGAGCCGAGACGACTCCCGCCGAGATCGGCTGCATCACCTCGGCGCGGGTCGCGCTCAGCGCGCGCTCACTTCTTGGGTGACCAGAAGCGGCGGTCGCGATCCCACTGCACGGTGCCGTCGTGGGCCTTGCGGAAGGCCTTCACGACCGACTGGTCCAGGGCGGGGTGTCCGTGGGGGCTGGTGCGCACCCACTCCTGCCCGAACTTCTCCGGCACCAGGCGGACGGCATCGTCCTGGTCGAGCCGTCCCTCCGTGCGGATCGTCTCGAGCATCCAGTCTGCGATCTCCTCAGGCGTCGTCATGCGGGCAACCCTACGCGTCCTGCGAGCTCGCTCCGCGCTCCGATGGTGGGATGCCGGGCCGCGGCGGGCCGTCCGCCTCCAGGGCGGCGACCGCGGCGCAGATCCGGCGGAACGACGGCGGCAGATCCTCCGCCTGCGCTGCGGCCGCGGCCTCCGCGAACCGCTCCGGACGCTTGGCGGCCAGTGTGCCGCCGCGGGCCTGCAGGGCGGACACGAACGACGGCCACCGGGACAGCTCGTCCTCCAGATCCACCTCGAGCGCGGACCAGGACGGCCCCACGACGGTCGGCCCGCCGAATCCCCATCCGGCGACGGCGGGGTCCTCGCCGCGCCAGCGGGGATCCGCGGCTCGGTCGGCGGCCGTCGGGTCGATCGCGGCCGCCGCCGTCGAGCCCGGTGCTGCGGCGGACGACGACCGCAGCGACGCCACGAGCGCCTCCGTGGCCTGGCGCCGACTGCGCAGGATCCGGTGCCGAGCGGTCGAGGACCCCGAGACGGGGCCGCCGTCGCCGTCGAAGAGCACGTGGTGCGGGATCCCCAGGGCCAGGTGGAGGTGGTGCAGGACGGCCAGGCGGGTCTTGCTGCCGGCCGGCTGCACCAGGGACAGGCGGTCGCCGCTGCGCCGCAGCACCTGCTCCAGCACGGCCTGATCCGTGGTGCCCTCGACCAGCAGGGTGCGCGGGGCGGCGAGCATCCGGCCGAGGTCGTGCTCGGGGACGGCCCCGAGCTCGCGGGCGACGTGATTGCGCGCCCGGCCCATCGACCGAGCGAGCTCGTGCAGGCGCACCGTGCGGGGGCCGTCGCGGGTCAGGCGGACGACGGATTCGAGCTGGGACGGCGGGACGGGGGCCGCCTCGGCGGCAGAGGCGGCCACCGGCACCTCGAGCCGCTGCGCGTCCGAGGGCCGCTCGTGCGCCGGCGGAGGACTCAGACGGGGGTCGCGGGATGCCACGCGGCCCAGGGTAGGCGTCCGCGCCGGGCACCGCGCGCCCCGCAGGACGCGCGGGCCTCCCCAGAAAGGATGAGCCGGGCCCAGCTGGGCCCCGAGAGTTCACTCTCTGGTCTGATGCCGTCAGGTGCGCATGTTTGGGAGGATGGTGCACAGCTGATGCGGAAGGCACCACCGGATTCGAGTCCGGCTGCCGCGACGCCCAACCCCCTACACAGGAGGCACCACGATGGAACCCCCGGTCCTGGAGACCGAGAACCTGGTCAAGGTCTACGGCAAGGGCGAGACGCGCTTCGACGCGCTGAAGGGACTCACGCTGGAGATCCACCGCGGCGAGTCCGTGGCCGTGGTCGGCAAGTCCGGCTCCGGCAAGTCCACCCTCATGCACCTCATGGCGCTGCTCGATCGGCCCAGCCAGGGGGTCGTGGCGCTGGACGGCAGCCCCGTCTCCGAGCTGAGCACCAAGGAGATCAACCGACTGCGCAACGAGCGCTTCGGCTTCGTCTTCCAGCAGTTCTTCCTCAACGCGAACCAGACGGTGCTCGAGAACGTCGTCCTGCCGCTGAAGATCGCCGGTGTGGGCAAATCCGAGCGCAACCGCAAGGGCATGGAGGCCCTCGAGCGCCTGGGCATGGCCGACAAGGCCGCGAACAAGGCCACGAACCTCTCCGGCGGGCAGAAGCAGCGCGCGTGCATCGCCCGAGCGCTGGTCACGGAGCCGTCGGTGATCTTCGCCGACGAGCCCACCGGCAACCTGGACAGCCGCACCTCCGAGGTCGTCGAGGACATCCTCTTCGGCCTGCAGCGCGAGCAGGGCATCACGCTGGTCATCGTCACCCACGACGACGACCTCGCCGCCCGCTGCGACCGCCGGATCAACCTGGTCGACGGCGAGATCACCTCCGTCCAGGACCACGACGACTCCGTGAGCACGGATTCCCCGGCGCAGCCGGCCGCTCCGGGCCGGGGCGCAGCTGCCGAGCAGCCCGCCGCGGCCCCGTCGGCCGCAGCTCAGGACACAGCGGCGGCCGGACCGTGGGCGCAGATCCCCGACGGAGACGGAGCCCACCGCGGGGAGCCGCAGCCGCAGGCCGATGCGGCCAAGGCCCAGGCCGAGCAGACCAAGCACGCTGACAAGGGCGGCCTGCGCCGTCTCTTCTCGAAGGGAGACCGTCGATGAAGTCCACCGACATCGTCGCCACCGCAGCGGGCAACACGCTGCGCTCCAAGGCCAGGACGCTGCTGACCGTCGTCGCGATCTTCATCGGCGCCTTCACCCTCACCCTGACCTCCGGTCTGGGCGTGGGCATCAACAAGTACATCGACACCCTGCTGCAGGGATTCGGCAGCGAGGACCAGATCTACGTCATGAAGACGGCGGATCAGGCCTCCGGCACCTCGCAGGAGGGCCCGCAGGAGTACGACCCCGAGGCGGCGCAGGCCTCGAGCATGTTCGGCGGCTCGGAGATGCTCACCGAGAAGGACATCGAGAAGGTCGAGGGCATCGACGGCGTGGAGTCCGTGGAGCCGGTGGTCTTCGTGCAGCCGTCGTTCCTGGAGGCCGAGGACGGCTCCCAGTACCAGCTCACCATGGGCTTCCCCACGGATGTGGAGGCCTACTCGTACATGGCCGGTGAGGCTCCCGCCTCCGACGCCGACGAGATCACGATCCCGCAGTCGTGGGTCGAGCCCCTGGGCTACGACTCGGACGACGACGCCGTGGGCGGAACCGTCCAGATCGGGCTGTCGAACGCGGTGGGCGAGGAGAAGACCTTCGAGGCCGAGATCACCGGCGTGACCGAGGAGCTCGCCTCCGGCCAGGGCGGATCCCCGACCCCGTCGGATGAGCTGAACCAGAAGCTGTACGACTACCAGACCTCCGGCATGGTCGAGGAGCAGCCTGAGGGCTACATCCAGGCCGTGGCCAGCGTCCCGGACACCGAGCAGCAGGGGGCCGTGAAGTCCGCCCTGATGGACGAGAACATGATCGGCATGACGGTCGAGGACCAGATCGGCGCGCTCAAGGGCATCATCAACGCGGTGACCTGGGTGCTCAACGGCTTCGCGCTGATCGCGCTGCTGGCCGCCAGCTTCGGCATCGTGAACACGCTGCTGATGTCCGTGCAGGAGCGCACCCGGGAGATCGGCCTGATGAAGGCCATGGGCATGTCCGGCGGCAAGATCTTCGGCCTGTTCTCCGCCGAGGCCGTGCTGATCGGCGTCTTCGGCTCCGTGGCCGGCGTGATCGGCGGCGTGGCCGTCGGCTCGATCGCCAACGCGCTGCTCACCGGCGAGGGCGGCGCTCTGGCCGAGGTCTCCGGGCTGTCGCTCTACGCGATCGCCCCGCTGCAGCTGCTGGTCATCGTCCTGGTGATCATGCTGATCGCCTTCCTGGCGGGCACCCTCCCGGCGGCTCGCGCCGCCAAGAAGGACCCGATCGAGGCGCTGCGCTACGAGTGATGACGCCGGCGGCCGGGCTCCCCGCTCGGCCGCCGGCTCCTGGTTCCCATCCGAGAAGTCCGCACCACAAGGAGAGATGTCATGACGAACACCCCTCAGAACGCTCCGGGCCCCGACTACGGCCAGGGCAGCAAGTACGGCACCGCCGCCTACAACCCCCAGCAGTCCTTCGAGCAGGGCCGGCCCGCCAAGGTCGCCACCCTGCACAAGATGACGATCGCCTCGCTGGTGATCTGGCTGCTCTCCATCATCCCGGGCATCATCATGTCGCTGTCGCCCGAGTTCGAGGAGCAGATGCGGCAGGCCTATATCGACGGCGGCATGGGCGAGGAGATGGCGTCTCAGACAGCGGCTTCCGCCGGGACCATCGGCGTCATCACGACCGTCGTGATGGCCGTCGTGGCGCTGGTTCCCTACATCCTGGTGCTCGTCGGCGTGCCCAAGGGCAAGAACTGGGCTCGCATCCTGGGCATCGTCTTCGCCATCATCGCCGTGCTCTTCACGATCTACGGCCTGGCGACCTCCGGGATGAGCCTGCAGATCGGCGGGGCCATGTCCATCGTCGGGCTGATCCTCAACGTCCTGTTCCTCGTCGTGAACATCTACTGGCTCGTGCTGGCCTTCAACGGCCGCGTGGCCGACTGGTTCAAGGCCGCCCGCTGAGCTCAGCGGGCTCCCGAGTCGCGGTCCCTCGCGCTCATGACGGCCACGTCGTCGTCTTGGGCGCGGGGGACCGCTCATCTCAGTAGGCTGGCGCCAGAACTCGGGAACGGCGCGATGCCTCGCCGGTCCATCCAGCATTCCAGAGAAGGAGCACGACGTGTCGCAGAACCCCCACGACGACGCCCGCCCCGAGGGCGAGCAGCCCCGGTACGAGGCCCCCAGCTACCAGGCGCCGCAGTACGGCGCCCCGGCGGAGCAGACCCCGTCCGAGCCCGAGGCCGTGAACCGGGAGGCCGCCGCGGATTCCGCGCAGACCGCAGACTCCGCCGAGACCTCCGCCCCGCAGGGCGCCTACAGCGCTCCCGCCTACGGCTCGCAGCAGCCGGCTGAGGGCCAGGCCGGGGCCGCAGACGCGCAGCGCTCCGGCTCCACGGCCGTCCCGGCCGCGGGCGAGGGCGCAGCGCCTTCGTACTCCCAGCCGACCTACGACGCCTCCGCTCAGCAGCAGTCCTCCTATTCCGCCCAGGGGCAGCAGGGCTACGACCAGTCCGGCACGCAGCAGGCGCCGTCCTACGGCCAGTCGGCTGAGCAGCCGTCGTACGGCCAGCAGACGCCCTCCTACAGCTCGCAGCAGCCCGCCTACGGTGACCAGCAGCAGCCCTCGCCCTATGGGGAGCAGCCGTCCTACGGCTCCGCTCAGCCGTCCAGCCCCTACGGCCAGCAGCCGTCGGCTCCGCAGTACGGCGGCGCCCAGCAGCCCTCGGCGCCTCAGTACGGCGGCCAGCAGTACGGCGGGCAGCCCGGCAGCCAGGCCCCGCAGTATCAGCCAGCAGGCGGCGGCAGCCAGGCGCCGCAGTACCAGCCGAGCGGCGGGAACCAGTGGGCCGGTGGCGCTGCAGCGGGCGGAGCGGCCTCGGGCGCGGCGTTCGCCAACGCGGGTCGCCTGCGCACCCTGCTCTTCGCCTCGGCGGGGCTGTTCCTGCTGCTGGGCATCGTGCAGGTGCTCGGCCGCACCACCATGGCCTATGCGCTCTCCCTGCAGGAGGCTGCAGACGCGGCCGAGCAGTTCGGGATCGACCTGGGCGGTCAGACCGCCGGCGGACTCGCGATCGGCGTGTTCAACATCATCAGCTGGATCATCACCCTGGGGCTCTACGCCTTGGTGCTGTTCCTGCTCAACAGCAAGCCGGGTGCCGGACGGATCGTGGGCATCATCCTGGCGATCCTGGGCTCCCTGGGGGCACTGGGCGCGTTCATCAGCGCCTTCAACTACGGCTGGGTCGCCATCCTGGTGATCCTCGTGGGCATCGCGTTCATCGCCGTGAACGTCATGTGGATCATCCAGGCGATCAAGGCCAAGCCGGCCGCACGCTGATCCCCGCAGGCTGAGCGATCAGCCCCGACGCCCCGGTCCCTGCCCCTCGGCAGCGGCCGGGGCGTCGTCGTCTTCCGGCTCCGCGGCCGACGACGAGCCCCCGGACGGCTGCTCCCGGGGCGAAGCCTCCGCAGCGGAGCCGGCCTCTGCGCCGCGACGGCGTCGATCGAGCTGGTGTTGCAGCGCCCCTACGGCCGTGGACCCGCCGCGGTGCACGGCGCGGGATGTGGCCCCGCGCAGCTCGTCCCAGCTGTGCACGAGCGCCACGCGGAAGGCCTGGGCTGAGCTCTCGTCGGCCTCGGGAGACTCCTCCCGGGCCCGCTCCTCGTCGGCGGCTTCCCGGAGCCTCTCCTGCATGGCCGGGGTGCCGGTGACGGCGAAGGGGCTGTCGGCCTCGGTGAGCCACAGCGAGCGGGGCAGCCGCCGCGGCAGATCGTCCAGGGCGCTGTCGGCCACGATTCGCCCGAGCTTGCCGGCCATCCGGCGGTCCTCGCGCAGGAAGTCCAGGGTCCAGCGGTTGCGGGGGCGCAGGTCGATGCGATCCCAGGCGCGCAGCCCGATCGCCAGCTGGCGGGCGCGCAGCAGCTCTGCATCCAGGGCGGCCCCGGCGATCAGCACGATGCTTGCGAACCAGGCGAGCACGAGCAGGATCGTCACGCCGTTGAGGGTGCCCAGCAGCGCGTCCACGGTTCCGGCCAGCGAGCTCAGCCAGCCCAGCAGCACGGCCATCGCGAACAGGGCGCCCACGCTCACCAGCGACCCGGCGCTCATGATCCCGAACCGCGGCAGCTCCACGTTGGGGCCCATGTGGTAGGCGACGTTGACGTAGACCACGAGCACGAACAGCAGCAGCGGCCAGCGCAGGAGGTTCCAGGCGGCCACCACGGTCTCGTCGAAGCCCAGCGCCTCGCCGAGCGCCGCCGCCATGTCCCCGCCGACCGTGATCAGCAGAGCCGCGGCCGCCACGGCCACCAGCAGCGCGATGGTCTCGAAGAACACGATCGTACGGAACGGCAGGAACTGCCGGCCTTCGCGGGTGTCGTAGATGCGGTGCATGGAGCGGTGGAAGGCCGCCACGGAGTTCGACGCCGCGATCAGCGTGCCGATGAATCCCAGGACGGCTCCGGCCACGGTGCCGCCGTCGGGGTTCAGGGAGTGCAGCGCGTCGGTCAGGGCGCCGGGGTCCACGGGCGGGAAGAGCACGCTCACCAGGTCGACGATCCCGCGCAGCACGGACTCCTCGAGTCCCAGCAGATTGATGATCGAGACCAGCGAGATCAGCAGCGGGGCGATCGACAGCAGCAGGAAGAACGTCATGGACGCCGCCTGGTCCCACACCTGGATGTAGATGAGCTTCATGACCGCTCGCCGGATGACGTGCAGCACCGTGAGGCGGGGCTGCTGGAGGGTCACGGAACGGGTCACGCTGGCGGTTCCCTAGGGCTCGAGTGCCCGCTCACAAGGGGCGGGGAGGACGGGGGCCATCCTCCCACGATCCTCCCATTGCGGCTCGCGTAGGCTCTGAGGCATGCTCCGACGAATCCCCCAGCCGCTGCGACGGGCCATCACCACGACTGCCACGCGAGCCGCTGTCGGGGTGGTGGGCGTCCAGTTCGCCACCATCGCGACCCTGGTCGGCTACGACGCGGTGAAGAAGCGCGGCCGCAAGACTCGCTCTGGCTTCCCCAAGCCTGGGCACTACGCCGCCGACGTCGCCGGCTCGGACATGGACGTCTTCACCTTCGGCGCGGAGCTCTACGACGACATGATCGCCGCGATCGATGCCGCCGAGCGCACGGTGTACCTGGAGACCTACCTCTGGAAGAGCGATGACTACGGCAAGCGTTTCCTGGATGCCCTCAACCGAGCAGGCGCTCGCGGTGTGGACGTGAAGGTGATGTACGACGGCGTCGGCAACATGGTCGTGGACCCGCGGTTCTACCGGTTCGGACCGGGAGTCGAGCACTACCGCTTCCCCGTGGTGCGCCCTCAGCTGCTCGTGACCCCCCTGCGCTCCAGCGGCCTCACCCACCGCAAGCTGCTCATCGTGGACGACGAGTACTCGTACGTCGGCGGCTACAACCTGGGCTCCACGTACGCCACCGAGTGGCGGGACACCCACCTCAAGATCAGCGGCGCGGACTCGTGGCTGCTGCGTCAGGCGTTCGTGTCCTCCTGGAACTCGATCGCGGTGCGGCGCGGGGGCTGCGAGCCCATCGCCCGTCTGGATCCGGTGGAGTGGGAGTCCCGGATCCGGGTGCTGACCAACATGCCCGTGCGCCGCGTCTACCCCATCCGCAACATGTACCTGCAGGCCATCGACCAGGCGGCCAAGTCCATCTACATCTCCACGGCCTACTTCATCCCGGACCAGCAGATCCTCGATGCCCTGATCCGCGCCCGGAACCGCGGCGTGGACGTCCGTCTGATGTTCCCCATGGACTCGAACCACGTCCTGGCCGACTGGGCCTCGCGCGGGTTCTACGCGCAGCTGCTGCGCGAGGGCATCACCGTCCTGCTCTACAAGGACGCCATGATCCACGCCAAGACCGCCACCATCGACGGCGTCTGGTCCACGATCGGCACCGCGAACATCGACCGCCTGTCCCTGAGCTTCAACTACGAGGTCAACATCGAGATCGTCGACCACGACCTCGCGGCCGTGATGGAGCGGATCTTCGAGTTCGACAGCGAGAACTGCTGGCGGATCACCAAGCAGGAGTGGGACGAGCGTCATCCGCTGGCCTGGATGGGGGAGTGGGCGCTGGCTCCCCTGCGACCGCTGCTCTGAGATCTGCCTGAGCCTGCGGGCTGGAGGGGGGGGCGGGGACGACGAAGGGGGCGCCGGCATCTGCCGGCGCCCCCTTCGTGCGCTGCTGCGAGCAGCGCGTCTGCGGCCTCAGTCCTCGTCGGCGCGGTGGACGTACCAGGCAGCCACGAGCCCGCCGATGATCACGAGGCCCGAGACGGCCAGGCCGAAGCGGTCGTCGTCGTACCAGGGGCTGCGGCCGGCACGGCGGCGCCCGCGGCGGCGGTCGGCGGAGCCTGCGTCGGAGCGGTCATCACCCAGGGGGCCGCGGGCTGCGGCATTCGGATCCGAGATCGCGGGCTGGCCGTGCTCGGCCGCGAAGGCGTCGGGGGTGGTGCCGGCGTGCTGAGCGGCGATGGCCGTGGGGGTGCCGGCTGCGGGGGTCTCGTGGAACTCGCCGTGTCCGGGGATGGAGTTGTGCGGCACGTGGGACTCCTCTGTGCTCGTGGGGCTGACGTGTGGGCCGGGGCGTCGCCGCCCGGCTTCTGGTCCCAGCGTATCCCGCGTCACCCGGCTTGCGGCTGGTCCGGTCGCGGGACGCGGCCGTCGAGCGCGCACTGCGCGATCCGGGAATGCTGAAGGCGCCCGGTGCGATCGCACCGGGCGCCTTCAGCGAAGTATCAGGTGATCAGTTGATCACGGTGATGTTCGCGGCCTGGAGGCCCTTGGGGCCCTCCTGGACCTCGAACTCCACGCGCTGGTTCTCCTCGAGCGAACGGTAGCCGTTGCCGTTGATGGCGGAGAAGTGAGCGAAGACGTCCTGCTGGGAGTCATCGGGGCTGATGAAGCCGAAGCCCTTGTCGGCGTTGAACCACTTGACGGTGCCGGTCTGCATTGTTCTGGTCGATCCTTCCGGAACGGTGGCGAAGCACCGACTCTCGGTGCTCGCGTGCCGTCGTGCTCCACATGACTACATCCGAGTGGACTACGTCGACCGCTGGGTGCGCGGCAGTGGTCCCGTCAAAAGCGGGGGTCGTACGACAACTAGTATCGACGGTACACGAGTCGGACACGGTGCGGAGGGCCGAGGGCAAGAATTCACCTCCGATTCGGCGATGAGGCCGTGCCGCCGATCACATCGGAGCCGAATGCGGTGTTCAGGCAATCCCCAGTGCTTCCCCCGCCGGGGTGCAAGTCGAGTCCAGGACTGCTTCAGGTGCGCGGTGTTGAGTAGTCATCACCTCGGCAACGAGGGCAGCGGCGTCGACTGGAGGGTTCGCGCCGCTGGAGCTTCCTGCACCGGGAGGACGGTGGTGGTGCGTCGTCCAACTGGAGCGAATCGGTGCGGGAGGGGGACAGACAGAGAGCCGTTCGACGCCAGAGCCTGGCGCCGAGCGGCTCTCTTCTCATCTGGGCTCCATTGGGCGGACACAGAAGGCAGAGATCGTCTGTCGCCATTAGCGGGGACGGCCTTCGAGGGCTCCGGGCAGCCTGTTGCAGCGGCCGGTGGATACCCTGACTGGACCCCTTCATGAGCTGCCGCAGACGGCGGCCCCGTCGTCCCAGACCCGGAGGGCCCGGCCCATGACTCCCGGTCAGCGTGCAGATGACCCCTACCTCACCGACAGTCCCACCGCCTGGCGAGTGCGCATCCGCGTGCTCGATCAGCAGGGGCAGCCGGCGCACGTGGAGCCCGCCACGATCGAGCGCTCCCGGGCCGGGATCGCCCGGATCTTCGCCGCAGCCTTCGACGCCGTGGTCCATGCACAGCAGGCCGAGCGCACGGTCAGGGGCCTGCGCCTGCAGGTCGAGCACAGGGAGCTGGGGCCCGGCAGCATCGGCCTGTGGTTCGACGCCCTCGACGAGCGCAGCCGGTTCTCCCGCCTGCTCACCCATGCCTCGGTGTGGGTCGAGACCGTCGACACGCTGCTCGGCAGCGCGTCGAAGGAGCTGATCGCGGTTCTGCGGGGGCAGGTCATGCAGCTCGATGCCCCGGCAGATCAGGTGCTGGTGCGGCCGATCCCCGGGCCAGGAGGGCCGAGATCGCGGATCGAGCTCTCCGTGCCCGGCGCCGCGCCGTCGCGGATGTACTCCGATGTCTGGGAGTGGATCTACAGCGACGAAGGCGAGAGGGCCCGGCGGGACCTGGTGGCTGCCATCGCTGCTCCGGGGGTCGCGAAGATGGACATCATCTTCTACGAGGGCCAGGAGTCCGAGCACGTGCTGCAGCTGAGCAGCTCACAGAGACTGCGGGACTTCGCGGCAGGACGGTAGGGGGACATGGCAGGAGCAGCGGGGGGCAGTCCGGTGACAAGGTCGGGGCGGCAAGCGGTGCTGGCGCTCACGGGGGCGGCCGCGATGATGCTGAGCGGATGCTCGGCGGTCAGCAGCTCGCCGTCGGGCGGGCAGGGCGCGCAGTGCTCGTCGCCCGCAGCCATGGACGTCCAGGTCACGGCCGATTCGGGCAGCGATCAGCTCACGATCACGACCGCTGGCATCGGGGGCTCGGTGCTGCGCACCGAACCCTCCGACGAGGCGCAGGACGCGCCCGACGGCGACATCCCTCTCCGCGAGCTGCCGCCTGGCGTGCATGTGCGCATCGCCGATCTGGACGACGGTGAGATCGTGCGCACCGAGGTGCTCACCGGCGGGATCGCGCACACCGAGGCTCTCGAGGAGGGCGAGTACGCGGTCGGACTGGTGTCCGTGGACTCCTCCGGCCGCATCTCCGGGCTGGCGAGCTCGCGGGTCGTCGTCGGCGAGAGCGGCGGCGTGATCAGCGATCCGGCGCTCGATCAGTCGAGAGGGCTGTCACTCGAGGAGCTCGAGATCGATGAGGGCAGCGCGGTGGCAGTGCTCGCCGAGCAGGAGGGTGCACCGGGCCCGGCGCAGTGGTGGCTCGAAGGCCCGGGGCAGCAGGGCAGCGGACGGGTCGACGACGACGGCAGAGCCCGCCTGGGCGAGGTCGCCGATGGCACTCACACGCTGATCCTGCTCGAGGAGGATGCGGACGCCCCGGGCATCGCCCAGCGAGCCGCCAGCTGCCGGTTCGGCGTGAGCGACGGAGAGCTCACGACGCCCGGGCAGGCCGACGGCTCCCCCTGATCAGCGGCGCCGCCGCGCGGTGCCGAACAGCGTGCGCGTGATCTCCCGGCCCAGGACGGTGCCGGCCGAGCGCATCATCGAGCGGACGGCGGGGTTGTCCAGGAAGCCGCCGCCGTCGCCGCGGTCGTGACGGTCGTCGTCGCGGCGCTCCGTCTGCGGCCTCGCCTCGCGGGCGGGACGGTCGTCGTCCACAGACGAAGGCGCCTCCTGGTCCTGGCCCTTCTGCAGGCGGGCCGTGAGGATCTCGTAGGCGGACTCGCGGTCCACGGCCTCCGAGTACTTCGGCGCCAGCTGTGAGGACGAGATCACCGAGTCGAAGACCTGCTCCGGGGCGGTGGCCATGAGGCTGCGAGGCGTGCGGATCCGGGTCCAGGCCACGGGGGTGGGCGCGCCGGTCTCGGAGAGCACGGTCACGATCGCTTCGCCGGTGCCCAGCTGGGTCAGCAGCTCCTCGAGGTCGTACTCGGACTTGGGGTAGGTGCGAGCCGTGGCCTTGAGGGCCTTGGCGTCGTCCGGGGTGAACGCGCGCAGCGCGTGCTGGACGCGGTTGCCGAGCTGCCCCAGGACGTCGCCGGGCACGTCCTTGGGGGTCTGGGTCACGAAGAAGATGCCCACGCCCTTGGAGCGGATCAGGCGCACCGTCTGCTCGATCGCGCTCAGGAATGCCTTGGAGGCGTTGTCGAAGAGCAGGTGGGCCTCGTCGAGGAAGAACACCAGCTCCGGCTTCTCGGGATCGCCGAGCTCCGGCAGGTCCTGGAAGAGGTCCGCCAGCAGCCACATCAGGAACGTGGAGAACAGCTCGGGGCGGCTGGCCACCCCCGGCAGCTCGAGGCAGGAGATGACGCCGCGGCCGTCCTCTGCCCTGCGCAGCAGGTCGCGGGTGTCGAACTCGGGCTCGCCGAAGAAGACCTCTGCGCCTCCGTTGGCGAACGTGGTCAGCTGGCGCAGGATCACACCGGCGGTCTGCTTGGAGACGCCGCCGATGCCGTCCAGCTCGTCCTTCCCCTCCTCCGAGGTGAGGAACATGATGACCTCGCGCAGGTCCTTGAGGTCCAGCAGCGCCAGACCGGCCTGGTCGGCGTAGTGGAAGATCAGCCCCAGGGCGGACTCCTGGGTGTCGTTGAGACCCAGGACCTTGGACAGCAGGACCGGGCCGAACGACGTCACCGTGGTGCGGATCGGAACGCCCCTGCCCTCGCCGCCAAGGGCCAGGAACTCGACCGGGGAGGCCGTGGGAATCCACTCCTGGCCGATGCTGCGGGCGCGCTCCGTGATCTTGTCGCTGGGCTGGCCCTCCGCCGCCAGCCCGGAGAGATCGCCCTTCATGTCCGAGAGGAAGACGGGGACCCCGGCTTCCGAGAGCTGCTCCGCCATGGCCTGCAGGGTCTTGGTCTTGCCGGTGCCGGTGGCTCCCGCGATCAGCCCGTGGCGGTTCATGGAACCCAGGGGCAGGCCGACCTGCGCGTCCGGGACCGGGGTGCCGCCGGAGACCGCGGCCCCCAGGTTCAGGGCTGGTCCGGAGAAGGCGTAGCCGGAGCGGACGGCGTCGAGCTGGGCATCGTCATGCGTCTGATCAGTCACGGCGCCGAGCCTACACACGAGTGCTTTCCGACGGCAGGGCTGTGCACCGTCCGACGCACGCGCTCAGGGCGAGTCCGACGGCCAGGGCGAGGGCGGCGAGGGCGCGGCGTCGGGCGGGGGCCGACGACGTCCGGGGGGAGGTGAGGGAGGACATGCGCTTATCCTGCCGCCCGATCACCCCTGATGCCGCACTCGAGCACGGGCATGACGACCGAGCACGTCACGCTCGCGAAGGGGTGGTGCGGCCGTCGGCGAACACCCTTCATCGCGGCGAGGGGCGGAGGCATGATGGAGGCATCACTCGAGGACGGGGACGGGTCTCGAACCGCCCCCGGGAAACGGAGCAGATCATGACGAACATTGCGATCATCGGCGGCCACGGCAAGGTCGCGCTGCGGCTGGCTCCCCTGCTGGTCGAGGCGGGCGACGAGGTCACCTCGTGGATCCGCAGCCAGGACCAGGTCGAGGACATCGAGCAGACCGGGGCCACCGCCAAGGTCCTCGACGTCCAGCAGCTGTCCACCGAGCAGCTCTCGGACGAGTTCGAGGGCGTGGACGTCGTCATCTGGTCCGCAGGCGCCGGCGGCGGCGACCCCGAGCGCACCTGGGCGGTGGACCGCGACGCCGCGATCCGCACCATGGACGCCGCCGAGAAGGCCGGCGTGGGCCGGTACGTGATGGTGTCCTACCTGGGCGCCGGTCCGGATCACGGCGTGGACGAATCCGACGACTTCTTCGCCTATGCCGAGGGCAAGACCCAGGCGGATGAGCACCTGAAGAAGTCCTCGCTGCGCTGGACCATCCTGGGCCCGGGCATGCTGACCCTCGACGACGCCTCCGGGAAGATCACCGTGCTGCCCGAGGGCCAGCAGCCGGACAACGCCGACACCTCGCGCGCCAACGTCGCCGCTGTGGCCCATGCGGTCCTGTCGGACGACACCACGATCGGGCGCAAGATCAACTTTGTGGACGGCGACACCCCGATCGCGGAGGCTATCTCCGCTTCCTGATCAGGGCGCCTGCAGAAGGCGCACGGTCACGACGACGGCCGCGAGCGAGCTGGAAGCTCGTTCGCGGCCGTCGTCTGCCATGCAGGGACCGGCCCCGGCGCGTGCCATCTCGAGGATCGGGCTAGTGTCAGTCTCCGAAGACGCGGGACATGGAGGTTCCGCGAGGTCGCGGAGGATTGAGAATGAGTCAGGTGCGAACCGGTCGGGCGCAGGGCACAGGCCTGCCTCCCCTGACGTCCGGGAAGCATTCGCGCTTCCTGGACAAGCTGGTGGTCATCGCGACCTTCGGCGGCCTTCTCTTCGGCTACGACACCGGCGTGATCAACGGCGCCCTGGGCCCCATGTCGGAGCCTGGGGCGCTGGATCTCTCCCCGATGGAGCAGGGCGTCGTGACGTCGTCGCTGCTGATCGGCGCTGCAGCCGGCGCGATCATCGGCGGGCGCTGCTCGGACCGCTGGGGACGTCGGCGCACGATCCTGGCCATGGCGGTCCTCTTCTTCGTCGGCGCCCTGGGCTGCGTGCTCGCCCCGACAGCCGGTGTCATGGTGGCCTTCCGCGTGGTCCTGGGCCTGGCTGTGGGCGGAGCCTCGGTCACCGTGCCGGTCTACCTCTCGGAGATGGCCCCCACCGAGCGCCGCGGGGCCATGTCCGGGCGCAACGAGGTCATGATCGCGGTCGGTCAGCTGCTGGCGTTCCTGATCAACGCGATCATCGGCAGCGCGTTCTACGAGGTCCCCGGGCACTGGCGCGTGATGCTGGCCGTGGCCGCGCTGCCAGCGCTGGCGCTGTTCTTCGGGATGCTGCGCATGCCGGAGTCGCCGCGCTGGCTGCTGGCCCAGGGCGACCGCGATGCCGCGCTGAAGGTCCTGCAGCGGGTCCGCACTCCGGAGCGCGCCAAGGCAGAGCTCGTGGAGGTCGAGGAGCTGGCCGCTCGCGATGCGGCTGAGCACGAGGGCGGGCTGGCGACTCTGCGCAACGAGCCCTGGGTGCGCCGCGTGCTGCTGATCGGCATCGGCGTGGCCGTGTCCCAGCAGCTCTCCGGCATCAACTCCGTCATGTACTACGGCACGCTGCTGCTGGAGCAGGCGGGCTTCTCATCCTCGGCCGCCCTGATCGCCAACGTGGCCAACGGCGTGATCGCCGTGATCGGCATGCTCACCGGCATGGCCCTGATCGACCGCGTGGGACGACGACGGCTGATGATCTTCGGCTTCACGGGCATCACGTCCATGCATCTGCTGATCGGGCTGAGCGCACTGCTGCTGCCTGAGGGGCTGGGGCGGGCGATCTTCATCCTGATCTTCGTGGTGCTGTTCGTGGGCTGCATGCAGGCCTCGATCGGCTTCGGCGCGTGGATCATCCTGGCCGAGATCTTCCCGCTGAAGTTCCGCGGGGCGGGCATCGGGATCTCGGTGCTGATGATGTGGCTGGCCAACGCCACGGTGACCCTGCTGTTCCCGCAGGTGGTCTCGGCCACCGGCATCACGGTGACGTTCTTCCTGTTCGCGGCCCTGGGCGCGGCATGCCTGTTCTTCTTCTGGCGCTTCGTCCCCGAGACCAAGGGCCGCTCGCTCGAGCAGATCGAGGAGTCCTTCGCCGGTGGGGAGCTGAAGCGGATCCACCGCCGCTGATCGCTCGATCGCACTGCTCGGCGCCGTCGGTCCCCGGACCGGTGGCGCCGCCGCGTGTCAGTTGCAGCCCATCCCGGCGAGCTCCAGGCAGTCCCGGCAGACCACGTGGCCCGAATCGGCGGGCCTGAGGTCCAGGAAGCGCACGCTGGGCAGCTGCGCCCGGACGACCGCTGCGGCCACGGCCTCCGTGACTGCCTCCACATTGCGCTCCGGGACGAGCATGAGCACCGAGCCGCCGAAGCCGCCGCCGATCAGCCTTGCGCCGTCGGCGCCGGCGGACAGCGCTGTGTCCACGATGAGGTCGGCGGCGGCGAACGAGGCCTCGGCGTCGTCGCGCATGGAGGCGTGTCCGCTGGTGAGGATCCGCCCGACGGCGCAGGGGACCGAAACCCCCGTCTCGCCGGCGAGCAGGGCGTCGATCTGCTCGGAGCGGAGCATCTCCGTGAGGGCGTGGCGCAGGCGGCGGAAGGCGTCGCCGGGGTCGCGGCCCTCGAGCTGCTCGGCGGTGGGCGCGGCATCCTCCCAGCGTCGCAGGACGGTCTCGACGTCGTCCTGGGACGGTGTCTCCGGCAGGAGGTCCCGCAGGCGGTCGGCGCCCAGGAATCGGGCGGCTGCCTCGGCGTCCAGGCGGCGGGAGGAGAACTCGTGCCCGCCGAGCCAGTGCGGCGTGCGCGTGTCCACGCCGATCAGCCGGTGCCCATCCAGCAGCGCGTCGGCCGAGCGGTAGGTGATCGAGAAGTCGCGGCAGTCCAGGGAGACCACCTGGCCGGCGTGGGAACGCAGGCTCGCGGTCTGATCCAGCCCGCCGGTGTTGGCACCCACCACGCGGACCTCCGCCATCATGCAGGCGTGGGCCAGGGCTGCGCGGCGGGCGTCGTCGTGCTCGTCGGAGCCGGTGATCATCCCCGCGAAGGCGAGGATCGAGGCGCACTCCAGCGCGGCCGAGGACGACAGGCCGCCGCCCACGGGAAGAGTGGAGCGGATCAGCATGTCGGCTCCGAAGCCCTCGGGGATGCTGGTCCCGGGGGTGCACTCCGCGACCTCGTGCAGGCCCCACAGGGCGCCGGCCACGTAGCCGGTCCAGCCCTCGGGACGGCCCGGGCCGATGTCCTCCACGCGGACCTCGAGAATCCCCTCGTCAAGCGTGGGCTCCAGGGTGCGCATGCGCAGGAGGCCGTCGGTGCGCGGTGCTGCAGCCACGAGCGTTCCGTAGGGCAGGGCCAGCGGAAGGCAGCGCCCGCCCAGGAAGTCGATGTGCTCTCCGTTGAGGTTCGCGCGGCCCGGGGACTGCCAGATGCCTTCCGGCCTGCGGCCGAAGACCCTCTCGAAGTTCTCGAGACCGCTGCGCGCGATCACCGCATTGTCGGGGTGCGGCACCCATTCGGGTGCGGCAGATCCCGGCTCCGCGGGGTGGGGCTGGTGCACGGGGGCCTCCTGGTGCTGAGAAGTGCGCCCCACTCTAGACCCGGTGCCGGACGCGCTATCAGCGCAGGCGCCGCTCGTGCTGCGTGCCACTGCCCTGCGCGGTGCGCCGCGGTCGGAACGACCGGCGCGGCTTGGGCGGCGGGTTCGACGCGCCGTGGGTCGTGACCACCTGCAGAACGCGCTCCAGGTCTGTGCCCACGGTGACCAGCCACCAGTGGTCCCAGGTGTTGCGCATCTCGAGGTCCTCCAGGACGTTCGAGAGATCGCTCACCCGCGCACGGGCCCGCGCGGCCAGGATCTGGACCTCGTCCTTCTCCTCGTCGTCCAGGTTCAGCGGCACGATCGACAGGGAGGTGGTCATGGTCGAGAACGACTCGGTGTCCACCTTCCATGCCACGCGCATGACCTCGGCGACGGCGCGCAGCGCGCGCTCGAGCTCGCGGGAGACGTCGGCGGGGACCACCATGTGGGAGCCGTCCTCGGCGAACAGCCTGCGCAGGGCGTCGGTGAGGTCGCGCATGTAGAAGGAGACGTGCTCCACGCGGATCAGACGGGCCAGACCGGGGTCCTGACCCTTCTTGTTGGGCAGCATCATGCGCGGGTTGCCCTTGGCGGTGGAGGCGGTGGCTTCGACGACGCCGCGGACCTCCGCGGCGACCGAGGCGAGCTGGTAGTTGACCTCCACCCAGTCGGTGCGCGAGGTGGAGCCGGGCGTGCGGACCTCCATGGCGACGTCGCGCAGGTAGAACACCATCAGCCGTTCGATCCGCCCCAGCTCCAGGGACGCGGAGCGGAAGTCGACGGGCTGAGCCACCACGTAGTTCACGATCAGCCCGATCGTGGCGCCGGTGGCCATCTGGACGATGTAGCCCAGGGAGTAGTTGTCGGCGTTGGGCCCGCCCACCACCAGCACGAACAGCGCGGTGATGGGGATGTAGTCCGCCCCGGCCCCGAACCTGCGGACGCCCGCCAGGATGACGCCGAGTGCGATGGCGGGGAACAGGGTGATGACCACCGGCCACGGCGTGAGCTGGACTGTCAGGGCCAGGAGCATGCCCACGCCCAGTCCCAGAAGCGTCTGCCCCGCAGTGCGCAGCGAGCCCGTGAGGCTCGGGTACATCGCCACGAGCGCGCCCAGAGGGGCGTAGTAGGGGTACTGCGCCACGACGCCCGGCATGAACGGAGCGACCATGTAGGCGAGCATGCAGGCCAGCGCCGCCTTGAGGGCCAGCAGCAGGCGCGACGAGTTGATCGTGCTGTTGTGCCAGGGGCGCAGCAGCGAATCATCGTCGTCGCGCGAGGCCGATGACGGCTGGGAAGAGAGGCGCACGGCAGTCCTGTTCAAGCGGGGCGAGTGCCCGGGATCAGATGCTTGAGGGGCGCGAGAAGAGATCTACGCGCCGGTCACTTTAGCGGTCCGCATGGCCTCGGGTCGATGGGTGCAGGCGACGGATTTCTGCCGTGACTGTTCATGAAGATTCGACCCGTGACCTGCTGTGACGCATGTTCATCCGGGTCATCCACAGGTCTCGACGACCCCCTGTCGTGACGCTGTGACTGCGGCATACGATCACGACACTTGTCGTCATGCACCTGAGACTGCAGGGGCATCGAGCCGGAGGCCATCCGATGACCGCGAGATCCCTCGTCCTGCCTGCCACCGCAATGGTCGCAGCAGTCCTGTTGACGGCCTGCGCCCCGGCGGACGACGGCCCCGACGACGCCTCCAGCAGCACGGCCTCCGAGGCGGCCTCTTCCTCGTCCTCCTCCGAGGCGTCGGCCGAGAAGACCCCGGGCGCCGATGGCGAGTACGTGGAGGCATCCGCCGACGGGCCTGCCCAGAACGTCCCCAAGCCCCAGAAGCCGGCGCTGGCTGATGAGGAGTCGTACGAGGGGGCCCAGGCCTTCCTCGACTACCTGGCCGACGCGCGCGCATATGCCTATCAGACGGGTGACACCACTCTGATCCGGGAGATCACCGCGGAAGAATGCGGCAATTGCTACGAAGAATATGACGACATTGACGCGATTTATGAAAGCGGGGGGTGGGCCTCTGCAGGGCGTGATGAATTGGATATCATCGACAAGGATATGCCGGTTAATTCTTACGGATTCCCGTCGCCGCGTGTAAGTAATGGGTATGAGGGGATGACAGTTTGGGGGCCGAATGGGGAGGTTGAGGAAAAATATCCACCCATTGACCCCAAAGACAGTGTGGTTTATGTCCACATGGCTCATGCGGATGACGGGTGGGTATATGTTTTGTCTACGGACGAACCCGCGTGAGCCAGGACTTCGTGCGTGGTCTGTTGGTCGTCGGCCTAATCACGCTGGCCCTAGCTGCTCTTGACCCAAAGGAAGCGATAGCTGATCCCGGGGAACGGGGTGGACGAAATTTCGCGAATGGATCATACGCGTCGTCTGCAGAGGCACTTGGGGGGTCTGTTGATATCCGTATACGATCGAATGGTGGAGGGGCGAGCCCTTCGGTTTCTAGGCCTCAATCTCGCAGTGACATGCCTCCTCCCGTTCAAGACATAGGTGTGGGGGGTGAAGCAGGGAGTTGGGTCGAGGAAGAGGGTGAGCTTCGCGACAGAATGCTCCGCCAGTTCGCCGTTCAGAGCAACTATGATGATCGTCTTGCCGGAGGGGCGAATCGTTCGACACCTTCGGCTGATCCCGGCAACTACTCCTTGGTCGACCTCTGCGCGGGAGGTTCGAATGCCGAAGCGTGCGAGGCGAGGGAGTCCTGCACCCTTCTCGATGGATCACAGGGGCAGAACCTCTATGTCGAATACGCCGAGCCTGGGGCTGAAGCAAAGAGGGCCACAAGGCCCATCTGCTCGCCAGCGGATCAGGTCCCCGAGGGCGATGAGCCCATGCCGCTGCCGGTCTTCACCGTCGAGGACCTCCGTCGGCTCGAGGTGAGTCCGGCGGTGACTGCGGTGGAGCCGGAGCCGGACACGCTCGTGGGCCTGCACACCAACATGTACGCCTCAGCGGAGGACCAGGTCTTCGACACCGAACTGGCGGGCTTCCCCGTCCAGGTGCGAGTGACCCCGGTGTCGTACACCTGGGACTACGGCGATGGGACGACCTTCGGCCCCACGGAGCTCAGCGGCGGTCCGCTTCCTGCGGGATCGTGGGATGAGCCCACCGATACGAGTCACCAGTACGCCGACACCGGCGACGTCTCGGTGGTGCTGACCACTGAGTTCGCGGGCGAGTACTCGATCAGCGGCGGCCCTTGGCTGCCGGTCGACGGCACCAGCACGGTCAGCAGCGACCCCGTCGCACTGAGCGTCTGGCGCTCGACCGTGCGCAACTACGCCGACGACTGCTTCGAGAACCCGGGTGGAGCCGGCTGCTGAGCCTCAGCCGCGATGGGCCCAGAGATCCCGCAGCAGCGCGACCTCGGCCAGATGGTGAATCACCTCGCGGTTGATGTGCAGGACCAGGTCAGCGAAGGGCCGATCGCCCCACGGGCCCTCGGCCGGTCCGCACGGCTGCTGCATGCGCTCGTCGTCCACGCTGCGCAGGCCGTCGAGCCAGCGCTCGACCTCGCGATCGAGCTGGGCGAGGGCCTCGTCGGCGGTGCCCGCGAACTCCCACGTGCCGTAGGAGGCCTCGGGGCCGTCGAAGTGGCTGTGGCTGCGCGCGGCCAGCACGCCCACGATCACGTGCCCCAGCCGCCACGAGATCGTCGTGAACGGCTGCGGCTGCCCCTCGACGAGGTCGAAGTCGATGACCAGGTCACCGGCCCCGGCCTGGTGCGCGGTGCGCTGCTCGTCGGCGGAGTGCACCGTCCACGCCTGCTGGTCATCCCCGGTGGGGTCCCAGAGGAGCTCCTCGTCCGTGAGTCCCTCCAGTCGCGGGCGCAGCAGGTTCTGCCAGTGCCACTGCAGCTGCTCGACGGCGGCTGAGGTCAGGGGATTCGTCGTCATGCGGACGACGATCCCATGCGGCCTCAGCCCACGGCCAGGTCGAAGCGCCTGATGAACGCCGCCATGGCATTGCGCGCTGTGGACTCCAGCGGGCGGAAGGCCCCGTCCGCCCAGCCGGTGGTGATCCCGACGCTGCGGGCCCAGCAGATCTCCTTGTAGAACGCGGAGCGCGGCGTGAGGTCCCGGAAGGGCGAACGAGCCGGTGCGGCGAACGCCGGAGACCCGGCCGCGCGGTAGAACAGCGCGCAGGTGGCATTGCGGTCGATCGGGTCCAGCGGGTGGAACGTGCCGTCGCTCCAGCCGTTGAGCAGACCGCGCTCCCGCGCCCAGCACATCTCCCGGTAGAACTGCTGGCCGGGGCGCACGTCGGTGAACGGCGATCGCCTCGGCGCGGTGAAGTCCGGCGAGCCGGCCATGCGGTGGAACACCGCGGCCATGGCGTCGCGCTTGATGGTGCTCAGGGGCCGGAAGCTGCCGTCGCCCCAGCCGCGGAGGTAGCCGAGCTCGGAGACCCACCCGATCTCCGCCGCGAAGGCGGATCGGCTGCTGATGTCCCGGAATGTCGCCATGAGAAGTCCTTTCGGGGCCGTCGGCTCAGTACCAGCCGAGAGCGCGCAGCTTCTCGGCGATGGCGGTCGCGACGATCAGGTAGCCGAAGCGGTTGAGGTGGTAGTTGTCGCCCTTGAGCTCGAGCGGGGCCATGCCCCATGACGCGCGCTGACGGTCGGGGGCCGTGGAGCCGATGCTGTAGCGGCGCAGCTCGGGATGCTGCCAGCGCTGCGGATCCGTGAGCACGGCATTGATGTCCAGGTACTGAGCCCCGTACTCGCGGGCATAGGCCCGGTTGACGGTGTCCACCTGGGAATAGGCTGCGGTGCCGGGGGTGTCCAGGAAGTTCTTCCAATGCCCCAGGACGAGCGTCGACTCGGGCTCCACGTCATAGGCGGCGCGGGTATCGGCCAGGACGCGATCGATGTCGCCGATGTTGTTCTTGCCCATCCACAGCAGGTGCGTGCTGCCGCGGTGTCGCGCCTCCAGGTCGGTCACCCAGCGGGACCGAGCCGAGACGCCCACGTGCACGGGGGAGCCAGCGGAGGCGCGGCGGATCTCCACCTTGCGGTGGGTGCCGGGGACGTATCGCAGATCGAACGGAACTCCGTCGATGGTGCCGGGGTAGGAGCGACCGGACTCGGGCACGCGGCGATCCAGGGTGGGCAGGACCAGGGTGCCCGAGGCGGGGAGCATTCCGGCTGCTCCCATGTAGCGGAAGTCCAGGCGCGCGGCGGCCTTCTCGGAGCGGGCCATCAGGATCTCGGGCGACCGGGCGGCGGGCGTGGCCTCCGAGGTGACGGTCGTTCCCAGCAGCCTGGCGAGCTCGGTGTCCAGATGGACCACGCGGAAGCCGTCGGTGACTGCGCTGGCGTAGGAGGCGGCGGACGAGCTGCCCCACAGCACGATCGGCCGCTCGACGGCCGAAGCCTGCGTCGCCGCTGCCCCGGCGGCGCTGACGGTGAGGGCCGCCGCCGTGGCTGCCAGGACTGCGCGGCGTGAGGGGCCGTGTCCGGCGGCGGTCGAGGACAGGGCAGCAGGACGCTGGGGCCTTCCTGCGGCGTGGGGGGTCATATGGGCGATAGGCCTTTGTTCGGGGGATCTGAACGGCGCCGCTGGTGGGCACTGGGGGGGGTCTTCAGGCTACAAATCTGGGTGAGGCCACAGAGACTCCGTCATCTTGGAGACGCTCTGTGACGCGGGGTACCCTCACACCGGAAGACGACAGACCACGCCGATGAGCGGTTCCGGGAGAGACCCCGCGGACACCGCCGTGCGGGCGCCGTAGGAGCAACCCTCCCCGGGAAACTCTCAGGCACCGGCACCGGGATCGCTCGGCACCTCTGGAAAGCCCGGGTTCGACCCCCAGGTCGTGACCGGCACCGACGGAGCAAGCGGGCCCACCCGCGGAAACTCTCAGGTCCCATGACAGAGCGGGGAGGAACCGGCCGGGGCATGCCCCCTCAGACCAAGGAGTTCCCCAATGAGCCCTTCCGCACCTGCTGACAGCGCCGTGAGCGCCTCGGGCGTCAGCTCCGACGCACTGGCCTTCGTGGACCGCCACGTGGGCCCGCGCGGCCAGGAGATCGACCAGCTGCTCAGCGCCGTGGGCGTGGGCTCGCTGGCGGAGCTCGTGGATCAGGCCGTGCCGGCGTCGATCCGCATGGACCGCGAGCTGGACCTTCCCGACGCCCTCAGCGAGGCCGAGGTCCTCAGCGCCCTGCGCGGCATCGCGGATCAGAACGAGCCGGGCCGCCCGATGATCGGTCAGGGCTTCTACCGCACCGACACCCCCGCGGTCATCCAGCGCAACCTGCTCGAGTCCCCGGCCTGGTACACGGCCTACACCCCGTACCAGCCCGAGATCTCGCAGGGCCGCCTCGAGCTGCTGCTGACCTACCAGACCATGGTCCAGGACCTCACCGGCCTGGACATCGCCAACGCGTCGCTGCTGGACGAGTCCTCCGCCGTCGTCGAGGCCGCGCTGCTGATGAAGCGCGCCAACCGCAAGGCCAAGAACGGCGCGATCCTGGTGGATGCGGATCTCTTCCCGCAGCACCTGGCCGTCCTCCCGGGCCGCGCCCGCGCCGTGGGCATGGACCTGGAGATCCTGGACCTCTCGCAGGGCATCCCGCAGGAGCAGCTCGAGCGCGAGAACGGCATCGCCGGCGTGATCCTCCAGCAGTCGGGCTCCTCCGGCAAGGTCCACGACTGGACCGACGTCATCGCCCAGGCCAAGGGCGCCGGCGCCGTGGCGACCGTCGTGGCCGATCTGCTGGCCCTGACCCTCGTGAAGTCCCCGGGCGAGATGGGCGCGGACATCTCCGTGGGCACCTCGCAGCGCTTCGGCGTCCCGCTGTTCGCCGGCGGCCCGCACGCCGCCTTCGTGGCGGTGCGCTCGGAACTGCAGCGCAGCCTGCCCGGCCGCCTGGTCGGCGTCTCCCACGACGACACCGGCCGCCCCGGCTACCGCCTGGCCCTGCAGACCCGCGAGCAGCACATCCGCCGCGAGAAGGCCACCTCCAACATCTGCACCGCCCAGGCGCTGCTGGCCGAGGTCGCCGCCTGCTACGCCGTCTACCACGGCCCGGACGGGCTGCGCCGGATCGCCCGTCGCGTCCACAGCCGTGCCCGCACGATCGTCGATGCCCTGCAGAATGCCGGCATCGAGCTGGTCTCCGATCAGGTCTTCGACACCGTCGTGGCCCGCGTCCCGGGCCGCGCCGACGAGATCCTCGCAGCCGCCGCCGAGAACGACATCGACCTGCGCCGCGTGGACGACGACCACGTGGGCGTCTCCGCGGATGAGCGCACCTCCGCGCAGGACGTCGCGGACGTGCTCGGCGCCTTCGGCGTGCAGGCCGAGGCCGAGGCAGATCCCACGGCCGCTCCGGCGCTGCCCGAGGCGCTGGTGCGCACCTCCGAGTTCATGACCCACGAGGTCTTCAACACCCACCGCTCCGAGACCTCCATGATGCGCTGGCTGCGCCGCCTCGCGGATCGCGACCTGGCCCTGGATCGCACCATGATCCCGCTGGGCTCGTGCACCATGAAGCTCAACGCCGCGGTCGAGATGGCCTCGATCACCTGGCCCGAGTTTGCGGACGTCCACCCGTACTCCCCGGCCTGGCGCATGCAGGGCTGGCAGCACCTGGTGGAGGACCTCGAGTCCCGCCTGGCTGAGCTGACCGGCTACGCCAAGGTCTCGATCCAGCCGAACGCCGGCTCCCAGGGCGAGCTCGCCGGCCTGCTGGCGATCCGCCGCTGGCACATCTCCCGCGGCGACGAGGCTCGCGACCTCGTGCTGATCCCCGCCTCGGCCCACGGCACCAACGCCGCCTCCGCGGTGCTGGCCGGGCTGCGCGTGCGCGTCGTGAAGACCGCGCCCGACGGCACCGTCGATCACGAGGACCTGGACAAGGCCATCGCCGACAACGAGGGCGCGATCGCCGGCATCATGATCACCTACCCCTCCACGCACGGCGTGTTCGAGGAGGACGTCCGCGAGGTCTGCGGCAAGATCCACGACGCCGGCGGCCAGGTCTACCTGGACGGCGCGAACTTCAACGCCATGGTCGGACTCGCCCAGCCGGGCCAGTTCGGCGGCGACGTCTCGCACCTGAACCTGCACAAGACCTTCTGCATCCCGCACGGCGGCGGCGGCCCGGGCGTCGGCCCGGTGGCCGTGGCCGAGCACCTGGTGCCCTTCCTGCCCGGAGATCCGCTCGAGGGCGATCCCGGTCGCCCGACAGTGGGCGGCGCCTCGGACGCCGGCCACGACGTCGACCAGCCGACCGATGCCGCCGCGAACGGCCGCGGCCTGCCCGTGACCAGCACCCGCTGGGGCTCCACCGGCGTGCTGCCGATCTCGTGGGCCTACCTGGCCCTGATGGGCGGCGACGGCCTGACCCGCGCCTCCGCCGTGGCCCTGCTGAACGCGAACTACATCGCCCGCAGCCTCAACGAGCACTTCCCGGTGCTCTACACGGGCGAGAACGGCCTGGTCGCCCACGAGTGCATCCTGGATCTGCGCAAGCTCACGGATGCGTCGGGCATCAAGGTCGCGGACGTGGCCAAGCGCCTGATCGACTACGGCTTCCACGCGCCCACCGAGTCCTTCCCGGTCAGCGGCACGTTCATGGTCGAGCCGACCGAGTCCGAGGACAAGGCCGAGATGGACCGCTTCATCGAGGCCATGATCTCGATCCACGGCGAGATCCAGCAGGTCGTCGACGGCGAGGTCGAGGAGGCCGACTCCGTCGTGCGCCACGCCCCGCACACGGCCGCAGCACTCGTCTCGGACGACTGGGACCGCGCGTACTCCCGCGAGACCGCGGCCTTCCCGGTGCCGAGCCTGCGGGTGGACAAGTATTTCCCTCCGATCGGTCGCATCGACGGCGCGTACGGCGACCGCAACCTCGTGTGCAGCTGCCCGCCGCCCGAGGCCTTCGAGACGGTCGACGAGACCGAGCCGGACACCTCCGCCGAGCCCCAGGCTGACAGCGAGACCAAGACCACCGTCCAGCCTAGCCAGGAGAGCGCACGATGAGCACCGAAGCAGCATCCCGTCCCACGGCTCTGACCCCCGTCCACGAGCGGCTGGGCGCCTCCTTCACCGACTTCGGCGGCTGGTGGATGCCCCTGCGCTACGGCTCGGACATGGCGGAGCACAGGGCCGTGCGCGAGGCCGCCGGTCAGTTCGACCTCTCCCACATGGGCGAGCTGCTCATCGAGGGCCCCGATGCCGCCGCGTTCCTGGACTACGCGCTGGTGGGCAGGCTGTCCGCGATCGAGATCGGCAAGGCCAAGTACTCGCTGCTGTGCAACGAGGCCGGCGGAGTGATCGACGACCTGATCACCTACCGACTGGGTGAGACGACCTTCCTGGTGGTGCCCAACGCGTCGAACACCCCGGCCGCGCTGGCCGCGTTCCAGGAGCGCACCACGGCCGCCGACGGCACCGTCTTCGACGTCACCATCACGGACCGCACCGAGGCGACCGCGCTGATCGCCGTGCAGGGCCCGGCCTCCGAGGCCGTGCTGCTCGAGGCCGTGGAGGCCCAGTCCGCGCAGGCCGTGAAGGACGTGAAGTACTACGCCATCACGGACGCCGTCTTCACGACCCCCGAGGGCCCGTTGCCCGTGCAGCTGGCCCGCACCGGGTACACCGGCGAGGACGGCTTCGAGATCTACATCGACATCGAGTCCGACCCGACGGCGGCCGAGCGCCTGTGGAGCGTCCTCGAGAAGGTCGGGGAGCCCCATGGCCTGGTCCCCTGCGGGCTGGCCGCACGCGACTCGCTGCGCCTGGAGGCCGGCATGCCGCTGCACGGCCACGAGCTCTCCGAGGACATCAACCCGTACCAGGCGAACCTGCCGATCGTCGCGCTGAAGACCAAGGACTCCTTCGTGGGCCGCGAGGCCCTGGCGAAGATCAAGGAGGAGGGTCCCTCCTCCAAGCTGGTCGGCCTGGTCAACGACGGCAAGCGCGCCGCCCGCCCGGGCTACGCGGTGCTCAAGGACGGCGAGAAGGTCGGCGAGATCTCCTCCGGCGCCCCGAGCCCCACCCTGGGCCACGCGATCGCCCTGGCCTTCGTCTCTCCCGAGCTCACCGAGCCCGGCACCGAGCTCGATGTGGACCTGCGCGGCAAGCCCACGCCGTTCCGCGTCGTCAAGCTCCCCTTCTACAAGCGCGAGAGCTGACAGCGCGACAGCTGTCTCGCCGCATGACGCCAGCCCGCCCCGGCGCTGGACACCACCCCGCAGCAGGACCCCACCATGGAAGGACCAGGCAATGAGCGCTCTGGACAAGGTCAACAAGGACTACCGCTACTCCGCTGAGCACGAGTGGATCGACTCCTCCTCGCCGGCCAAGGTCGGCCTCTCGCAGATCGCCGTCGACGCCCTGGGCGAGGTCGTCTACGTCGACCTCCCCGAGGCCGGCGCATCCGTCACCGCAGGCGAGGTCTGCGGCGAGGTCGAGTCGACCAAGTCGGTCTCCGAGCTGTACTCGCCCGTCACGGGCACGATCGTGGAGATCAACGACGCCGTCGTCGACAGCCCGGGCCTGCTCAACGAGGATCCCTACGGCGCTGCCTGGCTCTTCACCGTCGAGGTCGAGTCCGAGGGCGAGCTGCTCAGCCCCGAGGACTACGCCGCAGCACAGGAGGACTGAGCATCACATGACCGTCAGCATCTTCGATCTCTTCAGCATCGGCGTGGGCCCGTCGTCGTCCCACACCGTGGGCCCCATGCGCGCGGCGGCCGACTTCGTCGCCGATCTGGTGGGCGAGGGGTTGCTGTCGCGACTGGACCGCATCGCGGTCGACCTCTACGGCTCGCTGTCCTCCACCGGCCGCGGGCACGGCACATTCGACGCCGTGCTCATCGGCCTGGAGGGCCACCAGCCCGACAAGGTCCTGCCCGCCACCATGGACTCCCGCAAGGAGGCCCTGGCCGCCGGGCACCCGTTGCGCCTGGGTGATGCCCTGGACGGCGTCGACGAGCCGGTCGAGCTCGACTTCCACGTCGAGGACATCGTCCAGCACCCGCTCACGCTGCTGCCGTACCACCCCAACGGCATGACCATGGCCGCCTACGACGCCGACGGCAACGTCCTGGCGGAGCGGACGGCCTACTCGGTGGGCGGCGGGTTCGTGGTCGTCGATCCGGTCGAGGGCGAGGATCCTCTGCCGGACGAGGGCGACACTCCCATCCCGTATCCGTACGACGACGCAGAGGGCCTGCTGGGGCACTGCCTGTCCCATGGCATCTCGGTGGCGGAGCTGGCGATGGCCAACGAGGCGGCGCGCCGTCCCGAGGAGGAGGTCCGCACGGGCGTGCTCAAGATCGCCCAGGTCATGGAGGACTCCAAGAACTCCAACCTGGAGCGCGAGGGGCCGCTGCCCGGCGGGCTCAAAGTGCGCCGCCGCGCGCCCGAGTGGCACGCCCGGCTCAAGGCGATCGACACCGATTTCGACCCGCAGCACTGGGTCGAGTGGGTCAACCTGGTGGCGCTGACCGTCAACGAGGAGAACGCCTCGGGCGGGCGCATCGTCACCGCACCCACCAACGGCGCGGCGGGCATCGTGCCGGCCGTGATGTTCTACGCCACGCACTACACCCCGGCCGCCCGCGGGCCGGGGAAGCGCTCGCGCGAGGACATCACCGTGGACTACCTGCTGGCCGCGGCGGCCGTGGGGTCGCTGATCAAGGAGCAGGCCTCGATCTCCGGCGCCGAGGTCGGCTGCCAGGGCGAGGTCGGCTCGGCGTCGTCCATGGCTGCGGCCGGCCTCGCCCAGGTCATGGGCGGCACGCCGGTGCAGGTCGAGAAGGCCGCCGAGATCGCCATGGAGCACCACCTGGGTCTGACCTGCGATCCCATCGCCGGCCTGGTGCAGGTGCCGTGCATCGAGCGCAATGCGATCGCAGCCGCCACCGCCGTCAACGCGGCCCGCATGGCGCTGTTCGAGGAGTCCGAGCCGGGCTTCGTGAGCCTGGACCAGGTGGTCGAGACCATGCGCTCGACCGGTGCGGACATGTCCGAGAAGTACAAGGAGACCGCGCGCGGAGGCCTGGCGGTCAACGTGGGCGTCAACGTCGTCGAGTGCTGACCCCCTCCCGCCGAGTGGATACCCAGTTGCGCTATGTGCAGCTATAGCGCAAGCAGCTGTCCACTCGGCGGGGTGGAGAGCGGTCAGGAGCCTCGGACGTAGCCCTTCTGCTTGTCCACCTCGTTGCTCAGGGGACGGCCCTGGACCCAGGCCTCGAGGTTGCGCTCGAACTGCTCGCTGAGCGTGTCCCGCCAGCCCACCACGTCGCCGCTCATGTGTGCCGAGAGGTGGACCTCGTCCATGTCCCACAGCGGCGAGTCCTGCGGCAGGGGCTCCTGGGAGACGACGTCCAGCGAGGCGGCCGCGATCCGGCCCTCCTGCAGGGCGGCGATCAGCGCCGGCTCGTCCACCAGCGCGCCGCGGCCCGCATTGATCAGATGGGCAGTGGGTTTCATGTGCTCGAGCACCTCGTGTCCCACGAGCCCGCGGGTCTGCTCGGTCAGCGGCGCGATCAGCACGACGTGATCGGCCCACCCCACGTGCTCCACGAGCTCGTCGCTGGCGATGATCGTCCCGAAGTCCGGATCCTGCCGCGCCGTGCGACCGGCACCCATGACCTCCATGCCGACGGCCTTCAGCAGCCGCGCCGTGGCCCGGCCGATCCCGCCCGTGCCGATCACCAGGACCCGACGCCCTGCGCTCAGAGCAGTCTCCCGGTGCTGCCACGTGCGCTCGCGCTGCAGCCGCTCGGAGCGGTGCAGCTGCTTGTCGTGGGCCAGGATCGAGGCCAGCACGAACTCGGCGATCGGGGTGTCGAAGGCCCCGTGCGCGTTGGTGACGGTCACGGGGGACTGGCGCAGCTCGTCGAACAGCAGCGAATCCACGCCCGCGGCCGCCACGTGGACCCACTCGAGGGCATCGGCGTGCGGCCAGGCCTCGCGCAGGGCCCCGGAGAAGAAGTCCCACACGAGCAGGATCTGCGCGCCGGCGATCGCCTGCGGCAGTCCCTCGGCATCGGTCCAGGTCACCTCGGTCAGCTCCTCGAAGCGGGCGGAGCCGGACGGGGGCGGCGTGGTCTCGGTCGTGAGGACGACCAGGCGGGGCCGGGACTCGGACTGCGGGGACGGGCTCGCGGTGCTCATCCCTCCACTGTAGCGATGTCGGATTGTTGACAATCCTGCGGCGCGGTTCGGAGAATGTGACGCATGACATCTCTGAGCCCCGTCCTCAAGCAGGCCACCCCGGTGGTCGTCGACCACGCCCGCGGCAGCTGGATCTACGGCATCGACGGACGCGAGTACCTCGACTTCACCACCGGGATCGGCGTCACGAGCACCGGGCACTGCCACCCGGAGGTCGTGGCCGCCGCCCAGGAGCAGGTCGGGAAGATCATCCACGCGCAGTACACGACCGTGATGCACAAGCCCCTACTGGAGCTCACCGACAAGCTCGGCGAGGTCCTGCCGGAGGGCCTGGACTCGGTGTTCTACGCCAACTCCGGCTCCGAGGCGGTCGAGGCCTCCATCCGCCTGGCGCGCATGGCCGCAGGTCGCCCGAACATCGTCGTGTTCCAGGGCGGCTTCCACGGGCGCACCGTCGCCGCGGCCTCGCTGACCACCGCCGGCACCAAGTTCTCGGCGGGCTTCGCCCCGCTGATGGCTGGCGTGCACATGTCCGCGTTCCCGTACGCCTACCGCTACGGCTGGGATGAGCAGACCTCCGTCGACTTCGCTCTGCAGGAGCTCGACTACCTCCTGCAGACCCGCACCGCGCCCTCGGACACCGCGGCCTTCCTGATCGAGCCCGCGCTGGGCGACGGCGGCTACATCCCCACGCCTCCCGCTTTCCTGGAGGGGCTGCGCGAGCGCGCCGACCGCCACGGGATCGTCCTCATCTTCGACGAGGTCCAGGCCGGCGTCGGGCGCACCGGGAAGTTCTGGGGCCACCAGCACAGCTCCGCCCGCCCGGACGTCCTCATCACCGCCAAGGGCATCGCCTCCGGCTTCCCGATCTCCGCGATCGCCGCCTCGACCGAGCTGATGTCCAAGGCCTGGCCCGGCTCGCAGGGCGGCACGTACGGAGGCAACGCCGTCTCGGCCGCCGCCGGGGTGGCCACGCTCGGGGTGGTCGAGAAGGAGGGGCTGGTGGAGAACTCCCGGGTCCGCGGCGAGCAGCTGCAGGCCGGACTGAAGCAGATCCAGCAGCGCTTCCCGGTCATCGGCGACGTCCGCGGCCTGGGGCTCATGCAGGGCATCGAGTTCACCGCGCCGGACGGCTCTCCTGATGCCGCCAACGCCGCCGCGGTCCAGCAGGCCACCACGGAGCAGGACCTTCTCAGCCTGACCTGCGGTCCGGCGGGCAACGTCGTGCGCCTGATCCCCGCGCTCGTGGTGAGCGAGGAGGAGATCGCCCTGGGCCTGCAGCGTTTCGAGGCGGCCGTGGAAGCCGTCGTCTCCTCGGCCCCGTCCGGCACCACCGGCGCCTGAGGTCTGCCCATGAGCGAGGCCGCCCTCCGCAGCGACGCCCAGGCCCCGCAGGGCGATGCCGACGAGATCCTGGACCGGATGCAGCAGGCCGGCCTCCAGGCGGAGGTCTCCGCCCGGAGGCTGGCCGAGTACTCCTACGACGCCTCGAACTACCGCGTGGTCCCGCTGGCCGTCGTCTTCCCGCGCAGCGCCGACGACGTCCTGGCGATCGTGCGTGTGTGCCGCGAGACCGGCACGCCCCTGATCGGACGGGGCGGCGGGACATCCATGGCGGGCAACGCGGTGGGCCCCGGCGTCGTCGTGGACTTCTCGCGCCACCTCACGGCCATCCGCGTCCTGGATGAGGACGCGCGGACCGTCGACGTCGATCCCGGGGTGGTCCTGGCGGATCTGACCCGTGAGGTCGAGGCGGCCACAGGCGGGCGGCTCACGTTCGCCCCGGACCCGTCGTCCAAGAATCGGGCCACGGTCGGCGGGGCGATCGGCAACGACGCCTGCGGCAACCACTCGGTGCGCTACGGGCGGACCTCGGACCACGTGGTCGAGATCGACGTCGTCACGACCGACGGCGCCCGTCTCACCGCGACCAACCGTGGTCTGCGCGCCACCGATCCGCACGACGTGCACTCCGAGCGACGCGCCCGTGAGCTGCTGGGGCAGCTGGAGCAGCTCGGCCGGGAGAACCTGGCGCCCTTCCGGCTCGAGCTCGGACGCATCCAGCGGCAGGTCTCGGGCTATCACCTGCAGAACCTGCTGCCCGAGCACAGGCTGGACATCGCCCGCGCGCTCGTGGGCTCGGAGGGCACCTGCGCCCTGGTGGTCGGGGCCCGCATGCGCCTGGTGCCCAGGCCGCCCAGCGCGCTGCTCGTGTGCCTGGGCTACGACGACGTCGTGGATGCCGCCCGCGACATCACCACGATCCTCGAGTTCTCCCCAGCGGCGGTGGAGGGCACCGACGCCGCGATCGTGGAGACCATGCGGGCGCGCCGCGGTCCGGACTCTGTTCTGGGACTGCCCGACGGCCGCGCCTGGCTGTTCGTGGACCTGGACGGTGAAGACCAGGCCGCCGTCGAGGGCCAGGCCGAGCGGCTGCTGGAGCGGCTGGCGCGCAACGGCAGGCTCGTGGAGGGCCAGGCCGTCCCGGACCCGGCGGAGCGCGCCTCCCTGTGGCGCGTCCGCGAGGATGGGGCGGGGCTGTCCTCGCGCCTGGCCAGCGGCGGCGAGTCCTGGCCGGGCTGGGAGGACTCGGCCGTGGAGCCGGAGGACCTGGCCGACTACCTGGCCGAGCTGCGGGTGCTGATGGACGAGCACAGGCTGGACGGGGTCATGTACGGGCACTTCGGCGCCGGCTGCATGCACATCCGGATCACCTACGACCTGCGCACCGACGACGGCCGCAGGGTCTTCCGCGAGTTCACCCAGGCTGCGGCCCGGCTCGTGGTGCGCCACGGCGGGTCCTTGTCGGGGGAGCACGGCGACGGGCGCTCCCGCTCCGAGCTGCTGCCGCTGATGTACTCGCCGCAGGTCCTGGCCGCCTTCGTGCGCTTCCGCCGGCTGTGGGACCCGGAGGGCATGCTCAGCCCGGGCATCATGACCGAGCCCGACCGGATGGACGACCACCTGGCCCTGGAGGGCGTCCCGCAGCGCGAGTGGCGCACGAGCTTCGATCTCAGCCCCGCCCACTCCCACACCTCAGGTGCGGCCGGCGGAGCGAGCGCCGGCCAGAGCGCCCCCGACCCCTGGGTGCACGCCGTCCAGGGGTGCATCGGCGTGGGGCGCTGCCGGGCCGACACCGGCGGGGTGATGTGCCCCAGCTTCCGGGCCACGCGCGATGAGAAGGACTCCACGCGCGGACGCGCTCGGGTGCTGCAGGAGATGGTCCGGGGCGCAAGGACCGTGGAGGAGGGCTGGCGCTCCGAGGAGGTCCGCGAGGCGCTGGACCTGTGCCTGTCCTGCAAGGCGTGCTCGACCGACTGCCCCGCCGGGGTCGACATGGCCACGTACAAGTCGGAGTTCTTCGATCATTACTACGCCGGGCGCCTGCGTCCGGTCGCGCACTTCTCCCTGGGATGGCTGCCGCGGTGGCTGCTCGTGGCCGGGCGGATCGCACCGGTCGTCAATGCGCTGCTGTCCACGCCGCTGGCCAAGGCGGCAGCCGTGCTGGGCGGGCTGACGCCCGAGCGCAGGATGCCGCGCTTCGCTCGGACGGGGCAGTGGCGGCAGGAGGTCGCGGACGCCGCGGTCGCCCCGGGAGCGGGCGATGCGGTGCTCTTCGTCGACACCTTCACCCGCGGGTTCCGCCCCGAGGCCGCCGGCGCTGCCGCTCGCGTCCTGCAGCAGGCCGGCGAGCGGGTCGAGTGCTCGGCCGAGGCGTGCTGCGGGCTCACCTGGATCTCCACGGGGCAGCTCGGCACCGCTCGGCGGCTTCTGGCGCGGGCCGCGGAGGCCCTCGACGACGGTACCGAGCGCCCGATCGTGGTGGTCGAGCCCAGCTGCGCGGCCGCGCTGCGCAAGGACCTGCCGGAGCTGGTGCCCACCGACCAGGCCCGGCGCGTGTCCCGACGGGTGCGCAGCTTCGCCGCGCATCTGGCCGAGCGGACGGCGCAGGGCTGGCGGCCGGAGCCGTCGGCCCCGATCCCCGATCGCGTCGTGCTGCAGACCCACTGCCACGAGCACTCCGTGTTCGGCCCCGCCTCCCAGCGCCGGGTGCTCGCTGCCGCCGGCGTGCGCGAGGTCGTGGATGCCTCCGGGTGCTGCGGCGTGGCCGGGAACTTCGGCTTCGAGGCCCAGCACTACGACGTCAGCATGCAGGTCGCCGAGAACGCGCTCGCCCCGGCGCTGCGCGGCGCGCGCGAGGAGGATCCCGTGCTCACCGACGGCTTCTCCTGCGCCATGCAGGTGGACCACCTGGAGCCCCAGCGCCCGGGGATGCACCTGGCGCAGCTGCTGGATCCGGGGCCCCCGTCGGGCCCCGCAGCAGACCAGGTGGCCCCAGGCCACCGAGCCGAACAACCCGAGCGAGACCAGGAAGAGGAGCCACGATGAACACCCAGGATCATGCCCGCACTGCCCATGAGGTCATCTCCGCGGTGAGCACGGGGCTGCTCATCGACGGCGCCTGGGGCGAGTCCGCCACCGGCGCTCGCTTCGAGGTGATCAACCCCGCCACGGAGGAGGTCATCGCCACGGTGGCCGACGGCGGACCCGACGACGCCCGCCGAGCCATCGAGGCCGCCGGGCGCGCTCAGCCCGAGTGGGCCCGCACCGCCCCGCGCGAGCGCAGCGAGATCCTGCGCCGGGCCTTCGACCTGGTCATGGCCCGGCAGGACGAGCTCGCCCTGATCATGACCTCGGAGATGGGCAAGCCGCTGGCCGAGGCCAAGGGCGAGGTCGCCTACGCCGCGGAGTTCCTGCGCTGGTTCTCCGAGGAGGCCGTGCGCATCGGCGGGGACCAGATGCTCTCGGGCGACGGGAAGACACGCTTCATGGTCTCCCAGCGACCGGTGGGCCCGTGCGTGCTGGTCACGCCGTGGAACTTCCCGCTGGCCATGGGGGCGCGCAAGATCGCCCCGGCCATCGCCGCCGGCTGCACCATGGTGTTCAAGCCGGCCGAGCTCACCCCGCTGACGTCGCTGGCGCTGGCCGACATCCTGCTCGAGGCCGGGGTGCCCGCCGGAGTGCTGAACATCGTGTGCACGACCGATGCCGGCTCCGTCGTCGAGCCGTGGATGTCCAGCGGGATCGCGCGCAAGATCAGCTTCACCGGGTCCACGGCGGTGGGTGTCAGGCTGCTCGAGCAGGCCTCGCAGCACGTCATGCGCTCGTCCATGGAGCTCGGCGGCAACGCGCCGTTCCTGGTCTTCGAGGATGCCGACCTGGACCGCGCGGTCGAGGGCGCCTTCGCGGCCAAGATGCGCAACATGGGCGAGGCCTGCACCGCGGCCAATCGCCTCTACGTCCAGCGCTCGGTCGCCGACGAGTTCTCCCGCCGTCTCGCCGAGCGACTCGGCGCGCTGAGCGTGGGCGACGGGCTGGCGGAGGGCGTGCAGGTGGGCCCGCTCGTGGAGCCCAAGGCCCTGCGCAAGGTCCAGGAGCTCGTGGACGACGCCGTCCAGCGCGGCGCCGAGGTGATCTGCGGCGGCTCGCGCCCGGAGAGGCCCGGCTACTTCTACCGCCCGACGGTCCTCTCGGGCGTCGACCCGTCCTCGAGGCTGATGGGCGAGGAGATCTTCGGGCCGGTGGCCCCGGTCATCCCGTTCGACACGGAGAAGGAGGCCATCGCCCTGGCCAACGACACCCCCTGGGGGCTGTCGGGCTACCTGTTCACACAGGATCTCGACCGCGCCTTCCGCGTGGGGGAGGCCATGGAGGTCGGGATGGTCGGGCTCAACACGGGCATCGTCTCCAACCCGGCCGCGCCGTTCGGCGGCATCAAGGCCTCGGGCCTGGGCAGGGAGGGCGGTCGCGTGGGCATCGACGAGTTCCTCGAGACCACGTACATGGCCATGCCGCGCGGCTGAAGCCCGGCCTCAGTCCAGGGCCGCGACCAGCCTGCCGATCGCGTCCTCCATGTGGCCGACGAGCAGGCGGTCCAGCCCGGCCAGATCGGCGCGGCCGATCGCCTCGGCGATGTGCCGATGCTCCTGCAGCCGCGGGGACTGCGAGCTGTAGCGCTGCTCCAGGGCGGTGATGCACATGCGGGTCTCGACCATGAGCGTGGTGTGCATCCGGGTCAGCCGCGGGCTGTGCGCCAGGGACACGAGCGTGGTGTGGAAGTCGATGTCGGCCTCGGTGACGGCCACGAGGTCGCCGCGGCCGGCCGCGTCCTCCATCTCCTGCACGATCCGCAGCAGCTGCTCCTGCGCCGCGGCAGGATCCGTCTCCGCAGCATGTGCGGCAGCGGCGCGCTCGAGCGCCGTGCGGGCCAGGTACATGTCGCGGACGTCGTCGTCGGTGACCTCGATGACGAAGACGCCGCGATTCCGCACGCTGACGAGCAGGCCCTCCTGGGTGAGGCGCTGCATGGCCTCGCGCAGGGGGCCGCGGCTGACGCCGAGGCTGCGGCTGAGCGCGGCCTCGTTGAGCTGCTGTCCCGGAGCCAGCTCCCCCTCGCCGATCGCGCGGCGCAGCTGCCGGGCGATCAGCGCGGGGGTGGACTCCTGGACGACGGGGTTCAGTGCAGCGGGCGGCAAGGAGGCCTCCGGGTGGGCGTTGACGATTGTCGACGATCCTACCGTGCGCTCCCAGCGCGTCGCTCTGGTCAATGGGCGACATGGGCTTGAGGTGGGAGGGGTCAGATGCTTCAATGATTGTTGACAATCCTACGAGGGAGACTGCCATGAGCTCGTCGCAAGCAGGACAGGATCCGGGGTCGCAGCGCGACCCGTCGGCGCACGACGCCGATCACCAGCCCGCCGCGCCCGATGCGGGCACCGTCCACCGCGCCGTCGCCGCTTCCGCGATCGGCAACGCGACGGAGTGGTTCGACTACGGCGTCTACGCGGTCTCGGTCGGCTACATCACCCACAACTTCTTCCCCGGCGAGTACGGCACCGTCCTGGCGCTGGCCACCTTCGCCTTCTCGTTCCTGGTCCGTCCGCTCGGCGGCCTGTTCTGGGGCCCGCTCGGCGACCGCCTGGGCCGCAAGGCGATCCTGGCGCTGACGATCATCCTGATGGCCGGCGCCACGTTCTGCATCGGTCTGCTGCCCTCGTTCGAGACCATCGGCGTCCTGGCCCCGATCCTGCTGATCGTCCTGCGCGCCGTGCAGGGCTTCTCCACCGGCGGCGAGTACGGCGGCGCAGCGACCTTCATGGCGGAGTACGCCCCGGACCGCAAGCGCGGCTTCCTGGGCAGCTTCCTGGAGTTCGGCACCATGGGCGGCTTCGCCCTGGGGTCCCTGATCGTGCTGCTCGGCGAGACCTTCCTGGGCCATGACGGCATGATGGAGTGGGGATGGCGCATCCCGTTCCTGATCGCCGGCCCCATGGGCCTGATCGGCATGTACCTGCGCTCCAAGCTGGGGGAGACCCCCGTGTTCGAGGAGGCCGAGGAGCTCGACGCCACCCAGGACAGCGCCCTCGGCGGGCTCAAGGACCTGCTCACCGGCTACTGGCGCCCGATCCTCACCATGGCCGGGCTGGTCATCGCCGTGAACGTCGTGAACTACACGCTGCTCAGCTACATGCCCACCTACCTCGAGGGCACCGGCGGCATGGAGTACCAGACGGTGCTGACGATCTCGTTCGTCACGCAGTTCGGCATGATGCTGCTGATCCCCTTCGCGGGGTCGCTGTCCGACCGGCTGGGGCGCAAGCCCGTGTGGCGGATCTCCCTGATCGGGCTGATCGTGATGTCCGTGCCCATGTACATGCTGATGTCGCAGGGCGTATGGGGCACGCTGATCGGCATCAGCGTCCTGGGCCTGCTCTACGTCCTCCAGCTGGCCACGATCTCGGCGACCTTCCCGGCCATGTTCCCCACCAAGGTGCGCTTCGCCGGGTTCGCGATCACCTACAACGTCTCCACCTCGCTGTTCGGCGGCACCGCCCCGTCGGTCAACGAGGCGCTGATCGAGGCGACCGGCAGCCCGCTGGTGCCGGCGTTCTACATGGGCGCGGCCTGCATCGTCGGACTGATCGCGGTGCACTTCATGAAGGAGACCGTGGGCGCGTCTCTGCGCGGCAACGACATCCCGGAGACGGGGCCGCAGGAGATCGTGCGGATCCGCGCCGGGAAGGCCTGAGCTGCCCTCTCATGTCCCCGCGCCGCGGGGCCCGATCGGCCCGCTCGGGGCGGCAGCACCAGGCGACGGAGGCGGGGCCCGGACCGATCGGTCCGGGCCCCGCCTCCGTCGTGCTCCTGAGCGCTCAGCGGCTGGGCGCTGCGCAGGGATTCTCGGGAAACCCGCTCAGCCGCGTCGTCGTGCGGCTCAGCCGCCCAGCTCCGCGCGGGCGATGTCCAGTGCGCGGGCCAGTCGCTGCAGGCCCTCTTCCGTGCGCTCGGGGGTCGAGGAGGCGAAGCACAGCCGAAAGGCGTCCTGGAACCGGCCCGACGGGGACAGCGCAGGTCCCGGGATGAAGGCGACGCCCTCGGCCAGTGCGATCTCGAAGAGGCGGCTCGTGGAGATGCGCGCGTCCTCGCCCTGCAGGGTGACCCACAGGAAGAAGCCGCCCTGCGGGTCGGTGGTGACCACTCGATCGCCCAGGTGACGGGCGATCGAGGCGTCCATGGCCTCCTTGCGCCGACGGTACTCGGTGCGCAGCCCCTCGAGGTGCTCCTGGTAGCCGCCCTGGCGGATGAAGCGTTCCACCACGTGCTGGTTCGGCACGTTGGTGCACGTGTCCATAGCCTGCTTGGCCGCGATCACGAGATCGCGCATGCGAGGATCGGCGTCGATCCACCCCACGCGCAGTCCCGGGGCCAGGACCTTGGAGAAGGTGCGCACGGAGAAGACCAGGGGGTCCTCGGGGCTCAGCTCGGCGAAGCTCGGCACGTCATGGCCGCTGAAGCGCAGCTCGCCGTACGGATCGTCGTCCAGGATCACGCTGCCCCACTCGTGCGCCAGCTCGAGGAGGCGCTTGCGGCGCTCAGGGCTCAGCGTGGTCCCGGAGGGGTTCTGGAAGTTGGGGATCGTGTAGATCAGCCGGGGCTTGCGTCCGAGCTCGCCGACCTGTGCTTCGAGGGCGTCGATGTCCATGCCGTCGTCGTCCATGGGAATCTCGAGGATCTCCGCGCCGTAGCTCAGCGCGGTGCCCGAGCCGTTGGTGTAGGTGGGACTCTCGACGACCACCAGGTCTCCGGGATCCACGAACAGCTTGAAGGCGATGTCCAGGCCCTGCATGCCGCCGGAGGTCACCACGATCCGCTCCGGGCGGGTGGGGTGCCCGGTCTCCGTGCCGAGCGCGACGATGGTCTCGAGCATTCCGGGCTCGCCCTCGGTGGCGCCGTAGGTGAACGAGCTGTCGTCCAGGACCTCGCCGGCCAGGCGCCGGAACTGCTCGGTGGGGATGACCTCCGCCGCCGGGGCCCCCATGGCGAAGCGCACGATGTCGTGGGTCTGTGCGGCCAGCAGCGACGTCGACGAGTCGATGACCGAGCCCACGAGGCCATCGGCGCGGGAGGCCAGCGGGAGCAGGCCCTCGTGCGGATCGCCGGCGATGCCCTCGGTCGGACGAGGTTCGAGTCCGGAGACGGTGCTCAGGTGCGGGGTCGTCATGATCTGCTCACTTCCTGATGAGGGAACGCGGGAACGAGGTGAAGGTCTCTGCGCCGGAGCGGGTGATCCGCACGGACTCCGAGACCTCGTAGCCGAAGCCGGTCATCCACATGCCGCAGATGACGTGGAAGGTCATGTTCTCGGCCAGGACGGTCTCGTCCTCGGTGCGGATGCTGATCGTGCGCTCGCCCCAGTCCGGCGGGTAGCCGATGCCCACGGAGTAGCCCAGGCGACTGTCCTTCTCCAGGCCGTGACGGGCCAGCGACCAGTTCCAGGCGCGGGCGAGCTCGCGTACGGGCACGCCCTCGGCGGCGGTGTCGAGCACGACCTGCAGGCCCTCGGCCACGGCGTCCTCCAGGCGCAGGAGGTCGTCGGTGGGCTCGCCCAGCATCACCGTGCGGGCCAGGGGGACGTGGTACCGGCGGTGGGCGCCGGCGAGCTCGACGACGACGGCGTCGCCCTCGGTGAGCACGCGGTCCGACCAGGTGAGGTGCGGGGTGTCCGCGGAGGTTCCGGTGGGCAGCATGGGGACGATCGCGGGGAAGTCGCCCCAGGCCTCGCCGTCGCCCTCGGCCTGCGCACGGGCGATCTGGGCGGCCACCATGTTCTGCGGCACTCCCACGCCGATCGTGTCGATCGCGGCCTGCATGGCGGCCGTGGTGACGCGTGCCGCGGTGCGCATGTACTGGATCTCGGCCTCCGACTTCACGGCGCGGACCCAGTTCACGAGCTCGAAGCAGTCCACGAGCTTCCACTCCGGCAAGGCGTTGAGCAGGCTGCGGAACCCCTTGGGGGAGAAGAAGTGGGCGTCCATCTCCAGGCCGACGGCGCCGCGGGTGGCGCGGGCGATGAGGCCCCGGCGGCGCAGGCTGAAGGCGATCCAGTCGAACGGGTGCAGGTGCGGGCGGTGCACATAGCGCTCCGGGTAGCCCACGATCTGCTCCGGCGGCAGCCAGGCGGTGCGGAAGGCGCCGTTGGCGTCCATCTCCCGAAGATGCAGCAGCATCTCGCCCTCGTCGGCCACGAAGAGCAGCTGCGGGGTGTAGAACGACCAGGCGTCGTAGCCCGTCAGATAGAAGATGTTCGCCGGATCCGTGACGATCAGGGCGCTGAGGCCCTGGTACTCCATCTGCTCGCGCACTGCCTTCAGTCGGCGGTCGTACTCGGCGCGCCTGAAGAGCGGCGGGCGGACGTCGTCATCGGGCGTCCGCTCCGGCTCCGGGGCGGCGTAGTCGCGGTTTCCCATGGGGAACTGAGTGCTGCTCACGATCCCGACCCTAGAACACCGCGTCGGATTGTCAACAATCCGCACATCCCCCTTCCCGCGAGTGGATGCTCAGTTGCGCTATCGGGGCTCTCAGCGCAACTGGGCATCCACTCGGCGGGAGGGGGAGCGGGGTGGTGGCGCGGCTCACGGGCGTGACGGATCCCGAGGATAGGCTCGGGGCACATCGGCGACGGAGGGGCGGTCATGCACATCGGCATCGACATCGGCACGGGCAGCACCAAGGGTGTCCTGGTGGATGGCGACGGCACCATCCTGCGGAAGGAGTCGGTGACCCACACGATGTCCTCGCCCTCCACGGGATGGGCCGAGTTCGACGCCCAGCAGCAGTGGTGGCCCGAGATCCAGCAGATCTCGCAGCGGTTGCTCGAGGGGCAGGATGCCGAGCAGGTCCACGGCGTCTGCGTCAGCGGCATGGGACCGTGCCTGGTGCTCATGGAGGAGGACTTCACGCCCGTGCGCGCCGCGATCCTCTACGGCGTGGACACCCGGGCCTTCCAGGAGATCGAGGACCTCACCGAGCAGCTCGGCGACGAGCGGATCGTCGCACGGTGCGGCAACTCCCTGTCCAGCCAGTCGATCGGCCCCAAGATGCGCTGGGTCCGCGATCACGAGCCGGACAGCTTCACGCGGGCCGTGCGCTGGGGGAGCGCGCATTCGTACATCCTCGGCATGCTCACTGGCGAGTACGTGCTCGATCACCACACCGCCAGCCAGTCGGATCCGCTCTACGACCTCACCGCCGAGACCTGGGCCGAGGACTGGTACGACGAGATCGCGGAGCACCTGGAGCGCCCACGCCTGGCCTGGGCGAACGAGGCGGTCGGGTCGATCTCCGCGGAGGCCTCCCGGGCCACCGGCCTGCCCGAGGGCACCCCGGTCTGTGCCGGGACCGTCGACGCCTGGACCGAGGCCTGGAGCGCCGGCGTGCGCGCCCCCGGCGACACCATGCTCCAGTACGGCTCCACGTTCTTCGTCGTGCAGAACCTGCGCAGCCAGGCCCATGAGGCGCAGCTGTGGTCCACGGCTGGCATCACGGAGGGCTCGCGCTGCCTGGCCGCGGGCACCGCGACCTCGGGCAGCCTGACCTCGTGGTGGCGCGGGCAGTGGGGCGATCCGGACTTCGGGCAGCTCGTCGAGGAGGCCGGCTCGGTTCCGCCGGGGGCGCGCGGGCTCGTGGTGCTGCCGTACTTCGCGGGCGAGCGCACCCCGATCTTCGATCCCGACGCCCGCGGCACCGTCATCGGCCTGACGCTCTCCCACGGTCCGGCCGAGATCTTCCGGGCGACCTACGAGGGCATCGCCTGCGGACTGCGCCAGATCCTGGACCTGCTCGAGGAGGGGGTAGAGCGCCCGGAGCGGCTCGTGGCCGTGGGCGGCGGTACGCAGTCGCGGCTGTGGGTGCAGATCGTCAGCGATGTCACCGGGCGCTCGCAGCAGATCCCGGATCAGACGATCGGCGCCTCCTACGGGGCGGCCATGCTTGCGGCGGAGACCACGTCGGGGATCGACACCCGGGACTGGGCGTGCATCGGGGAGACGGTGGAGCCCGATCCGCAGCACCGCGAGCTCTACGACGAGATCTTCGGGCTCTACACGCAGCTCTACCGGGACAACCGGGAGACCATGCATCGCCTGGCCGAGCTGCAGCGCGGCAGCGACACCCCCGTCCAGGCCTGAACCCCCCCCGCCGAGTGGATACCCCTTTGCGCTGAGAGCCCCGATAGCGCAACTGGGCATCCACTCGGCGGGGGTCAGGAAGGCGGCGGAAGCAGGGTCTCGGCCAGGGCGCGGGCGGTCGGCTGATCCGTCACCAGATCGTGGAAGCAGCCCATCCGCGCGGCGGCGATGATGCTCGGCACCTTCTCGGTGCCAGCGGCCACGGCCAGGCGCTGCGGGATCGCCAGGAGGTCGTCCAGGGGGATGCGCACCAGCCGCTCGGAGTCCGGGAACTCCAGCGGGCGGCCGTCGGGGTGGATGAAGTGCAGGCAGACGTCGCCGGCGGCGGTGAGGACCGCGGGGTCGTCCACCGGGATGCCGGAGGTGACCGAGCTGCGGGTCCGCGGCGGAGCGCCGATGCCCAGGATCGCGGCGGAGGCGCCGGCCCACAGCTGCTGGATGCCGCGGAAGCTGGGGTCCGTGCGCAGCGCCTCGTAGAGGGCGGGGGACGGCTTGGCCTCGGCGAACAGGAACCGGGGGCTGCCGCCGGTCTTGTGCGCCAGGGTGCGCACGAGCTCGTTGGTCTGGAACCACGGCTCGGGGTCGGCCTGCCCTCCCACGCCGGGCACCAGCACGAGCCCGGGCAGCTGGGGCAGCTTCTCGAGGCTCAGCTCGTAGACCGTGCGCCCCGAGGCCACGACCAGGACGTCGCCGGGCCGCAGCCGGTAGTCGAGCAGGGCCTGGGACGTCTGCTGGACCAGGGCCGCGCCCAGCGAGGCCTCGCGCCCGCCGCCGGAGGAGATCCGCACGCTGCGCACGCCCAGAGCCTGCGTCAGCTCGGCGCTCAGCGCCTGCAGGCCCGCTCCGCCGGGCGGCGGCGTCACGGTGATGGTCACCATGCCGGATCTGCGCGCCTCCTCGAGCAGGCGGCTGACGGTGGGGCGGGAGACTCCCAGATGCTGGGCCACGTCCGCCTGGGTGCGGCCATGGGTGTAGTAGGCCTCCGCTGCCTCGAAGGCCAGCTGCAGGCGAGGATCGGCAGCGGTCATCGGGACCCCGGCTCCTGGGCTGTGGTGAACATCTGTTCACACTACCCCGCGGCCGCTCCGATGCCGCGCGAACGCCTGCGATCCGTGTCATCCGGCGCTTCATGACGACATGTCCCGCCCGCCGGACGGATGTCCGCACATCTGTTCTTGACATCTGTTCAGCGCGATCTAGTGTTGTCCTGTAATTCGGATCACAGAGCTGTGAGGGGACACCATGTCGGAAGACACCACGACCACCCAGGGTGCCGAGACCATGCAGGCGGTCGTCGTGCACGGTCCCGAGGACTACCGCATGGAGACCCGGCCCAAGCCGACTCCGCAGGAGGATGAGCTGCTCGTGCGCATGGAGGCCGTCGGCGTGTGCGCCAGCGACCTGAAGTGCTACCACGGCGCCGCCAAGTTCTGGGGCGACGCCAACCGCCCGGCCTGGGCGCAGACCGGCGTGACCCCGGGCCATGAGCTGGTCGGCGAGGTCGTCGGCGGCGGCACGGAGGGCCTGGGCAAGCACGGCGTGGAGGTCGGGGACCGCATCGTCCTCGAGCAGATCGTTCCGTGCGGCAAGTGCCGCTACTGCCAGCGCGGCGAGTACTGGATGTGCGGCCCGCACGACATGTTCGGATTCCGCAACTTCGACGGCGGCATGGCCGAGTTCATGCTCGTCCCGCCGCAGGCCCGCGTGCACCGGATCTCCAAGGATGTCGCCCCGCAGCACGCCGCGTTCGCCGAGCCGCTGGCCTGCTCGCTGCACGCCGTGGAGCGCGCGGGCATCACGTTCGAGGACGTCGTCGTGATCGCCGGCTGCGGCCCCATCGGCCTGGGCGCGATCGCCGGCGCGGTGGCCAAGTCCCCGCTGACCGTGATCGCCCTGGACATGGACGACCAGAAGCTCGATCTGGCCAAGGCCTGCGGCGCGGACCTCACGATCAACATCGGCCGCGAGGACGCGGTCGCCAAGGTCAAGGAGCTCACCGAGGGCTACGGCGCCGATGTCTACATCGAGTGCACCGGGCACCCGTCGGCCGTGAGCCAGGGGCTGAACCTGCTGCGCAAGCTCGGAACGTTCGTGGAGTACTCGGTCTTCGGCTCGGACGTCACGGTCGACTGGTCGATCATCTCCGATGACAAGGAGCTCGACGTCCGCGGCGCCCACCTGGGCCCCCACACCTGGCCGGCCGCGATCAAGATGATCGAGTCGGGCAAGCTCCCGCTGGATCGCATCTGCACGGATCAGTTCCCGCTCGAGAAGTACCAGGACGCCCTGGATCTGGTGGGGGACTCCGGTGGAGCCTCCGTCAAGGTCTCGATCGTCCACGGCTGATACGCCGAGCACCTCACCACCTCTGCCTGTCGGCGGCCGCGACCGCCCGCGGCCGCCGACCCGGATGAAAGCAAGCACATGACTCAGACCGCGACAGCGACCGGCTCCCCGGTGACGGAGACCCGCTTCGACCGCATGGGCATCCCGAACTCCATCAAATGGGGTTTCCTGGCCGTCCTGATCTTCATGACCGGCAACGGCGTGGAGTCCAACTTCATCTCCCCGCACCTGGCCCGGGCCGTGGGCGACGAGAACCTCGCTGCCACGGTCATCTCGATCTACGGCATCTCCGTGCTGGTCGGCTCCTACCTCTCCGGTGCCCTCTCCGATCTCTTCGGCCCCAAGCGGGTCATGCTGCTGGGCTTCCTGGTGTGGATCGTGTTCGAGGCGGCCTTCCTGCTCTCGATCCAGCTCGACAGCACGGTGCTGATCGCACTGTCGTACTTCTTCCGCGGCTTCGGCTTCCCGCTGTTCGCGTTCTCGTTCCTGGTGTGGATCAACCACGTCACTCCGCGAGCGCGCAACGCCACGGCCGTGGGCTGGTTCTACGTGATGTTCACCGGAGGCATGCCGACCCTGGGCTCCCTGGTGGCCATCCTCGCCATCTCGGGCTTCGGCGGCGGCAACGGCGGCGAGACCGGTGCCATGATCGTCTCCTCGCTGCTCGTGCTCGCCGGCTTCCTGATCGCCTGGTTCGGCGTCCGCGAGCCCCGCGGCCTGCAGCGCCTGGCTCCGGCCGGGGAGTCCGCCGGAACCGTGATCCTGGGCGGTCTGCGCGTCATGGTGCTCGAGCCGCGCATCTTCGCCGGCTTCTGCGTCCGCCTGATCAACACCGCCCCGCAGTTCGGCATGTTCGTGATTCTGCCGGCCGTGATGGTCGACGACCTCGGCTGGAGCCAGAACCAGTGGCTGCTGATGACCACGATCGTGTTCGCCGGCAACATCTCCTTCAACGCCCTGTTCGGCTACATCGGCGATCAGTGGGGCTGGATCCGCACCGTGCGCTGGTTCGGCATCGTCGGATCGGCCCTGGGCCTGCTGGCCTGGTGGTACGTCCCGCACATGGTCGAGCCCGGCTCCACCTACGGCTACTGGCTGACCGTGATCGCTGGCACCGTGTTCGGCATCCTGCTCGCGGGCTTCGTGCCCATGGGCGCGGTCATGCCGAACCTCACGCCCCAGCACAAGGGCGCGGCGATGGCCATGTACACGACGGCCGCCGGTGGCGCGGCCTTCCTGGGCTCGCTCGTGGTCGCGGTCGTGCGTCCGTGGGGCGGCGACGCCGGCGTGGTGTGGGCCTTCGTGGTCCTCTACGGCGTGGCCTTCGCACTGACCCGCGTGCTCAAGGTGCCGCAGGTCCGCGGCGAGGCCCACTGAGCCGAAGCGCCCGCCGGGGCCTGTCTCGGCGGGCGCTGCCCGCGCACCTCGCGGGATCCAGTCACGAGGACGGCCGCGCCCCTCGCATATTCCGAAGGCCACATACATTCAGTCGACCGATCCGCTGCGGATCGAGAAGGACCGATCATGACCACGATCTTCAACGACCCGGCCGAGTTCTGCGACGATCAGCTCGACGGCTTCGTGGACCTGTACTCCGACCGCCTGCGCAAGGTGGCCGGCGGCGTCGTGCGGCTGCCGCAGGGCGAGCCCGAGGTGGCAGTGATCGTCGGCGGCGGCTCCGGGCACTACCCGGCCTTCGCGGGGCTCGTCGGCCCCGGCTTCGCGGCCGGTGCGGTGGTCGGCAACATCTTCACCTCGCCCTCGGCCGCTCAGGTCTACTCGGTGGCCAAGGCCGCCCACCGCGGCCGCGGCGTGATCCTGACCTTCGGCAACTACGCCGGGGACAACATGAACTTCGGGATCGCGGCCAAGCGGCTCAACGACGAGGGCATCGACACCCGCATCGTGGTGGTGACCGATGACATCGCCTCCGCCGAGGAGATCGACAAGCGCCGCGGCATCGCGGGTGACTTCACGGTCTTCCGCGCCATGGGGGCGGCTGCCGCCGAGGGTCTCGATCTCGATGAGGTCGAGCGCATCGGCAGCAGTGCGAATGCGCGCACCCGCAGCCTGGGCGTGGCCTTCTCCGGGTGCACCATGCCCGGAGCGGATGAGCCGCTGTTCTCCGTGCCTGAGGGCCACCTGGGCCTGGGCCTGGGCATCCACGGCGAGCCCGGCATCCGCGACGTCGAGCTGCCCACCGCCGACGGTCTGGCGGAGATGCTCGTGACCCCGCTGCTCGAGGACGTCCCGCAGGACAGGGGCTCGCGCGTGGGCGTGATCGTCAACGGGCTGGGCACCACCAAGTACGAGGAGCTGTTCCTGCTGTGGAGCCGCATCGCCCCGCGGCTGCGTGAAGCCGGGCTGGAGATCATCGATCCCGAGGTCGGTGAGCTCGTCACGAGCCTGGACATGGGCGGCGCGTCGCTGACCCTGTTCTGGCTGGACGAGGAGCTCGAGCGCCTGTGGACCTCGGATGCCTACACCCCGGCCTACCGCAAGCAGGCGGCGCCGCTGCAGGGCATGAGCTCCGCGGAGGAGGCCGCCGACGCCGAGGAGAGGGAGCAGGCCCCGGAGTCCTCGGAGGCAGGGCGTCGGGCCGCCGGCGTCGTCCAGGACGCCACCGTGCGGATCGAGCAGCTGCTGCGGGACAACGAGCAGCGCCTGGGCGAGATCGACGCCGTGGCCGGAGACGGCGATCACGGCCGCGGCATGGTCAAGGGCATCTCCGCGGCGCGCAGGGCTGTGGACGCGGCAGCCGCCGAGGGGGGAGCCTCCTGGACGCTGCGCCGCGGCGGCCAGGCCTGGGCCGAGTACGCCGGCGGCACGTCGGGCGTGCTGTGGGGCGCGGCCCTGGAGTCCGCGGGCCGCGAGATCGACGATGCCGCCGACGGGTACTCCGAGGACGACGTCCGCCGGGCCGTACGCTCGTTCGCCGAGTCCATCCAGCAGCTCGGCGGGGCCCATCGCGGGGACAAGACCCTGCTGGATGCGCTGCTGCCGTTCGTCGACGCCCTGTGCGAGGAGCACGCGGAGCTTCCCCTGCAGGAGGCCTGGACCAAGGCGGCCGTCACGGCGCAGGAGCAGGCGGAGGCCACAGCCGAGCTGCGGCCCAAGGTGGGCCGCGCCCGCCCGCTGGCGGAGAAGTCGGTGGGGACCCCGGACGCCGGGGCCACCTCCATGGGCCTGATCCTGGTCTCGCTGGGGGAGACCCTGGGCCAGACGGATGCGCCCGCCGCGAACTGACAGGGATTCCGGCTCGGACCGGTTGTGCCGCGCGCACGATCCGTCCGAGCCTGGAGCTGAAACCAGACGAAGCGCCGGGGCGGGTGCCCCGGCAGAAGGAGGAGGACATGGCTGATCAGGGACTGCGCATCGTCGTCGGCGGGGATGACGCCGGCTACAGCTACAAGACCGCGCTGAAGAAGGATCTGGAGGCGGATCCGCGTGTGGCCGAGGTCATCGACGTCGGCGTCGGCGACGACGAGCACACCGCCTACCCGCACGTGGCCGTCGACGCCGCGCGCAAGGTGGCCGCCGGCGAGGCCGACCGCGCGCTGCTGATCTGCGGCACCGGACTGGGCGTGGCGATCTCCGCCAACAAGGTTCCGGGCATCCGCGCCGTGACCGCGCACGACTCGTTCTCGGTGGAGCGCTCGGTGCTGTCCAACAACGCGCAGGTGCTGTGCATGGGCGAGCGTGTGATCGGACTGGAGCTGGCTCGTCGCCTGGCCAGGGAGTGGCTGGGCTACACGTTCGATGAGTCCAGCGCCTCGGCCGAGAAGGTCGCCGCCCTGAGCGAGTACGAGAAGGAAGCGACCGGCCTGCAGGAGGGCGCATGAGCCGCCTGAGCGCCGACTTCAGCGGCGAGGTCGTGGCGGTCACCGGCGCCGCCAACGGGCTCGGACTGGCCTCCGCGCAGTGGTTCGCCGCCGCCGGGGCGACCGTGGTGGGCATCGACCGCGATGAGCGCCTGATCGATGTCATGACGGGGCTCGGCGAGGGCCATCACGCGGTCGTCGCAGATCTGCTCGAGGACGGCGCGGCCGACCGGGTGATCGCCGACGTCGTGGATGCGGCCGGCGGCCTCGACGTCCTGGTGAACTCGGCCGGCGTCGCCCTGCTGGATCCGGCCCTGGAGCTCTCGGACGAGAAGTGGGACACCACGATCGCCCTGAACCTCTCGGCCGTGTTCCGCCTCAGCCGCGCCGCCGGGCGCGTCATGTGCGAGAAGGGCCATGGGCGCGTGGTGAGCATCGCCTCCCAGGGTGCGCTCGTGGGCCTGGAGCGCCACGCCGCCTACGCCGCCTCGAAGGCGGGGCTGCTGGGGCTGACCAAGGTGCTGGCCGCCGAGTGGGCTGCCAGTGGCGTCACCGTGAACACGGTCTCGCCCACGGTCGTGGCCACGGAGCTGGGCAAGAAGGCCTGGGCCGGGCCGGTCGGCGACGAGATGCGCGCCGCCATCCCCGCCGGGCGCTTCGCGGAGCCGGAGGAGATCGCCGCGGCGATCGGATACCTGGCCAGCGACGACGCGGCCATGGTCACCGGCGAGAACCTGGTCATCGACGGCGGGTACACCTCCGTCTGACTCACCCCCAACCCCACCCCGCCGAGTGGATTCCCCGTTGCGCTGTTGAGGCTCTCAACGCAACTGGGGATCCACTCGGCGGAGTCGTGCGGGCTCAGGTGAGGGTCGTGAGGGCCACCAGGCTGACGAGCGCGTTGTTGGTCGCATGCACGATCAGCGGCGCCCACAGGTTCCCGAACCACAGCCGAGCGAGCACCAGCGGTATCCCGAGGAAGAAGATGTAGAGCATCACCGCCGGCACCGCATGGGCCGCTGCGAACACGACCACCACGAGCGCCGCGGCCAGCCCGACGGGCATGTGCGAGGCCATCCAGTCCAGCAGGACCCGGCGGAACACGATCTCCTCGAGCAGGGGCAGCACCACTGCGGCCAGGAGCAGCATCGGCACTCCCAGCAGGGGGCCTGCCTCCAGCGCCTGCAGACTCGTCGTGCTCTGGGCCGGGGAGGCGCCCAGGGCGGAGCCTGCCATGGCCGTGGCGATCAGCGCGGCGATGATGCCGACCGGGGTGAACCAGAGCAGGTGCAGCAGGCTGTGGCGTCCGCGGTGGAAGCCCAGATCGCGCACGCTCCATCCCATCCGCCCCAGAAGGCCCAGGCGCAGCAGCCCGAACCCGGCCAGCGCGCCTCCCATCATCACGCCGACGGCGATGGCCGTCCCCGAGCGCAGCAGGAAGCCGAGGGCGATGCCGCCGATGGCCGCTCCCGCCAGGCTCCCGACGAACGCCGCAATGGCCCAGAGCAGATGCGCCATCTGCGGCGTCGGGTGCAAGCGGGCGCCCGGGTGAGGTTCGGCAGGAGTGTGCGGGGCCGCTGAGGCGTCCGGTGCTGTGGTGGTGTGCATGGCTCCACGCTAGGAATGCCGACATCCCCGGGTCGCCCTCCCCGCGCACGATCCGCCTCACCCTGGAGGACGATTCCCCTCTCATCCTCCCGCCGAGACAGTCCTCCTCCCGCCGAGTGGATACCCAGTTGCGCTATCGGCCCTCTCAGCGCAATTCAGCATCCACTCGGCGGGTGGGGGGAGGGGCGGCCTTCGCAGGCGGCGACGAGCTGCGGAAGGACCCGGGTGAGGACCTCGTCGTCGGTGCGGGCGAAGCCCACCACGATGCCGCCGCCGCCCCTGCCACCTGCACCGCCCCTGATGTCGCCGGCGACTTCACCGTCGCTGCCGCCATGGATGCCGCAGTCGCTGCGGTCCGCGCAGTCGACGTCGCTGGCCTCGCTCGGCAGAGGCGAAGCAGCGCTCCAGTAGGCGGAGCGGCGTCCCACCAGCAGCCCGGCATCGCGGCAGCGGCCCACGACGGCGGCCTCCTCGTCGTCGGTCGTGATCACGACGTCCACACCGCCGTGCATGGGCGCCAGTCGGGCTCGGCGCGTCTCGGCGAAGGCCGCCCGGATCCGGTCGCGGCGCCGGGCGTAGACCGAGCGCATCCGCCGCGTGTGCCGGCGCAGGTAGCCGGAGTCGAGAAGGTGCGCGATCGCGGCCTGCGTCAGCGCGGAGACCGGCACGCCGAGCTGGCGGCGCCGCTCCAGCACCGGATCGAGCCACGGGTCGGGCAGCACGAGGTAGCCGGTGGCCAAGGCGGGGCTGAGCAGGGCGGAGAACGTGCCGAGCAGGGCCACGGATGCGCCGGTGGGATCGAGCGCGGACAGCGTGGGCAGCGGGGCGCCCACGTAGCGCAGCTCGGAGTCGAAGTCGTCCTCGACGATCAGCACGTCATGGCGCTGCGCCCACTCGAGCAGCTCCAGCCGTCGCTGCAGGCTCAGGGATCCGCCCAGGGGGTACTGATGGCTGGGGGTCACGATCAGGACGTTGGGGGCGTCGTCTCCTGCGGGCAGGAGATCCACCCGCAGCCCGTCGTCGTCGACCGGGCAGGCGACGCGCTCGTGCCCCAGCGCCTCCACAGCCGCGCGCAGGGTCGGGTAGCCGGGCGTCTCGACCCCCACCCGCAGACGGGCGCGGCCGGAGCGGGCCGACAGCGTCCCCAGCAGCAGGCTCAGGCCCTCGCGGGCGCCGGCGGTGATCACGAGCCGGTCGGGGCTCGCAGGCAGGGCGCGCATCAGGCGCAGGTGCTCGGCCGAGGCGCGGCGCAGGACGCCCTGCCCCGCAGGATCGGGGCGGACGGGCAGCGGCTGACCGGCTGCATGGCGCCAGGCCGCCCGCCATGCCGGGCCCTCCACGCGGCTGGTGTCCGGCTGACCGGGGCGCAGGTCCAGGAGGTGCTCCTCGCGGACCGGCAGTCCGTCCACCGCATCGTCCGCGACGGGCGCGGGGTGGGGAATCGGCCCCTCGCCGAACCCAGAAGTCCTGGGGGCGGGGCTGAACGACGACGGCGACCCCGGCGATGGCGAGGGAGCCGACCCGGGCAGGGAGGCCGGCGTCGACGGGTGGATCCGCTCGAGCCCGGGATGCACCGTGGTGGGCCGGCCCTGCTCGGCCCGCAGGTATCCCTCGCCGATCAGCTGGTCGTAGGCGGCCACGACAGTGCCGCGCGAGACCCCGAGCCGGGAGGCGAACAGGCGCGTGGAGGGCAGCGCATCGCCGGCTGTCAGGGCGCGGGAGGCGACCTGGGCGCGGATGCCGTCGGCCAGCTGGACGGGCAGCGGCAGGGCCCCGGAGCGATCGAGCACCACGGTCAGCTCCACGGAGGAACGTGCGGTCATGACCTCAGTCTGCCGCACTGGTCTATTCCAAGCGGTAAGAAGTGGATCTTGTGGCGGACCAGTGGGACGGGACACCATGCTCGGCATGACTGAGAACACCACTGCCGCCACCGGATCGCCCCTCGTCAAGCGAGGCCTGGCCGAGATGCTCAAGGGCGGCGTCATCATGGACGTCGTCACCCCGGAGCAGGCCCGCATCGCCGAGGATGCCGGCGCCGTGGCCGTCATGGCGCTCGAGCGCGTGCCGGCCGACATCCGCGCCCAGGGCGGCGTGGCCCGCATGTCCGACCCGGATCTGATCGACGGCATCATCGAGACCGTCTCGATCCCGGTCATGGCCAAGGCCCGCATCGGCCACTTCGTGGAGGCCCAGGTCCTGCAGTCGCTCGGCGTGGACTACATCGACGAGTCCGAGGTCCTCAGCCCCGCCGACTACGCCCACCACATCGACAAGCACGGCTTCACCGTCCCGTTCGTGTGCGGTGCGACCAACCTGGGCGAGGCGCTGCGCCGCCTGGCCGAGGGCGCGGCCATGATCCGCTCCAAGGGCGAGGCAGGCACCGGCGACGTCTCCGAGGCCACCAAGCACATCCGCACCATCCGCAAGCAGATCGCGGACCTCCAGGCGACCTTCCGCTCCAACCCCGACGAGCTGTTCGTGGCCGCCAAGGAGCTGCAGGCCCCCTACGACATCGTCCGCGAGGTCGCCGAGACCGGGAAGCTGCCGGTCGTGCTGTTCACCGCCGGCGGCGTGGCCACCCCTGCCGATGCCGCGATGATGATGCAGCTCGGCGCCGACGGCGTGTTCGTGGGCTCCGGCATCTTCAAGTCCGGCAACCCGGCCGAGCGCGCGGCGGCGATCGTCAAGGCCACGGCCCAGTACGACGACCCCGCCGCGATCGCCGTGGCCTCCCGCGGCCTGGGCGAGGCCATGGTGGGGCTCAACGTCGGCGACCTGCCCGCTCCGCACCGCCTGGCCGAGCGCGGCTGGTGAGCCCGGAGGCTCCCGCGGCCTCGGCGCCGAGCCGCCGGGGAGGCCCCGGGGACGACGCGCGCGGCGACAGTGCCCGGGCCGGCACTGCCCGGGGCCGCAGCGGCGACGACGACGCCCGCACCGCGCGCATCGGCGTCCTGGCCCTGCAGGGCGGGGTCGCCGAGCACGTGCGCATGCTCGAGGGCCTGGGCGCCCAGGCGGTGCCGATCCGCTCCTCGGCGGCCCTGGAACAGCCTCTCGACGGGATCGTGCTGCCCGGCGGGGAGTCCTCGACCATGGATCGTCTGCTGCGCCGCTTCGGCATGAGGGGCCGCCTGGCGCAGCTGCTCCAGGACGGCCTCCCCGTCCTGGGCACCTGCGCCGGGCTGATCCTGCTGGCCGACGAGATCGTGGATCCGGCGCCGGGGCAGATCAGCCTGGCCTCGCTGGGGATCCGGGTGCGCCGCAATGCGTTCGGGCGCCAGGTCGACTCGACCGCCGAAACCCTGCAGACCTCGCTCGGCCCGGTGGCGGGGGCCTTCATCCGGGCACCGGAGGTGCTCGAGGTCGGCGAGGGCATCCAGGTCCTCGCCCGCCGCGGCACCGCTCCCGACGGCGACGGCCCGATCGTCGCGGTCGGCACGGACACGGCGCTGGGGCTGTCCTTCCACCCCGAGCTCACCCGCGATGACACGTTCCACCGCGAGCTGCTGCGCCGTATCGGGGACCTCAGGCGGACGGCAGGTCCGGGAACTCGGCGATGACGTCCGCGTTGCGCAGCTTGCCGTGCGAGGTGGACAGGCTGCGCTCGAGCTCGCGGGAATCGGAGCAGGCCTTCTTCCACCCGCTGTCCGCCACCTGCAGGACGTAGGGCAGGGTCGCGTTGGTCAGCGCCGCGGTGGAGGTGGCCGGCACGGCGCCGGGCATGTTGGCGACGCAGTAGAAGATCGCGGGTCCGACCTGGAAGGTGGGGTCGTCGTGGGTGGTGGCGTGCGTGTCCTCGAAGCAGCCGCCCTGGTCCACGGCGATGTCCACAAGCACGGCGCCCTTCTTCATCTTCAGAACCATCTCGTGGGTGACGACGTTCGGGGCCTTGCGGCCCGGGATCAGCACCGCGCCGACCACCAGATCGGCCTCGAGCACGCAGTTCTCGACCTCGTAGGGGGTCGAGACGACCGTGCGCACGCGGTTGCCGTAGAGGTCGTCCATGGCGCGCAGAGCCTCGATCGAGGTGTCCAGCACGGTGACGTCGGCGCCCATGCCGACCAGCTGGTGCACCGCATTGCGACCGGCTTGGCCCGCCCCGATGACGGTGGCCTGCGCCGGGCGCACACCGGGGACCCCTGCCAGCAGCAGGCCGCGGCCGCCGTGGGAGGCCAGCAGCGCGTTCGCGCCGACGGTGGCGGCCATGCGGCCGGCGACCTCGGACATGGGCGCGAGCAGCGGCAGCGTGCCGCGGTCGCTCTGCACGGACTCGTAGGCCAGCGACGTGGTGCCGGAGTCCAGCAGCGCCTGGGTCAGCTCGCGGCTGGCGGCCAGATGCAGGTACGTGAACAGCGTGAGGTCATCGCGCAGGAAGCCGTACTCGGAGGGGATCGGCTCCTTGACCTTCAGCACGAGCTCCGCCGCCCAGGTCTCCTCGACGGGCACGAGGACGGCGCCGGCGTCGGTGTACTCCTGGTCCGGGATGCTGGAGCCGATCCCGGCGCCCTCCTGGACGCGGACCTCGTGGCCGTGGCCCACCAGCTGATGGACGCCGGCCGGGGTGAGGGCCACACGGCCCTCCTGCGGCTTGGTCTCCGTGGGGACTCCGATGATCATGTGCGCTCCTTGAGGTCAGGACGCCGTCGACCTCGTCGTCGACGGCGCGTTCGGGGACGCCGGTCCGCGCCCCCGGGGCGCGCCGGGCCGGCTGGACTCAGCTCAGCTCGTCTGCGAGCCGATGCAGCGTGGCCTCGATCTTCTCCTTCTCGACGACCGGGAACCCCTTGGCCTGGCGGGTCTGCTCCGAGGTCCGGGACCAGTCGCAGTAGTTGACCACCTCGGTCGTGTCCTCGGGGGTCGAGCGCAGGATCCAGCCCCATGCCCAGCCCTGCGGCTCCTGGCCCTCGTCGGCCACGAGCCACTCCAGGCGATGCTCGAGGTCGTAGCGGGTGACGTGGTTCTCCGTGCGGTACTGCGTGGTGCCGTCCGTCCAGAGCATCTCCATCACGAAGACCTGCCCCACGTGCTCGAGCGGCTCCTGGCCGACGGCGGCTCGCACCATCTGCGAGCCGTCGATGCGCGCGTGGTTCGCGGGGTCGCGCAGGAAGCTCCACACCGTCTCGATGGGGGCATTGATCGCGGCACGGAGGGCGATGCCGTCCTCGGCGTGCAGATCCTGGATCGTCGATTCGCTCATGGTCCCATTGTGGCGCTCGCCACCGACAGTCTTCAATGGAGCGGGAGCCGGTTGCCGCCGGGGACCGCGAGCGGCTCGACCGCCGCGGGCGGATCCGACGACGGTCCCGCGCAGCTCACCAGTCGTCTCCGACCAGCCGGTCCTCGGCGATCGAGGCGCCGAGCATGAGGGTGCGCATGAACCGCTCGGTGGCCTCGATCAGCAGCTCCTCGCCGTCGCGCACCGCCTCCGCCAGGGACATCGGCACGGGCAGGATGGAGGCGACGGCGTCGATGCCGATCCCGTGCACGGCGTCCGATCCCTGGCCCAAGGTCCCTGCCAGGCCGATGACCGGCACGCCCTGCTCGGAGGCTCGACGGGCGACCTCGGCGGGGACCTTGCCGCGCGGGGTCTGGAAGTCGATCGCCCCCTCGGCCGTGATGACCAGGTCGGCGCCGCGGATCGAGCTGTCCAGGTCGATCCCGGCCAGCCCCGAGTCCAGCAGCGCCTCGAAGCGCGGCACCAGCTCGGCGCCGATGGCCGCCATGCCGGCGCCGAGGCCTCCCGAGGCCCCGGTGCCGGGGCCCAGGGCGAAGTCGCGGTCCCGGGTCCGCTCGAGGCCGTCGCGGCCCAGGATCTCCGCCCAGTTCTCGAACCCGCGCGACATCTGCTCGACCTGCTGCGCCGTGGCGCCCTTCTGCGGGCCGAAGACCCGGGCGACGCCATGGTCGCCGGTCAGCACGTTGTGCGGGTTCAGGGCCAGGACCACGCGCACGCGGCCGGCGCTCAGCGACGGGTGCAGACCGGAGAGGTCCAGGCTCCGGGCCTCCGTGAGCGCCGCGCCCCCGGTGCCGACCGGCTCCCCGTCGGCGTCCAGCACCCGGGCGCCGAGGGCCGTGAGCGCCCCCAGGCCGCCGTCGGAGGTCCCGGAGTCGCCGCAGCCGACGACGATCGTCTGCGACCCGTCCTCCAGGGCCGCGCGGATCAGCTCGCCGACCCCGTGGGTGGTGGTGAGCGTGGGATCCCGGCGATCGTGCGGGACCAGGCGCAGTCCCGCGGCCGAGGCCATCTCCACGACGGCGGTCCCGCGCGCGTCGCCGCCCAGGCGGGCCCAGTGCGCCTCGACCGGCTGACCCATGGGCCCTGTCACCCGCGCGGGGATCAGCTCGCCGCCGGTGGCTGAGGCCAGTGTGCGGGCCGTGCCTTCGCCGCCGTCGGCCACGGGCACGGTGCGCACGCGCACGCCGGGCACGGCGCGGCGGACTCCTGCGCTGATCGCGCGGGCGACCTGCTCGGCGTCCAGCGACTCCTTGAAGCCGGAGGGCGCCACCAGGACTCGGCGGACGAAGGCGGTGGAGGGTGCGGCGGTCATATCGGACTCCTCGGTGTTGAAGGGGCGGGTCAGCGGAACAGCGGCAGGCCCATGAGGGGCCAGACCAGGAAGGCGAAGACGAGCACCAGCACGGCCGAGATCGGGGCCAGCCAGGCGGAGAGCCGCAGGAGGTGCTCGGGGCGGAAGGTCTCGACGTCCTCCACGTCGGAGAACAGGGTCACGGGCTTGGCGGAGCTGGTCAGCGTGTGGCAGAACCCGGCCGCCGCCGTCGAGGCGAACGCCGCGGCGGAGGCATCCACCCCCAGGCCCGGGGCCAGGGCGACCACGATGGGGATCAGCACGGCCGAGCGCGCCGAGCGGGACTGGATGACCAGGTGCGCGGCGGTCGAGAGGACCACGACCAGGACCACGAACGCGATGGGGGCTCCGGGGCCGATCCGCTGGACGGGGCCGAGAGCTCCGGCGGCCAGCCAGTCGGCGGCTCCCGAGTCGACCAGCCCGGTGCCCAGCGTCAGCGTGGCGGCCATGAACACGAGCAGCGACCACGGCACGGACTTCAGCGCCTTGCCCAGGTCCACCGACCCCCATCGGGGGCTCGCGGCCAGCAGCGCGCCCAGCAGGCCGACGATCGCCGGGTGCAGCCCGTGCAGCGGCTCCGAGCACCACAGCACCACCACGACGGCCACGAGCATGGCCGAGCGGGTCTGCGCGGTGGTCAGAGGTCCGGAGATGGGCGAGGCCGAATGCGCCTGCATGTCCTTCAGGCTGATCGAGACGGGCTCGCGCCGGTCCTCCCGCCGGGTGAACAGCCGCAGGATCAGCTCGGTGCACGCGTGCGAGGACACCACGGCCAGCGGAAGGCCCAGGATCAGCCACGTGGCCACTCCGAAGCTGCGATGCCCGGCCGCGTCCAGGATCTGGGCGGTGATCAGATGCGCGCCGGCGCCCAGGTAGGAGGCCACCGCCGAGAGCAGGATGACCGACGGGAACAGCAGGGACAGCGCCAGCACCACCCGCCGGTGCGGCGCCAGCACCGCCGCCATGGCCGCGAAGACGGGCAGGGCCAGGGCCGCCCGTCCGGAGGTCGACGGGATCGCGAAGGCCGTGACGACCAGCACCGCCGTGGTGAGGTGGAACAGCGGGCGCATCCCGGAGGCGCCGGTCACCACGAATGCCGCCACGCGGGTGGCCAGTCCCGAGGCGGTCACCCCGGCGGCGATCACGAAAGCGGTCAGCAGCAGCCACACCGTGTCCTCGCCGAGCGAGGAGAAGAGGTCCTCGTCCCCGACCACGCCGGTGGAGACCAGGATCAGCGCAGCGCCCAGCGCCACGTAGGTGTCCTCGAGCGGGGAGAAGATCCACAGCCACACGGCCACGCAGAACACGCACAGGGTCAGGGCGCCGTGGGCCGGCAGCTCATCGCCCAGGACCGAGGCCCGGATCACCACCGTGCACGCGACGAGCATCACGACCGCCAGGATCAGCGCGGCCGGGCGCGGCCTGGGGCGCGAGCGCACCGGCGCGGGGCGGCCGCTCTGCGGAGGGGTCGAGGCCCAGCGCACGGAGCCCGTCTGCGCGCTCATCGCTCCACCCGCATGGCCTCGGCCACTCGGTCCTGCGCGGCGGAGTCCGTCTCGTCGAGCTCCTGCCGATCGGGCTGGACGAGGGGAAGATCGAGTCCGACCGAGGTGCGCCCGTCGGGCTCGGAGGCCACCCACAGGCTGCCGCCGTGGGCATCGGCCACCGCGCGTGCGACGGCCAGCCCCAGGCCCATGCCGCCCACGTCGGCGGATTCCTCGGTGCTGCTCGAGCCGCCGGAGGCCTCGGACAGCGCGGCCGAGCGGTACTGCTCGATCATGGCCCGGGCCTGCTCGGCGCTCAGCGGCCGACCCGCGTTGGTCACCGACAGGCGCAGGACCCGCCCCTGTGCCGCCGTCGATACCTCGGCGTTCTCGTCGTCCTGCGACTGCGACTGCGACTGCGGCTCGGCGACGGCAGCGCTGAGCTGGATGCGCTCGCCGTCCTCCGTGTGATCGACGGCGTTGCGCGCCAGCTGGCTCATGGCAGCCGACACGGCGGCGGCATCCATCGGTGCGGTGAGATCGGGCGCGTCGTCGAGCTCCCAGCTGCGTCGTGGGAAGCGCTGGGCCAGGTCATGGCGCAGGCGCACCACCAGCGGGGCCGCGGCCGTGGGCCGCATGCGCAGGGCTCCGGGCCGCTGCGCATCGGCGAGCAGGCTCAGATCCGCCAGGCTGCGCTGCATCTCCTGCATGCGGCGCCGGAGGCGGCTCAGCTCGGCGCTCGACAGCCCGTCGGAGCCCTGCGAGCCGGTCTCCAGGTCCCGACGACAGGCCTCCAGGGGGCGGGCGAGATGGCGCTCGACCTCGGCGGCCACGTGCGACTGGCGATCGAAGGAGTCCTCGAGCCGATCGAGCATGCCGTTGACCGCCTGGGCCGTGCTGGAGATGTCGTCGCGGCCCTCGACAGGCACGCGCGGGGAGAGGTCGTGGCCCGAGACCCGCTGGGCCACAGCTGCGATCCGGCGCACCGGCAGAAGGATCTGTCCGGCGGCGAACCACGCGATCAGGGCCGTGAGCGCCAGCCCGCCGGCGGCCACGCCCACGAGCAGCAGGACCTGCTGATCCACGTCGTCGTGGGCCGGGTCCGTGAACTGCAGGACCAGGAAGGCCGATCCGTCCTCGGTGTCCACCCGCCCCCACCGCACGCTGCCGTGCTCGGTGTCCCGAACTCCCGAGGCCGACGGGTCCGCGAGGAGACTGTCGAGCTCGGCGGCCTCCGCGGCCAGCAGCTCGCCGGCGTCGTCGGCGGCATTGTCCAGGTAGGAGACGTCGCCGTCGGCCACCGCGATGAAGGCCTCGTGCGTGGCCGGGGTCTGCCGGGAGAGGTAGCGCTCCATGAGCTCGGCCTCCGAGGCGAAGGGCTGCGCGGTGCGAGGATCCACGCCCTCGTCGACGAACGTGCGGAACTCCTCGACCTCCTGCACGATCCCGGCATCGGCGGCCTGATCCACCTGCCCCTGCAGCAGCGAGCGCATGGTCACCACGACGGCCAGCAGGGCGATGGCGGTGGTCAGCACGATCCAGCCCACGATGCGCCAGCGCGCCGAGACCCGGGATCCGCGCTCCTGAGCGTCCGCGCTCATCGCGTCACCGTCCCGGCCTCGGGGACATCGTCCTGCTCGCCGTCCGAATCGGTGTCCAGATCGACCTCGTCCGGCCCGTCGTCGTCCTCCGGCTCGAGGTCTGGATCGTCCTCGTCGTCGTGCTCTTCTTCATCGACGGGAGCGGCCGGCCCGGACGTCGGCGCCTGCTGCTGCTCCCGGTCGTCGGCGGGTGCCGCGTCCTCTGTCGCCTCCGGCTCGGTCGTCGGGGCGGGTGCGGAGGCTTCGGGATCGGGCGACGACGGGGCCGTGACCCGGGTGCTCACAGGATCGGAGGGCAGAGTGGGCGGCATCGTGGTCCGCGCCAGCTGCTGCGTCCCCAGCGCGGTCAGCACGGGAACGGCCATGATCAGGACCAGGAGCAGCACACGTCTCAACATGACAGTGAAGTGAACTCCGAACAGATGAAATGCAGATGAGCATCCGGGCCGCGGACGCTCAGCACTCGACCCCAGGAAGACGAGACCGATGACCGATCTGCAGTGCCCCGCTGTGCTCCTGCTCGGAGAGGATCCGCGCGCCGTGCTGGAGGGGAGGGTCCTGGGGCCCGTCGGGCCGGGGGCGGAGATCGTCTGCCTTCCGCAGGGCGAAGACCCGCTGCGCCGGGCTGCCGCCGAGGACGCCCTGGTGGACGAGCTGGTCGACGCCCGCCGCGGGGAGTCGGTGGTGCTCGAGGCCGAACCGGCGCGGCTGCGCGAGCTGCTGCGCCGCCACGGCTGCACGCCGGAGCTGCCCGCGCGCATCGAGGCCGACTTCGGCGGCTGGCGGCGCACCGAGCCCGCCGGGCAGCCCGCCCCGGAGCGGCAGGATCCGGAGCCGGCCGCCGTGGAGCAGCCGAGCGCCGAGCGGCACGTGGCCCTGCCGCTGGCGGAGATGACCGGACTGCAGATGCACGCGATCACGCTGCTGCGCGAGCGCGTCTTCGTGGTGGAGCAGAAGACCACCGAGGTCACGGAGATCGACGAGCTCGATGCCCTGCAGACCACCATCCACCACTGGCTGGAGATCGACGGCCGCCCCGCCGCGGTCCTGCGCGTCCTGGCCCACGAGGAGGCCATCGCGATCGGCCGGGTGGCCACCGCTCACGAGCACCGCGGGAAGGGCCTGGCCGGGCGGCTGATGCGCCTGGTGCTCCAGGACCTGGCGCCGCTGAATCGCCCCGTCGTGCTGCTGGGCCAGTCGCATCTGGAGCAGTGGTACGAGCGGCTCGGATTCGTCCGCAGCGGAGATGAGGTCCTGGAGGTGGGCATCCCGCACGTGCCCATGACCCTGAGCCGATGACCGAGCTGCTCGCGGCCCGTCCCGTGCCCCCGGCAGATGCCTGGGTGCTCGTGCTGTGCGGGCTCCTCGCCGCAGGGCTGTGCCTTCCGCGACGGACCTGGCGGTGGTTCGGGCTGGTCGTCACGGTCGTGCATGAGCTCGGCCACGCGCTGGCGGGGCTGGTCGTGGGCCGGAGGGTCATGACGATCCGCATCGAGGCCGATCACTCGGGCGTCACGCACTCCTTCGGCACCGGGCCCAGCGCGGCATGGTCGACCTTCTGGGGCTATCCCTTCCCCGCCGTCGTCGGGGCTGTGTGGGCCGCCGCGGTGGGGCTGGGGCACTGGCCGGTGGCCGCCGTCGTGAGCGCGCTGGTGCTGCTGGGCTCCCTGGTGGTGATGCGCGGTGCGCTGTCCTGGGTGGTCACGACCGGATCGGCGGCGCTGCTGCTGGCGCTGGTGTGGGCGGACCTCGCGATCGGGCGCTGGCTGATGCTCGCGGTCGGCACCGCGCTGTGGGTCGGCGCGCTGCGGGTGTGGTGGCTGCTGGCCCGGCGCCACGTCCAGGGCGCCCTGAGCCGACGGGTGCAGCACGAGCACCCGCTGGGGCTGCCATCGGATGCCGTGGCACTGGCCCGGGCCACTGGCGTCCCGGCCATGCTGTGGCTGCTGGCCTTCCTGGCGGTGATCCTGCTCAGCGCAGCGGGGATCGCGCTGGCCTGGGCCCCGCAGCTGCTGAGCTGAGCGGCTGCAGGCAACTCAGTCTCAGATGTGGCATGGGTCTCGTCTCAGATGATATTTTCGCCGGGCGGGTCATCGCGGATCCGCACTGCCCACAGGAGGCCCGCATGCCCACCGACACCGTCTCACCCGCTCCCTCGTCCGAGCCCTCGCAGCGCCTTGCCGACGCTTCGCTGCCCGGCACGCAGGCGGAGCTGCCCGCCTACGACCGCTCCGGCCTGAGCACCGGGATCGTCCACATCGGCGTGGGCGGCTTCCACCGCGCTCACCAGGCCGTCGTCATGGACGACCTGCTGGCCCAGGGCGGCCACGACAGCTGGGCGATCACGGGCCTCGGCGCCCTGGCCGGCGACTCCCGCATGCGCGACGCCCTCAACGACCAGGACGGGCTCTACACCCTGGCGGTCAAGCACCCCGACGGCCACCGCGACAACCGCGTGATCGGCTCCATCCGCACCATGGCCGTGGCTCCGGAGGACCCGGCCGGAGCGGTCGAGCTCATGGCGGATCCCGCCACCCGCATCGTCTCGCTGACCATCACCGAGGGCGGCTACAACTTCAACCAGGCCACGGGCCTGTTCGACGAGACCACGCCGGCCGTCGCCCATGATCTCGAGGTCCTGCGCGGCTCCGGCGAGGGCGAGCTGCGTTCGGTCTTCGGCCTGGTCGTGGACGCTCTGCGGGTGCGCCGCGAGCGGGCAACCGCCCCCTTCACCGTCATGTCCTGCGACAACATCCAGGGCAACGGCGACACCGCCGCCCTGCAGTTCGTGGCCTTCGCCGAGCTGGTCGATCCCGAGCTGGCCGCCTGGATCCGCGAGAACGTCCCGTTCCCGAACTCCATGGTCGATCGCATCACCCCGGTCACCACCGACGCCGACCGCGAGAACGTCCTGGCGGACACCGGGCGGGTGGACGCCTGGCCGGTCGTGTGCGAGCCCTTCTTCCAGTGGGTGCTCGAGGACCACTTCGTCCCGGGCCTCGACGGCGCCCCGGGCCGCCCCGCCTTCGAGAAGGCCGGCGTGCAGCTCGTCGAGGACGTCGAGCCCTACGAGCTCATGAAGCTGCGCCTGCTCAACGCCTCCCATCAGGCGCTGTGCTACCCGGGCCGCCTGGCCGGGCTCGAGTACGCGCACGAGGTCTGCTCCGACCCGCTGTACGTGGCCTACCTGCTGGCCTACATGGAGCTCGAGGCCACTCCCACGCTGCGCGAGGTCCCGGGCGTGGACCTGGACGACTACCGCAGGACGCTCATCGAGCGCTTCGCGAACCCGGAGATCCGCGACACCCTGGCCCGCCTGTGCGCCGAGGCCTCGGACCGCATCCCCAAGTGGCTCGTGCCGGTGATCCGCGAGAATCTTGAGGCCGGTCGCCCGGTCGAGCTCTCCGCCACAATCGTGGCCTCCTGGGCGCGCTACGCCGAGGGCGCCGACGAGAACGGCCGCCCGTTCGAGATCGTCGATCCCCGCCGCGACGCCGTGATCGAGGCCGCCTCTCACCACGACGAGGACGAGCTGTCCTTCCTGCGCAACGAGGAGCTCTTCGGGGACCTCGCCCAGCAGGAGGCCTTCACGGAGCCGTACCTGCGCGCCCTGCGCGGCTTCCGCTCGCGCGGCGCTCGCGCGACGCTCGAGGAGGTCCTGGAGGTCGTGGGGCGCCCGAGCGCCTGATCAGCTCCCGGCAGTCACGGCTCAGTCGGCCAGCTCGTCCTCGAGCTGACGGCGCATGGCGCTGTAGCGGGCGCGGAAGGCGTCGGCCCCGTCGTCCTGGGCGGCGGGCAGATGCTGGGAGCCCTCGGTGCCGGCGGTCCAGGCGGGCAGCTCGCCCTGTGCGGCCCAGTAGGCCTGGCGCGCGCCGCCCAGGGCGACGTACTCATCCGGGGCGGGGACGTCGATGTCGACGCCGAGCACATGGGTGAGGGCCGTGCGCAGAGTGGCGGAGCGCGAGCCGCCGCCGATCAGCAGGGCGCGCTCGATCGGGACGTCCAGGGTCCGCAGCACCTCGAGGCAGTCGGCCAGCGAGTTCGCCACGGACAGCACCGAGCTGCGGGCCATGTTCTCGCGCGTGAGCGAGGCGCCCGTGACGCCGTGCCAGCGCCCGGCGGCGTCGGGGAGGTTGGGGGTGCGCTCGCCGTCCAGGTACGGCAGCAGCGTCAGCCCCGAGCAGTCTGGGTCGCCGGCGGCCGCGAGGGCGTCGAACTCGTCCAGGTCGGTGCCGAGCAGGTCCGAGGTCCTGGCCATGACCCGGGCGGCGTTGAGCGTGCACAGCAGGGGCAGGTAGGCGCCGGTGGCGTCGGCGAATCCCGAGGTGACGCCCGTGGGGTCCGCGATCGGGTGCGGGCTGTGGGCGAAGACCGTGCCCGAGGTGCCGACCGAGACCACGACATCGCCGTGGCCGATGCCCAGGCCGAGCCCGCCGCCGGCGTTGTCTCCGCACCCGGCCGAGACCACCGCGCCGGGGCTGTTCGGGAGCCAGTCCGAGGTGATGGTGCCGGCGGAGGCGTGGGGTGCGAGGACCTCGGGGACCTGCGGGGCCGCCCCGAACCAGCGCTCCAGGAGGTCCTCGCGGATCGAGCCGGAGGCGGGGTCGAACCAGCCCGAGCCCGAGGCCTCGGAGCGGTCCGTGATCCAGGCGCCGCCGGTCAGCTCTGAGACCAGCCAGTCGTGCGGCAGGCCCACGCGCTCAACGCGTGCCGCGGCCGCCGGGGCGTTCTCGCGCAGCCAGGCCAGCTTGGTCAGCGTGATGGAGGTGACGGGCGCGGAGCCGGTGGCCTCGACCCAGCCGGAGATCCCGAGTTCCTCGACCATGGCCCGGGCCTGAGGGGCGCTGCGGACGTCGTTCCACAGCAGGGCGTCGTGGACCGGCGCGCCGGCCGAGTCCAGGGCCACCATGCCGTGCTGCTGCGCGGAGACGCCCACGCCCAGCACGTCCGAGCGCCCGCGGGCTCCGGCGGCGTCCCAGGCCTGATTCAGCGCCTTGGTCCATTCCCGGGGGTCCACCGAGGTCCCGTCCGGGTGCGGGGCGGAGCCGCGAGAGAGGATCTGCCCCGTGGCGGCGTCGACGACCATGACCTTGCAGGACTGGGTGGAGGAGTCCACCCCGATGACGGTTCCGCTGATGCTCACTCCAGCTCCTCTGCCGAGACTCTCTGACGGTTCAGCCTAGCGGTCTGCGTCACATCGCAGGGGCCTGCGGCGGCTCCCGGGAGCGCTCGGTCGGCCTCGGCCCTGCGGTGCCGGTGCAGGGCCGGCGGCCGCCCGCTCACTGACCCTCGAGCTCGGCCAGGGCATCCCGCAGCGGGATGTCGCAGACCAGGATGTCGACCAGCCCGGCCCGCACCGCCGCCAGCACGGCCGGGGCGCGCCCGGCGCCGTGGGCGACCGCGATCCGGCGACGGGCCGCACGCAGGTCCGCAAGCGATGCCGCGATCACGGAGTCCTCGACGGGGCCCTCCACCGCGGTGCCGCGGGCGTCGATCAGGTGCCCGGAGATCTCGGCGACCGCGCCGGCCGCCAGGGCCTGCTGACGGTCCTGCTCCTGGATGCGGTCCCACACGGTGGACAGCCCCGGTCCCCAGCCGCCGATCGCGAAGACCGCCAGGTCCAGATCCCCGGCCTGGGCCAGGGTGCGGGCGATCTCCGGGGTCTCGCGCAGGGCTGCCGCGCCCTCACCGGCCACCAGCGGCGCCCACAGGGGAAGCGTCTGCTTGGCGCGCAGCGTGCTCAGCAGCCGGGGGACCGCCTCGGTGGAGTCCGGGGAGGCGATCGCCCCGGCCAGCTGGACCACCACGCTGTCCGAGAGGTCGGGCAGGTGCGGGGCCATGGCCTGGATGATGCGCGACCACGAGATCCCGACGGCGGTCTGGCCTGCGGCGTGCTCGGCCACCGAGGCGGCGAGCTCGCGGGCCAGGGCCTCGGCGCCGCGGGGGGTGTCGGCGGGCTCGACCGAGATCAGCTCCGCGATGCCCAGGGACTGCGCCGTCTCCTGGTCGCGGCCGTCCGACGGCACGGCGATGGTGATGCGCACGATGCCCCGATCGCGGGCCTCCTGCACGAGCGCGGCGACCTGGAAGCGCGAGATGTCGTGTTCCTGGGCGATCTGGACCTTGGACTTCTGATCCAGGAAGTGGGCACGACTGATCTCGGCGAGCAGCGTGAGGTGGGCGCGGTCGTCGGCGCTCGAGGAGGGGGCGGCGTCGGCGGATGGTGCGGTCGGATCCGAGGTCATGGGGGCCACATCTGTGAGGTCGGGTGTTGCTCAGGTGAGTCTATATGACTAGCATCACACTCACCTGAGCGGGATAGAGCGCTCACGTGAGAAGCACCGGATGGGGCCGGGTGCCCGCCCCCACCAGGTCTTCTGCCTCTCGGCCCGGACACCGCTGCCTGGGCCCGTACGAATCCACAGAGGTATCCATGAGCCCTCGTCTCACCTCGCCGCACAGCCCGCCGTGGTCTGTGGGCAGGCGCCAGCTGCTCGGCGGGACCCTCGGTCTCTCCGCACTGGCCCTGACCGGCTGCGGCTCGTCCCAGGGCGACGAGATCGTCGTCGCTATCGTGTCCAACCCGCAGATGCAGGACGCGATCTCCCTGCAGGCCGAGTTCGAGCGGGAGCACCCGGACATCAACGTCCGATTCGTCTCCCTTCCGGAGAACGAGGCCCGTGCCAAGATCACGGCCTCCGTGGCCACCGGCGGCGGCGAGTTCGACGTCGTCATGATCTCCAACTACGAGACCCCCATCTGGGCGGCCAACGGCTGGATCGAGAACCTGCAGCCGTACGCGGAGGCGACCGAGGGCTACGACCCCGAGGACTTCATCGACTCGGTGCGCGCCGCCCTGAGCTACCAGGACAGCCTCTACGCCGTGCCCTTCTACGGGGAGTCGTCGTTCCTGGTCTGGAACAAGGACCTCTTCGAGGCCAAGGGCCTGGAGATGCCGGAGAAGCCCACCTGGGAGCAGATCGGCGAGTTCGCCGCCGAGCTGGCCGATCCCGACCAGGACATCTCCGGGATCTGCCTGCGCGGCCTGGCCGGCTGGGGCGAGATCATGGCCCCGCTGACCACCGTGTACAACACGTTCGGCGGCGGCTGGTTCGACATGGACTGGAACCCCACGCTGACCTCGGACGCCACCAGGAAGGCCACCCAGTTCTACGTGGACCTGGTCCGCGAGCACGGGCAGCCCGGTGCGGCCACCTCCGGCTACGGCGACTGCATCACCCGCTACAGCCAGGGCCAGGCGGCCATGTGGTACGACGCCACGGCCATGGTCTCCTCGGTCGAGGACCCGGCCTCCTCCACGGTCGCCGGGCGCAGCGGGTACGCCCCCGCCCCGGTCATGGAGACCGAGGCCGCGGGCTGGCTCTACTCGTGGTCGCTGGCCATCCCCGCGACCTCGCAGCGCAAGGAGCAGGCCTGGGACTTCATCGCCTGGATGACCAGCAAGGACTACATGAAGCTGGTCGGCGAGGAGATCGGCTGGGAGCGCGTTCCCCCGGGGAGCCGTTACTCGACCTATGAGCTCGAGGGCTACGCCGAGGTCTCCGAGGCCTACGCCAAGCCCACCCTCGACGCCATGGCCGGTGCCTCCCAGGAGACCTCCATGACGCACCCCGTCCCGTACGAGGGCCTGCAGTTCGTGGCGATCCCGGAGTTCCAGGATCTCGGCACCCGCGTGGGCCAGCAGATGTCGGCCGCCGTGGCCGGCCAGAAGAGCGTCGACGAGGCGCTCGAGCAGTCCCAGGAGTACGCCGAGGACGTCGCCGACGTGCACCGCAACAGCTCTGGAGGCAACTGAGATGTCCACCGTGGCCACCCCGTCGGGCACTCGGGCCGCAGAGCCCGCCAGCCGTCGCAGCGCCGAGGAGCGCGCCAAGCGCGACGCCTTCCGCCGCCGTCTTCCGCTGCTGCCCGCGCTGATCTTCACGATCGCGCTGACCCAGCTGCCGTTCCTGATCACCATCTGGTACTCGCTGCGCTCCTGGAACCTCCTCAACGAGGACTCCGACCGTTTCGTCGGCCTGCGCAACTACCTGGCGATCTTCACCGACTCCACGTTCCGCGGCGCGGCGCTCAACTCGATCCTCTACACGCTGGCTTGCGTGCTGTTCGCCCTCATCCTGGGGATGATCTTCGCGCTGCTGCTGGATCGGGCGTTCCTGGGCCGCGGCCTGGCCCGCACTCTGCTGATCACGCCGTTCCTGATCATGCCCGTGGCCTCGGCCATGCTGTGGTCGGTGTCCATGTTCAACCCGTCCTACGGCCTGGTGAACTGGATGATCGGCCTCGTGGGCATCGACCCGGTGGACTGGACCTCCCAGATGCCGCGGATCTCCGTGATCGTGGCGCTGGTGTGGCAGTGGACGCCGTTCATGATGCTGCTGCTCCTGGCCGGTCTGCAGTCCCAGCCCCGCGACGTCCTCGAGGCGGCGCGCGTGGACGGGGCCTCGAGGATCCAGTCCTTCGTCCTCATCACGCTGCCGCACATGCGCCGCTACATCGAGCTGTGCGTCCTGCTCGGCGCGATCTACGTGGTCAACACGTTCGATCAGATCTACCTCATGACCGCAGGCGGACCGGGCACCCAGAGCGCCAACCTGCCGTTCTACATCTACCAGCGAGCCTTCCTGGGCTTCGACGTCGGCCAGGCCGCCGCCATGGGCGTGGTCGTGGTGATCGGCACGATCATCATCGCGACCTGGGCCCTGCGTCTGATGTTCAAGAGCTTCATGACCACGGAGCAGTGACCGACATGACCGCACAGCCCCATGACTCCGTCTCCGCGGAGACGACCTCTGCTCCCTGGGACGCCCAGGACCGTGCTCGCGACGACCGGCCCGAGCCGCCCGTGCGCAAGCGTCGCTCCGGCGGCATCGGCGGCGCGGCACTGACCCTCATCACCTGGCTGCTGGCCCTCGGGTTCTTCCTGCCGGTGGCGTGGATGGTGCTGACGTCGTTCAAGCAGGAGGCCGATGCCTCCACGAACCCGCCGACGTTCTTCTTCGCGCCCACGCTGGATCAGTACCGCGCGGTGATCGACGCCGGACTGGGCGACTACATGCTCAACTCCGCGATCGCCACGGTGGCCTCGACCCTCCTGGTCCTGCTGCTCGGCATCCCGGCCGCTTACGCGGTGAGCATCCGCCCGGTCGAGAAGACCTCGGACGTGCTGTTCTTCTTCATCTCCACCAAGATGCTGCCGGTCGTGGCCGTGATCGTCCCGATCTACGTCGTCGCCGGTCAGCTCAAGGTCCTGGACAGCGTCTGGACCCTGGTCCTGCTCTACACGGCCATGAACCTGCCGATCGCGGTGTGGATGATGCGCTCGTTCTTCCAGGAGGTCCCCCGGGAGGTCCTTGAGGCCGCGGAGATCGACGGCGCCTCGCTGATGACCACGCTGCGCACGATCCTGATCCCCATGGTGGCCCCGGGCATCGCCTCGACCGCCCTGATCTGCGTGATCTTCGCCTGGAACGAGTTCTTCTTCGCCCTGAACCTCACGGCCGTCGAGGCGGCCACGGTGCCGGTCATGCTCGTCTCGACCATGACCAGCGAGGGCCTGTTCCTGGCTCGGCTCTCCGCCGCCAGCGTCCTGGCCTCCCTCCCGGTGGTCATCGCCGGCTGGGTCGCCCAGAAGCAGCTGGTGCGCGGTCTGTCCATGGGCGCCATCAAGTAGGCCGGCGTCCGGACTCCGCATGACGACGAGCCCCGCGGCCGCTGCGCGCAGCGATCGCGGGGCTCGTCTCCGTCTCCGCCGCGCTCACCCCCGCAGGGCCGTGACCAGGGGGTATATCGGTGGGCTGGGGGATCGCACGGCTCTCGGTTGATGACACCGCCGAACGATCCCGGCGCATCCCCATCCGAGGAGCTCGTCATGCTGCACGACCGGATCAAGGAATGCCGGCTGCGCGCCGGTCTGTCGCAGGCCCAGCTCGCGACCCGTCTCGGCGTCTCGCGCCAGGCCGTGACGAAGTGGGAATCCGGCCGAGTCGCCGTGCCTCGCGATGGTTCGTCGTCCGTGTCTCGGCGCACCCGGCACCGATGCACGGAGGTCCCCGGCAGAGCGGCTCTGCCGGGGACCTCCGTGTGGTGCGGGTCAGGGGCGCACGACCGCCTTGAGCGCACCGGGGGTGCGGGCCGCGGTGAGGGCGGCCTCGACGTCGTCGAGGCCGTGGACGCTCGTGACGAGCGAGTCCAGGTCCACCGCACCCGAGGCGGCCATGGCCACCGCGGTGGGCCACGTCCCGGCATAGCGGAACGTCCCGGTGACCACGAGCTCCCGGTTCTGCACGAGCGGGACGGGCAGAGCCAGGGTGTCCGCGCCCATGCCGACCAGAACGGCGCGCCCGGCCGGAGCCAGGCGGTGCAGTCCGTCGAGCACGGCGGGCTCAGCGCCCGTCGCGTCGATGAAGGCGTCGAAGCCGCCGCCGTCCGCGCTGTCCGGCTCCGGGGCGCAGCCGGCGGCCCAGGTGCGCGAGGCGCCCCAGGAGGCGGCGACCTCGAGCCGGTCCTCGCGCATGTCCGTCATGGCCACCTCGACGGCTCCGGCGGCCTCTGCGCACGCGGCCGCCAGCAGGCCGATGGGCCCGGCTCCGGCCACGAGCACGCGCGAGCCCAGGCGGACGTGAGCGGCCCGCGATGCGGCGATGCCCACGGACAGCGGCTCGAGCAGTGCGGCGGCGTCATCCGAGACCGAATCCGGCACGCGGTGGCAGAACGCCGCCGGGTGCACGGCGTACTCGCTGAACACCCCGTCCACGGGAGGCGTGGCGAAGAAGCGCACCGCCGGATCCAGGTTGTACCGCCCGGCCAGCGTCTGCGGGGAGAACGGCTCGGGGATGCCCGGCTCCAGCGATACCCGGGCGCCCAGAAGCGACGGATCGGTGCCCGGCCCCAGCCCGACCACGCGCCCGGACGGCTCGTGGCCGAGGACCAGGGAGCCCTCCACCGCGAAGGGGCCGATGCGGCCGTGCTCGTAGTAGTGCGTGTCCGACCCGCAGACCCCCACGCTCAGCACGCGGACAAGGACCTCACCGGGGCCGGGCTGCGGGACGGGGCGCTGCTCCACGGCGAGATCCCCGATCCCGTGCAGCACGCAGGCGCGCATGGAATCGGGGATCTCGCGGGTCTCGTCGACGGACATCAGCGAGCGTCAGGGAGGCGCTGGCCGGTGGCGGTGTCGAACAGGTGGAGGCGATCGACGGCGGGGACGGTCCAGATGGTGTCGCCGACCTTGACCGCGGAGCGCCCGCCGGTGCGGATCGTGATGCCCTCGGTGGCCTGGTCCTCCTCGGCGATCTCCTCCTCCGCGGCGGAGGAGTGCGTGGTCACCACGGTGTTGGCCGCGGTGACCGGGGCCAGCGAGCTGTAGATGTAGGCGTCGGCGCCGAGCTCCTCGACCGCCTGGACGCTCACGGGCAGGCCCTCGCCCTCGGGGGCCAGCGACAGGTCCTCGGGCCGGATGCCCACGGTGACCTCGGTGCCGCTGAGCGCCTCGCGCTGAGCGGGAGTCAGCTGGACGCGGGTGGTGCCCAGCGACAGGACGCCGTCGGCATCCGGGGCGCTGCGGACCAGGTTCATGGCCGGGGAGCCGATGAAGCCGGCCACGAACTCGTTGGCCGGGCGGTCGTAGAGGTTGGCCGGCGAGTCGACCTGCATGAGCTTGCCGCCCTTGAGCACGGCCACGCGATCGCCCATGGTCATGGCCTCGGTCTGATCGTGGGTGACATAGACGGTGGTGACGCCCAGGCGCCGCGTGAGGGAGGCGATCTGGGTGCGGGTCTGGACGCGCAGCTTGGCATCCAGGTTGGACAGCGGCTCGTCCATGAGGAAGACCTTGGGGGAGCGCACGATGGCGCGGCCCATGGCCACGCGCTGGCGCTGTCCGCCCGAGAGGTTCTTGGGCTTGCGGTCCAGGTACTCGGTGAGGTCCAGGATCTCCGCGGCCTCCTCGACCTTGGCCCGGCGCTCGTCGGCGGGGACCTTGGCGATCTTCAGCGCGAAGCCCATGTTCTCCGCGACCGTCATGTGGGGGTAGAGGGCGTAGTTCTGGAAGACCATGGCGATGTCGCGGTCGCGGGGGTCGACGTCGGTGACGTCCTGATCGCCGATGAGGATGGAGCCGCGGGTGACGTCTTCGAGGCCTGCGAGCATGCGCAGGGTCGTGGACTTGCCGCAGCCGGAGGGGCCTACGAGCACCAGGAATTCGCCGTCGGCGATGTCCAGGCTGAGCTCGGAGACCGAGGGGCTCTCGGCTCCGGGGTACTGACAGGTCACGCGGTCATACGAAACAGTCGCCATGGCGGTTCTCGCTCTCTTCCCGGCAGGTACGTGCCGGACGATCCGTGGAAGCATGTGAGATGGCACACATACAACTGTGAGAGTACACCGGCCCAGATGAGCCGTCACCTCTGTCCGGGGCGTGATCTCGGGCCGATCGCAGGCGTCGTCGGGACCACGGAGAAGAATCTTGAGAATCTTCCGACGAAACCGCGTCACGATCCGGTCCGGTCGGGGTCTTCACCGTGAGAGCTCGCGAGAGCTCTTGCACCACCGGTGCGGAGAGATGCCGGTCCTCCCCTTGCGGGAGGGCCTCACGGTCCGCCTCGAAGCAGCCGCTGATGGGCAGTCACGGCGCAGGGGAGGACCGGGTGCGGCGACGGGCAGTCGCTGCACCGAGCAGGGGATCGGGCGGGCAGAGTCCGAGACCCTGGAATCCCGGGACGTCCGGGTGGAGGCAGGGCAGTGCCTCCCCGGACGTCCCGGCCCCAGCACGAAGGCCGCCCTTCCCCCCGAGGGCGGCCTTCGCCATGTCCGGCCCGCTCGGCAGCGCTGGAGTAACTTCTCGAGAACCGCGTCACGATCCGGGCCTGAGCCGGTCTTCACTGTGAGAGCTCGCAAGGGCCCTCCCGGTCACTCGGTGCGAACGTCCTGGCGGGCGGGGCCGCCGAGCGCATCGAGCTCCTCCTGATGGGCAGTCAGAGGGGCGGATGCGGATCGGGTGCTGCGGCTGGTGGGCCGCGGCGCATCGCACCTCCCGGTGGGCAGAGACCGGCTGGTGCACACTCCGGGACGCCTCGGGCAACGGGTGGGCAGACCCGCTCGAGGCGTCCCGGAGCCTCCGGATCCGGCCGGCGTCTCCCCTCGGGCGCCAGGCCCCGCTCCGGGAGGGGCCCGGGCTCCTCCCCTCACGGCGGGGCCAGGCCGGCTCCGGGCGACGAACGGGCCGGGTCACGATCATCACGCGACCCGGCCCGTTCCTCATCTCGCGCCGCCGATCGGGTGGGCGGGGCTCAGGCCGCCGGCGCTCCCGGACCCAGCGGGATCCCGAGGCTCCACCACAGCAGGAAGAACAGGAACCACACCACCAGGATCGAGATCGCGAACGGCAGCAGCAGGGACATCAGCGTGCCGATCCCGGCTCGCGGGAGCCGCTGCTGGACCACCCCCAGGGTCAGGGCGAAGAACGCGTTGAGCGGCGTGATGATGTTGAACGCGGAGTCGCCGATCCGGTACAGCATCTGCGTGGTCTCCGGATTCACGCCCAGGTACATGAACATGGGCACGATCACGGGCGCAACGAGCGTGTACAGCGCCGATCCCGAGGTCAGGAAGAGGTTCAGCACGGCCACGATCGCCACGACGCTGAAGAACAGCACCGGCAGCGGCAGACCGGCGGCCTCGAGCAGGCTCGAGCCGCTGATCGCGATCACGGTGCCCATGTCGGTCCAGGTGAAGAAGGCGATGAACTGCGCCGCCGCGGCCAGCAGGACCAGCAGCGATGCGATGTCGCGGATGCCGCGGGCCATGAGCTCGGGGATGTCGGCCAGCCTGCGGATGCTCCCGGCGGGGATGCCGTAGGCCGTGCCCGCGACCAGGAACAGCAGGGCGATCGGCCCTGAGATGTCGGTGATCAGTACGGAGCTCAGGGCGCCGGTCTCCTCGACCCCGCGCAGCGGCGAGAACGGCAGCAGCAGCGCCAGGAAGTACAGCGCCACGTACGCGACGGTCGCGATGCCCGCCCACTTCAGCCCGCGGATCTCCTGTGGCTGATAGCTGCGCAGGTTCTCCTGGGAGATCTGCGGGCGGTCGTCGTCATCATCGGCGGTCTCGGCGGTGCCGTCGCGCTCGGCGGCCAGCTCCGCGGCGTGGATCCGGGCCGTCATCCGGGTCAGCACGCGCTCGGTCACGAAGGTGATGAGCAGGGCGAGCACCACGGCGGAGGCCGCCGAGAAGTAGTAGTTGGCGATGGGGGAGACCTGGTACTCGGGGTCCACGAGCTGGGCCGCCGAGGTCGAGATGCCGCCCAGCAGGGGGTCGGTCAGGTTCACCACGAGCGAGGCGTTGAACCCCGCCGAGGCCGAGGCGAACGCGACGACGGCGCCCAGCACCGCCGAGCGGCCCGCCGCCTTGAACGCGGCGGCGCCCAGCGGGATGAGCACCACCGTGATCGCATCGGAGGCGATCGAGCCGGTGACGCCGGCCAGCGCCAGGACGAAGGTCAGCCACCGCGCGGGCACCTTGGCCACGACCACCCGCAGGGCGGTGTTGATCAGTCCGGCGCCGTCGGCCACCGCCACGCCCAGCATCACGACGAGCACCACGCCCAGCGGCGGGAACTCGACGATGTTCGGCACGATGCCGCCGACGATCCGGCGCATCCCCTCGGCGTCGGCCAGGCTCGTCACGGCCACGGTCTCGCCGGTGGTCGGATCCACCGCGCTGGCGCCCAGGCGGGCGAGCAGCTCCGAGAGCGGGACGATCAGGAAGGCGAGGAGGATGAACAGCCAGAACGGATGCGGCAGGCGATTGCCGATCATCTCGATCGCGCCCAGGACCCGGCCGAGCGGCCCGCCCTGGATCAGGGGGCCGCGGCCGGCCGGGGTCTCATCATCGCGGGGCGCGCTCGAGGCCTGGGACATCGACGGGGGCTCAGCCCTGCTCGGCGTCCGAGCTCAGCAGCTGCTCGATGTCGCCGCGCAGCTGCTCCGGGGTGGTCTGGGGCGCGTAGCGCTCGACCACGCGGCCGTCGCCGTCGATCAGGAACTTGGCGAAGTTCCACTCGATGTCCGCGCCGTCCTCGCCCTGCTTCTCGGACTTGAGCCAGGCCCACAGCGGGTGCGTGTCGATCCCGTTCACCTCCACCTTCTTGTACAGGGGGAAGTCCACGGAGAACTCGGTGCGGCAGAACTGCTGGATCTGCTCCTCATCGCCGGGCTCCTGCCCGCCGAACTGGTTGCACGGGAAGCCGAGCACGGTGAAGCCGCGGTCCTCGTACTCGTCCTGCAGCTTCTGCAGGCCGTCGTACTGCGACGTCAGCCCGCACTCGCTGGCGGTGTTGACGACCAGCACGACCTGACCGGCGAAGCGGTCGAAGACGTCCTGCGAGCCGACGATGGTGTCGGCGCTGAAGTCGTGGAACGTGGTCAAGGGTTCTCCTGAGGATCTGCCCCGAGACGAGGCCTTCGACGTTCAGCCGGCCCCCACAGCAGCGGGCGAGCCCGCCCCGTCCTTCGCCTGCGGAAGTCACGGAGCGGGCTGCGGGCTCAGCTGCGATCGAGCAGGATCACGTCCAGCTGACGCGGGCCGTGCACGCCCTCGACGCGCTCCAGCTCGATGTCCGAGGTCGCGGAGGGCCCCGAGATCATGGTGATCGGGCGGTCCGGGCCGATCCGCTCGAAGGCCTCAGGGATCAGCTCGACCACCGTGTCCAGCCCGACGATGCACACGTGGTGATCGGGCACCAGGCTCAGCGCGCGGCGGCCTTCATCGGGGGCGGAGGTGAGGAAGATCGTGCCGGTCTCGGCGCACGAGACGGTCGAGGAGCTGACCAGCGCATCGATCTGGGCGAGTCCCCGCGCCGTCAGGGGAGCGCCGTCCGGGCCTTCGTCGCGGACCCGGTTCAGGGACTGCGGCAGCCAGGACTCCTCCAGGCCCTCCGGCACGAGCACGGAGCTCTCGCCCAGCAGCTCGGCCAGGCGCCCCGGCAGGGAGGACAGGTCCTCCCGGTGGACCTCGGCCTTGTAGTCGATCAGCCGGTCCTCGAGCATGTCGACGATCTGCTCCCGGGTGAGCTCGGAGCGGCGGCGGTAGCCCCGCGGGATCGGCGGAGCCGCGGGGGAGTCGGCGATCGAGGCCCGGATGCGGGCCAGGATCTCCGTGCGTGCCTCGGACTGCGATGCGGCGCTCATGCCTGCTCCTGGTTCCGGTCGGTGCTGCGGCGGTCGATGCCGAAGGTCAGATCGGCGGGGTCGCCCACGGTGCGCTCGCTGAGCTGGCTGCCCACGACATCGCCCTCCTGGGGGCGCGGCGGGCGGGCGTCGCCGGAGCGGCGGGCGCGCACGGCCTGGGCGGTCGAGCCCCAGGCGGCGCCGTCTTCGGTGCGCCCGGCCAGGGAGGGGCCCTCGACGGGGCGGGGCTGCGGGGCGGAGGCCGGGGCGCTGTCGCCCAGATCCGCGCGCCGACGCTGCTGCGCATCCCCCTCGTTGTCCTGCCACCAGCTGCGGAAGGACTCGCGCGGCATCACGGGGATGTCGCGCTGCTGCGTCCAGCCGCCCAGCACGCCGGGCATCCAGCTCAGCCCGCCCATGGGCCTGACGGCGGCCCGCCCCAGGGGCAGGGCCTTCTCCGCCAGGCGCATCCGGGTGCCCGAGGACATCGCCAGGCCGGCGGCGCGCATGAGCATGTCCATCTGCGAGGGCATGGCCCCCTGCGTCCGGGCCACGGCCCGGCGCAGGAAGGCCCCGGCCGAGCCGGCCGAGCCCGCCTGGGGGGTCTCGGGCATGGCGTGGCGCTGGCTGGCCTCGGGATTGTGCGCGTGCTGATCCAGCACGAGCGCCTCGTAGCGCTCGGCCGTCTCCCGCTGCGTCTTCTCCTCCCGGCGGCGCTCGCCGTGCTTGGTGCGCACGTCCTCGTCGCGCAGGTGGACCAGGATCGACGGGATGTCGATCTTCACGGGGCACACCTCGTAGCAGCGCCCGCACAGCGACGACGCGTACGGCAGCGAGTCGTTCTCCGCGGCGGCCACGCCCGTGAGCTGCGGGGAGAGGATCGCTCCGATGGGCCCGGGGTAGACGGAGCCGTAGGCGTGGCCGCCCGCGTGCTCGTAGACCGGGCAGACGTTGAGGCAGGCGGAGCAGCGGATGCAGCGCAGGGCGTCGCGGCCCTCCGGGTCCGACAGCACGGCCGAGCGCCCGTTGTCCATCAGGATCAGGTGGAACTCCTGCGGCCCGTCGCCCTCGGTCACCCCGGTCCACATGGAGGTGTAGGGGTTCATGCGCTCGCCGGTCGAGGAGCGCGGCAGCAGCTGGGTGAAGACCTCGAGGTCGGAGAACCGCGGCAGCAGCTTCTCGACGCCCATGACGGTGATCAGGGTCTCCGGCAGCGTCAGGCACATGCGCCCGTTGCCCTCGGACTCCACCACCGTGAGGGTGCCGGACTCGGCGATGCCGAAGTTCGCCCCGGAGATCGCCACGGTGGAGTCCAGGAACTTCTCGCGCAGGTAGCGCCGGGAGGCCTCGGCCAGCACGGCGGGCTCGTCGGTCAGCTCGCGGGTCAGCCCGGGCATCTTCCGGGAGAAGATCTCGCGGATCTGGTCGCGGTTCTTGTGGATGGCCGGGACCAGGATGTGCGACGGCTTGTCCTCGCCGAGCTGCACGATCAGCTCCGCCAGGTCGGTCTCGATCGCGCGGATGCCCTCGGAGTCCAGGTGCTCGTTGAGGCCCATCTCCTGGGTGGCCATCGACTTGACCTTGATGACCTCGTCGACGCCCTTGGCCCGCACGAGGTCGGTGACGATGCGATTGGCCTCCTCGGCGTCGCGGGCCCAGTGCACGATGCCGCCGCGGGCGGTCACGTTGGCCTCGAACTGCTCGAGCAGCTCGGGCATGCGCGCGGCGACCTCCTGCTTGACGGCCGCGCCGGCGTCGCGCAGCTCCTCCCAGTCCGGCAGCTCCCCGACGACGCGGTTGCGCTTGGCGCGGATGGTGTGGGTCGCGTGGCCGATGTTGGCGCGCATCTGCTCATCGCGCAGCTCGTCGCGCGCGTGGGCGGGGAAGGGGGACTCCTCGTAGAGGTTGCCCACTCCGTAGGCGGGCGGCATGGACGGCATGCCGAGCTGGACGGCGGTCATCGTGCGGCTCCTTCAGCGGTCTCGACGGCGGGGGCCTCGGCGCGCGGGCCGATCGACGCGGTGCCCTGCGGGATCGAAAGCTCGGCGATGTCGTCGAGCTCGAGGGGGTTCTGGCGGGTGGAGGCCAGGATCTCGGCCAGGTGGACGGTGCGCACCGGCGTCCTGCGGCGGTGCGCGGCTCCCGACAGGTGCAGCAGGCACGAGGCGTCGCCGCCGGCGCACAGCTCGGTGTCCGTGCGCTCGATGCTGTGCAGCTTGGCCTCGGCCATGGCACCGGAGACATCCGGGTTCTTGAAGGAGAACGTGCCGCCGAAGCCGCAGCACTCGTAGGCGTCGGGCAGCTCGACCAGCTCGAGGTCCTGGACGGAGGAGAGCAGCCGGGTCGGTCGATCGCCCAGTCCGAGCAGGCGCAGGCCGTGGCACGACGGGTGGTAGGTGATCCGGTGCGGGAACCACGATCCGAGCTGGGCGCCGGCATCCGTGACGCCGAGGACGTCGGTCAGCAGCTCGGAGAGCTCGTAGGTCCGGCCGGCGACCTCCTCGGCGCGCTGGGCCAGGGCCTCGTCGCCGCACTCCCGGGCGATCATCGGCTGCTGGTGGCCCAAAGAGGCCACGCAGGAGCCGGACGGGGCGACCGCGACGTCGTAGTCGGCGGCGGTGAACGCCTCGACGTGGTTGCGCACGACGGGCAGCGCGCCGTCGATGTAGCCGCTGTTGACGTGCATCTGGGAGCAGCAGCCCTGCCCCGGCGGGAAGATCACCTCGTGGCCGAGGCGCTCCAGCACGCGGACGGTGGCCAGCGCGACCTTGGGGTACATCGCATCGACGATGCAGGTGGCGAACAGTGCGATCCTCATGGGCCCTCCCGGATGCTCTTCTCCTGACGCGACCGCGATGTGATGCGCATCATGTACAGTCTCGTCAGGATCGTGTGGTCAGACCATACCTGAAACGTGACTCCCGTCGCATCCGAGACCGCTGTCGATCCCGTCAGTCCCCTCCTTCCTCTCACTCTCCGGAGGTCCTCGTGGACACCTACACAGCTCAGGTGGACGCCGTCGGCGGCAGTCTCGGCCTCTCTGCCCTCGTCGGTCTGGTCCCGCTCGTCGTCTTCTTCATCTGCCTGGTCGGGCTCAAGCGCAGCGCCTGGCTCTCGGGCCTGATCGCCCTGGCCTCGGCGCTGCTGGCCGCCGTGCTCGGCTTCGGCATGCCCGCCGGCCTGGCGCTGCTGACGGCCACCCAGGGAGCGGCCTTCGGCCTGTTCCCGATCGTATGGATCGTCGTGATGGCACTGTGGTTCTACCAGGTGACCGTCGCGGCCGGGCGGTTCGAGGACATGCGCTCGATCTTCGACTCGATCGGCGGCGGCGACGTCCGCATCCAGGCGATCCTCATCGCCTTCTGCTTCGGCGGCCTCCTCGAGGCGCTCGCCGGCTTCGGCGCCCCCGTGGCCATCACGGCCACCATGATCATGGCGATCGGGCTCAAGCCGCTGAAGACCGCCACCGTCGTGCTGATCGCCAACACCGCCCCGGTCGCCTTCGGCGCCGTGGCCACCCCGATCACCACCGCCGGGCGCCTGACCGGCATCGACGCCGCGCACATCGGCGCGATCGTCGGGCACCAGGCCCCGTTCTTCGCGCTCGTGGTCCCCATGTTCCTGCTGCTGCTGATCGACGGCATGCGCGGCGTGCGCGATGCCTGGCCGGCGGCCCTGGTCATCGGCGGCTCGTTCGCCGTGGCCCAGTGGTGGACCTCCGTGCACTTCTCCTATGAGCTCACCGACGTCGTCGCCGCCCTCGTGGGCCTGGTCGCAGCCGTCGTGCTGCTGCGCTTCTGGCGCCCCCGCGGTGCCCTGGAGGCCAAGGACCGCCTGGGCATCGAGCACGCGGACTCCGTCTCCGAGCTGACCCCGGCCCGTGTGTGGATGGCCGTGCTCCCCTATGTCCTGGTGGTCGTGGTCTTCGGGATCGCCAAGCTGTGGACCACAGGGGTCGACATCCCCGCCGCCCTGGCCGCGACCGACGTCAAGATCCCCTGGCCGGGGCTGGACGGCCATCTGGTCAACGCCGCCGGAGAGCCGATCGCTGCGACGGTCTACTCCTTCCAGTGGCTGTCCTCGCCGGGCACCCTGCTGCTGATCACCGGGCTGCTCGTCACGGTGATCTACTCCGTGTTCACGCACGGCGGCCGCTTCCCCATGACGATCGGCAAGGGGCTGCGGGAGATCGCGGCCTGCATGTACAAGATGCGGTTCTCCGCGCTGACGATCGTCTCTGTGCTGGCCCTGGCCTACGTCATGAACTTCTCCGGGCAGACCCTGGCGATCGGCACGTTCGTGGCCGGGCTGGGCGCGGCCTTCGCGTTCTTCTCCCCGGTGCTCGGCTGGGTCGGCACCGCAGTGACCGGGTCGGACACCTCGGCCAACGCGCTGTTCTCCAACCTCCAGCAGACGGCCGCCGAGGGCGCCGGGCTGGATCCCGCGCTCATGGTCGCCTCGAACACGACCGGCGGCGTGGTCGGCAAGATGATCTCGCCTCAGTCCCTGGCCATCGCCGCCACCGCGGTGAGCATGCCGGGCAAGGAGTCGGAGATCTTCAAGAAGGTGCTTCCCTGGTCCGTGGGCATGCTGCTGGCGCTGTGCCTGCTGGTCTTCCTGCAGTCCAACGTCCTGGCCTGGATGCTGCCGGTCCAGTGACGGACTCGCAGGCTCGGCTGCGAGCACTCGCCCCGGGGGCGCATCGCCCCCGGGGCGCCGCGCACTCGGTGGTCCTCGAATGGGTCGAGGCCCGGCTGCGCGACGGCGAGCTCTCGGTGGGCGACAAGCTGCCGGCCGAGAGGGCCCTGGCGGAGCTTTTCGAGATCTCGCGGGCCTCCGTGCGCGAGGGCATCCGCGTGCTCGATGCCCTCGGCCTGGTCTCCAGCGAGGTGGGCTCGGGGCCCCGGTCCGGGGCCACTGTCGTGTCCGAGCCGTCGCACGCCCTGGCCTGGGCCCTGCGGATGCACGTGGCCACGCAGGCGCTGCCCATGGCCGACATCGTCGACATGCGCGTCCTGCTGGAGACCCAGTCCATGCAAAGTGCGGGCAGGTCCGACCCTGCGGTGCGCGATGAGATCTGCGGCCGAGCGCGGCAGATCCTGCAGCGCATGGACGAAGGCGTGTCCGAGGAGCTCTTCCACGCCCTCGACGCGGAGTTCCACGTGACCCTCGGCGAGCTGTCCGGCAACGTCGTGATGGTGACCATCCTGACGTCGCTGCGCACGGCAGTTGTCGGCTATGTGGCCGAGGGTGTGGCACGGATCGAGGACTGGCCGAAGCTGCGGCGTCGGCTGCAGGCGCAGCACTGGGAGATCCTCGAGGCCGCCACCCGCGGCGATCATGCGGCCGCGGCCGAGCTGCTGCGCGAGCACATCCTCGACTTCCAGGCGGCGGTCGCCTCCTGAGCGCTGCGCGGACATCGCCCCAGGTGAATGCGGGGTGAACGTCCGAGGGAGGAAATGTGGGCCGTCGTCTTCCCCCAGGTCATCACCATGGTGTGAGCTGGGAGATGTCCGCCTCGGGGCCGCTGATCCGCAGCGAACGCCCCCAACGACGACATCGAGGAGACCACCACCATGCGTCGCACTTCCGTCCTGACCGCCTCTGCCCTCCTGATCGGCCTGGGAGCCGCCTCCGCCGCTCCGGCCATGGCCGCCCCGGCCCCGACCGAGACCGGCCGCACGGTCACCACCACCTCGAGCGAGCGCTTCTACTCCGAGCGCACCACCACCCAGGGCGACTACAAGTTCTCGGACGTCTACTCGGACAGCTTCTCCGAGCGCAAGGTCGAGTCTCAGTACGAGCGCACCGGCGCCGATCCGCTGCGCACCAAGAACGTCCAGTCCGAGTCCAAGGCCGAGTCCTGGAACGAGATCACGGAGCAGGACGCCGACAACTACTACAACACCTACTTCGGCGACCGCGTGACCGAGCGTCACGCCGAGCGCTACTCCGAGGACGCCAAGGGGTACTCCTCGGACCTCTTCGACTCCTCGTTCGGCTACTCGTGGGATGAGACCACCGAGGGCTACGCCGACAGCCCCGAGGGCCAGAACGTGGACTTCTGGGAGAACGAGTGGGACGAGTCCACCGAGGACTCCTCCTGGGGCACCTGGTGAGCTCTGGCAGGTGACCGGCGGTGATCCGACCGTGACCTCACGGTGATCTGCCGCTGGATCACGACACTGCTCAACTGTGGCGGGTCTCATGCGAAGGCCCCGCATCGATCTCGGCATGCCCCATCTGACCTGGGGCGATGCTGGAAGATGCGGGGCCTTCGTCGTGCCCGAGGCGGGCTGCGAGGGCAGTTGCGGACGCCGTCACGTTATTTTCCCGTGACAAACCGTGACCTGTTCGTTACTGTTCTACCCGTGCCGCTCGGACGGGCGGCGCTCCCGAGCGGATCGCCGCATCCTGCTGCCGCTCGGCGAAGATCCCTAAACGGACCTGGCAGGAACGGGGGACCCACTTCCCGGCTCGCGAGAACACGCGGGCCTTGGGGTGAAGCCGAGGCTGTCCACCCATTCCGAGCCTCGGCCGGATCCATCGGATCCGCACCCGACAGCTCACCCCGTAGGCACACTGGAGGAAATAGCCATGCAGAACATCACCACCGCCGCCCGTCGCACCGGCCTCGGCCTCGCAGTCGCCGGCTTCGCCGCCGCCGCCACCATCGCTCCGGCCTCGGCTGCCCCGACCACCTACTCCGGCGACCTGCCCGCCTCCTGGGCCGGGCTCGACAACGCCGCCGCCGCTGCCGCCGGCTGGAACTTCTCCTGGACGCTTGATGCCAACGGCAACGCGACCTACACCTACGGCAACGGCCCGGTCGCCGCTTCGTCGGCCCCGGCCGCCGCTGCCCCGGCCGCCTCTTCGGCTCCGGCTGCGTCCGCCGCCTCCTCGGCCTCCGCCGACTCGGCTCCGGCCGCCTCCTCGGCCTCCGCCGACTCGGCTCCGGCCGCTTCCGCCGCCTCGAACGACGTCTCGACCCAGTCGGTCGGCTCGTCCGCCTCGAGCTCGGCCTCGGCTTCGACCTCGGGCGTCACCGGCACCGCCATGTCCTACCAGGGCGCCGGCTACGTCTGGGGCGGCACCACCCCGTCCGGCTGGGACTGCTCCGGCTTCGTCCAGTACGTCTACGCCCAGAACGGCATCGACCTGCCCCGCACCGCGGCTGCGCAGGGCGCTGCCGGGACCCCGACCTCCAACCCGCAGCCGGGCGACCTGGTCATCCAGAACGGCGGCTCGCACGTCGGCATCTACCTGGGCAACGGCCAGATGATCTCGGCCCTGAACCCGAGCCAGGGCACCCAGGTGCACGCCGTCTCGGCCATGTCGACCGATTACTACGCCTCCTTCTGAGCCGCACAGCGACTCTGATCAAGCAGCCTCTCGGAGAGAGGGCTGAGTGATCGCACGCCCGTGGGCGGCGGACCTTCCGGGTCCGCCGCCCACGGGCGTCTGTGCTCCCGCGCAGCGCCCGCACCCGCCCAGCTGTCCGACGACGGCGCCCGTTCGGCGCCGCGCACAGATGCTCCCGTACCCGTGACACGACCCCTTACACTGAATCCCATGCCTTCTGACACCACCTGGGGCGCCCCCGATACCCACCGGGCCATGAGCTCGGATGATGCGGAGTATCGAAGTAGCGCTTCCGCAGCCGGGCACTCGCCCCGCTGCCTGTCCCGCCCTGATCGAGCCTCGAACGGCCTCTGGGCGGTGAGGCGCAGGTGAGCACCCTCGTCGCAGCTCTCGTCCTGCTGGTCGTCCTCCTGCTGCTGGTGCTCGGCAACGCGCTGTTCGTCGCGGTCGAGTTCTCCTACCTGACGATCAACCGCAACGAGGTCCGCGCCCGGATCCAGGCCGGCGACCGCAAGGCCGAGGCACTGGACAGGGCTCTGAGCCGGACGTCCACGAACCTCTCCGGCGCGCAGCTCGGCATCACGGTCACGAGCCTGATCGCCGGCTACCTCACGGCCCCGTCGGTGGGTGTGCTGCTGAGCTCGCTGTTCGGCATCACGGGCCTGCCCGAGCACGTCGTCGTCTTCGCCGGCACCACGGGCGCGTTCATCCTCGTCACGTTCGTGCAGATGGTCTTCGGCGAGCTGGTGCCCAAGAACTGGGCTATCGCCGAGCCCTCGAAGGTCGCGGACCTCGTGGTCCGCCCGCAGAACGTCTTCATGTTCGTCTTCGGCTGGCTGGTGAGCCTGCTCAACGCCTCGGCCAACCAGATCCTGCGCTGGCTGGGCTTCGACCCCCGCGAGGAGGTCGCCAACGCCCGCAGCTCCCAGGAGCTGGCCGCCGTCGTCTCCCGCTCCGGGGAGGAGGGCACGCTCGATGCCGCCACGGCGGAGCTCGTGGCCCGCTCGATCGAGTTCGGCCACCGCACGGCCGCGGATGTGATGACGCCGCGCCCGCGCGTGAACTTCGTCGAGGAGGAGACCGTGGCCGAGCTGCTCGAGCTCGCCGCCTCCACAGGCCACTCCCGATTCCCGGTGATGGGCGAGTCCGTGGACGACATCGTGGGCGTCGTGCACTTCAAGCACGCGCTGGCGGTGCCCTTTGACCAGCGCCGCACGACCGCCGCTCGGGAGATCGCCCACCCCGTGGAGGCCGTGTCCGAATCCATGACGCTGGATCCGCTGATGCGCGAGCTGCGTCAGCCCGGCCTGCAGATGGCGATCGTGGTCGACGAGTACGGCGGCACCGCCGGGATCGTGACGCTCGAGGACCTGATCGAGGAGATCGTCGGCGAGATCGACGACGAGCAGGACACCACCCTGGCCAAGTACCGCAGGCGCCGCGACGGCTCGATCGTCGTCGCCGGCTTGCTGCGCCCGGACGAGCTCGGCGACATCGTCAAGCTCGACGTCCCCGAGGGCGAGGAGACCGACACCATCGGCGGACTGATCGCCGAGATGCTTGATCGCATGCCCGAGGTCGGGGACCAGGTCCAGCTCGAGTGCACCGATCGCGAGCACAAGGACGAGGACGACCTCCCCATCAAGGCGCGGCTCTCGCTCAAGGTGGCCAAGATGGATCAGTACCGGGTCGAGCGCGTGGTCGTGGTCCGGCTCGCCCAGGAGCCCGAGGACGACGACGACCCCGATGAGGAGCCCGTCCGCTACGAGACGGTCGAGGAGGACGGCATGGCCGAGAACCAGGACGCCGGCCTCGACACCGCGCTCAAGGACGGGGGTGAGCGCTGATGGACGGCTTCGGTGCGATTCTCATCCTGATCCTGCTGCTGCTCGGCAACGCCTACTTCGTGGGCGCCGAGTTCGCCATGGTCTCGGCCCGCCGCGATCAGCTCGAGCCGCGCGCCGCCGACGGCTCCCGCGGCGCCCGCATGGCGCTGAAGGGCATCGAGGACGTCTCCACGTCCCTGGCCGCGACCCAGCTCGGCATCACCGCCTGCTCGCTGCTCATCGGCTCCGTCGGCGAGCCCGCGATCGCGGCCATGATCGAGCCGGTGTTCGAGGCCGTCGGCGTGCCCGAGTTCCTGATCCACCCGATCGCCCTGGTGATCGCGCTGGTCATCGTGACCTTCCTGCACATGGTGATCGGCGAGATGGTCCCCAAGAACATCTCGATCGCTCAGCCGGCGGCTGCGGCGCTGCTGCTGGGGCCCGTGCTGCGGGTCTTCGTGATCGTGCTGCGTCCGTTCATCTGGCTGATGAACGAGACCGCCAACCTGGTGGTGCGCCATGTGCTGCGCGCCGTGCCCAAGGACGAGGTCTCCTCCACCTTCACCTCCGTGGAGGTGGCCGGCTTCGTGGAGGAGTCCGGCCGCGAGGGCCTGCTGGATCCCGACGAGATCAGGCTGCTGACCGGAGCGCTGGAGTTCGAACGGCTCACCGCCTCGGACGTGGCGATCCCCTTCGATCAGATCCGCACCGTGTCCGTCGACGCCACTCCGGCGCAGATCGAGCAGCTGTGCGTGGAGACGGGCTTCTCCCGCTTCCCCGTGGTGGGCAGCGACGGCAGCCTGGAGGGCTACATCCACACCAAGGACATCCTGGCGGTGCCCGCTCAGGCGCGCGATGAGGTCTTCGACGCCTCGATCGTGCACTCGCTGGGCCGGGTGCCAGAGGACGCCAAGCTGCAGGCCGTCATGCGCCGTATGCAGGCCACGCAGGCGCACCTGGCGCTCGTGGAGTCGAGCGGGGACAGCGGCCAGAACCAGCGGGCGATCGTGGCGCTCGAGGACGTCCTCGAGGAACTCGTGGGCGAGGTCCGCGACGCCACCACGCCGGAGACCGCCTGATCCTTCTCTGCCCAGTCCGGGCGGGGCCGGGGAGGTCCCCAGCGAGCGGCCGGGAGCTGTCAGCTCCCGGCCGTCTGCATGCCCGCGTGGGCCATGGCGTCCAGGGCGCTGAAGCCGCACTCGGCGCTGGGGGCGTCCTCGAGCAGGACCACCATCTCCAGATCGGTGCCCTGCACTGTGGCGTATCCGGCCGTGCCCGCGCTCCAGAGCCCGGAGTCGTCGTCGGCGATCCAGCCGTTCTTCACGTGCACGTCGTCGGCGGCCGGGTCCTCCAGCGGCAGAGCGAGGGAGCCGACGCCGAAGTCCTTGGACTCGTCCGGCGTCTGCCGCCCGGGGGCGGGCACGGCCATGAGCTCGGTGACGGTGCTGACGTCGTCTCCGTCCAGCCCCTCGGGCGGGTCCTGCAGGGCGGCGAGCAGCCTGAGCTGGTCGTCGACGGAGGTGGGATTCAGCCCCGGCAAGTCGGTCTCGGCTCCGTTGTCCATGCCGAGGAGGTCGTCCATCTCCTGCAGCGCCACCTGCTGCTCGAGCGGGGTCGCGCCGAGCCCGCCGTAGAGCTGGGAGGCGGCGTCGTTGTCGCTGTAGACCAGGGCGGTATCGATCAGGGCGAGGTCCTGTTCCGTGGGCTCCTGGCCGGATTCACGCAGAGTCGTCAGATAGGCGAGGGCCACGGGGACCTTCGAAAGGCTCGCCGAGGGATACGTGCGCTCCCCGCCCGCGGTGGTGTTCTCGCCGCCGGACACCCGGACGCCCATGCTCGCCGTCAGGCCCAGATCCTTCTCGGCGCCGTCCACGGCTGCCTGGAGGACGTCGCGGTCCGAGGCACCGGGGGCTGCGTCCAGCCAGGCGAGCTCAGGGGCCTGCCGGCCCTCTGCGGTGCCGTCGGCCAGGCAGGTGCCGGTCAGATCGGTGCGCAGCTGCTCCGAGCGCTCTGTCGGCTCGCCGGAGCGCGCGGGGGCCTCGCCGGAGGCCGCGCCGGACTCCTCATCGGAGCCGCACCCGGCCAGGAGCCCGACGAGCAGCGGGACCGTGAGGGCCAGTGTCAGGTGCCTGCGGGACATGCGGGACATGCGGGGCCTTTCGGGGAGTCGTGCCGTGCACGTTCGGGATCCGGTGCTCGCGACCGAGGATACGGGTGCCGCCTGGCAGTGGGGTGATGTCCCGCTGAATCCACTCCATCGCATCCAGGCAGCTGCCGCGACCGTCGCGCCGGAGGTTACGCCGCCCCTCAAGAGGGGCCGGGATCCATAGGATGGCCGGGTGCGCTACTCGTTCCGCCCTCCGATCCACCGCCCGGGAGACGTCCGACAGCCATGGTTCAACCGCGCCGGCCTGGTGCTGGGTCTCGGGGCGTCCTGGGTGTCCCTGTCCCCGTCGCTCGTGCCCCGGACCTGGTGGATGACCGCTGCCTCGGTGGCCACGAACCAGCTGGGCGGCTACGCCCTGGGAGTCGGCCTGCACAACCTCGGGCTGCGGCTGGGCGAGCGCCCCACACCGGGCATCCGGCGTGCGGCCGCCGACTTCCGCAGCCGCACGGATCCCGCCCGACGCCGTGGGCGGCTGCACCCCCTGACGGCGGCGCTGATCGGCGGGGCGTCGGCGGTCACCGCGGCGGCTCTGGCTCGCTCGGCGGGGGCGCAGCGGCGGACCTCCGAGCTCGTCGAGACCCGCGACGGCGGCCCGCGAGCCCATGTGATCGGCTACGCCGTGGGCACGTCGTGGTGGCTCGGGGGCGTGGCCTTCGGCTGGGTCATGCACTGGATCCGCTCCACGGTCGCAGGCGGCGTGCGCTTCATCTCGCGGGATCTCGTGGGCCCGGGCCTGGCCTCGGTCGCCGGCCTCGGCGCGGTGGCGCTGACCAACCGCCTGCTGATCGCGCAGATCGCCCGGCGCATGGTTCGCCGCGCAACGATCGCCAATCGCCGCTGGGCCGACGGCCGCCGTCGTCCCGCGGAGCCCGAGCGCTCGGGCGGGCCGGGCTCGAGCGAGTCCTATGACGTCCTGGGCACGCACGGGCAGGCCTTCGTGGCCGACGGGCCTCGGGCGGCGGATCTCGAGCGCCTGCGGCTCAGCCCGCAGACCGCTGCCGGGCAGCACCGGGAGCCGATCCGTGTCTTCGCCGGCAAGATCGCCCATGACAGCCTCGAGGACGCCGCCGATGCCGTGGTGGCCGAGCTGCACCGCACCGGAGCGTTCGAGCGCGGCGTGCTCGTGCTGCTCACCGGCACGGGGACGGGCTGGATCCAGGACTGGACCCCGGCGAGCGTCGAGTACCTGACCGGCGGCGACTGCGCGAGCGCCACCCTGCAGTACTCATTCGCGCCGTCGGGACTCGCCTTCGTGGTGGATCGGCAGGGTGCCCGACGCGCCGGCCGCGTTCTCTTCGAGCGCGTGCGCCGGGAGCTCGACAGCCTCCCTGCCCAGCAGCGGCGGCCCCGGCTGTTCGCGGCGGGGGAGTCGCTCGGGGCCTATGGCGGGCACGGCGCCTTCGCCAGCATCCACGAGATGCTGTCGTCGGTCGATGGCGCCGTGTGGTCCGGCACGCCGCGGGCCACTCGGCTGTGGTCGCGGATCGTGGCGGATCGGGACGAGGGCAGCACCGAGATCCTGCCCGTGTACCGCAGCGGGGCGCACGTGCGCTTCGCGAATCGGCCCCAGGACCTCGATCTGGATCCCTCGGGAGCCCCGTACGGACCGTGGCGGCGTCCGCGGATCGCCTACCTGCAGCATGCCTCAGATCCCGTGGTGTGGTGGTCCCCGGCGCTGATCTGGCGGCGGTTCGACTGGATCGAGGAGCTGCGCCGTCGCCCCGCCCCCGACGTCATCACGACGCTGCGCTGGCTGCCCTGGGTGACGTTCTGGCAGATCACCACCGACATGCCGCGCTCGATAGAGATCCCCGGCGGCCACGGGCACAGCTACCACGGCGAGCAGGTCCGAGCGTGGGCATGGGTGCTGGGCATCGAGCTCAGTGCGGCCCAGGAGCAGGCCGTCATCGCCAGGATCGCCTCGCGCGTGCGCCCGCACTGAGCGGGCGGCTCAGGGCAGCAGGTCGGTGTACTTCCGGATGGCAGGGGGCAGCCGCAGAGCGCGCTGATCGGCGGCGCCCACGAGCTTGAGCATGGGACCGGCCGGCACGTGATCGCGCCAGTGGCGCTCGATCGCCTCGGTGTAGAAGTCCACCAGGGCCTCCGTCGAGGCCCTCCAGGAGTGCTTGAGCGCCTCGTCGCGGGCGGCCTGGGCCATCCGCGCACGGCGCTGCGGGTCCTCGAGCAGACCCCGCAGCGCCTCGGTGAGCTGGTCGGCGTCCCCGGGCTCCACCAGGTGCCCGGTCACTCCCTCGTCGATCACGAAGGGGATGCCGCCGGCACGCGCGCCGACCACGGGGACGCCGGAGGCGAAGGCCTCCAGGGCCACCAGGCCGAGGGTCTCGGAGCGCGACGGGAAGGCGAAGACGTCCGCGGAGGCGTAGGCCTGGGCGAGCTCGAGACCGGACATGTACCCGGTGAACACGGTGTTCGTCCCGGCGAACTGCTCCTGCAGCGCCTCCTTGTGCGGTCCGGAGCCCACGATCGCCAAGCGCGCCTGGGGCAGGCGGCGGATCGGCTCGAGCAGCTCGTCGAGGTTCTTCTCCTTGGAGACGCGCCCCACGTAGACGATCAGCGGTGCCTCGGGGTGCCCGTCGCTGAGCCGCTCGCGCATGGCGCGGTCCGCGTTCCCGGGCGTGTAGGCCACGGTGTCGACGCCCTTGGGCCACAGGTCGACATCCTGGATGCCGACCGTCCGGGCCCGTTCCACCATGGGACCGGAGGTGCACAGGTTCAGCTCGGCCTGGTTGTGCAGCCACCGGATCCACGACTCCGACGGGTGCCGCAGCAGGTTCAGGCCCAGGGCCTCCGTGTAGTGCGGGACGTCCGTATGGAACGAGGCCAGCAGCGGCAGGTTGCGCCGGCGAGCCGAGAGCACGCCGTAGGCCGAGAGCCACACCGGGTTCACGGCGTGGACGATGTCCGGTTCGAACTCGGCCATCCGGGTCGCGATGCGCCCGGTGGGCAGGCCCACCCTGATCTCGGGGTACCAGGGCTTGAACGACAGCGAGCGGACGCTGTGCACGCGGTGCCCGGCGTACTGCGTCGGCGGGTGCCCCGGAGCGAAGACCTCGACCTCGTGGCCGAGCTGCTCCAGCTGCTCCATGGTCCGCATGATGCGGGTGACGACGCCGTCGATCTTCGGCAGGAAGACCTCGGTGAACAGCGCGATGCGCAAGCTGCTCAGCTGCCCTGCGACTCGTGGGCCACGGAGGCCGGGACACCGGCCCGGGTGCGCCGGTTCCACAGCGAGCGCGCGGGGATCTTGGAGAGGTCCGCGCGGTGGGCGTAGCGCTTGGCGGTCTCCTCGACCTCGTGCAGCAGGCCCTCGGACAGGGTGGTCGGCTGCAGGCCGAGTTCCAGGAAGGTGTCGTTGGTGACGTGCAGCTCGTTCTCCGCCGACTCCTGGCGCGGGTTCGGCACCATCTCCACGGCGGCCCCGGAGATGCGGGCGATCAGCTCGGCCAGGTCGCGGACGCGGTGCGTCTCGGTCATCTGGTTGAGGATCTTGACGCGCTCGCCGGGGGCCGGGGAGTTCTCGAGGGCCAGCTCGACGCAGCGCACCATGTCCTGGACGTGGATGAACGCGCGGGTCTGCCCGCCGGTGCCGTGGACCGTCAGCGGGTAGCCCACCGCCGCCTGCATGAGGAAGCGGTTGAGCACCGTGCCGTAGTCGCCGTCGTAGTCGAAGCGGTTGATCAGCCGCTCGTCGCGCTGGGTCTCGGCGGTCGTGGTGCCCCAGATGATGCCCTGGTGCAGGTCGGTGATCCGCAGCTGGTCGTTCTTGGCGTAGAACGCGAAGAGCAGCTGATCCAGCGACTTGGTCATGTGGTAGATCGAGCCCGGGTTGGTCGGGTACAGGATCTGCTGCTGGATCGGCTCCTGCTCCTCGTGCGGGATCTCTACATCCAGGTAGCCCTCGGGGATCTTCATCCCGGCGGTGCCGTAGCCGTAGACGCCCATGGTGCCCAGGTGGACCACGTGGACGTCGCGCTCGGACTCGACGATCGCCGCGAGCAGGTTGTGCGTGGCCGACACGTTGTTGTCCACGGTGTAGCGCTTGGTGCGCGAGCTCTTCATGGAGTACGGCGCCGCGCGCTGCTCGGCGAAGTGCACGACGGCGTCCGGCTGGTCCTCGCTGATCAGCTGCAGCAGGCCCTCGTAGTCCTCGGCGACATCGAGGTGGCGGTGCTCGATGACCTTGCCGGAGACCTCGGTCCAGGCGCGCAGGCGCTCGACGAGCGGGCGGATCGGGGTCAGCGACTGCGCGCCGAGCTCGTCGTCGATCCGACGGCGCGACATGTTGTCCACGGTGATGACGTCGTGACCTCTCTCCGAGAGGTGCAGGGCGGCAGGCCAGCCGCAGAATCCGTCGCCGCCGAGGATCGCAATCTTCACGTCATCTCCGTTTCCGTGCGCCTCTCGGCGCGGGGATCGGAAGGATCACGACGCCGAGCCGAGCGGGCTGGTGCTGTAGAAGGTCGTCGTCCACCCTGCAACCCCGGAATGAACCGACGGTGAACGAGCGGCATGCGAGGGCTGGTGCGCTCGAGCCGCCCGCGGGAGGGGACCTCCTGATTGTGTCATCTGCCTCCGACGGGTGCGCAGAGCGACGGCTCCGGCGCGGGCCGGATCAGGCCGGGAGCCGGCTCTCTCGGAGGCTCAGGGTCTTCTCCGCTCGGGCGGCCGGTGCGGGCTCCGGGCCCAGGAGCTGCTGGCGGACCTCTTCCGTGGGCAGGGACTCGCCTGGGGCGATGAACACCGAGGCCAGGTCCTGGACGTCGCACGGGGTCAGGCCCTTGGAGGTGGGCTCCCAGCCCTCCGGGATGAGGTGGCGCTGCTGCGTGCCGCACTTCTGGCAGAAGTACTCGACGCGTCCGCCGGAGCGGACCGCGCAGCGCAGCACGCGGCCCATGATCCGGCGCAGCCCCGGGACGCGGCTGCGCTTGCGGGTGGAGGGCAGGAAGACCCGGAACTTGAGGTAGAGATCGGTGGTGCACTCATGGCACATGGGGGAGCGGGGCGTCTTGTGGTGCTGGGGAGACCCCAGCCGGCCCAGTCTGGTGCTCGTGACAGTCACTGCTGCTCCTGCGCTGATCGTCGGAATTGCGGGGGAAGGGTCTCCGACGTCATCGTGGTGCGACCCGAGTCCAGATTAGGCGATCCGCTGTGCCGCGTACAGACCCACCGGGGGAAGCGGAGCTGTCTCTCAGCCCTGCCACAGCGCGGATCCAGGCGGATTCATGCCCGATCCGCCATATCTAAATGACTCTTGGGTAACCGTAACAGCGGAGGCCTTCCTGCAGAAGGCCTCGGGGCGATCCGATGCCCCTGACCTGCGGAAGAAGACGCTCTGACGTCACAATCGCGCTGCTGCGCTCCCGGGCACCCGCCGCGCCACCTGCGATGCCGCCGCCGTGTGACGATCGGAGACGTGACGAAGCTGAGCACCTCCCGCGGCCGGCGCGCTGCGCAGACCATCCCTGCGCAGCGCGATCTCGCGCTGGATGCTGCTCGGGTCGCCTGCCTGATCGCCATGGTCGTGCTCCACATCCTGCTGGTCACGCTCACGACGGATCCGAGCACGGGCGCGCTGCGCAGCGTCATGGCACCCACGGAGGCCTCCTGGTACGCCCCGGTGTCATGGCTCGTGCAGGTCATGCCGCTGTTCTTCGTGGTGGGAGGGTGCGCCTCGGCGATCTCGTGGTCGCGCCAGTCGGCGGAGGGCGTCCGCGGGCCGGCCTGGGTGCGCGCCCGGCTGCTGCGCCTGGTCGTGCCGGCGAGCGCTGTGTGGGTCGCCCTGGCGCTGGCCGGCGCCCTCGCGGCGCTCGTGGGGATGCCCGCCGACTGGGCCTCGATGGCGCTTCAGGGGCTCGGGATGCACCTGTGGTTCGTGGGCGCCTACACCGCGTGCCTGGTCGGTGTGCCGCTGCTGCACGGGCTGCACGATCGCCGGCCCGTCCTCACCCTGGCTGCGCTGGTGGGGCTCAGCGCTGCGATCGAGGTGCTGCGCATCGCCGCGGAGCAGCCGTGGTGGGGCCTGCTCGGCTTCGCGCCGGTCTGGCTGGCGATCCATCAGATCGGCTTCTTCCGCCACGACGGATCCTTCGCTCGTGCCTCGGCAGGAAGACTGCTCGGGATCACGGCCCTGTCGGTCCTGGTGATGCTCTGCCTGACGAGCCTGCCCTGGTGGGGTGCGGACGGACTGTCGGCCCTGAACCCGCCCACGCTGTGCATGATCGCCCTCGGCGCGGCTCAGGCCTGCGTCCTGCAGCTGTGCTCGCCGGCTCTCGAGCGGCTCATGCGATGGCGTCCCGCGCAGGCCGTCGCCTGGGTCGTCGGCTCGCGGGCCACGACCCTGTACCTGTGGCACCTGCCGGTGATCGTGGCCGTGATGGCGGTGTGGTGGCTGCTCGGCGGCCCGGATCCGGTGCCCGGCTCGGCGCAGTGGTGGCTGTGGCGCCTGCCGATCGGGCTGCTGTGCTGGGCGATGGTCCTGCTGGTCGTGCGTCCGCTGGGCGTCCTGGAGGCCGTGGCGGGGCGGATCGTCGCCCGCGAGCCCGAACCGGAGGGGCCCGCAGCCGGAGGATCGCCCTCGGGTGAGCGGCCCTCGAGCGCGCCCCGAGCCGACGGATCCGCGCCGCTGCGAGCTTCGAGTCCCGATCGCTCCTCATCGCCGGACGGACGGGCGTGGGTCCGCATCCTCGCAGCGGCCGTCCTCGTCTTCTCCGCAGCCGTGCTGGAGGTCCGCTTCCTGCTCGGCATCCCGCTGGCCCTCGGCGGCGCGGCGGCCATGGTCGCGGCGGTCCTGCTGCTGGTCCCGCCCGCACGGAGGTCCTGACGGCTCGATCGGTGGGGTGCTAGTATGGGACCGGCTTCACGAGACACAGCTGCCAAGCTCCGACTTGGCTGTGCACCAACCCCATGTTCAAGGGTGGTTCGGATGACGAAGCGGCCTGCACCTGACGCAGCGCACGAACAAGCTCCGGCGGGACGTGCAGGTCAAGAGCACCCCGTCACGGAAGACACCTCTCATGACGTCCTCGCCCTGCGACGAGCTCAAGAGCTCGACCTCGCTGGCCACACGCCAGATCCACGCCGGCCGGACAGGATCCGATCCGGGCGCCCCTGCCGCCCCCGCCCAGGCCACGCTGCCGGTGCCGATCTACCAGTCCTCGGCCTTCGAATTCCCGGACCACGCGGCTGCCGCCGCCATGTTCGCCCAGACCACCCCGGGCTTCACCTACTCCCGCACGGGCAACCCCACGGTCGCCGTCCTGGAGCAGAAGGTCGCCGATCTCGAGGGCGGAGTGGGAGCCGTGGCCATGGGCTCGGGCCAGTCCGCCGTCGCCGCGGCCCTGCTCGCGCTGATCAGCACGGGCCCCGGCAAGCACCTGGTGGTCTCGGAGAAGATCTACGGCGGCACCGTCGACCTGCTCGGTGACACGCTGGCCGATCTCGGCGCGACCGTCACCTACGTCGATCCCGCTGACCCCTCGGCCTGGTCGGAGGCGATCACGGAGGACACTCGGGGCTTCTTCCTCGAGTCCATCGGCAACCCGCTGGCCACGCTGGCGGATCTGGACGCGATCTCCCGCATCGCCCATGAGCGGGGGATCCCGGTGATCGTCGACTCGACCCTGGCCACGCCGATCCTGTACCGGCCCTTCGAGCACGGGGCGGACATCGTGGTGCATTCGGCCACCAAGTTCTTCGGCGGGCACGGGACGTCGCTGGCCGGCGTCGTGATCGACTCCGGTCGCTTCGACTGGGAGGCCGAGGCCGCTCGCTGGCCGCAGTTCACCGAGCCGCGAGCGCGCTGGGGCGGGATCAGCCTGTGCGAGAAGCTGCGCGGCGGCTCGCCGTTCCTGCATCTGTGCCGGGCCAAGTTCGTGCACGACCTGGGTCTGACGCTCTCGCCGTTCAACGCCTCCCAGATCATCCAGGGCCTCGAGACGCTGGACCTGCGCATGCGCCGCCACTCGGACAGCGCCGCTCGCATCGCCGAGTTCCTGAGCACGCATCCGGCGGTGCGCTGCGTGCACCACCCCCTGATCGAGGGCTCCGCCGATCGGGAGATCGCCGAGCGCGACTTCCCCCAGGGCGTCGGGTCGGTCTTCGGCTTCGAGCTGGAGTGCTCGGATGCCGCAGTGGCCGGATTCGTCGACTCCCTGCGGCTTTTCAAGCTGGTGGCCAACATCGGCGACGTCCGCTCGCTGATCAACCATCCCGCGGCCATGACCCACTGCCGTCTCTCGGAGGAGCAGCGACTGGCCGGCGGGATCAGCTGGCAGACCCTGCGGCTGTCGATCGGGCTGGAGGCGGTCGACGACCTGATCGCCGATCTGCAGTCCTCGCTCGATGAGCTGCTGCGCGTCGAGGCCGCGCGCGGCGCTGAGATCCCGGCCGCAGAAGGTGCCCCGGGACCGTCGACGGACGGCGCCCCGGTGCGCTCCGAGGACGAGCCGAGCGGCGCGCGCCGCGACCAGCGCCAGGAGGTGCAGGCATGAGCGGGTTCACCACGCGCGCCGTCCACGCCGGCCAGGAGCCGGACCGACTGACCGGTGCGGTCATCCCGCCGGTCTACCAGACCTCCACCTTCGTCCAGGACGGCATCAACGTCCTGCGCGACGGCCACGAGTACTCCCGCGGCTCCAATCCCACCCGCAATGCCTTCGAGGAGCAGCTGTGCGCGCTCGAGGGCGGGCAGCAGGCCTTCGCGTTCGCCTCCGGGATCGCGGCGGAGGATGCGCTGCTGCGCTCGGTGCTGCGCCCCGGAGACCATGTGGTCCTGGGCGCCGACGGCTACGGGGGCACCAACCGGCTCATCACCAGGGTCCTGGCTCCCTGGCAGATCCGGCACACGCCGGTGGACGTCACCTCGCTCGATGCGGTCCGCGGGGCTGTGGAGGCGGGCACGCGGGTGATCTGGGTCGAGACCCCCACGAATCCGCTGCTGGGCATCGCCGATCTGACGGGCATCGCCCAGATCGCCCAGGATGCCGGGGCGCTGCTGATCGTGGACAGCACCTTCGCCTCGCCGTACCTTCAGCGTCCGCTGGAGTTCGGCGCCGACGTCGTCGTGCACTCCACCACCAAGTACATCGGCGGGCACTCGGACGTGCTGGGCGGGGCGGTCGTCGTCTCGGACCGGGCCTGGGAGGTCGAGGCCGTGGGCGGCTTCTCGCCCGGAGGAACGCTGGCCGAGCTCGTGGGCTTCCAGCAGTTCGCCGGCGGGGCGGTCGCCGGGCCCCAGGACTGCTTCCTGGCCGCGCGCGGGCTGAAGACCCTGTCGCTGCGCATGCAGCGCCATCAGGAGACCGCAGGCCGGATCGCCGAGTGGCTCATCGGGCGCCCAGAGGTGGCGCAGGTGCTCTACCCCGGACTGCCCGAGCACCCCGGCCACGAGCTGGCCGCACGGCAGATGGACGGCTTCGGTGGCATGGTCTCCTTCCGCGTGCACGGCGGAGAGGCTGCGGCCCGGCGCTTCGCGGAGTCCACGAAGATGTACAAGCTCTCGGTCTCCCTCGGCGGGGTCGAATCGCTGATCTGCTGGCCCTCCGAAATGACGCACGGATCCGTGGCTGGCACGTCGCTGGCGGTGCCGGTGGATCTGGTCCGGCTCTCCGTCGGGATCGAGGACCTCGACGACCACCTCGAGGACCTGGAGCGTGCCTTCGTCGCCTGACGGGCGCTGCGCTCGCCCGGCTCGGCGACTGACAGGCGGCGCGCTCATCCGGCACTGCGGCTGACGCGGCGGCCTCCCCGGCTCCGGCAGAGCCCTGCGATCGCCGTCACCTGACGCCGATCGCAGGGCTCTGCCTACACTGGGGGCAGCAGCCTCGTCGCGTTCGGCTCGGCCATCGCGCGGGTCCCCATGCAAGCGCCATATGAAGGAGCCTTCATGAGCTCGCAGGATCCCCAGAACCCGGCCTCCGGATCGGACGGCCGCAACGCCCCGGGCGGACAGCAGCACGAGGCCCCCTCGTTCGGGCAGGGCCGCGACCGCCAGCAGTCCGGGCAGCCGTCGTGGGGCCCGAATCAGAGCCAGCCGGGCAGCCAGCCCTCCGGGGACCCCGGCGCGCAGCAGGGCTACGGGCAGCCGGGCTACAGCTGCCCCGGAGCCGGGCAGCAGCGCCAGCATCCGGACTACGGAGGCCAGGGCGCCTACGACCAGCCGCAGGGCGGCGGACAGCAGTACACGGCCCAGGGCAACTACGGGCAGGCCACCTTCCAGCAGGGCGGCCAGCCGCTGAGCCCCTCGGACGCCCGGACCTGGGCGCTGATCTCCCACATCGCAGCTCCGGTGCTGTTCCTGTTCTCGGCCGGCTGGATCGGATTCGCAGCACCGCTGATCATCTGGTTCATCTTCAAGGACCGCGACCCGCTGGTGCGCAATGCCTCCGCGGGCGCCTTCAACTTCAACGTCATCGTGTTCGCGCTCAACGTCGTGATCTGGATCCTGGCCATTCCCACCCTCGGCCTGGCCCTCTTCCTGCTTCCCGTCCTGGGCATCCTGTCGATCGTGTTCGCTGTCCTCGGCGCCATGCAGGCGAACAAGGGCCTGGCGTACAAGTACCCCATGCAGATCCCGATCCTCAGCTGAGACCGGATCCTCCGGCACCCGTCGTGCGCGGCGGCCGGAATTCCACGACGACGGGCGGGGCCCTCCGCTGCGGAGGGCCCGGCCGTTGCGCGTGCGGGGACATGGCCGCACCATGGTGCTCATGAGCGACTTCGACACCTCAGGGCGCGCCGCCCGACGAATCCCCGAGCCGACTCCTGCGCCTCCGCGCGGCATGGAGCTGCCGGAGCCCGTGGCGCGCATGCACCGCTGGGTGGAGACGCCGCTCGGGCGCATGGTCGTGGCTGTCGGCCCGCACGACGGCCGGCCTGCGATCACGGGATGCTGGTTCGAGGACCAGAAGCACTTCCCGGACGACGAGACCCTCGGCATGGAGGGTGATCATGCCCTGCTGAGCGAGGCGCAGGAGCAGCTCGAAGACTGGTACGCCGGTCGGCGACGCGGGTTCGATCTGCCGCTGGCCCTCGACGACCGCCCGCAGCCCCTGCGCCCGCGGGTGTGGAAGGCGGTGCAGGAGATCCCGTTCGGGACCACCACCACCTACGGCGCGCTGGCGCAGCAGCTCGGCAATCCCGGGATGGCCCAGGCGGTGGGACAGGGGGTGGGCCGGAATCCGTGGTCGGTGATCGTGCCGTGCCACCGGGTGCTCAGCTCTACAGGGGTGCTGACCGGCTATGCCGGCGGCATCGAGCGCAAGCAGGAGCTGCTGGAGATGGAATCCCGACGCACAGCGCGTTGACGGACCGGGGACCCGAGCGGCGACGTCCGACAGCGGCTGCGCCCGAGGGCGTAGAACAGCCCGATCCACGGGACGGGCCCATGTCGGGGCAGGAGGTTGGCCGCAGGTGGAGTTCCTCCGCGACGGCCGCGCGAACCGGCAGGTCAGTCCGCGCTGATCCGGTCGGAGCGCAGTGCGGCGTAGATGAGCTCCGTGCGCCATTCGCCCAGCTGCAGGTGCGATTCGCGCAGCTCCGCCTCCCTGCGCATGCCGATGCGCTCGCAGACCTTGATGGAGCTGTGGTTCAGCGCATCCAGGCGCGCGAACACGCGGTGGGCGTCCAATCGCTCGAAGCAGGCGTCGATCGCGGCGATCGCAGCCTCGCCTGCATAGCCTCTGCCTGCATGATCGGGGCTGACCACCCAGCCCATCTCGATCTGGCGCGACTCGGCGTCCACGAGCGTCAGCACGATCTCCCCGTAGAGCCCCTCCGGGTCGTCGTGCGCGCTGAAGGCATAGCGGATGGTGTCCCCGTCGTGGAGGAAGGCCCTCGGCCCGCGATGCTCGGCGATGACCCGCTCCGAGTGCTCCCACGAGCGAGGTCCGCGCCAGGCGTGCTGCGCGTAGTCCTCACGTGACTGGTAAGCGTGCATGGCCTCCAGATCCGACTCGCTGAAGCGGCGGAAGAAGAGGCGGTCCGTCTCCAGGGGCAGCAGGTCCTTCACGGGATCCATCGTATAGACGACCAAGGGCCGGCTGGCGTCCATCGCGGTGGAGAAGCCGAGAGGGCAGCGCGCAGCCGCGTGGCCCGGTGCAGGTGCGGGCGAACCGGCCGGCTGCGCGACGAAGACCGGGACTCGGCCCAGGTGAGGCCCGTCACTGCGGGCCTCACTGGTTTGCGGGCGTGCTCAGCGGTGTGTAATGTTCTTCTCTGTCGCCGCGAGCGGCCCGCCGGTTCGAACCGGTGCGGCGCAGCGGCAGGATCACCGATCCGGATGATCCTGCGTCGACACAACCATTGAACGGCTCGATCGAGCAGATCGCTTCGCCCTGCACTGCATGGGCGTGGGGGGATCGGATCGAAGGAGCCGGGTTGTGAAGAGCGGGTGAAGCGAGTACGATGATCTGGCCGCACAACGGTGAACGAGAGATGAACGAAGTTCGGGTCTCGTGAGCTGCGGCGGCTGAAGGAACTGATCTTCGCGGGCCTGGTGAAACGGGCTGGTTGATCGTCTGTTGTTTGAGAACTCGATAGTGTGCCAAATTGTCTGCTGATACCAGTTCAAG